>CAWGDF010000001.1:0-779516 GCA_963821275.1 uncultured Thermoleophilaceae bacterium
GCAGGCGGCGCCCGCTGACCCTGGCCATGCCGACCGGCCGGCCGCGGCCGGCGGACTGACCCCCGAGGCGATGGAGGAGCTCAAGCAGTTGGGCGAGCTTCACGAGCAGAACGTGCTTACGGACGAGGAGTTCGAGCGCGAGAAGGCAAGGCTGCTGGGTCAAAGCTGAGCGACACCAGGCTCGTCGGCCGACCCCCAACGGGAGTCGGCCGCAACGCCAACCACGTGCATTCGGAGGAGCAACCCATGGCCGAAGTAAATACACCCGTCCTCGACACCCTCGTGACGATGAACGAAGGGATCCCGGAGCGCTCAGGCCTCGACGACGAGACCTTCATGCTGGTACGGATCGCCGCCTTGGCGTCCACCGGCGCTCCGCCGGCCTCCTATCTCGTGAACATCGACGCGGCGTCGGAGATCGGATTGAGCGTCGAGCAGGTTCAGGGTGTGCTGATCGCGATCGCCCCGGTGGTCGGGAGCGCCCGCGTCGCGAGCGCCGGCAGCTCAATCGCGCAGGCCCTTGGCTTCGCCACCGCGGTCGCCGAGCGGCCGTAATCGGACGTACAGAGAAAGGAGCGAAAGATGAGAGGTGCCGGACGGGTCCTGTTCGCAGCGATCGTGCTCTTGATTGTGGGCACGCTCAACATCATTTACGGGATCGGAGCGCTGGACAGTGCGAACATCTTCGTGAACGACCAGAGGTTCATTTTCACCAACCTCAACACCCTCGGATGGGTGCTGATCATCCTCGGCGTAATCCAACTGACCGGAGGCTTCTCGCTCTTTGCCGGCAACACATACGGGCGGGTCATCGGGATCATCGCCGGCAGCCTGGGCGCGATCGCGAACCTGCTGGCGATCGGAGGCGCCTACCCGTGGTGGTCGCTTGCCATCTCCGCTCTCTGCGTGTGGGTCGTTTACGGTCTCGTCGTCTACAGCGATGAGGGACGTGTCGCTGGGGCGTGACCTTCGATCGTAAGCCCCTGTCCCGGCCGGGCTCTCGCGGCCAATGGAGGGCGGAATCCGCCGTGCGTGACGCCAGCGGCTCCGCGACCCGGTGTCGTTGGTCGAGCGCGTTGCCGGTCGGTACAGCTGCGGGACGTCTGCTTCTTCTCGGGACTTCAGAGCGACCTGCTGCGCCACAGACGCATTCTGCCCTCGACGGCAAGAGAGGCTGGACCCTGCAGCACCCATCTCAGATCACCTGGTGCCGCGGGCGGCCCATCCGCGCCGTCGCCCAGTCGGTGAGCACCCCCACACGCCGGCCGACGCCGCCGCCGAGGTAGTAGAGGTGGACGCCGAGGTAGGTGGCGAACGCCGGGCGACCGGAGAGCTCGAGCCCCCTCACCTCGCAGACCGCCTTGCCCCGCCCGACGACCGCGAGCGCGCCCTTGTCGAAGTAGCGAAACGGCGTGGAGGGCCCCGGCTGACCGTTGCAGATCGCTTCGGCCACGTGACGCGCCTGCTGGATGGCGACGGTCGCCAGCCCCGGCAACGGCCTGGCCCCGGGTCCCGCCAGGCTCGTCATGTCGCCGATCGCCGAGATCTCGGGGTGCCGGGGCAGTGTCAGGTCGGGCCTTACCTCGATGCGCCCCGCCCGATCCGTGCTCGCCCCCGTGGCTTTCGCGAGGGTCTCGCTGAAGCTCGCGGCGCGGACGCCGGCCACCCAGATCACGGTTCGGGCGGGGATCCGTTCGGTCGCCCCGCCGACGTCGATCGTGACGCCGTGCGAGTCGACCCGGGTGGCGCGGGCGCCCGCGCGCACCGTCACGCCGAGCTCGGCGAGGTATCTGGCCGCCTTGGCGGACAGCTTCTCGCTGAAGGCCGGGACCACGCGCTCGCCGGCGTCGAGCAGGATCACGCGCGCGCTGGCGGGGTCGATCCGCGCGAAGCTGCGCTTAGGCATGTGATGGGCGGCGATGGCGAGCGCCCCGGAGACCTCCACGCCGGTGGCTCCGCCGCCGACGACGGCAAACGTCAGCCACTCGTCCCGCGACCCCTGGTCGCGCGCTCGCTCCGCCTGCTCGAACGCGCCGTAGACGCGGCTGCGCAGCTCGAGGGCGTCGCCAAGCGTCTTCAGGCCGCACGAGACGATGCTGCCATTCGTCGTGGCCGAAGTAGGACGTCTGGGCGCCACAGGCGACGATCAGGCTGTCGTAGTCGAGAGGCTCGCCCCCGTCAAGGATCACCTGCCGCCGCTCGGCGTCCACGTCGGTGACCTCGGCCATCACGAACCTCGTGTTGGCGCTGCGCTTGAGCGCCGTCCGGAACGGGGCGGCGCACTCGCCCGTGGAGATGGCGCCCGCCGCGAGTTGGTAGAGCAGGGGCTGGAAGAGGTGGTGGTTCGTCCGATCGACCAGCGTCACGTCGACGTCGGCGCGCCGCAGCTTCTGAGCGGCGGCCAGACCACCGAAGCCGCCGCCGACGATGGCGATCCGGCGCCGCTCGCTGCCGGCCGTCTCAATCTGCACGAGCGGGCTCTCCTTGGCCCTGCCGGACCCCAAGGCGCTCGAGCACGGAGTCCCCGTGGTACATCATCCCGACTTGACTGCCGTTGGCTCCGCTGTAGCGTCCGCACTTTCCGCGAGTGAGGTGGTCGGCAGACGCGCCGTGAACCACAGCGACAGCAGCGCTGCGAGCGCGACCGCGCCGAGCGACAGCCGCAGTGCGTCGAGCTGCGCGTCGCCGTAGTCGGCGGCGACCGCGCGGGCCTGGTCGGGCGTGAGCCCACCCTCGACGGCCGCCCGTTCGGCGGTCTCGACGGGCACGATGTCGATCCCCTGTTCGGCGTTCGCGACGATCGTCTCGCGCGCGGCCGGCGGGATATCGGGGTTGTCGGTGATGCGCTGGCTGAAGCCGGTCGCGAGCGACGCGATCAGCACCGCGCCGATGATCGCCGTGCCGAGCGAGGACCCGAGGTTCTGGGCGGTGCCCTGAAGCCCACCTGCCTCGCTGGTCTGCGTGGGCGCGACCGAGGACATGATCACGTTCCCCAGCTGCGAGGCGAGCAGGCCGGCACCCGCGCCGACGAGGGCGAGCGCGACCTTGAAGCCGGTCTCGTTGAGAGTCACGTCGAGCGTCGCGAGCATCACGACCGCGCCGACGCTGACCCCGACCAGCCCGAACTGCGCGACCGTGCGCGGCGACCGCCGCCCTGCGATCCGCGGGCCCAGCAGCGCGAAGACGAGCATCGCCACCGACAGCGGCAGCAGCCGCTTGCCGGTCTCGAACGCGTCCAGGCCGAGCACGACCTGCAGGTAGACCGGGATGACAAAGAACGTGCCCATGAGGACGAGCTGCTGCCCGACCAGCGTCGAGAGCCCGGCTCGAAGTTGCGTGATGCCCAGCAGCGCCGTGTCGAGCAGCCGGTCGTGGCCCCGCTGGAAACGCCGCTGCTCCCACGCGGCGAACGCCCAGAGCAAGGCGAGACCGGCGAGCACGATGAAGGGCACCGGCGAGAAGCCCAGCGGCGTGATCTCGGTGCCGCCGATCTCCGGCGGCGTCCGTGGCTGAACGAAGCCCCACACGCTGCTGCGCAGGATCGCGAACACGATCAGGCCCAGCCCGCTCGCCGAAAGAGCCACGCCCACGATGTCGAGCTGCGGACGCCGCTCGGATGCCGGAGCGCGGGCGATCTGCCCGCGGAGCAGCAGGATGGCGATCACGACCACGGTCTCGCCGGCGAACACATATCGCCACGTGAACTCCGTCGTCACCCAGCCGCCGATCAGCGGGCCCGCGGCGATCGCGATGGCGGATATCCCGCCGAGCAGTGCGTACGCCAGCGCGCGCTCGCGGCCGTCGTAGCTGGCCGCGGTGAGCGCCGCGATCCCCGGCACCACCAGCACGGCACCGAACCCCTCCACCCCCGACCAGCCGACCAGCAGCACCGCGAGGTTCGGGCTCAGCGCCGTCGTGAGCGACCCGACCCCGTAGATAGCAAGACCGATCGCGAAGGCGCGGTTGCGGCCCAGGATGTCGCCGAGCTTCGCGCCGAGGAGCATGAACGCCGCCATCACCAGCGTGTACAACGTGATCGCCGTCTGCACGCCCTGGATCGTCGTGTCGAGGTCGTCGACGATTTGCGAGATCGCGACGTTCATCACACTCGTGTCGAGCACCATCACGAACTGGGCCGACGCGAGGATGAGCATGGGGATCCACTTGCGCACGGAGGACGGACCCTACGTCGGAGGCCAGCGCAGCGCCTCGTCCGTTGTGGGCGAAATTCCCATCAACTGACACGGCGCGGCCCGGTGATGCCGGGCCCTTAGGGATGCGAGAGCGAAAGCGGACACGGCGGGCGTGCCCGTCAGAGGGCGGGGGCCGGTGGCGCTGTGCCGGCGGCGTACTCCTGCATCGGAACGTCGCTGGCCGCCCACGCCCCCATCACCGGGTCGATGATGCGCCAGGCCTCCTCGGCCTCGTCGCCGCGGATGAAAAGCATCGGGTTGCCCTGGAGCATCTCCTCGATCAGGTGGGCGTAGGCCGTGAATCGCGGCGGTGTCGAGCGGGCCTCGAGCTGGCAGTTCTCGGCGGTTTGCTCGGGACCGTTGAGCGTCGTGGCGACGCGTACGTACGGTTCTATGAGCCCGATCGTGAGTACGTTGGGCTCGACTCCGGGAAACCGGTCGGTCAGGTATTGGGGGAGCGGACGGAAATGGATGGCGATCTCGGCGGAGTCCGTCTCGAGGGCCTTGCCGGAGCGGAGCGTGAACGGGACGCCATCCCACCGCGAGCTGTTCAGGCCGAGGGTCAGGGAGGCGTAAGTCTCGGTCTCGCGGCTGGGGTCGACTCCAGGTTCGTCCACGTAGGCGGGCACCTGCCGTGAGCCGATCGTGCCGACGGTGTACCGGGCGCGGATCGTGTCGCTGCGCATTCGCTCCGCCGAGGGCGTGGCCACCGTCCGCAGCGCCTCGACGCGCACATCCCGGAAGGAGTCGGCGTCGGCTCTGGCCGGCTGCTCCATGAGGACCAGCGCCATGGCCTCCATGAGGTGGTTCTGCACCATGTCTTTCAGGGCACCGGCACCGTCGTAGTAGGAGGCCCGGCCCTCGAGGGTGAGGCTCTCGAGCCAGCTGATGTCCACGCGGTCGACGTGCGCCGCGTTGAGAATCGGCTCGAAGACGCGGTTGAGGAATCGCAGGACGATGACGCGGCGGACGAGCTCGCTGGAGAGGAAGTGGTCGATACGGAAGATCGTGGGCGCCGGCAGCTGGATCCGGAGGATCTCGTTGAGGTGGTGTGCCGAGGCCAGGTCGGTGCCGAAGGGCTTCTCGATCGCCACCGCGTCCGCGGAGTCCAGCGTCGTCGCCGCGAGCGCCGGTAGCACCTTCGTCAGGAGGCTCGGTGGCAGCGCGAGGTACACCAGCGTGTCCGGATGATCGTCGCCGATCACGCGGCTGACGTCCTCCGGCCGGGTGACGTCGGCGGGCTGGAAGCTCAGCATGCTCACGACGCGATCGCGTGTGGCCGGCGTCACGTTCGCGTGCTCCCGCAGCTTGCCGGCGATGTGCTCGCGGAAGTCGTCGGTCGACCAGTCGGTGATGTCGGACCCGACCAGGGTCAACCCGGCTGGCAGCAGCTCTTCCTCGGCCAACTGGGCGACCGCCGGCAGCAGCAGGCGGCTGGTCAGATCACCGGAAGCTCCGAACAAGACCATGCGCTCAATCATGGTGTGACGCCTTTCTCTGCTCGTCGTGGGAGGTCTGTGTAGCGCGGCGAGGGCTGGGCCGTCACCCCGGGGCGGCAACGGAAGATCGCGCCCGCCAGCGGCTCGTCGGCGCGCCGCTCGGAGTCGGCCCATGACGTCGTGATGTAGAGGTCACCGCCGTCGCCGCCGCCGAAGACCACCGAGGTGGGATTCGACGTCGGCAGCTCGATGACGCCGTCGAGCGTGCCATCAGCGCGGTAACGGTGAACCGCCCCGGCTCGTCCCAGGGCGACCCACAGCATGCCTTCAACGTCGACGGTCATGCCGTCCGGCCAGAGCTGCTCCCGGCTGAGATCGAGGAGCCGCCGGCGACCGCTGAGGGCACCGGTCGCGCGGTCAAGGTCGAAGACGTCGACGACGCAGTGGGCCGTGTCGGCGAGGTAGAGCAGCCCCCGCGGCTCATCGAATGCGGGCCCGTTGGAGATCGTCAGGTCGTCTACCACACGGGTCACCCGGTCGCCGTCGACTCGGTACAACGCCGCGTTCCGGGGCCGCTTGTCGAAGGCCATCGTGCCGACCCAGACCCTTCCACGGCTATCGACCTTGGCGTCGTTGGCGCGGTTCTCGGGCCGGTCTTTCTCGATCGGGACGCGGAGGTCCAGCGTCCCTGTGCTGCGGTCGAGCACCGCCAGGCCCTCCGGGCTTGCGACCACCGGCTCGCCCGTCGCGCCGAGCACTACGCCACCCGGCTGCCCGATGGTGCTCCAGGAGCTGTGCTCAGAGGACTCCGGATACCAGCAATGCACCCGCTCTGCGGGGATATCCACCCACCACAGGCGAGCCGTCGCAGCGTCCCACAGCGGGCCCTCCGCGTGCTGCATCCGCACGCTCAGCGCGACCTCGACGGGGATGTCGCCCATGCCGCAGACCCCTAGTCAGACCTGGGCGAGCGCCCCCGAGCGCCGGACCGGTTCGTCCTCTTGGGTAGGTTGCCGGGACTCGAGTCGCGCGGACACTGCGTTCCTCCTTCGGGGCCGCCATAGTCGAGGGTCGCGTGGCCTTCGAGCAGCGTTGCGACGCTCGGACTGTAGCCGCAGCGTAGGGGTGCGCCCTCCGGTCCACCTCCTCCCGATGGCATGAATTCGAGCCTTCCGGGAACGGCAATCCGTCGCCACGGCGTGGCTGATGGCCCATGCCTTCAAACCGGGCATTTGGCACCCGCGTTGGACGGTGACCCAGCGGGCACGTCTGCCGCAACTGGGCGCCCGGTCTACCTCAGCTGGAACGAACGCCTGGTGCTCCAGCACTCCGGCCACTGCGCACGGTCATGCGGTCGCCGGCGCTATCTCGTGCCAGACTCCCGGAAGATCGGAGAACGCAACGACCGCAGAGCGGCTTCGCTCCCCACTAAATGCCTTCTGGACGCACAAACGACCTCGATGTGATCGTGATCGGTGCCGGGCCAGCGGGCGTCGTCGCTGCGCTGCGCGCGGCGCGACTCGGAGCTCGAACGGCCCTCGTCACGCGCGATGAACTCGGGGGAATGGCCGCCAACGACGGGCCGGTGCCGGTGCGGACCTTGGCCCACGCAGCGCGCCTGATGCGAGAGGCAAGGCAACTCGGGCATTACGGGATCAGCGCCGGCGAGCCCACGCTCGACTATCGGCGTCTCCTCGCCCGCGTGCGCGAGGTGACCGGCGACGTGCGCGCGCACGCGCTCTTGCGCGACGAGCTCCAACAGACCGGCGTGACCCTCTACGAACACGCTGGAACCGTTCGCTTCGTCGAGCCGCAGGTGATCGAAAGCGCCGACGGACCGCGGCTGCGAGCCGCGAACGTCATCCTGTGCACCGGCGGCGCGTCGCGCAAGCTCCCAGTGCCAGGCTTCGAGCTGACCTGCACGCACAGCGACGCCTGGCGCCTCGAATCGGCCCCCGACTCGCTGCTGGTGATCGGCGCCGGTGCGACCGGGGTCCAGGTCGCCTCGATCTTCAACGCCTTCGGATCGCGGGTCACCCTGTTCGAGGCCGCCCCCCGCATCCTCATGAGCGAGGACGAGCAGGTGGCGGCAGCGATGAGCACGGCGCTGCAGGCCTCCGGGCTGCGGATCCTCGAGCATGCCGGAACGATCGAGCGCTTCGAGCCATCTCCCGCCGGCGTGCGACTCGTCTATTCCGGGAGCGGTGCGCAGGCGCATGTCGACGCGACGCTCGCCGTCGTCGCGGTCGGCTGGGTCGCGGCCACCGACGGCCTTGATCTCGCCGCCGCCGGGGTGGAGACCGATCAGCGCGGCTACATCAAGGTGGACTCCCAGCTTCGCACGACCGCTCCCGGCATCTACGCCGCCGGAGACGTCACCGGGCACCTGATGGTCGTCCACGAGGCCGCGCGCGAGGCCTACCTCGCCGCGACCAACGCAACCGTCGGACGCACCGACGTCCTTCCCGCGGAGGTCAGTCCGCTCGGCAGCTTCACCGACCCCGAATACGCCTCTGTCGGGCTCAGCGAGGCGGCCGCCCGGGAGACCCATGACGTCATCGTGGGGACAGAGGGCTTCGACTCCATGCCGCGCCCGATCATCGACGGTCGCCCCACGGGGTTCTGCAAGCTCGTCGCCGACCGCGAGAACCACACGATCCTCGGCTGTCACATCGTGGGTGAGCGGGCCGTCGAACTCGCCCAACTGGCGGCGCTCGCGGTGGCGTCCGGCATGAAGGTCGAGCAGCTCGCCCTGGTTCCCTTCTCATTTCCCACCTACGCCAACGCGCTCGGGCGCGCGGCGGTAAGGGCCGCGCGCCAGCTCGACTCTCGCTCGGGCGGGGCGGACGAGGAGATGGCGTGGGACGCCGGCGTCGCCGTGACCCTCGATGATTGAGGCAGATGCTCCCGGCCGACCCGTTTACGCCACGATGTCGGTAGCTACGCCAGCGCTCTCTGCTTGATCTGCTCGAACTCGGTCTGACTGATCGCGCCGTTGTCGAGCAGCTCCTTCGCGTGCGCGATCTCGCTGCCGGGCCCGCCGTTGCCGGCCGTCTGGCGGACGTAGGCGTCGAACTCCGCCTTCTGAGCCTGGGCCTGCTGAACGTCACGTTGGCCCATCTCCTTGCCCTCGGCGATCAGGTAGACCAAGACGCCGAGCAACGGCACGACGATCACGAACACGGACCAAAAGAACTTCGCCCAGCCGCCGATGTCGTCCCTGCGGAAGACGTCCGCGAAGACCTTGATCAGAAGCCAGAGCCAGACCACGAAGCCGAAGAACACGAGCATCGTGCCGAGGATGTCGAGGAATGGGTAGTCAGCCGCAATCACCATCGGAGGTTCCTTTCTGTCGGAGGCGACGCGATTGTCCCCAGGCCGCGTGGCGGGCGCATCCCCCAGATCGCATGATCCGTGCACTTCAGAGTCGTCGAGGCTCCCCCGATGATCCAGGCTGACGTTACAACGGCGCGGCCCCATAGCTGGCCCGCGGCCGGCCGCGTCGAGGAGCTACTCGCGCGCCGTCAGAGGCCTGTCTCGGCTGCGACGCGGCCGGACTGCACGGCCCCTTGCAGCGCGCGATAGTCGCGCTCGTTCTGGTCGGCGTAGGCCTCTGCGAACGAGGCCAGCGCGCGGTCGAAGCTGTCGCCCGCGCCGAGGTAGCTCGCGATCGCGATCGCGTCGCCGGAGCGGGCGTGCGCCTTGGCGAGCGCCCGGCCGCAGAGCTCCGCGTAAAATGCCATCGCCTGTGGGTTCATCATCTCGATGATCGCCGAGCCCTTGCCGTCCCAGAGCTGGCGCATGTAGAAGTCGCGGCTGACGCCGTCATAGGCCGTGACCCGGATCCAGCCGAGCATGATGTCGCTGGCGGCCTGGGTCAGTCGCTGGCCCTCGACGACCCGCTGGCCGTGCTTGGCGAACGCGCTCTTGCCCAGAAACGGCTCGAGCACCGATGCCTGCGCCTCCTTGAGCTGCAGGAACAGCGGATCGTTCTCGTCGCGGCCAAGCATCAGCACGATCCAGGCGCGCGTGCCGACGCTGCCCACCCCGACAACCTTGTGGGCCGCGTGGACGTAGCGAAACCGCTCTAGCAGCTGCCGACGGTCGGCGGACAGGGTACGCCGGTAGGAACGGATCACTCCCCGCACGAACTCCTCCAGCTCGGCCCGCTCGACGCCCGACACCACCTCCTCGATCGGGACGATGAGCGGCGGGTCGCTCGCGATCCGGGGCTCGCCGTCGACGATCTCCGTCAGCTTCGTAAACGCCCTCAGGCTGTCCTTCGAGCGCGCCTTCGCCACGTTGCGCTCGAAACGCTTCCGCTGCTTCCCCGTCCCCTGCCCGGCCGCCAGCGCGGCGATCTCGTCGACGTCGATGCGGGAGTACCAGAGATCGAGGTTGGACATCGCGGCGAAGCCCCTGATCGCCTCCCGGTAGGAACGCGTCACGGCCCGATTGATCGACCGCCGCTGCTTGGCGTCGAAGCCGCGATCCCGGCCGGCCACGGCGAAGCTGGCCACCAGCCGCTTCACGTCCCACTCGAACGGCCCCGGCAGCGTCTCGTCGAAGTCGTTGATGCTGAACACCAGCTGCCGATCGGGCGCGGCGAAACCACCGAAGTTGGACAGATGCGCATCGCCACACAGCTGCACCTCCAGACCCGTCCGCGGCGCAGCGGCCAAATCGGCCGCCATCGGGTAGGCCGCGCCGCGGAAAAACGTGAACGGCGACACCAGCATCCGCCCATAGCGGATCGGCACCAGCTCGCGCACCCGCGTGGCAGCCTGCTCCTCCAGCAGCTCGACCGGATCACGCCGGTCAGAGGCCGGCTCCCAGTCGCCATGCCCGGAGCGCGGCGCCACCGCCCGCGCCGCCTTGCCCCTGGCCGCCCGCTCCCCAGCCGCGAGGTGGGGTATCGCCTTCGGCTTGTGCTCCCGACTGTCGCGCTCGCGTGTCCCCACCGCCTCCGAACCATCGGAGGGATTCACAATGTCGGCCATGGTGTCACTCCCTTCGCAGCTGGGCGAAAGCTCGAGTACCACTCAATGTGGCGTCGGCTCCATGGAACCGCGCCGCCGGCGATCGGTCATCGCCCAGATGGCATGAAATCCCGGCTGGCGCGGACTCGTCGGGGAATAGCGGGCATCTTGCCTCGGCCAGTTCTGCACAGTAGGGTCTAAAGGTAAGGGGGGAAATCTTCGACCTTTGGAGGGATTTCCCATCGTTTCCCATCGGCTGGCAGGAGCCGAGGTCGATCAGTAGCCGCGGCGGCGAGACCGCGAGCCGCGTACGACGCACCCGGGAGCGGGCGCCTCGTGCGCCAGTGATGTCATGGCGGAGCGGTGAGCTCGACGGTCGATGCGTCGCGTGCTGGATCCCGGCCATCACCACGGCCGCGCCGGCGTTCGAGTTGTTGGAGTCGAAGCTGCGCGCGCCGCAGGGTCGCGACGGGACAGTGCCGCGCACGGCGTTGATCGGCTTGCTGGAGGAGGAGTCGGGCGCGATCCCGGTCGTTCTCCTGTCCGCCGGCCCTGGCTGGGGGAAGACGACGCTGCTCGCCGAGTGGGCCTCGCGGTCACAGCGCCCGTTCGCATGGGTTTCGGCCGACTCGAACGACAACGATCCGATCGTCTTGCTGACGTATGTCGCCACCGCGCTCGACGGCGTCTCGCCGCTCGCCCCGAGCGTGTTCGAGGCACTGGCGTCGCCAGGCGTTTCGATCGAGGGAACCGTGATCCCACGCCTCGGGGTGGCTCTGGCGACGATGGACGAGCCAGTCGTCCTCGTCCTCGATGACCTACATCTGCTCGACAGCCCCGCGTGCTTGGATGCCATCGCCGCGCTCACAAGGCATGTGCCCGAGGGCTCGCAGCTGGCGCTCTCGTCGCGAGCGCACCCCGCATTGCCACTCGGGAGCGCTGCGCGCACGGGGCCTGGTGCTGGAGATCGGGCCGAATGAGCTGAGCATGGACGAGGCCGAGGCGCGCCAGTTGCTGAGCGCGGCGGGCCTGGACCTGGCGGATGGCGAGGTCGCCGAGCTCACCGAGCACACGGAGGGCTGGTCTGCAGGTCTGTACCTGGCGGCGCTCTCGGCCAAGGCGGGCGGGACCGGGGTGAAGGGCGTGACCGCGTTCCGCGGGGACGACCGTTTTGTGGCCGACTATCTGGTCTCCGAGCTCCTCTCGCGCCTGCCCCGCGACGAGCTCCGCTTCCTGACGAGGACCGCCGTTCTCGAGCCCATGTCGGGTCCGCTCTGCGACGCGGTCCTCGAGGACAGCGGCTCCGCGGCGATTCTGGAATCGCTCGCGCGTTCCAACCTGTTCTTGGTGCCGTTGGACCGGACCGGGGAGTGGTATCGCTACCACCATCTCTTCCGGGAGCTGCTGCGTTCGGAGCTCGAGCGAGTCGAGCCCGATCTCGTGCCGCGTTTGCTCGCTCGTGCGGCCGACTGGTGCGAGGCGAATGGCCAGCCGGAGACCGCGATCGGGTACGCGCAGGCGGCCGGGGACGTCAACCGAGCGGCGTGGCTGACCGTAGGTAACGGTCCGCGCGTCTACCAAAGCGGCCGTGTCGCCACCGCTGAACGCTGGCTCAGCTGGCTGGAGGCGCATGGGGCACTCGAGCAGAACGCGGCGGTCGCCGTGCTCGGCGCACTACTCGCCGCGGCTTGGGGCCGGCCCGCGGAGGCGGAGCGTTGGGCCGATGCCGCCGAGCGTGGGAGCTACGAGGGGCCCCTGCCTGACGGCAGCGCGTCGATCGACTCGTGGCTGGCCCTCCTGCGCGCCCAGCTCTGTCGTCGGGGTGCCGGCAGGATGCGTACGGATGCGGAGCTCGCGGTCGGGACGCTCGCTCGTGGGAGCCGGTTCTGGGCGCACGCCCTGGGGCTGCTCGCGATCTCGCGGTGGCTGGTCGGCGAGGTCGACGAGGCCGACGACCTGTTCGCCGAGGTTGTCGAGGCGGGCCTCGAGCTCGGAGGGACGGACTTGGTGATGGTGGCTCTGGGCGAGCGGGCCGCGATCGCGGTCGGAATCGAAGCGTGGGTCCAGGCAGAGGAGCACGCGGACCGGGCGCTCCGGATCATCCGCCGGCACGGGATGGAGGAGTACCCGACCAGCGCGCTCGCCTATTCCGTGGCGGCTCGCGTCGCGCTCCACCGTGGGGACGTCCCCCGCGCGCAGGAGCTGCTGGCGCGGGTGCAGCGCCTGCGGCCGCGGCTCACCTACGGGCAGCCGTACTACGCGGTACAAACCCGCCTGGAGCTCGCCCGGGCCTACCTGACACTCGCCGACGCCGGCGGCGCCGAGACCATGCTGCGCGAGATCGAGCCGATCCTGCGCCGACAACCAGACCTCGGAGCACTCCCCGCGCAGGTGGACGAGCTGCGCGCGAACCTGAAGACGATGCGTGCGCACGCCCCCGGGGCCTCGACTCTGACCGAGGCGGAGCTGCGCCTGCTGCCCTACCTCGCCACGCACCTCTCCTTCCGCGAGATCGGCGAGCGCCTGTACGTATCGCGCCACACGGTGAAATCACACGCCATGGCGATCTACCGCAAGCTCAACGTCACCTCCCGCAACGCCGCCGTCGAACGCGCCAGCGAGCTCGGGCTGCTCTAAGCAGCGCCGGCGCTGCCCGGCTTTTTCATGCCATCGGGACGATGACGCGGCGTGGCCCATGGTGTCTAGTTCGAGGTGCCCGCGCGGATGGCTCGCGGAAGCCCCTGGAATGGCGCCCAGAGGAGGAGATGGCTGAATACAAGGAGACGCTTCGCAGGCTCGCGCTGAACGACGAGCGGTTCGTGGAGTCGGTGCTCGGCATGGGCCACGATACGGTCGAGGTCTCACGGCTGGATCAAAAGACCCACGCTCTGGTCCGGCTAGGGGCGTCGCTGGCGATCGACGCGGCGCCGAGCTCCTACCAGTCGAACGTCGAGGTGGCTCTGGCCGCCGGCGCCAGCATCGACGAGATCGTCGGGACCCTGATTGCCGTGGCTCCCACCGTCGGCCTTGCCCGCGTCGTGTCCGCCGCGCCCGAGCTGGCGCTGGCACTCGGATACGACGTCGACGCGGCGCTCGAAGCGCCCGGCGGTGACGCGGAGTGAAGGCCACGCCCGCAGACCGCATTCCGCACCGGGTCGGGCGCCGAAGCCTGCGGCACTTGGTCGAGCACCGGAGAGCCCGAGCCGGGCTCACAATGCCGGTGCAGCACTCGAAACAGTTGCCCCCTCGCGCCTGACCCCGATCATCATCGAGGGTCGGTGCGGCGGCCGCTCATCCCGATTTCATGCCAATGGGGGGATGTCCGCTGGTTGTGGTCGTTGGAGGATTGTCGCCAGGACTTCGAGCGCCGGGCGGAGACTGAGACCGCCGGCGTCGGGTTGGCTGCTGTTCGCCGATGTCGCCGGGCCTCGTAGCCGGGAACGCCGCCTTGCATCTGCTCAAATGGTGAGCGAAACACAAATATCCCGCGCACCAATGAAGTGGCGAACGAGCCGCGGGAGTCTGGACGCTTGTGGACGCTGATCGCGCACGGGCGCTAGCCGAAAGGCTTCACCACGGGCAGCGCGACGCTGGCGGGGCGCCGCTGATCGAGCACGTTCAGAGGGTCGAGGCCGCGGTCCCCAAGGATGCGCGCGTACTCGCCTGGCTTCACGAGGTGCTCGAGTACACCTCGATCTCGGAAGAGGCGCTGCTGGCGGAAGGCCTCTCGCTCGGCGAGCTGCGCGCGCTCCGGCTCCTGACCCACGACAAGGATGCGCAGTCGAACGCGAACTACCTGGCCCACGTCGAGTTGATCGCGCGGGCCAAAGGGGCGGGCGCAAGCATCGCCCGCAGCGTCAAGCGCGCCGACCTGGCGGATCGGGCGCTCAACCCTTCGGTCCGCGCCAACGGCTGGTCACCGCCCTACGAGCTTGCCCTCGAGATCCTGCGCGACGCGCCGCCTCCCGACACTCGTGTCCCTTCTCCTCGGCCGCCCCCGAGACCCGGACGGACATGACACCTGTAGCCGAGTCCGGGCGACGCCCGGATCCGGCAGGAATATCGGCTGGCGTCGTGTCCATCGGATGCGAGTGCGAAAACGCAACTCGCCGAGGACTTCTGCTGTTCCGCCAAGACCGACCGGCTCGATGCGCGCACGCTGGCCAGGCTGTTGTGGGCCGGCGAGCTCGATGCGGTCTGGACGCCGGATGAGCAGACCAGGGTGCTGCGCCGCCGGCTGGCGCGCCGCGGGCAGCTGGTGCGCGCGCGCTCGCGCGCCAAGAACGAGATTCATGCGGTGTTGATGCGCTGTCTGAAGGGCAAGCCGCCCTTCGCCGACCTGTTCGGCGTCAAGGCGCGCAAGTGGCTGGCCGGGCTCGAGCTGCCGGTCGAGGAGCAGGAGACGGTCGCGGGCTGCCTGCGCCACGTCGAGTTCCTGGACCGCGAGATCGCCGCGGTCGAGGTGCTGATCGCCGACCAGGCGCTCGAGTCCGAGGAGGTGCGCCGGCTGATGACGGTGCCAGGCGTCAACGTGATCTGCGCCCAGACCTTCCTGGCCGCGGTCGGCGACATCGGCCGCTTCGCGACCTCGCGCAAACTGGTCGGCTACCTCGGCTTGGATCCGCGCGTCTACCAGTCCGGCTCGACGCCGGCCAAGGGCGGGCGGATCTGCAAAGCAGGGCTCGCCGCAGGCGCGCTGGGCGCTGGTCGAAGCCGCCTGGAGCGTGGTCCAGCAACCGGGCCCGCTGCACGCGTTCTACGAGCGCATCCGGGCCCGCCGCGGCCACCAGATCGCCGTCGTGGCCTGCGCGCGCAAGCTCGCGGTGCTGTTCTGGTGCCTGCTCACGCGTCGCCAGGACTACGCCCACCAGCAGCCCTCGCTGACAGCCAGAAGCTACGCCTGCTCGAGATCCGCGCCGGCGCCAAGCCGCTCAAGGGCACCAACACCGGCGTTTGGGCGACCAGACAGCGGATGCGCCAGCCGAGCGCACGCTCGCCCAACAGGCCGAGGCCTCCTACAAGCGCACCGTCTCAGACTGGCAAGCAGCTGCGCAGAAGAAGGCGAAGCGGGCGCGAGCGTGACACCGGGGCACGCATAGATCAAGGCCCTCGAAGGGCAAGTCGCGCGGCAGGCCCACGAGCCCCAGACGCCTGCACTTCGACACGTCATCGACTCGCGCCCAGACGCAGCCTAACGCCAGCCCACGACGCGACCGCCGTCGACGACAACCCCGCCAGCGCAAATAGCGGCCGAAACCGGCCGCCCGCCCCCGGCCACCACCGAAACCAGCTACAGGAAGCCATCTGCGCCCCTGCGACAGCGCACCGCGACCAATCCCCCCTCCGAAAAGGTGCCGCCAACCTTGACATCTCGTCCTTTGCGCGCGTTGGGCTGTCAGGTCGCGGCTGGTTGGGCGGGCGTCAGCCCGTGGCGGCGCATCACTTCGCCGATCGCGGCCAGGTCGGGTGGGCCGTCGGCCGCGGCGGTGAGGACGTGGGCGATGTCTTGGAAGTAGGTGGGTCCGAACACGCCTGGGGTTGCGATCGCGAGGAACTTGGCGTCGACACTGCCGCGGTTCTCGAAGCCGTGGACGTGGCCGCGCCGGATGCACAGCGACTGGCCCGGTCCGAGCTCGCAAGCGTGGCCGTCGATCGTCCATGTGCAGACTCCCTCGAGGCCGTAGATCGTCTCCTCGAACGCGTCGTGGCTGTGAGCGATGGGCACCTTCGCGTGGGCCGGGACCCCGCACTCGAACAGCGTGACGCTGCCGCCGGAGTCGTCGGCATCGACGAGGAAGTCGATCGAGATCGCACCGACGTGGATGGTTGCTCCGGTTGACGAGTCCATTCGGGTCTCCTTCCCAAGGGCTAGTAAAGCGACTTGACGACCATAGGTCAGTCCGATAGCGTTGTCAAGTGACTTGACCACCCAGCCTCAATACCCGCTCGGACCACCGTTGATGGGCGCGCTCCTGCGCATGCCGCTGGACGCCGTCCTCGCACGAATCCTGCTCGACCTCCACAACGCCGGCTTCACCGACCTGGTCCCCGCGCACCTCGCCGTGCTGCGCTACCCCGGACCGCAGAACCGCCGCCCGACAGAGCTCGCAGCCGAGGCCCGCATGACCAAACAGGCGATGAACTACCTGCTGGGACAGATGCAACAGCTCGGCTACCTCACCCGCGACGACGACCCCAAGGACCAACGCTACAAACGCGTCCACCTCACCGAACGAGGACACGCCGCCGCGAGCGCAATCCGCGAAAGCGTCGCCGACATCGAGGCCGAACTCGAACATGAACTCGGACCGACACAGCTCGACCAACTGCGCCAACTGCTGATCCAGCTCAACGCCACCGGCTTCGTCCGCGAACTCCACCAACGACGACCAGGCACCACTGGCCGACCACACCAGCCCGCCGACTAGATCGAGCGCCTCCACGAAGGCCGCTCCGGCCAGGGAAAGGGGTGAAGGTCCTGTTGGGGTCGCTCAGACTGGCCCGGCGCGTCATTGGCCTAGTGGCGCTCGCCGCGGATGACCAGCACGGGCCGGTCGCAATGCTCGATCAGCTTCCGCGAAACCCCTCCGAGCAGGCGCGAGCGCAGTCCCGAGATTCCGTGCGAGCCCACGACGACCACGGCCGCGCTCCGCTCCCGCGCCATCTCGAGCAGCGTGTCCGCCACGTCGACCTCGTCGGGGACGGCTTGTGGCTCCGCGGCTAGCCCGAGCGAGCGGGCGAGCTCGGCCCCATCTGCAGCGACGGCAGAGGCGAGCTCACGCTCGGCGCGATCGACCGCATCGACCGTCGCCAGATCGGGCGGGATCGCGCTCACACCGAGGGCCTCGGGCCCCCCAGGCAGCGCCGCCAACCCGGGCTCCCACACCGTCGCCAGCACGGCCGGACGCCCCGCGAAGAGCTCGGCTGCGTGCCGGACGGCGGCCCGGGCCAGCTCCGAGCCGTCGTAGGCGACCAGGACAGGTGCCCCCTCGCGGACCATGGGTGGAGCGAGCCTACAGTGGTCCATCGTCCCGCCGGAGCTGCCGCCCACGGACAGCCCCTGCGACGGGTCAGGGGGACAGGTGGATGATGCGCGCCGACGTCCAGTCATACCCTCGCCCCGGCCACCCCGCGTCTGGGCGGCCTCGATGCCGGTCCGTGGTGGCCGGCGGCGCAGCAGGCGGGCGTCGCGCTCGGTCAGCGGGCCCGCGCTCAGCCCGTGCAGGACGATCGAGGCCGTCATCAGGCGCGAGAAAGGTTCGTGGTCGCTTCCACGAGGCAACGGTCCGCGCCTGGCGGGAACATTGCCTTTCTGTCTGGCCAGGGACCCGCTGCCCGGGGCCCGTCAACGAAAGAGGGACTCGATGAACATCAGACTCAAGCTCAGGCGCCGCCCGGCTGTCGCGGCGGCCGTGGCCGTGGGCGCGCTGACCGTAGCGGTGCCGACGGCGATGGCGCAGACCGTCGACCTACGGTCGCCGGATGCCCGCGACGCCGCGATACAGGCGGCCACTCCCACCGATCTGCGCTCGCCGGATGCCCGCGACGCCGCGGTCGCGGCGCAGCAGGCGGCCCAGCCGCCTGCGGGTCCCATCGACCTGCGCTCGCCGGACGCCCGCGACGCCGCGCGCGGGGTCACGACGGGCACGCAGTCGGTTCCCGCGTCGGTTCCCGCGTCCCGCACGGTGATCTCGGTGGAGGAGGGTGGCAGCCAGACACTCGCGATCGTGTTCTCGAGCGTCGCGCTGCTGATGGCTTTCCTCGCGGTTGGGTTCGTGGCCGTGTCGCGGCGAGCGCGGCCGAGGTGGAACGCGCCGTAGCCCATCCGCACGGCGATGTGAACGAGCGGGCGCCGAGCGATCGGCGCCCGCTACTGCCTGGTACGGCGCTATCGCTCGTGCCCGTTCAGCGCAGTGGGAAGCGCGTCGCGCGAGTCGATCTCGAGCTTCCGGTACGCGTGGGTCAGGTGCGTCTCGACGGTGCGCAGACCGACGAAGAGCGCCTGCGCGATCTCGCGATTGGTTCGTCCCTCCGCCGCCATGCGCGCCGTCCGCAGCTCGCTCGCGGTGAGGGCGTCGCGGCCACGGAGAGCGTCGCGCCTCGGCCTAGCGCCCGCTGCGAGCAGCTCCTCCCGCGCCAGCGTGGTTAGCGCGCCTGCGTCACATCGGTGTGCGAGATTGAGTCCCTCGCGGAGCGTTTCCATGCTGTCCGACCGGTGGCCGGCACGCCGGAGCGCGGCGCCGAGATCGATCAGCCCGCGGGCGTGCTCCAACGCCGCTCCTGAGCCGGCCAGCATGGTGACGGCCTCGTGCAGCAGGTCGACGTCGGTACCTCCTGGCTCGACGAGGGCCCGCGCACGCAGCGCGACCCCGAGAGCGCAGGGAGCGCCGAAGGCGCGCGTCAACCGCAGCTCCTCGTCTGCCAGCCGACAGGCCTCCCCGCTCTCTCCCGCGGCCGAGAGCGCGAGCGCGTGGACAGATCGCCATGGCCACAGATGTGCAGAGAATGCTCCCGCCTCGAGCTGGGCGGTGGCGGCCCGCATATCGGCGAGGCCCGTATCGGCGTCTCCCAGCGCGAGGCTCAGCCGGCCGCGGCTCTGACGCAGGAGCAGGAGCGGCAACAGCGCATCCTGGTTGGAGGCGAGGCCGCTGTCCTCGACGGCACTGGCGGCCTCCTCGGGCCGCCCGCGGTCGAGCAGGATCTCGATCAGGAACAGGAGCGCGTAGACGCCCGCGGCCCAGCGCGCCCTCGGCGCGATGTCGGTCGCCAGGCGCGCATCGGCCTCTGCTTCGGCCAGCCGTCCGGTGCGGTACGCGAGCAAGGCGCGGAAGCCGAAGCCGAGTGCCGAGCCGACGGTCGAGCCTCGGGAGCGCGCGTCGGCGAGCGCCGACTCGAGCACCGGCTCCGCAAGCTCGAACGCGTCGGCCAGGATGAGCGTGCTGGCGGCGTACCAGAACGGGGGCGACTCCACTCCCGCTTCTGCCAGCAGCCGCCCCTTCCCGAGGGCGCGCTGGGCACAGCCGATCGACTCTGCCGCCGTACCGCCGGGCGAGTCGGGCTCAAGAGCGAGCGCCGACAGCGCAACACGCTCGCCAAATGTCCGTCCCCTCGGCCGAGCCGCGCGCAGGGCGCGCAGGCGCTCGAACGCTGCAGGGCGCAAGGTAGGATCGAGCCGGCGCGCGCCGATGATGTCGGCCTCGAGCTCGAACCGCAGGTTCCGGCTCGCGGGCGCGAGCTCGGCCGCCGCCCGCTCAAGCAGATCGACGGCGTCGGCGACGTGACCGCTGTGGATGAGCGGGGTGGCGAGCTGCCGCGCGATCTGGGCGCGCTCGCTCGGCCGCGAGCTCAGGCGGAGCGCCGCCCGCAGGTGCTCCGCGCCGGCCGGGTTGTGAAGCGAAGCCTCGGCGGCTCCAAGCTGGCGCAGAATTGGCACGAGGGCGCGGGCCGGAGGTGGCTCGGCTAGTGCCCGATCGAGATACTGGACCGCGGACTCCGGCGCCCCCGCGGCCAGGGCGGTGGTCCCCGCCGAGCTGAGGATGCCGGCCACGGCTGGATCGCCGCGTGGCTCGACGGCGAGCAGGTGGACGGCGATCTCGATAGTCGGCGCTTCCGCATCGTCGAGGACGCGAGCGGCCCGGCCGTGCCAGCGCACCCTCCGATGGCTCGGGATCTCCTGATAAACCGCGGTCCGGACGATCGGGTGCACGAACTCCAGCGGTTCGCTCTCCGCAATCAGGTGCTGGCCGGCCAACGCATCGGCGGCCGCCACGGCCTCATCCTCACCGAGGCCCGCGAGCGCGGCCGCGTCGCCAAGCGAGCACGGCACACCGAACACGGCCACAGCTGACGCCAGGTCGCGCGCGACCGCGGGCAGGCGGGCGAGCCGGGCGAGGATCGCGCCCGAGATCGCGTCCGAGTGCATCTCCGCAACCGCCGCGATGGGCACTTCGCCCGCCCCCCGCTCGCGAAGCTCCTCGACGACGCACCGCAGCAGGAAGGGATTGCCCGCGGTCGCAGCATGGCAGGCCGTGCAGAGGTCGGGGTTCGCCCTCGCCCCGAGCGCCGCGCCCACCAGGCTCGCGGTGGCCTCGCGGCTAAGGGTGGAGGGCCGGAGGACCCGCCCCGCCGCGGCGATCGCCGAGAGCGGCCCCGATAGCGAGCCGGAGTCTCCCGCACGGACCGTCGTCAAGACCAGCACCGGCAGGCCCTCGACGCGCCGGGCCAGGTATGCGAGCCACCTCATCGACGGCTTGTCGGCCCAGTGGACGTCGTCGACCGCCAGCAGGACGGGTCGCCTGGCGGCGATGTTTGCGGTCAGCCAGAAGAGGCCGTGCAGCGCCGCGCCGAGCGCGTCGCCCCTCGGCGAAGCTGCCCCTACGTCGCCTGGGCGGAGGGCAATGCGGGCGAGGCCGGCTGCATCCGCGAGCAGCTTCCGTCGCTCGGCCTTCGAGACTGACGCGAGTTCCGGCTCGAAGAGGCTGCGGACGACTCCCCACGGCAGACCGCTCTCGAACTCGCCGGGACGCGCCGTGAGCGTGGTCATGCCGATCCGCCGGGCCTGGGCCCGTGCGGCCGTCAGGAGCGCCGTCTTGCCGATCCCCGCGGGCCCCGCGAGCATCAGCATGCCGGCCTCGCCCGCTTCGGCGCGACCCAGGTGGCGGGAGATCTCTGCCAACTCCGGCTCACGCTCAAGCAACAGATCGGATCGGGGGCGGCCCACGGTTGCGATCGGCACCTCAGCTGCTCCGATCCACCGCGGGCAACCACGAGGGCGTCGATGCCGACCGGAATCGACTCCAGCCCCCCGCGCGGCTCGAACCGCAGCATCGAGACGTCAAGCGCCCGCCGCCGCGGCTCCGGCGGTGCGGCAAAGGCCTCGCGCGGGACGGGCTCGAGCAGGTTGCCGAGGGCGCACAGCGCAGGCTTCGGCTCCGCCTCCGCGGACCGGCAGAAAAGCACGCGGAATCCACGCTCCCGGGCCGGCGCGCGACCGCACGCCAGGCCATCGGCTTGCCGATCCCGGCCTCGCCCTCGAAGCCCGGCACGCTGAAGCGCTCGCCCGCCGCCTCTAGGAAACTGTCGGCGAGAGCGAACGCAGACTCGCGACCGAACACCACGGTCGCTGGGAGAGTCCGGCCCAGCTCAGACGCGCGGCCCGACCAACGACTTGCCTGAGTGCGGCTCACATCCCAGCCGCGCCGGGCCAGCGCTCTCGCCTGCATCGCCTCCTTCAAGCAACCGCCACCAGATCGTGACGACGGCCGCGAGTCCGTCAGTTCCCTATGACAATAACCCGGATCGGCCACGGGTGGGTACCCCAATTCGGGTACAAGCCCGACCGCCAGGACGGCGCTCCACCCACGCGCTCCGCCAGACTCCTCGCGAGCGCAACGACGAACGCCCGGTCGTCGTTGTTCGCAGATCGGGGGAGGGCGGCGCGCGGCCGCAGCCGTGTTGGCCGGTCAGCCCGCGCGGTTCTTGGCCGCCACACGGATTGCGGCCTTCCCTGGCTCTTGGCTAGCAGCCGGCTGTCAGGCAACAGGTTCACGTCGCGTTCGTGGTTCATCGCCGCGCCGCCCAGGGACGAAGCGGGTGAGGGCGTAGAGCACCGCGAGGAGGATCAACACCGCAACTGCGGCGATGAGGACCCACTGCCCAACGGACGCCTTGTCGTCGCCGGGATCGAGTAGGCGAGCAGGGAGAGGGAGTTCATCCTTCCTCCTGCATCCGGGCCAGCGCCTTCTCCGCCCTCTCCTCGAGCACGTTCTGGCGTAGCTCCGTCCAGCTGCGCCCTTGCAGGTTCGACAGGCCCATCAGGCCTCGCTCTCGTAGTAGGTGACGCTGGTGACGGTGTAGTCGGTCGTATAGACCGCCCAGCCGCCGTACCAGTAGATGACGTCGTGGCCGAAGTCGGTGGACTGCTCCTCCGACCAGTCGGCGGCACCCATGATCTCGACGACCTCCGCGTAGGACGCCCCGATCTTCACCTGCTTGATCTTCGCCTCGATCCGCCGGGCGTTGCGCTCCGCCGGCGTGACCGTCGCGGCGGGCTTCGGCTCGGCCTTCCTGGGCTCGGGCTTCTCGGCTTCCTTGATGATGCGGCCGCCCATCCCGGTGTCGAGGGGAGCGTTGCTGTTGCTCTCGGAAACCAGGTAGCCGACGCTGCCGGCGATTGCGATAAGGGCTGTTCCGCCCGCTGCGATGTAGCGCTTCATGTTCTTTCTCTTCTGTTGTTGGTCCAGCCGGTCGACTGGCGGCAACGACCAGGTTTCCCTGGTCGCTCCCGTCAATCAGCTGACTACGGAGTGACGTGGGAAGACTCGACCGGCAAGAAGCCGTGGGTGGCCTTCCACCCGTTGTTGATCGTGCCGTTGTCACCGGCGCGGGCAGCCGCACCGTCGCTCCACTGGCCCCAGTTGCCGAGACCGTCGTTCGTGAAGTACGTCTGGATGTTGCTGGCCCGCTCGGTGCCGAAGCCACCGGGGTTGGCCGGCTGGCTCGCCATCGAGGCGGCCGGGGCTGCGAGTGCCACGAGCGCGGCGCCGGTGATGATGAACTTCTTCATGCGTGTCTCCTTGTGAAGAGCGACGTTGTTGACGAGATGCTAACATCGCTCTTGACGGACCGCCAACAACATTTAGACTGGTTTTATGAACACGACGCCGAAGTACAGCCGCCTCGACCCCGGGCAGCGGCGCGAACAGATCCTCGACGCGGCCAACGCGCTGTTCGCCGAGCGCGGCTACGACGAGGTCTCGGTCGAGGACATCGCCAGCTCCGCCGGCGTCACCAGGGGGCTCGTGCACCACTACTTCGGCGGTCGCAAAGAGGTCTACATCGCGCTGCTCAAACGGCTCGGCGCCGTGCGCGAGGAACAACTACCGCCGCCCACCGGCCGCAGCGCCCGCGCCCGTCTGGCCGACAGCGTGTCGCGCTGGCTCGACTGGACCGAAGCCAACCGCACGATCTGGCTCGCCACGCTCGGGCGCGGCGACGACATCGCCGACCCCGACATCAGGGCCGTCGTCCTCGACCTCGTCCGCCGCGCCGTCGCCCTCGTCGCGCAGCATCACGCCGACATCGCCGACGACACGCCGCGGCTGCGCTACGCGCTCGAATGCTGGACCGGACTCAACCGCGCCGCCACCCGCCGCTGGCTCCACCGCGAAGCCAGCCGCGAGCAGACGCACGAACTGATCGCCTCAACCCTCGAACACATCCTCCGCACCTTCGGCGCCCCACCCAAACCAAACCGGCGCGCATCTCCTCCTTGACAGGAGGACTAGCGAGTTCCATGCGACGGCTTTGCGCGCTGCTGCTTTCGGGCGACAAACGAGGAATCCGCCCGTCCTGGTCGGATAGCGGGAGGCCCGCCACCCACGAGACGGATAGGTCCCCGAGCCCTCCTGCGGCCTTCCCCGGCGTCGGTTGCCGGAGCCGGCGGCAGGGGATGCGTGATTCAGGGGCCTCGGACCCGGCTTTCGTGGACCACCCCATTCCCTGCTCAGCGCGACATCGGCGCGGATGTCCAGTCGGCGGCCCGATATGTCCCTCCGGTGGCGGCTTGAACCGCCGCTACGGCTCCTCACGCGCCGGGGGAGCGACGGTCACCGCTGGTTCTTCACAGATGGAGGAGCGACCGGGGAGCGGATCGCCCGTCAGCAGACGCCCGGATTTCGTCCAGGCAGGCGTCTGGGCGCACCTACCGCAGACGCCCCCGTTTGCGCAGGTCGAACCCACGACTGACGGAGTCGCGACCTTTAGAGTCTGGGTTCTGGGCTCGCGCAGTCGAGGAGAGTGGGGGCGCCGGCGCACGGTGAGCGTCGATTCGAGCCCTGCCCGGGCGCACGTGGCGGCCATGTACACCCGGCTGTCGCATGGAACGTCGGTCCTGGCGGCCGGCGCCGTGCTCTTTGCGGCCATCACCGGACTGCGCTTCTGGGTCGACCCGGACGTCGACGGGGTCACCTTGCTCTACGTGCTGCCGATCGCCCTGGTGGCGGTCCGCTTCGGATGGGCGGCCGGACTGGCGGCAGCGGCGGTGGCGCTTGCCCTGTATGTGCTCTGGGTGCAGGTGGAGAACGTGCCCGCGGGGGCGTGGCAGTACTGCGTCCGCGGCTTTGTCTTCGGCCTGCTCGGCATCGCGCTTGGCGCATACTCCACGCGCCTGCAGCGGGCGCGCCAGGAAGAGGGCCGCCTCCTGAGGCGAGCATCCGACGCCCTCCAGCGAGAGCAGGTCCTCCGAGAGGAGCTTCACGCCATGCTCGCGCTGCACGGCGAGGCAGAGAGCGCATCCGGGATGGGCTCGTGGGCTTGGGACTTCGAATCCGACTCGATGCGCTGGTCGGACGGTCTCTACCGGCTGTTCGGCCTAGAGCCCGGCGCCGTCGAGCCCTCCTTCGAGGAATTCGCGAAGCTCGTTCACCCCGACGACGTCGCGCGGGTGAGGGAGAGCGGTCGACGCGCGCTCGAGGATCGTGAGGCTACGAGGGATGAGTTCCGAATAGTCCGGCCGACCGGCGAGGAGCGGGTCCTGCTGGGCATAGGGAAACCCGTCGTGGGGGACAACGGCACGACGGTTTCGATCCTCGGGACCATGCAGGACGTCACCGCGCGCACGGTCGTCGAGCAGGAGCTCCGTGCCAGCGAGGCTCGCTACCGGGCAATGATGGAGCACGCCCCCGAGGCGATCGTCGTCCTCGATCTCGACCGGGGCTGCTTTTCCCAGGCCAACGAGAACGCGGCTCGGTTGTTCAAGCTCTCTCGCGAGGAGCTGCTGCGTGCCGGGCCGGTCGAGCTGAGCCCGCCCGCTCAACCGGACGGGCGCAGCTCCGCCGAAGCCGCCAGGGCGTACGTCGAGGAGGCCGTCGCCGGCGCGACACCAACCTTCGAGTGGGTTCACCGCGCTTCCGACGGGACGGACGTGCCCTGCGAGGTGCGGCTCGTGCGCTTGCCGGACAAGGAGCGCGTTCTCGTGCGCGGCAGCGTCACCGACATCACTGCACGCAAGGCGATGCAGGAACAGCTGGCGCGGGCGGAGGCAGAGCGGCACCTGGCGGCACGGGCTCATGACCTTCATCGCGTTACCGAAGCAGCGCTGGCGCACCTGACCCTGGACGAGCTCCTGCCGGAGCTGGTCGCAAGGCTGCGGGACCTCCTCGACGTGGACAACGCCGCGGTCCTGCTCGCTGACGAGCGCGGTGACCTGACGGTTAAGGCTGCGCACGGGATCGAACAGGCGGTGATCGGCATGCAGCTCCCGGCAGGGCGCGGCTTCGCGGGACGCGTCGCCTCCGCAGGGAAGCCGATCGCCCTCTACGGGGACGAGCCCCGACAGACGGTCATCAACCCGGTTCTCGAGGAGGTCCGCGCATTGCTCGGATTGCCGCTCATCGTCGACGACCGCGTCGTCGGGGTGCTGCATGTCGGCTCGCTGGGCGAGCGGCGGTTCACCGAGGATGAAGTCGCCCTTCTGCAACTGGCCGCCGACCGAGCGGCTCTCGGCATGGAGCACGCGCGGATCTACGAACGTGAACGGGCGACGGCCGAGACCCTGCAGCGCAGCCTGCTGCCAGAGCATCTGCCCGATCCGCCAGGGCTGGAGCTTGCCGCGAGCTACCAGGCGGCGGGCGAGGGCTGGGAGGTGGGCGGCGACTTCTACGACGCTTTCGCGATCGACGATGCCCACTGGCTCATCGTCGTCGGCGACGCCTGCGGAAAGGGACCGGACGCCGCCGCGCTGACAGCACTCGCCCGCTACACGCTGCGCGCCGAGGCCAGGCACGACCCCAGCCCGGCGGCGCTCTTGAGGCGACTCAACCACGCCATCCTTCAGCAGCGAGCCGACCTTCGCTTCTGCACCGTGACCTGCGCGCTGATCGAGCTCGCTGGGGCCGACACCCGGCTGACGGTGACGGCGGGCGGGCATCCGCGTCCGCTTGTACTGCGCCGAAGCGGCGAGGTCGACGCGATTGGCCGGGCCGGCAACCTCATCGGGGCCTTCGCGGATGTCGAGCTCTCCGAGGCCACCACCCTGCTCAACGCGGGCGACACAGTCGTCTTCTACACCGATGGACTCGTCGAAGCGCACGCCCCACACCGCATCATCGAGGAGCCCGAGCTCGAGGCAATCCTCGCCGGCTGTGAGGGCCTCAGCCCCTCGGCACTGATCCAACGGCTCCGCGACGCCGCCACCGAGCACGGCACCACTCCGCCCCGGGACGACCTCGTAATCCTCGCGCTGCGTCGCGTCTCAGGCGGCGCACAGCACCGGCGCGAAGCACAGCGCGCGCGATCGCCAAACGCGCCGAACCCGCGTTATCTCGGGGGCAAGCCGGGCACCGTCACCAGACCGATCTCCCCCCGAACCTGAAGGAGCACCCTCGGATGATCACGAGCGCTTCTCATCCGCAGCACGAGCGGCCCCTGACGTAGGCCCCGTACATCGGTCCGAGACACAGGACGACATCGCGGTTCGCGTACCGTCCCACCATGTCTCTGTGGCTTGCCCGGCACGGCGAGACGGAGGACAACGCGGAGGGGCGGATCCTTGGACGGCGCGATCCGCCGCTCAGCCCGGCGGGGGTCACCCAGGCCGAGGCGCTCGCCGGACGCCTGCGGGATGCCGGGGTCGTGGCGGTGTGGACCTCGCCGCTGCGGCGCGCGCGGGAGACGGCGGAGGTCGTGGGGCGGACCCTGGGGGTTGAGCCGGTCGTGCTCGATGAGCTCGTGGAATCAGATCGCGGGGACTGGGAGGGCCGGCGGATCGTGGACCTTGCGGAGGAGAGCCCCGACCTGCACGCGGCCTTCATCTCGGGTGACCCCTCGTTCCGGTTCCCGGGCGGTGAGTCGATAGGCGAGCAGCGCGCGCGCACAAGGGCGGCGCTCTCAGAAGTCAGGGCCGGGCCGTCGCCGGCGCTCGTGGTCGCACACGCCGGCACAATCCGCGCCGCGCTGGCGGACTCCGGGGCGTCCGTGCCCGCAGAGTCCGCGCTGGCGCACGGCGCGGTGCTGGAGCTACCGCTCTAGAAGACGCGGGCCGCGATCTCGGCCGGCGCCTCGAGCAGCCCCTTGAGCTCGTCGTCGACCTCGACGAGGGTCACCGATGCTCCTGCCATGTCGAGCGACGTGCAGTACTCGCCCACGTAGGAACGCCACACATTGACGCCGCGTTCTTGCAACTGCTCATGCGCGCGCCCATACAGGATGTAGAGCTCCGAGATCGGCGTGCCGCCAAGGCCGTTGATCATCAGCGCGACCTCGTCGCCCGACTCGTAGGGCAGGTCGGTGACCACCGCCTCGAGCATCTCGTCGATGATGTTGTTGGCGGTCGTCAGCTTCTCGCGGCGACGGCCGGGCTCGCCGTGGATGCCGACGCCCATCTCGATCTCGTCATCGCCCAGCTCGAACAGCGGTGAGCCCTTCGCGGGAGGCGTGCAGGAGGTGAGCGCCATGCCCATCGACCGCGTGACAGAGTTGACGCGTTCTCCGAGGGCAACGAGCGACTGCAGATCGTCGCCGCGGTCCGATGCCGCACCGAGTGCCTTGATCACGAAGAAGTTGCCGGCCACGCCGCGGCGCCCGACCGTGTAGGTGGAGTCCTTGACAGCCACGTCGTCGTCGACGATTACCGTGCCGACCTCGATGTCGTCGGCGTCGGCGAGCTCACGGCCCATGTCGAAGGCCATTCTGTCGCCGGTGTAGTTGTTGATGATGTGCAAGACGCCCTTGGAGCTGTTCAGGAGCTTGCTTGTCTCGTAGACGTAGTCCGAAGGTGGAGCGGAGAAGACGTCGCCTGGGCAGGCCGCGTCGAGCATCCCCGGGCCGACCGCCATCACGTGTGCGGGCTCGTGCCCGGAGCCCGAGCCCTGGACGATTGACACCTTGTCGTCACGCGGAACGTCCGTCCGCATGATCAGGTTGTACTCGGGCACGTAGCGCAGCTTGCCCGGATTCGCCAGCTCGATTCCCTTGAGCATCTCGGGAACGAACTGCTGCGGATCGTTGACGAACTTCTTCATGTAACTCCTCCTCTGCCCGGTCGCCCGGGCTTAGACGGTGGTGGGGCGCCAGGCGGCGCTGACGCGCTCGAAGAGCACCGCGACCGCGATGGCGCCGGCGTCGACGGACTCCCTGCTGCGCTCGCCCGAGTACGCGGCTCGGCCCTTCTTGGCGAGCATTCCCTTGGTCGCTTCGGCGCTCTCGCGCGCGGTCTCGGCGGCCGCCGCGAGGGCGTCCGATGCGCTGGCGCCGCCCGCGAACTCCTGCTCCAGCCGGTCGGTTGCGGGGATTAGGGCGTCCAGCAGGGTCTTGTCGCCGAGGTCCGACTCCCCGCGCTGCTTGATTCCTTCGATCGCGGCGCGGAGCGCAGCGACCGCATCCTCTGCCGAAGGGTCCGGACTGTCCTTGAGCGCCGTGCCAGCGCGCAGGAACGCGGTACCCCAGATCGGACCCGATGCCCCTCCGACACGACCCGACAGCACGAGCGCCGTCTTCTTGAACAGACCGAAGACGTCTTCGTACTCCATCGCGTCCCAGTCGTCGACCACCTTGTCGAAGCCCCGAGCGAGGGAGTAGCCGAAGTCTCCGTCGCCGACCACAGCATCGAGGTCGCAGAAATACTTCTCGTTCTCCACGGCTGTGTCGGCGATGGTTCGCACCAGTTGCTCGGCGTCGCGCAGGGCGGCGTCGCTCATGTGACCTCCCTTGGGGCAGGGACCCGCAGGCACGCCTGAAGGTCGTCCAGTGTGATGTACGGTCCGGGTTCGGCGGGGCTTCGATTGGCGAGGACCCGAGCCGGTTCGCCCGGGTCGCCGAGGCTCGATACCACGAGCACGGCCTCCGAGAAGTCGTCGGCACCCGTGTAGCTGCTGACGGTGACGACGCAACGCAGGCCCGCGGCCACCGCCGCGAGGAGACCGTTGCGCGAGTCCTCGATGACGACCGTCTCGTGCGGGTCGGCCCCGGTGCGCTCCAGCGCCAGCAGGTAGATGCCGGGGTCGGGCTTCTTGGCCGGCACGACGTCGCCAGCCAGCACACTGAAGTGGGCTGCCTTCTCGTCGCCGACGGCGTGCTCGAGGGTTGCCCGCACCGACTCTTCCGCCGATGTGGAGGCGACCGCGAGTATCCACCCGGCCGCGAGCGCCTCGTTGACGATGCGGGCCACGCCGGGACGGCCGGGCAGTTGGCCGGCGTGAACGCGAGCCTTATAGGCCGCGGTCTTCGTCTTGTGCCAGCGGGCAATCAGCTCCCGCTGGCCCTCGGGATCGGCCGGCAATCCGTTCTCACGCACGAACTCATCCGTCAGCAGCGACGCCATGCGCTCCTTCCCGCCGCCGATCAACAGCTTCTCGGCGTACTCCGACTCCGACCAGCGGACCGGCAGTCCCTCCTGCGCGAAAGTCTCGTTGAACGCCGGCAGGTGCCCAAAGCGCTCGGTGTCCGCGAGCACGCCGTCGCAGTCGAAGAACAACGCCGGCATCAGCCGCCTACGGCTGTGCGCGCCTTGCCCACGGAGCCGAAGGTCCGCATGTGCTCAATGGCCATCGCCCGCACCGCGTCGCTCGCGCTCTTCAGCAGGGAAGGGGGATCGTGCTTGGTGGGATTGGCCTCCAGGTACTCGCGGAAGGAGTCGACGAAGGCGATCTTCAGGGCTGTCGAGATGTTCACCTTGGCGCAGCCGCGCGAGATGAGATCCTTGAACTGCTCCGGTGACAGCCCGGTTCCGCCGTGCAGCACCTGGGGAATCGGCGCCCGCTCGACGATCGCAGTCACCCGCTCAGGCGTGAGCTTGGGGCTTGACGCATAAAGCCCATGCGCCGTTCCGATAGCCGGTGCGAACGCGTAGACCTCGGTGTCCTCGATGAACTTCAGCGACACCTCGACCGGATGTACGTCGCCCGCCTCGTCGGAGCCCACGTCGTCCTCGACCCCCTTGACGCTCTCGATCTCACCCTCGACGTCCGCGCCGTATTCGCGCGCCTCCTCGACGATCTCGGCCGTCTGGCGGGTGTTCTCCTCGATGTCCAGATGGGAGCCGTCGAACAGGACCGAGTTCCAGCCCGTCTTCAGGCAGGTGGTCGCCCATTCTCGGTCGGGGCAGTGATCGAGGTGAAGAGTGATCGGCACGGGTGCATCCTCGGCCATAGCGCGGAACATCTCGTAGAGCACCTTGGCCCCGATCGACTTCACCGTCTTGAGGGACGTTTGGACGATCAGGGGGGAGTCGAGCTCGGAAGCCGCGTCGATCACCGCCCGCAGGCTGACGTCGTCGACGACGTTGAAGGCCGCGACGCCGTACCTCTCCTCGAAGGCGGGGTCGAGAATGTCTCTGAAGGCGACGACGGGCATTTCGACCGCGCGAGCCTATCCCGAATCTGCCCCTTAATACTAGGGGGACGACGCCGGCCTCTTTGCCACGCTTACCGAGGGTCGGGAGGCAAAGTCGGCGGTGTTTTCGAGGCGATCGCGGTGATGGGCAAGGGCTTCGCCGGCCCGCCCGGGCTGCTCGACCTCCCCCTCCCCACGGCCTCGGTTGATTCTGGGGCCTCGGAGGACCCTCCACGCAACTCGCACGGCTCCCCGATCTGGGCGAAGCCCTTGGCGGCCCGTCACCTACAGCAAGGTCGTCTCAAGCGTCACGGTAGGGGCATATCGGCCCCCCGCTGACTGAACACCCGCGCCGATATGGCTCTGAGCAGGGAAGACTTAACAACCACGATAGGCCGAAAACGAGATCTTGAGGTCGGACGTTCGCCTCATGAAGGGATCTCGCAGGAGCGCGGTCCGTACAACGCCCGCTCGTCCCCCAACGAGATGTTGGTCAACTCGGCCATGACCAGCCACGATACCTAGAAGTAGGGTGACCCCAAGATGAAGCGTGGCCAACTCCTGATCATTCTCCTGGCCGTGGTCGCCGTGGCTGCTGTGGCCGTTGTGTCGACAGGAGGTGACGGAGAAAACGGTGACGAAGGGGGCAACGACCAGGGGCCCGCGGCGCCCACCGGCGCAGTCCGGATCCCGTTCGTCTATTCGCCCGAGAAGGAGAAGCTGCTCGCGCCGTTGATCCGGCGCTTCAACGAGCAGCGCGACGAGGTCGGCGGCAAGGCGATCTTCGTCGAGGGTGAGGTGATGTCGAGCGGAGAGGCCGAGACGAAGATCGCCACCGGCCGGCTTGAGCCGGTCGTGTGGTCGCCCGCCTCGTCGCTGTGGGGGCGCCTGCTCAACTTCGAGGCCGATCAGCAGCTCGCGCCCGAGGAGAACCCCTCGATCGTGCGGACGCCGCTGGTGATCGCCATGTGGGAGCCGTTCGCGCGGGCGCTCGGCTGGCCGCGGGAGAAAATCGGCTTCGAGCAGATCATCCGCCTGGCGCGCTCGAACCAGGGCTTCGCGGAGTTCGGGCGCCCCGAGCTCGGCCGCTTCAAGCTGGTCCACACCAATCCCGATTTCTCCACCTCGGGCCTCGAGGCGGTGGTGGCCGAGTACTACGCGGCGACACAGAAGAAGGAGGGCTTGACAGAGCAGGACGTCGAGGGATCGGCGGCGCGCCGGATCGTGCGCGACATCGAGCGCTCGATCGTCCACTACGGAGACACCACCCTGTTCATCGCCGATCAGCTGCGCAAGGAGGGCCCGGGCTACGCGTCGGCGGTGGCCATGGAGGAGGTCACCCTGCTCGAGTTCAACCGCAACCGCGGACCTCAGCCCAGGCTGATCGCGCTCTATCCCCCCGAGGGCACCTTCTACTCCGACAACCCGTTTATCGTGCTCAACGGCTCGTGGGTGAGCGCCGCGCAGCGTCAGGGCGCCGAGCGCTTCGGCGAGTTCCTCGCCGCCGAGATCACCCCCGAGCTGGCGGCTCGCTCCGGCTTCCGCCCGGCCGACCTGGAGACCAAGCCGGTGGCGCCCGTGTCGAAGGAGAACGGCGTGGATCCGGCGCAGCCCGCACGGGTTCTCGGCCTGCCCGAGCCGCGGACGCTCGACCGCATCCGGCGCGCCTGGCGTGAGGATCGCAAGCCCGCCAACGTGCTGCTCGTGGTGGACACCTCGGGCTCGATGGCCGACGAGAACCGCCTCGTTCAGGCCAAGAAGGGCCTTGAGTCCTTCTTCCGGGAGGTCGGCAAGCAGGACAGCGTGGGGCTCACGATCTTCTCCGACCGGATCCAGCCGCTGATCGGCGTACAGCCGTTCGGTCAGAACGAGCGCCGGCTGCGGCAGACGGTGTCGAACCTCATCGCCGACGGGGGCACCGCCGTCTACGACGCGACGATCGACGGTTTCGAGACCGTGAGGGCCGACGCAACGCCGGAGCGCATCAACGCCGTGGTGGTGCTCACCGACGGCGAGGACACCGATTCGGCGGCCAGCGCAGAGGAGGCGGTGGAGGCCGTGCGGGCCCAGGGTGACTCCGACAACCAGGTCCGCGTGTTCACGATCGCCTACAGCGCCGGCGCGGCTGGTGCGGCCGAGGCCCTCGCGGCGATCTCGGAGGCCTCGGGTGGTCAGGCCTACGAGGGCGACACCGAGGACATCGAGTCGGTCTACCGGAGCATCTCGAGCTTCTTCTGATGGCCGAGGATCTGCGCCCGTACAGCAGGTCCGAGTTCAACCGGGCGCTGGTGCTCAACGCGCTGGCCAACCCGTTCAACGTGATCCTCCTGGCCGCGATGGTGATCGCGGGGCTGGTGCTGAACGCGCTGCTACCGCTGGCTGTGGTGGGAGTGGTGGTGTACGGGATCGCCGCCGCCCGCACCTACTTCGACGAGGACGAGGCCGACAAGGTGCTCGAGCGCGAGCGGGAGAAGCGCCGCGCCTCCCTCGAGGCGGGCCGGCTGGACACCGGGACCCTTGCGGAGCCGATCGCCAGACTGCTGGCCGAGGGCCGCCGTCGCGAGGCGCGCATCCGCGACGCGATCGACCGGGCCGAGCTGCCGTACGAGGAGGTCTCCGCGGAGGTCGATCGCTTCATCCGCGCAATGGAGGACGGCGCCCGCCGGGCCCAGCTCCTCTACGAGGCGCTGTCCGAGAGCCCGCCCGGCCCGGTGGAGCAGCGGCTGGCCCAGGTCACCGACGACCCGTCGAAGGCTGAGCTGACGGCCGCCCTCGAGAGCCAGCTGGCGGTGCTGCGGCGGATGCAGGGTCAGCTTCAGCGCTTCTACGACGAGATGGAGCGGGTCCTGGTTGAGCTCGACACCGTGCGCGGCAACCTGGTGTCGGTGTCGGCTTCGTCGGAGGCCGCCAACCAGCAGCGCCTGGCGGGCGACGTGCGGGCGCTGCGGGATGAGGTCGGTGCGGTGGCCGCCGGGATGAGCGAGGCCTACGAGGGCCAGAGCTAGGCGCGCCGAGGCCTGGCCCGGCCCCCCCTCTCCCTTCTCGTTGGGCGAATCGGAGTACTTCGAGGCCGGCATCCGGGGCGAGGTCGACCCTCCGCTACGTACGCGTCCGGCAGGCTCGGAGCGTGGGCGACGGCGTTCGAGGCAGCTGCGCGCGATCCGGTCGCCCCGGTCGGCAAAGAAATCGGTGATCGTGCCGGGCGTGCACACCACCCGGTCGTCGCCGCGGCCGTCGGCGACGTCGACCAGGTTCGTTCCTGATCCCGCGAACGCGGTCGTGGCGCCTCGGTGGTCGACGATCCGATCCTTGCCGGGCCCGCCGTAGATGCGGTCGTTGCCACGGCCGCCGTAGAGGAAGTTGTTGCCCCGGCCGCCGTAGATACGGTCGTTGCCCGGCCCGCAGTAGCTGCGGCTCGTCCGCCTCGGCCAGGCGCTTGACCGTCCGCCGGTTGATCCCCAACCGCGCCGCGATCTCGCGCTGGGAGACCCCATCCGCCGCCAACGCCCGCACCTGCGCCCACTCCACCGCGCTGCGCACCTCCCCAGTCGCCTCCCGAGCTCGCCTTTCGATCGCTCGAGGCTCCCGACGACACCGGACACCGGCCCGCCGACTGGCGCACTTTTCAGTTCCTAGAAATGGCGCAGTATTAGGCTCCCGGCGTCAAATCTCGACGAATCGCCGGCCGGCTCGTCCAACGATTCGTGCGGCATTGATGCCTCGCGGCGAGGAAATGCACCCATTTGCCCCCACGAATTTGCTTCCGGGGCTGCCGCGAGCATAAAGAAACCCGCCGTTTCCGGCGGGTTCTTGAGTAGCGGGGGCCCGATATGTCGCTACGAGCGACGCTCGGATCCGGCAGGAATATCGGCTGGCCGCCTGAAGCGCTGCCAGGGGCTTGCCGCGCACGGGGGCGGCAGTCACTGCTGTCTTCCATGCAACTTCAGGAGTGCCGCTCCTCGTCCGTCGGGACAGGCCCGCCTCGGTCGTATCTCGCTACTGCTTCTGCTGCTCCTATGTCAAGGAATTGGTGGCGAAGGCGGTGTTCCTCCGACCGGCTGGGGCGCGCGCAGGAGTTGCCAGATGCGGCGGGCGAGGTGGCGTTTGAGGCAGCGGATGGCTTCGCGGTGGGTCTTGCCTTCCGCGGTCTTGCGGTCGACGTAGGCGCGGCTCTCCGCGTGGCAGCGGGCGCGAGTGACCGCGACGCGATGGATCGCGGCGTTGACTTGGCGGTTGCCGCCGCGATCGAGACGGTGGCGGTTGGTGCGCCCGGTACTGACTGGGATTGGTGCTACGGCAACACCGCCGCGACCGTTCACAAGGCGCTCGTCGGGATCCGCGCCCGGTTCGCCATCGACGTCGAGAACGGCGCCGACATGAAGGCGCACGGGAACGTGGTGGACCACGAGTACGAGATAGAGCGGGACGGCGACACGGTCGCGACGATCTCCAAGAAGTGGTTTCGCGTGCGGGATTCCTACGGCGTCGAGGTCGCAGCAGGTGAGGACGCCCCGCTCATCCTCGCGCTCACCGTCGCCATCGACTCGCTGACCACCCGCGACTGAACTGACGCGCGACCCGCGCGGCCGCCTCGCGGAAGGGAGCACCGCTGCCCAATTCGACCGACGCCCGCCCTGCTCCTATCCATGCAACGCGAGAGCGGGCTTGCGGACTAGCGGATTCGTCCGGAGCGAGCGTCTCGTGGCCGCCGACCGAGACGCCCGCTCCTCCACAGAAGGGGCCGTGGCGGTAAGGCCCGCCCTAGGGTGCTTCCTGCCGTCTAGGCCCATGCCTTCGCGGGCGTCCTGCTCGCTGGGGTAGCACAACGGTGACTGTTCCGCTGTGTGCGTTAGCGGTGGCTGCACGATCTTCTCGATCAGCGGAGCGCGTGCTGGGAGTCTCACTGAGTCCGACCAGGGCGACGTCGGGTCGCTCCGTGGCGGTCCACCGCTGCGACGTCGGCCACCTCGATCTCGCGGGCGATGACCTCGTACCCGAGCCCGGCCACGATCGGTGCGACCAGGGCCGGCCGGTCTCTCCGCTGGTTGGCGATCAGCACACGCAGATGCTTGGTCTCGCGATAGCTCATGTGCTTCGCGCGGGAAGGTAGCCGGTGGTAGCCTTCGCCCGCGCTCTGCTCCAGCGACCTGGCGAGCGTCCCTCCGGCTCCAGCCCGTGGTCGGCGAAACGGTGTCAGTCATCTGCCCCGGAACGTCAACCATGGAGCGGAGCATGTCCAACTCCTCGCAGCATCAGTCAGTCGGTATCACGACGCAAACCGCGCGCCTGGGCCCGCAGCAGCGAAACGGCAACCTCGCCGCGGCCCCGGAGGAGTCGATCGGCGATCGCGAGTGGGACGAGCATATAGGCCGTGAGGCACAGCACCAGGAACTCATCGAGGCGACCTTCGATCGTGCGGATGCCCATGCGCGTCTTGGCGATTTCGAGCACGCGGTCGAGTGGCTCGACCGGGCGGCGACGCTCGGTGGCGATCTACCGCCGACCTACCAAGTGAAGCGCGCACGCTGGGATCGGGCCCCGCTACGCCCGGGACTCGCGGCTGGTCGATGACGGGACCGGCATCGGAGGTCTCCTTGAGGGCGGGCGCCACCGACGCGGAGGAGCGCTTTGCCTTCGAGTTGCCTGGGACGCCGGAAGCCGGCTGGGCAGCCAGGCGGGCACTGCTCGCCCGCAACGGCGCGTTGCCGCGCGCCGTCCGTGACGACGTTCGCCTGTTACTGACGGAGCTGGTGACCAACGCCGTGCGCCACGCGGACGCAGGGCCCGGCCGGCTGGTGCGCGTCGAGCTGCGCCAGCGGCGGGGTGCGGTCAGGGTGGTGGTCTGCGACGAGGGCCCCGGTTTCGCCCCGGAAGCCACACGCTCGCGGCCGGACGAGACCGGCGGCTGGGGCCTGGTGCTCGTCGACCGGATCGCCGATCGCTGGGCGGTCACGCGCACGGCGACCGGCACCTGCGTGTGGTTCGAGATCCGGTACGAGGAGTAACCCGTCAGCCGTAGGGCAGCTGCCTGTCGAGCCCGAGCAGGACGAACACCCGCCGCACCCGGCGCGACCCGTGCGTGACCGCGAACTCCCAGCCGTCGCGTCGCGCGTCCTCGGCGGCCGCCAGCACCAAACGCACTCCGCTCGCGTCGATGAACGTCAGCCATCGAGGTCCAGCAACACGCTCTCGTGCCGCTCGCGCAGCACGGCGAGACGCTCCGCGACCGCTCCCGCCGTGGCGATGTCGAGCTCGCCGCGAAGCCGCACACGTGTCTGTGTGCCGTCGCGAGACACAACAACTTCGAGGGGTGACCGTTGGCCGTGCAGGATGCGCTCGTCTCGCCGGGATCAGCGCAATCGGACGAGGCAGCGACCCGCACAAGTGGCGGTCACGAGCCGAGGCGGCGAGCGAAGGCGCCACCACCGACCCTACGCCCACGCTCAACAAAAGCAAGCGCTCCTGAGCGAGAGGCCCCGCAAATCGGAAACGTCGCCCCGGCCGGAGGCCACGTCGAGGGGCCCTGGTTTCACCACGGAAGCCGGGGACGAGGGGTGCTACTCGTCGAACGGATCGTCGATCGCTGCACGCCCACGCCGAGCCGCAGCTGTGTGTCGGTCTGAGATCCGCTAGTCGGCCGGCTCGGGCGCCTGCTTGGGCAAAAGCGCGTGCCCGTCGACAACCGCGGCGGCGGTGTCAAGGAGCTTGCGATTGGTCGAGCGAGCGTGCCTCCGCAGCAACTCGAAGGCCACCTCCTCGCCGACGGCGTGGCGCTCCATCAGAATTCCCTTGGCGCGCTCAGTGACCGCGCGGCGCCCGAACGCGCCCTCCAAGTCGTGGTACTCGGTGAAGCGCCGCAGCACGATGTCGATCGAGCTCTGCCAGTCCGATAGTTCGTGCTCGCTCTCGCCATCGGCGATGTAGGCGAAGATGCCGCGCCGCGACGCCTCGCGGACGAAGCCGGGATTCGCCTCATGGATCAGCAGGATCACCGGGCAGTACGCCTCCTTGACGATCCTCTCGATCAGCTTGAGCGCGTGCTGGGAGCTCTCGCCCAGCCCCACCAGCGCCACGTCCGGCCGCTCCCGTGCGGTGACCGGCCCGACCTCGTCCACGTCGATCTCGCGGGCGATCACCTCGTGTCCAAGGGCAGCCACGATCGCGGCGACGAGGGCAAGCCGATCGCGCCTCTCGTTGGCGATGAGCACGCGCAGATGTTGTGTCTCGCGGGAGCTCATGATCTCGAAGCTCCTACTGAGGGGTTTTCCCCAAAGATCCCGTGGTATGAACATACCGCGCTCCGCCCAACTCCCCCGGTGTTTCGGACGTAGTCTTTCGCGTGGACGTCCCGAACACCCGCCCGGCGCGGCGATCCCCGCTGCGTCGCCGGGTCGCGAGCGGTTGCTCAGACGGGGTTTCGCGCCCCCATTGGGACAACGGTTGAACCTTTGCGCCAATGGGTACAGGCTGGGACAAGGTCGGCGACTCCCTCGGCCCTGTGGTCGCCCGGCGAATCAGCGAAGTTGGGGGAGGTCAGCCGGGGTGTCGAAACCTGCCGTCGAGCCGCTCAGCGCACGCCTGTCCTGGGAGCAGGTTCACCGGCTCGAGCTGTTGATGCGCCTCCGCGCCTCGTCGCTCAAGCAACCGGTCGGCTCGCGCCACCTGTGCCCCGTCTGCGACAACCCACTGGGGGCGGCGCCGATGCGCCTGGGCGGCATTCTCGTCCACCCGGGCTGTCTATCTGAATCGATAGACAACTAGGTATAAGTCCTGGGCAGGCTGGTCCGCCCGCGTAAGGAGATCGTGTGCGCCCGACGTCGTGCCTCTACGCAGGGGTGCAACGGCTCCTGCGTGGGAGGACTTAGGACCTAGGCAGTCACCGCGCCGCGGACCCGCTGGAAGCCGCCGGTGACCCATTCCACGATGCGGCGGCCGTACTCGTCGGACGCCTGCTCCCATGCGAAGTGCCCGGCATCCAGCGGGTTTATCTCGCTGTTGGGCAGCAGCTCGGCGAGGTACTCGTTGTTAGACCACGGCACCAGGTCGTCTTCGCGTCCGGCGATGATCTGAGCCGGCGTGGTGATCGACGGCAGCAGATCGCGCAGCACCGGGTTCTGCTGGGGGTAGCTGCGGACAAAGCGGGAGGACTCGGCAAAGCGCCCGAGGTCGTATGCGCTGACGTAGTCCTCATGGACGTCGGGTTCGCTGTCGGAACCTGCCGCGGGCTCGACAGCGAAGCCGATGTTGGTTCGGGCGTCCAGCTGTCGGACGTCATCGAGGGTCGGGGCCTCGATGATGTCTTTGAGCGCGCCGCCGGCGTCGATGGGAGTTCGCACCGCGCCGCCGCCGATGGTCAAGCTCGTGACGCGGTCTGGCGCGGTGGCCGCGAGGTACAACGCGGCGGCGGTGCCGACGTCCGGACCGACAACGTGGGGCGCGCCCAGATCCCACTCTTCGATCAGGCGCGCCAGGTAGGTGCCCATCGCATCCGGTGCGATCAGCTCCGGGCGCCCGTCCGAGTGGCCGAAGCCCGGAAGGTCGATCGCAACCACGCGCGCCACTCTGGACACGCGGTCCCAGATCCCCCGGAAGGCCCAGAGGCTCTCCGGCCACGGGCTCAACATCAATACGGTCTCTAGCGACGAGTCCGCTCGGTTGTCAGCGAACCGAATCCGCACCCCGTCGCAGACTCGGAACAGCGGGGCGATGGGCGAATACGCCTCTGCACTCATTGCTGCCTGTCCTCCTGGCTGGCGCGCTCCAGGTTGGAGCGCTGAATCGATCCCGTTGAACGAGCGGCGATGACGACTGTCATCGCCGAGTGGAGCGGACCGTATCAGAGCGCGATGACGACTGTCATCGCCGGTGGGTACGCTGTCGGCGTGGACGCTGGGCAAGAGCCTTCGCGAACGCCGGCTAGCAGCGAGCAGCCGTCGGCGCGTGAGCGCATCGTGCGCAGCGCGGCTGCGCTCGTTCGCGAGCGCGGCGTCCACGGCGTCGGCCTGCGCCAGATCGTCACCCATGCCGACGGGCCCCGCGGGTCCCTCCAGCGTTACTTCCCGGGCGGGAAAACGCAGCTCATCACCGAGGCCCTGAAGCTGGTCGGCGCCGAAGTGCTCGGCGAAACCGAGTCACGACTCGTCGAGGCCACCACCCTGGCCGATGCGATCGACGCCATCTTCGCCCCATGGCACCGGGTTCTCGTCGAGAGTCACTTCACGATGGGGTGTCCCATCGCCGCGACCGTCATCGATGCCAGCGGAGACGACGAGCTACGGCGAGAGGCTCGGGATCTCCTCGATCAGTGGCGTGACGCCGTGCACGCGGTCTTGGTCACCTACGGCGTCCAGGAGTCAACCGCACAGGACGATGCCTCCGTACTGCTCGCAGCGCTCGAGGGCGCCCTCATCTTGAGCCGGGCAAACCAAAGCACCGAGCCACTCGACACGGTGCAGCGCTTCTTCATCACGTCGCTGACGCAATTCGCAGCCAACCCCGCCGCTCGCGTGCGATAGCCGCGTCCATGGCACGGGCGGCTCGCTACCGCAGCCCAAGCCTTCCCCCCGGAGGTGGGCGCAGAGACGAGTCGTGCCCCCGCGCAATGCGCCCCAGGCGGCGCCCGTCGCGCCGGACCTGCACGGCCCGATGCATCGCCTCGGCGACCGGGGCCACTATCGCCGCGAATCTCGTCGCGCTCCGGAAGAGCACGGGCGTGCGCCGGAGCGCGCTCGACCCTCTCGTCGCTCCTGCATCCGCCTGTTTGCGCCAGTGCTGCTTCTGCCTCAAGGCGACAGCGATGGTGCTCGACCTCCATCCGATCGGCAGCTCACGCGCGCCCTCATTGTGCCTATGCACGGGACGCAACGCGTCCGGCCAAGTGGCGTTTCCGTGGGTCGTCGCCAAGCGAGCACCTCGTCGGCACCGCCTTAGGACGCCCGCATTCATGAGAGAGCGGGGCGCGGAATGCCGTAAGCGGATCCCTATCCGGACGGATCGTCTGCGGTGAAGAACAGGATCCGGCAGGGACGTCACGATCGCCTCGGAACACAGCGCCACGAGATCCTTGGGTGGCCCGAAGCCCGCGCTGATCCGACGTCGGGCACTCAGCGCCTGGTCTCGTACCTGGTCAGCACCACGCCGTCGGGAAACGTCCGGGTCTCCACCAGGCTCAGGTTCACCCAGTTGTCCAGGGCCGTGAAGAACGGCGTGCCGCCGCCCACCAGGACCGGATGGGTGACGATCGCGTACTCGTCGATCAGCCCGGCCCGCATGGCCGCCGCGGCGAGTGTGGCACCGCCGATGTCCATGGGGCCGCCGTCGTCGGCCTTGAGCCTGGTGATCTCGGTGACCGCGTCGCCGGTGACCAGACGGGTGTTCCAGTCGACCGTGCTGGTCGTCGAGGAGAACACCACCTTCGGCATGTCCCGCCAGCGGCTGGCGAACTCGATCGCCGCCGGTGTGGCGCCCGGCTGCTGGTCGGCGGTCGGCCAGTGGGAGCTCATCGTCTCCCACAGCTTGCGCCCGTACAGCGCCAGGCCTGTCGCCCCCACCCGGTCGGACCACCACTGGAACAGTTCGTCGCTCGGCACGCTCCAGCCGAGGTCGTCGCCGGGCGCGGCGATGTAGCCGTCCAGGCTCAGGTTCATGCCGAAGGTCAGTTTCCGCATGGCGTCGCCCTCCCGTGAGTCGGTGTTCGGCGTACAGACCAGCACGGCGCGCAACAATCATCGGTCAGGCCCACCGAGGGCCAGTTGACCACGACGCCAAGCAGATGCTCCGTACGGAAAGGAACCGGTGCCGGCACACCGTCGCGTGGAGCCCGTCCCGAGAGCACTGGCCGAGGGCGGTGTGCCGTAACACTGGTTCGGTGATGTGTGCCGGTGAGGGGACGACAACCGGGACCGCGCCACGCCCATGTGCAGGCGTAGGCGAGGGCCTCCCGGCCGGACTCAGGCGCTCCTGCCCGGGACCGATCGCCCAGCGCCACGCAATCCACCGGACCACCACGTGGTGCATAGGCATGACCAAATGCAGAGCAGGGGCGCCGACGGGACGGAGGCCTAAGTCAACGCGCTTGCGCAATCGCCTGGAGGGAGCACTCTTGAGCGCCGTCCAGCTGGTGCCCGCTCCGGACGAGGAGGAGGAGGGCAGGTCGAGACTGCTCCTCGTGGACGAAATCAGGGGTCCGCTCGTGCTGGTCCGATGACCGCGAGACCACGGCGCGTCAAGCGAGTGGGTCTCCGGGCCCTCCCGCGGCCTTCCCTCGGCCTCGGTTGCCTTCCCGAAGCCGGAGGCAGGCATGCGTGATTCAGGGGGCGTCGGAGCGGCTTTCGTGGATCACCTGATTCCCCTGCTCAGAGCGATATCGGCGCGGGTGTCCAGTCGGCGGCCCGATACGTCCTTCCGAGCGACGCACGGGTCGTGCAGGAATACCGCCTCGCGGCCTGAAGTCGGCCCGATCCCAGTTTCGCGCCGGAAGCAACCGCGATCGTCGCTAGTGCTTTTCGTCCATTTCGCAAGTCTGGGAGGCGCCGAGAAGGTCCGGCGAGACGCCCGCATTCCCGGCGGACCGGGGCTCAGTGGTTCATCGGCGCGACGCGAGCACCTCGACTCGCGGCAGTAGAGCCGAGCCGTCGGTGCTGGCAGGTGGCTGCCGCTGCTGCGGGGAGGTGTCCCCTCAGGGGCGGGCCGTTCGTCGTAGGGTGTAAAACCACTCTCGCGAGGAGGGAGCCATGAAGTACGCGCTGCTGATCTACAGCTCGCCGGAACTGCGTGACATTCCGGAAGACCAGCTCAATTCGGTCGTCGGCGAGTACGACGCGATCCTCCACGAACCTGGTGTTCTCGACAGCATGCAGCTGCAGGGCACGGAGTCGGCGACCACCGTCCGCGTGCAGAACGGCGAGGCGCTCCTGAGCGACGGCCCGTTCGTCGACGCCAAGGAGTACATCGGGGGCTTCTACCTGATCGAGGCCGACAACCTCGACGTCGCGACGGCGCTTGCCGCGCGTGTTCCGGCGGCCCGCATGGGCGGCGCCGTTGAGGTGCGTCCGATCGTGGAGGGGTAGGCGCGCTGCTCGACGAGGTCTTCCGCGATGAGTGGGGCCGCGTCCTCGCGACGCTCGTCGGCCAGTTCGGCGACTTCGATCTCGCGGAGGAAGCGACGCAGGAGGCATTCGCGGCTGCGGCGGAGCGCTGGCCACGCGACGGCGTGCCGCCGAACCCTGGCGCATGGCTGACGATCACAGCTCGCAACCGCGCAATCGACCGCATCCGACGCGCCGCCACGCTCGCCGAGAAGACGAAGCGGCTCGAGCCCCAGGAGACGGTGCAGGCCACGATGGACGGGCCCGAGGTTGAGGAGACGTCGTTGCCGGACGAGCGGCTCGAGCTGATCTTCATGTGCTGCCATCCAGCGCTCGCGCTCGAGGCGCAGGTGGCGCTGACGCTGCGAGCACTGGGCGGGCTCTCGACCGAAGAGATCGCCCGTGCCTTCCTCGTCGAGCCCGAGACGATGAAGCGGCGGCTGTCGCGGGCGAAGCGGAAGATCATGGAGGCCGGGATCCCGTTCAGCGTGCCGCCCGACCGCCTCCGGCCCGGACGGCTGGCCGCGGTGCTCGGCGTCGTCTACCTGATCTTCAACGAGGGATACGGGGGCCGCGTCGAGCTGGCATCGGAGGCGATTCGTCTCGGCAGCGCCCTCGCCGAGTTGATGCCCGACGAGCCCGAGGTGCAAGGTCTGCTCGCGTTGATGCTGATCTCGGAGGCGCGCCGAGAAGCCCGCTTCGAGAACGGCGAGCTGGTGCTACTCCCCGACCAGGACCGTTCACGCTGGAACGAGGCGCAGATCGCGCGCGGGCGCGAGTGGCTCGACCTGGCGCTCGCGCTGCGCGGCCGCGGCTCGTACGTGCTCCAGGCGGCCATCGCGGCGCTTCACTGCGACGATCCATTGGACTGGACCGAAATCGCCGCTCTGTATGCCGAGCTCGCGCGGCTGACGGGCTCACCGGTCGTTGAGATGAACCGCGCGATCGCGGTCGCCGAGGCGGACGGGCCGGAAGCAGGGCTCGCGCTCCTCGAGAGGCTCGACCTCGATGGCTACCAATACTTCCACTCGACCCGCGCGGAACTCCTGCGTCGATTGGAACGACTCGACGACGCTCGAGCCGCATTCGGGCGAGCGCTTGAGCTGACACGAGCCGAGCCTGAGCGCCGGTTTCTACGGGGCCGGATCGAGGAGGTCGGCGGCACCGCCCCCTCCGCGTCGTAGAGCTGTCCCCTCGCGCGCCTGCCGTTCGTCGTCTTGTCGGACGGTTGTGACAAAGGAGACACTCATGCGACAGCGCAGGAAGATTGCGGTGGCCGGAGCGACCGGCAGGGTCGGTCGCCATACCGTCCAGGTGCTAAAGGAGGCGGGCCACGACGTCGTCCCGATGTCCCGGTCGACCGGGGTGGACGTGGTCACCGGCGAGGGTCTGAGCGAGGCTCTGGCAGGCGTGGACTGCGTCGTCGACGCAGCCTCGTGGCCGTCGTCCGATCAGGAGCCCGCCACGGATTTCTTTATCGCCGCGGCGCGCAACCTGCAAGAGGCGGGCGAGCGGGCCGGCGTCCAGCGGATCGTCGTAGTGTCGATCATCGGCGCCGACCGGTTTTCCACGGGCTACGTCGCGTCGAAGGTCCCCCACGAGCGGGCCATGCAGTCGGGCCCGATCCAGGTCCGCATCCTGCGGGCGGCGCAGTTCCACGAGTTCGTGCTGCCGTTCCTCGAATGGGGCCGCCAGGGGGACATCATGTTCGTGCCCCAGATGCGCACACAGCTGGTCGCCGCGAGGACCGTCGCGGAGGCGCTCGCCGAGGTCGCCAACGGATCGCGGCCTGCCCCGGAGAACACGATCCCGGAGATCGCCGGTCCGCGGGAGGAGAGCCTCGTCGACGTGGCGCGGCTGCTCGTCACCCGACGCGGTGACGCGGTCCGGATCGAGGCCGTGAGCGACCCAGATGATCCCGAGCAGGCCCTGTACGCCTCGGGCGCCCTGCTGCCCGGCCCCGACGCCGTTCTCGCCGGCCCGACGTTCGAGCAGTGGCTCGACTCGACTACATACCGCGCCCAGTCGCGCGAAGACTCCTGGATGAAGCGGTCGCCGGCGCGGCCCGTCACGGGGGCGCCCAACTCATGATCACCGGGGTCCACGCCATCATCTTCACCAAGGACGCCGACGGCGTTCGCGCCCTCTTCGGAGACGTGCTCCAGTTCCCGTCGGTCGACGCTGGGCAGGGCTGGCTCATCTTCGCCCTGCCGCCCGCCGAGCTGGCCGCGCACCCGGCAGACGAGACCGGCCACCACGAGCTCTATCTCATGTGCGACGACGCCCGTACGACCGTCCACGAGCTCGAGCGCAAGGGAGTCGAATTCAGCCGCCCGATCAGCGACGAGGGCTTCGGTCTGATAACAGCGATCAAGCTGCCCGGCGGCGCCGAACTCGGTCTCTACGAGCCCAAGCACGCCACGCCGACCGCAGCTCCACCGACCCGCTAGTTACATCCAGGTCGGGGTGAAAGAAACTACCGGCACAGCTGCGGCTCTAGGCGAGAGACCGAGAGCGAGCGGCGCGCTCGGGCGCAGGGCCATGCGCCACGCTGCTCGATCGGGCCGCTCGGGCGCGGTACGTTCCCCACCACGCGTATGGCACGCGACTCTCGTGCGTTGCGGTACTTCGTGGCGGTGGCCGAGGAGCTTCACGCGGACCATCAGCCTGCATGGCCTATTGCCGACTGCTCCTCGTCGCGCGTTGCGACACTCGGCTCCGGCGCGGCGGGGGGTGTACGGCCGTTGCTCGTCGGATGCGGCGACGGGCGCTCCGTCGAGGTTGCGCTGTCAGGATGCGCGGATGGGGCTCGGCCGGAGCGTTCTGTTTCGCGTCGCGACGAGCAAGCGGCTGGAGCGCGCGGTCAAGCGCGTGCCCGGCGGCGAGCGTGCGGCGTGGCGGTCGGCTTCGCGTTATGTCGCGAGCAGGTCGCGCAGCGGCGCGCTCGCCACCGTCGAGATGCTGCTCGAACGGGGTCACGGCGTCAGCGTCGACTTGTTCGGGGAACGCGTTAGCGATCCGGCGGTCGCCGACGCGGTGCTCGAGGACTACCTCGCGCTCGTCGCCGCCTTGCCGCCACCGCCGGCTGACGTCTGGCTGTCTGTCGATCTTTCGCACCTGGCGCTCGGCGCCGGCGCGGAGGCCGCCGCCGCTCGCCTCGCGGCCATTGCGGACGCCCTGCCCGTCGGCCGGCGCGTGCAGGTCGGCGCCGAGGAGGCCGCTCTCGCCGACCAGGTCAAGGCCTGCGTGCTCGCCGTCGCCGCGGGCGGCCGGGCCGATCGGCTTGGCGCCACCGTGCAGGCAAATCTCGTGCGCTCGTCGGCCGACGCCGATGCGCTGGCCGGCGCCGGCGTGCACGTCCGGCTCGTCAAGGGCGCCTACGTTGAGGCAACCGGCGCCCACCGATACGGCGAGCCGACCGACGTCGCCTTCCTGCGACTCGGCTTCCGGCTCGCCGAGCGTGGCGCGGCCTGGTCGATCGCGACCCACGACGGCCGCCTGCGCGAGGCGCTGCTCCTCGCGCACGGGTCGGTAGCGGTCGAGCAGCTGCTCGGCGTGCGCGCGGAGGCGCTCGACGAGCTGCACGATCGCGGCGTGCCCACCCGCGTCTACGTCCCCTACGGCGCCGACTGGTTCCGCTACTGGATGCGCCGACTCGCCGAGTCCCGTGGAACCTGACCCGGGAACGGCGACTGCCCCGCCCACAGCAGGTGATTCCCATGATGACCACGATCGGTGTCGGACGGATGCGGGCACCCGCCCTGACACCGCGGTACGCCTGCACCGGACAAGCAGCAGGCGCAAAGCGTGATGGCACCCCCACTATCGGAAATCGCGCATTGCGCAAGCCCCACCCGGCCATCGGGCTGAGTGCTGCTTGCATGGGGAAAGCAGTCGTCTACACGCAGGTAGGCAGGGCACCCCCTCGACTTCCAACCAGGCGCGCGACGGGCGGCGAGCCGGGCGCTCGCATTTGTATCTCAGCGGAAGCGGCGACCGGTCTCCCGTTAGCTAAGCGGGCCCGGCAAGCGCGTCGGGGTCGGTCAGCGCGGCGACTACCCGGTCCGGCGAGGCGCTGATAACGCGGACGGTGGTGTCAATCCGACTCAACGCGGGCGCGCCCGTAGCGCTCGTAGATCACGCGCGAGCCGAACGTCCTGGTCTCGATCAGGTCCAGCGGGACCGCTTCGGTGACCGGCGGGAAGAACGGCGTGCCGCCACCGACGACGACCGGGTTGCGGAACATGCGCAGCTCGTCGACGAGGCCGAGCTCGAACGCCTGCGCGGCCAAGCCCGCGCCGCCGACCTCGACGTCCTTGTCAGTCGCGTCGAGCGCCGCGGCGGCCTCCTCGGCCACCGACGCCTCGGCGAGCCGGGCGTTCCCCTGGACGCTGTCGAGCGTGCGGCTGAAGACGACCTTCGGGATCGCGCACCAGACGTCTGCGAACGCGGCCCCGAGCTCGTTCTCGCGCAACGACGGGTCCGTCTCCCACACCAGCATCGTCTCGTAGAGCCTGCGGCCGAGCAGACAACCGCCGAGCTCGCTTACCAGCGCGAGGTGGAAACGAAACAGCTCCTCGCTGGGGCCCCCACCCGAACGCGCCCTTGCGATCGGCGATGAAGCCGTCCACCGAGACGCTCATCGAGTAAATCAGCACGGGCTTCACGGGCGCGTGATGCTATTGCTCGGGCATGGCGGGCAAGGCATCAGAGCGGTTCGTCTGGGCGGTCGACACCCTGGAGGTCCGCCCGGCCGACCGCCTGCTCGAGGTCGGCTGCGGCCACGGCGTCGCGGTCTCCCTAGTCTGCGAGAGGCTGACGACGGGAACGATCAGCGCGATCGACCGCTCGCCCAAGATGATCGAGATGGCCACTCGGAGGAACCGCGAGCACGTCGAAGCGGGCAGGGCTGTGCTCGAGGCCGTCGCGCTGGAGGACGCGGACCTCGGCGATCGGCGCTTCGACAAGGTTTTCGCCTTCAACGTCGCTCCCTTCTGGCAGCAGCCGGAGGCGGCGCTCGGTGCCGTCCGCGAGCACCTCGCCCGGGATGGGGCCGTCTACCTCTTCTGGGACGCGCGCCACTCCGCGCCGGAGCGAGCCCGGGACCTCGGGAACGAGCTGGCCGACCGGCTACGCCGGGGCGGATTCTCCGTCGACAGGGTGCTGGTCGAGGACCTGCGCCCAGTCCCCGCGGTCTGCGCGATGGGGCGGCCCCAGGGCGGATGAACATGGACCGCAACACCGTGTCGCGTTCCCAACAACGCGCGAGCGCTCCTGCTCCCATGCGACGGGGGAGTGCCGCCTGTCGTCCATTGTGATAGCGCGGCGAACGCCGTTCCCGTTCAACTCGGGCGCATCTGCAATCGCAGGGGAAGCGGAACTTTCGTAAGGATTGACGAAGCGGTTGCCCGGGCCTGCCACTTCCAAGGGCCGGAAGCACTCGGACCACGCGCCGCTCCTCGCGGAGCTGCGGGACTAGCTCGAAACGAAGGTCTCCGCCGGGTACATCTCCGGCGGATCCGTGATGCCGACCTGTTCGAGGATCGGTCCCAGGTGCTGGCCGAACGCGTCGCACGCGTCCTGGGACTCCCAGACGTCGACGACGCGGAATCCGCTCGGGCTTTCGCCGGCTGAGTGGAACAGGATGCCCCCGACCGGCCAGTCCGACACTGACTCCAACTTGTCCTTGCCCGCGAGCTTCTGGACGGTGGCGCGGTAGTTCTCTGCGGTGACCGTCGGACCCTGGTGGACCAGTACGACCGGCATGGCGAGCTCCTTGTTCGAGTCGGCCGACCCTACCTCGCCCGCGGACTCGCGGCCAGCGATTAGGTTCGGCACACTCGCGATTCCAGTTGCAGCTCAGAAGACAATCGTGTGGTTCAGCCGGATCGATGGCACGCCTTGGCGAGCGCAGCAACATCCAATGGCACCGAGTAGCCGCAAACATGTCGATGGCACTCCCGCTTCGCGCGAAGCGCGATAGCCGCACAAGCGTCGGTGGCGTCTCTTTGCTGCTGTAGATTCGCCGCGGTTTAGGTTCCGGGTGGCGGTCAGTCTAGGCGGCTGTCACCTCCTCGGAAGTCGTTTGCTGGTGTCCCTCGTATCTCGTCGGGGTGAGGCGTTGGCGGTCGAGTTGGTTGAAGCGGATACCGTTGGTTTCGTGGGTGATCAGCAGGTCGAGGACGGCCCAGACGAGCGACAGGCAGCTGTCCTCGCCGGGGAAGCGGCCCATCACTTTGGTGCGGCGTTTGACTTCGCCGAGCGAGCGTTCGAGCAGGTTGGTTGACCGCCATCGGCGGCGGTGTCGGGGTGGGTAGCGCAGGTGCACGACGAGCGCGTCGAGGTCGTCTGAGAGGCATCTGGCCGCGGCGGTGTAGCCGCCCTTGTCGAGCTCCTCGGCCAGGCTTGCAGTCGCTGCTTGGCGTCGCTCTCGCTGATCGCGTCATCGAGCGCCTGCCAGTACGCCTGCTTGACCCGCTCGCGTTCGCGCTCGGGCAGCTTGGCGTAGAGGTTACGCGCGCGGTGCACACAACAGCGCTGGCGGTCCGAGGCGGGCCAGCACTGCTCGATCGCTTTGATCAGCCCGGGGGCGCCGTCGGCAACGATCAGCATCGGCGCGCCCAGGCCGCGGGCGATCAGGTCCCTGGCGAGCGCGAGCCAGTCCTCGTGCGACTCGCGCATTCCCAGCATCACCGCCAACAGCACGAGATAGGTCTCCGAGCGCTCCCGCGACCGTCCCTCGGCCTCGGGTTCCCCTCCCGAAGGCAAGGCGGGGGTGCGTGGTTCGAAAGCCTCGGAGCGCCTTCGTGGATCACTGTTTTCCCTGCTCAGCGCGATATCGGCGCGGATGTCCCGTCGGCGGCCCGATATGTCCCTCCGAGCGACGCTCGGATCAGCAGGAGTACCGGCTAGCGGCCTGAACCGCGCTACGGCTTGTCGCGCACCGGGAGCCCGGTTACTGCTGGTCTCCCACAGATGGAGGAGCCGGGGAGGAGCGGATCACACGCCCGCGGACGGCCGGACCTCGTCCGTCGCGACAGTCCGGCGACGCGGGCTGAGACGGCTGCTTCTCCACGATTCCGGCCAATCTGTACCAGGTGCTGTACGTGGTGCCGCCCCCGGCACCGGGCGGGGCCGGCCGTCACGTCGTCTACGACGGGTCGGAGCCGCCTCAGCCGCTGTCCAATAGACACCGCGGCAGGGTCGGGTCTTGGGCGGCGCCGGGTTTGGCCCAGTTGACTTCGTGCCGACGCCGCCTTACGAGGTCACGTTCGCGCAGATCACCCAGGCGTACAGACTGGTCGACCCTGGGCCCCGGTTAGAGAGCAGCCCAGTCCAGCCCGCGGCGCCGTTCGTGGGCGCGGTTTCGGCGACGTACCCGCCGCTTGTCTTGCTCACACCCCCGCCGAGGGCTTTCTTGCCCGGGCAGTTGACCGTCGCCCTCTCGGTTCTCTCCGGAGCGACCGACACGCATGGAGATGGAGTCACCACGTACTCCCAGCCGCTGATTCCGCTCGGCCCTTGCGCTCCTGCGGGGCCCTGCGGCCCAGCCCGGCCGGTTGTGCCTTGCGTGCCGGTTGCGCCGGTGGGGCCGGCCGGACCTCGCTCGCCGCCGTCGCCCTTCGGCCCTTGCGGCCCGGTCGGGCCGCGCTGGCCGGCCAGCGAGCTGAGCGCCGTGGCGCTGAGCTTGCTGGTGCCTGAGCGAGCGGTTCTTGACATCACGGCCGGTGACGGTGCCGTCCTTGATGTTCTTGCCGGTGACCGTGACCGCGGCATACGCCGTGCCGCCGAGCGCGGCGAACAGCGCCAGGTACGCGACGGCGGTGCTGTGGCGGCGCGAGAGGCGCCTGAGAATGGATCGCATGGGAGTGTCCACCCTGGTTTGGCGTTGGTGTGTTGGTCCGACGATTGCCCGCCTCAGGTGCTGCGGGCGAGGCTGATCAGGTACTCCGCCTCCATGTGGAGGCGCCCGTCGGCGGCCTGATCGTGGCGCTCGGCGAGCTCGATTCAGCCGTCGAAGCGCTGAGGTCTGGAACGGCTGATCATGCGCCGATGGTGGCCCGACCAACGACCAGCGGGCGGATGATCGGCGGCATCGCCGGCCACTTGGCGGGATGCGCGTCGAGGCGGAACCCGCGCGCATCCATCAGCTCGAGTGTCGCGCGGTTGCACCGGCACCCCTCGGCGAACCGCCGCCACGGTCTGGCGAAGCGATCCTGCCAGCGGGCCAGCAGCGGCGAGTCGGAGCGCACGTGCTCGATGAACAGCAGCTGCCCGTCGGGGCGCAGCACGCGCCCGATCTCGCGCAACGCCACGTCGGGAGCGTCGACCGTGCACAGGACGAGCGTCGAGACGACCGTGTCGATTGTCGCGTCGCCGAAGGGCAGATGCTCCGCGCCGGCGTCGATCACCTTCGCGTCGCGGTCGCTGCGGCGCACCGCGTTCTTGAGCCGACTGCGCATCGACGGGTCGGGCTCTGCGAGCACGAGGCTGTCGAGGTCGTCGGGGTAGTGCAAGAGATTCAGGCCGGTGCCGCTCCCTATCTCCACGGTCCGTCCGCGCGCCTGGGTGAGGAGGTCACGGCGGTGGCGGCGCATGCCAGCGCGCTCGCCGATCCACAAGAATGGGTCATAGATCGCGGCGAACACGCGTGCCCATGCCCGCGAGTCGGCGACGGGACGCAGATGCAATGTGTCGGTTGTCATGCCGGCGACGGTACGGCCCGGGGCCCGGCCGCGCATCGCCCGGAACGGTCATCGGCGACAGATGGCCCGTTCCGGTGATCGACGCACACGGCGAGGTGCCGCGGGGTGGCTCAGGAGCCGTAGGGCCTGCTCAGAGCAGTCCCAGGCGAGCCGCTTCGGCGACCGCCGCCGTCCGAGATCCGCGGCCAAGCTTGTGACGGATGTTCGCCACGTGGCGGTGCACCGTGTGAGGACTAAGGATCAGCTGCTCGGCGATCTCGCGATCGTTGAGCCCGTGCGCAACGAGCTTGAGCACCTCGCGCTCGCGTCGCGACAGCAGCGCCGCCGCCGGCTCTTCTTCGGCCCGACGCTCAGGTGAGCTCTGCGCGGTCAGCACCGCGCGCAGCGCCCTGACCACGGAACCGGCATCGCCGGCCCACGGGAAGTGGGCGCTCCCCTCCAGCGGGACCAGCGTCGCGCCCGTGATCCCCGCGGCGACCTCGCGACCAAGCCGATACGGGATCGCGCGATCCTCGCGGCGGTGGACGACCATCGTGGGGGCCTTCACCAGCGGCAACTGGTCGCGAACGTCGTTGCGATACACCTGCTCCAGCAGCCTGGCCGCCGCGTCGGCGCTGGCGGCCAGCCGCTGAAACCGCGCGAACCGTTCTTGCTCTTGGCTGCTGACCTCGCCGAGGAAGATGTCCGACAGCAGCCGCGATCCGATGCCCCAGTGCGAGCGGACGGTCGCGACGATCGCCTCGCGCACCGCCGGCGGCGTGATCGAGGGACCTTCCGCGTAGGAGCCGTAGAGCATCAGACGCTCGACTCGCTCGGGAAAACGCGCGGCGAACGCGATCGCGGCACACCCGCTCGAGGAGCCGCCGAATAAGCCCACCCGTTCCGCGCCAAGCTCATCCAACAGCGCACGGATGACCTCGACCTCCCCGTCCACAGTCAAATCCTCGTCCCGTAGCTCACGGTCCGACACGCCAACCCCCAGCCGGTCGTAGCGGACCACGGAGTACCCAACGCCGATCGCCTCCCAGAACTGCGCAAAAGCCTGGTTGCCCCGATCAAGCTCCAGATGGCTGACCCACCACGCCGGGCAGAGCAACAGCGGCCCCTCACCGGCCACCTCGTAAGCGACTCGGCGACCTCCAACCGTCAAGAACCGGATTTCGGGAACCAGAAGCACCACAGCCACAAAGGTATGCCGTCTCCCTGCGACCCGCGCGTCACACGGACCATTGACTGCCTCAGCCTCCCACACAAGAAGCGGCAAGCATTTCGTCGCCACGAGTGCGGTTTACGTGCCGCGGTCCACACTGGGCCGCTAGCGGCGGCGGATCACCTCGCAGCCGCGCAACCGGTCCTTGCGGTCCGCTCTCACGCGATCCCGGCCCACCCCACAGCGGACCCTGTCGCGGTTGGAGTCGCGCGAGTTAACGCGGTCGCGTCCTGGGCCGCCGAAGATCTTGTCGCGTCCCGGGCCACCGAAGAGATTGTCACCCTGCCTGCCGCCTGTCAGCACGTCATCGCCGGCTCCCCCTCCGAGAGAGCCCCAGCTGTTGCGTGGCGCGCTCAGGCGGTCATCTCCCCGACCACCCGACGAGACGACGCCGTCGTTGGGGAACGGGGCGCCGGGCGCCGGAACGATCGTGTCGTTCCCCGCGGCACCCCCTGCGATCAGGTAGGCGCCCGGGCCTCGCACGGTGACGTCGACGTCCTGGTCGCCCGCGTCGCTGGGGTTCAGGTTGAGACCGGGGTGGTGCTCGGGTCCGGGCCCCCAGTGAAGCTCGTCAGCACGCCTCGTGCCGACGACTTCCGCAAACAAACCACGTGCTCTGAACGCGAACTCAATCTCGATTTCGGACGCGCCCTCGAGTTCCGGTGTCGCGCCCGGCGCGAATGGACCGCGGGCGAGCAGCACGTCGGGGAAAGCTAAGTCCGGGGACCGGACCCTGATGGTGTCGGTGTTGAGCACCGTCGGCGCGCCTCCCAGGCAAGGCCTGGGGGACTCAAGGAACTCCATGACCCAGATCTCTTGTCCGGTTGTCGTGATTGGCCCACTTCTCGTGATCTGGCCCAACGCATCCCTGTCCATCGTGACGGTCAACAGGTTCTGGGGCGGGCCGCCGAGGGAGCAGCGGACCCGCGCCGTGGCGTCGGAGGCGAAGCTCGTACCGAGCAGGAGTAGACCGGCGACGGCGACGCCCGTTAACAGCGGAGCACGACGCACGCCCATCATCGTGGCCATCCTTGCGAGAGTACACCCGTCTTTCGACGCCGGTCAGGGCGGCGGTAGAGGCCGTGTCGGCCCCGCAACGCAACAGCCACCAGCTGATGCCACCTCGCCGCCGGTCGCGCAGTCGGTCAGCTAGTCCGTTTGAACTCGGTCGGGTGCCTGAACCTGTGCTGGTCCTGCCGCGCTCGGGCCGGCATGCCGCCGTTCTAATACCTCCGGCCGTCGCCCACTACGCCGCCTCCTCGCCGAGGCGCCGCTCGGTCGCGACCTCGTCCAGCAGCGCGACCAGCGCCGCAGCCGCCGGCAAGAAGCGCTCGTCGAGGCCGCGGCACACGAGCTCGACGAGCAGCCGCTCCGCCCCCCGCCGCGGCGCGTGCTTCGGGATCCCGGCCTGGTCGCGGTTCAGCCGGGCCGGACCCTCCGGGGTGACGGGCTGCCAGCCCCTCGGGCCGGTCCCGGGCTCTTCGAGCAATGCGAGCTGATCGCCCACGGGCTCCGATTCTATGACGACGGGAGGACTGTCCCGTTCTGTCCCCGGAGGGCGCCGCGGGACCCGGTCCCTACGGCGAAACCCCCGCCTTTGCGGGGGTTTCGTTAGTAGCGGGGGCGGGATTCGAACCCGCGACCTTCGGGTTATGAGCCCGACGAGCTACCTGACTGCTCCACCCCGCGGCGTGAATGTGAATCTAGCAAGCTGGCGCGCGACGTCAACCGCTTGCGGCGGCCCGGTGGGCTGCGGTGAGGATCTCCTCCGGGGTGGCGTTGTCGCTCGCGTCCTCGGACATGTGGGACCAGGTCACGCGGCCGTCCGGGGCGATGACCATCGCGCCGCCGAGTTGGGCGGCGTCGCCGATGATCCGGCCCTGATGGACCTTGCCGCGGGAGCGCACGGTGCGGGCGAGGCCCTTGCTCACGCTCCTCGGCCCCAGGAGCTCGCCGGCGCTCGCCACTTTGGCGCCCGCCACCTTGTAGCTCGCGCGGCTCTCGTCGGCCAGCACCGGGAGGTCGATCTCCTGGCGGCGGCGGAAGTCCGCGGCCTGGCGCGGCGTCGCCTGGCCGATCAGGACCAGCGGCACTCCGGCGGCCTCGAACTGCTCGCGGGCGCGGTGCAACTGCACCGCGTGGTCGCGACAGTGCACTCAGCCGTAGTGGCGCAGCCAGACCAGCGCCACCGGCCGGTCGCGCCACAGGTCACCCAGGCGGACCTCGTTGCCGTCGTGGTCGGACAGCACGATGTCCGCCAGGGCGTCGGCGCGGTCGGGCGGGTCGGTGCGCCGGCGCTGTCTCCCTGCCCCCAGCATGGCGGCAAGTGTACGGTGCCGCCGATGGCGCGCATCGCGGTTGTCGACCTGGGCACGAACTCGACGCGCCTTCTGGTGGCGGACGTGGACGACGGAGCCGTCGCCGAGCTCGACCGGCAGACGATCGTCACGCGCTTCGGGGAGGGAGTGGACGCCACCGGGCGGGTCTCCGACGCCGCGATGGGGCGGGTGGAGGAGGCGCTCGCGGGCTACCGCGAGATCATCGACCGGCTCGAGGCCGCCGAGGTCGTGGGGGTCGCCACCAGCGCGATGCGCGACGCCGAGAACGGGCCGGCCTTTCGCGAGCAGATGCTGGAGCGCTTCGGCATGGACCTGGTCACGATCTCGGGCGACGAGGAGGCCCGACTGACCTTTCTCGGCGCGACCGCTGCTCGCGATGACACGACGGAGACCGTGGTGGTGGACATCGGCGGTGGAAGCACGGAGTACGTGGTCGGCCGGCCCAGCGAAGATCCCGTCTTCAGCGTCTCCGCCCGAATGGGCTCGGTGAGGCACACGGAGCGCTTCATCGAGCATGACCCGCCGGAGGAGGCCGAGGTGAAGGCGCTCCGCGACGACGCCGGCCGGATCGTGAGGAGCGAGGTCCCGGACGAGCTACGCGAGGAGACGGAGCACGGGATCGCGGTGGCCGGCACCGCGACCACTCTGGCCGCCATCGACCAGGAGCTGGACCCCTACGACCCGGAGCGGGTCCACGGGTACCAGCTCAGCCTCGCCTCGTGCCAGGAGATCCTGCGGCGGCTCGCCGCGCTTCCGCTCGAGGAGCGAAGGGAGGTACCGGGCCTGCACCCGGACCGGGCGCCGACGATCGTCGCCGGCGCGGCGATCCTGCTCGCGTCGATGCGCACGTTCGGCCTCGAGGAGATCGAGATCAGCGAGAACGACCTCCTGCACGGTGCCGCGCTGGCCGCCGCGGACGGAAGGTTCCCCCAAACGGGGGGGTAGCCCGACTTTGCGTTCAGGCCCAACTGGTTTATAGTTCGCGGTGCCGGGCGGAGTTGACGTGCGTCTAACGCGTGCGAACTCTTCTCCCGGTACATAGGTTCGGGCGAAGCCGCATCGTATCGGCGCCTCCCGCCGTCCGAACCGCAAGGCCCCTTCATGGCACGTACCCCTGCCCGTCCTGATGGGGCCGTTTGCGGAACCGCCCGCATGGACTGCGGGCGGTTCTGTTTTTCACTAATCAAGCAAGCATCGCCCTGCGGGGGTACACGACCTCGGGGTCGGTGAGAACGTTGACGAGCGCCGGCTGCCCCGAGCTGAAGGCCCGCTCCAGAGCGGGGCGCAGCTCGTCCGGGCGCTCGACCAGCTCGCCGTGGCCGCCGAGCGCGCGCACGATCTCGTCGTAGCGGCAGCCGGGCTGCAGGTCGGCGGCGACCGAGTACCCGTACAGGAACTCCATCGGGTGCTTCTCGAGTGCCCAGATGCCGTTGTTGCCCATGACTGCGACCACCGGCACGCGGTGGCGCACGAGCGTGTCGAACTCCATGCCCGAGAAGCCGAAGGCCCCGTCGCCGATCAGCAGGCAGACCTGCCGCTCGGGCCGGGCGAGCTTGGCGGCCAGCGCGAAGCCCGGGCCCGCGCCCAGGCAGCCGTACGGGCCCGGGTCCATCCAGCAGCCGGGCTCGAAGGTGTCGATCATCCGACCGGCGAAGGAGACGAAGTCGCCGCCGTCGCCGATGACGATCGCGTTGCGGTCGAGCACCTGGCCCAGCTCGTGGTACAGCCGCACCGGATGAAGAGGAGCGCGGTCGTCCGCGCGGTCGGCCTGCTCGGCGGCCCGCTTCTCGCTCTCCACCGCGCGGAGCTCGTCAACCCAGCTTGCATCCCGATCGCCCGCGGCGCCCTCGCGAAGCGCCTCGAGCGTTCCCGCGACCCCGCCCCACAGCTCCGCAGCCACCTCGCGAGGCTGGTCGCGAGCCGGGCGGGAGGAGCCGACGACCACGATCTGGGTGTCGTCGCCGAAGGCAGCGCCGAAGCCCAGCCTGAAGTCCATCGGCGTCCCGACAACGAGCGCGACGTCCGCGCCCTTCAACCCGGTGCCGCGCGCGCGTGAGAAGAAAAGGGGGTGGTCGGCGGGGATGCAGCCGCGCGCGAGCCCGTTGAGGAACACCGGCAGCCCCAGCTCCTCGCAGAGCTTCCGCAAGGCTGTCTCGCCGTGGGCCCAGTAGAGCCCGGTGCCGGCCATGACTACGGGACGCCGCGCAGCACGCAACAGCTCGGCCGCCCGCTGGAGGGCATCGCCGTCGGCCGGCGGCAGGCCGGCCGGGTCGGGTAGCGACGCCGGCGCGTCGGGGTCCACGTCCGACTCCATGAAGACGTAGTCGAGCGGGAAGTCGAGGAAGGTCGGGCCACCGGGCGGCTCGAGCGAGGCCGCCAGCGCCTCGTCGACGAGAGCGGGGATGTCCGCGGTCGACTCGGCGGTGCGGGCCAGCTTGGTAAGCGGAGCCACGAACGGGACATGATCGATCTCCTGCAGCGACCCCTGCCCCCAGCGGCCGGCCGGCGCCCGCCCACCCAGCGCGAGCAGCGGCGACCCGTTCTGCAACGCCGACGCCAGGCCGCTCATGCCGTTTGTCACGCCGGGGCCGGCGGTGAGGGCACACACCCCCGGCATGCGGGTCGCCTTCGCCCAGCCCTCCGCGGCAAAGGTGGCCGACTGCTCGTGGCGGGTATCCACGATGTCGATGCCTTCTTCGCGGCAGCCGTCGTAGATGGAGAACAGGTGCCCGCCCGAGAGCGTGAACAGCTTGGACACACCGTGCGCCTTGAGGCGCTTCGCGACCAGGCGACCGCCATGGAGAGCCGCTCGCTGCTCGGTCTCAGCCTCCGTCGACAAGGTCCGCGAGCCTATCCGAATCGGTATAAGGCGGGGACGATGCTGGCGCTGGAGGGGGACTTCGAGGGGACTTTTCCGTTCGAGCCGCGGTACCTCAAAGCGGGCGATGTGCGCCTCCATTACGTCGACGAGGGCGCGGCCGAGGCACCCGTGCTGCTGTTCGCCCACGGCAACCCGACCTGGAGCTATCTGTGGCGGCGCCCGGTGGCCGACCTCTCGGCGCGCGGCCACCGCTGTGTGGCCTTCGACCACATGGGCTTTGGCCGATCGGACAAGCCGCCCTACCTCTCGGCCTACTCGCTACGGGCGCACGTGGACAACGCGCTCGCACTGATCGATGGGCTCGACCTGCACGACGTCATCCTCGTGGCCCACGACTGGGGCGGCCCGATCGGCTTGGGCGCCGTGCTCGAGCGGCGCGACCGGCTCCGGGGGCTCGTTCTGATGAACACCTGGGCCTGGGAGCTTCCCAGCTTCCTTCCTCCTTTCCTTCGCGAGTTCCGCACCGAAGGGCTTGGCGAGATACTGGCGCTCGCGGGAAACCTGTTCGTGGAGTCGATGCCCGGCGCGCTGGCCCGCAGGGAAGTCGACGAGTTGATGATGGCCGCCTATCGGGCACCGTTCCCGGACTACTGGTCGCGCGCCGGGATCCTCGCCTTCCAGCGCGAGATCCCGTTGACCGAGCGCGACCGCAGCGCGCCGCTCATGAGCTCGATCCACGAGCGCCTTGCCGGCCTCGACGTCCCCGTTCTCCTGGTCTGGGGCTCACGCGACCGGGTGTTCCAGCCGGTGTTCCTCGACCAGTGGCGCGAGCTCTTCCCGGGCGCCGGCACGGTCGAGCTCGACGACGCCGGGCACTTCCTGGTCGAGGATCGCCCCGACGCGGTGACGCAGGCGATCTCGGAGTTCGTGGCCTAGACGGTTTCTGCTCCACAGTGATGACTTGACCCCCCAGTGGGGGGCAAAGTCATCAATGCACCAGTGCTCGCCCGCCTAGCCCGTCGCGGAGCGGCGAGAGGCGGCTTCGATCGTCTCGACGTTGCTCGGGAACACGTCCACCCGCAGCGGTTCCGCGAACACGACGCGCACGATCGCTCCGCCGAAACGCTCGCCGAGCACCCGCGCGTCCTCGAGCGCGCTGGCCGCTTCGTGCTCGGGCACCCCGCAGGAGGCGAAGAAACGCTCCACCATGCCGCTCTCCAGCTCCTCTTTGGTCAGCTCGAGCTGCTCGGTGCGAACGGTCGCGTTGGCGGCGGCGACGGTCGGCGAGACGACCACCGCAGCGATGTCGTCCGTGAGCTTGCCCGCCTCCTCGGCGACCCGTTCGATCAGGCCGCGCGCGCTGGCTTCGTCGCCGAGCTCGCCCAGAAGGCCCTCGAGCCGCTCGCGACCGAGCATGGTGCCGTTGACGCGGGCCTCCATGAGGCCGTCGGTGAAGAGCGCCGCGGTCGCCCCCGGCACCAGTGGCAGCGTGGTCTGCCGCAGGCCGGTCTTGACGCCGACGCCGATCGGTGGAGAGGAGCCCGTGGTGACGGGCACGTGGGGCTCCGGGCCGATGATGATCGGCGCCGGGTGCCCGGCGGTGGCGTACGTGAGCGAGCCGGTGGCCGGGTCGTGGACCGCGAGCAGCACAGTGGCGAAGTCCCCGCCCAGGTTCTCGTCGATGACCCGGCCCGCGACCTGAAGCGCCACCCGTGGCTCGAGGCCGGCCTCGAGGTAGGCGCGCAGGGTGTAGCGCATGAAGGCAGTGCGAGCGAGCGCCCCGCGGCCGTGACCGGAGACGTCGCCGAGGATGAAGCCCACCGAGCCGGCGGCGAGGGGCAGAACGTCGTAGAAGTCGCCGCCGGCGCCGGGGCCGTCGGCGGGCCGGTAGGCCACCGACGTCCGGAGACCGCCGAGCTTGTCGGGCACCGGAGGCAGCAGGGCGCTCTGAAGCAGACCGACCTCCTGGAGCAGCTCGCGCCGCTGGCGTCCGAGCGAGCGGGCCCGCAGCGTCGCCAGCAGGTAGGCGAGCGCGAGCAGGAGCGAGAGGGCCGCCAGGACGGCGAGCACGATCCACACCCAGTCGGGAACGCCGATTATCAGGTCGTCGAACCCGTCGAAGGCCCCGGCGAGGTCCGGGTTGAGCAGGGCGCCGGCGGGAGGTTCCTCGGCGCCGCCGCCCGCGCCAGGGCCGCCCGTGCCGGCGCCGCCACCACCGGCTGCGTCGGCGCCGCCGCTGCTCGTCGAAGAGCCGACGGCGCCGGCCACCAGGCCGACCGCGCCGGCGAGCGGCCCGGCCACAACCGGACCGGCCGTACCCTCGGGGAGAGGAAGGGTGGTGAAGATCGGGCCGTTCCCGCCGCTGGCGCCGCCCCCGCCGCCGCCGTCACCGTCCGCTCCCGTAGCCGGCGCGCCGGACAGGCTCCCGCGTGAGGTGTCGCCGCTGACGAGCGGTAGCTCCCTGAGCGATCTCACTGTCGCGGGTGCGATGACATTGCCGAGCAACACCAGGGCGGGCCCGTCAGAGGCGGGCGACTCGCCGCCGCTATCGCCGGGGGTCGGCGTCGTGACCTCGTCAGGCACATCCGGCAGCGGGGAGCTGAGCGAGGGCAGGCCGATGGTGGCCAGCGCCTTGCCGCCGCCGCCGGCCGGCCCGCGGGCACCCGTGAGGCGGCGCTCGAAGCCGGGCGTTCCCACCGGCATCCCGGTGACCGGGTCGATCTCGGGCTCCTCGAGCACCGGCTCCTCGGGCTCGGCGGGGGCGGGCTCGGCAGGCTCCTCGCCCTCCGGCTGCCCGGGGGCGGGAGCAGCGGGCTCCTCGCCTCCCGGCTCCCCAGGAGCAGGCGCGCCGGGCACCTCGCCCTCCGGCTGCTCAGGGGCCGGGTCGACGGGAGGCGTCTCCGGCACGCTGGGCTCTTCCGGCGTGGCGGGCGGGGCCGGCGCTTCAGGCGTAGCCGGCGCCTCAGGCGCTGCAGGCGGTGCGGGTGCAGCAGGCGGTGTGGGCGGCGCTGCGGGGACCGCGGGCGGGGCGGCCGGCACCACCGGGGGCGCCGTCGCGGCCGGGGGCGCAGGGGCGGCCGGCACCACCGGGGGCGCAGGGGCGGCTTGAGGCGCAGGGGCGGCCGGGGCCGTCGTGGGCGGGACGGGCGGCGCCTGTACCTGAGCGGGCGCCGCTGCGGTCATCGCCAGCAGCGCGAGTCCGAGCACGCAGAAGATCGCGACGCGGATCAGCGTGCGTGAACTCGGCATGCCGAAGCCGTGCAGTAGAGGACGCGGGGCCATTCGTCGTCTACCTCGGGTCGATCGCCCGTTTGCGGCCGGGTGAACGCAAACGGATGATCAAAGCTTCGTCCGGATCTTACGCCATCGCATACGCCGTCCTCGTGGGGTAGTTCAGGTGGCGGTCCCTACCGAGATCAAGCAATGCCACCGGTTTCAGTATGCAGGCGATCAGCGGGTTTAGCGAGGAATTGGACCCCGCCATTCGTCGGGTCCTCGCGCGTAAAAATGCGTAACGAGCGGGTCAAATGCGCCAGATTCGCCTAAATCGGCGCTTCCGCGGGCAGCGAGCCCTCGTTTGGGCTACTCCTTCTCGGGCCTCTCCTCGCCCGGCCAGCTGCCGGTGGTGCGGTAGAAGGCCCGCCGGCTGTAGTGGTCGCTTGCTTCCTTCATGACCCGGAAGATCGCGCCCTGTATCGCGGCGGCGAGGACCAGCTTGCCCCATTCGATGTCGCGGTGCTTGGAATCGGGGGGTTCCTCCTCGTCGACCAGACCCCAGACCTGATCGAAGATCTTCCTCGACACCGCGCCCGCGATGAGGCTGCCCACGATGCTGACCGGGATGAACAGGAGCTTGGCCATGCGCGGTGTATACCCGACCCGAACGCCGTCATGCAGCGCGGCGCCGGTTTGCGCGCTGCCGCAAGCGACCTACCATTGCGTTCCGCCCGGGTAGGCAAACTGGCATAGCCAGCGCCCTTAAAAGGCGCGGCTCGAAAGAGCGTGTGGGTTCGAATCCCACCCCGGGCACCTCCCTTCCGGCGACTTTCCGACAGCCGGCGCGCAACTTTGCCCTTGCTACGGTGTCACCGGGCCGGGTGGCCACCAGCACCGGCCTTTTCGACGTGGAAGCTTCCGCACTCCAACAGTCGGCGCGGCTGCCCGCACTAGCGGGCAGGTCGCCGCTGCTTCGCCTGCAGACGGACGAGAGGCTCATCGCGCTCGTCCGGCGCGGACATCACGGCGCCTTCGAGGCCTTGGTGCAGCGCTACCAGCCGCGGCTGCTCGCCTTCTGCCGCCACATGCTCGGCTCGCAGGAGGACGCCGAGGACGTCCTGCAGGAGGTATTCGCCGCGTCCTTCAACGCAATGAGGGCCGACGACCGGCCGATCAACGCCCGTCCCTGGCTCTACCGCATCGCTCGCAACCGCTGCCTCAACCACCTGCGCCGGCCGCAGGCCGCCGGACAGGACTCAATGGATGTGTTCGAGCGCGACGGCGGGACCACCACGGCGGACACCGTGCACAAGCGCGAGGAGTTCCGGCACATCGTCGCCGACGTGCAGGAGCTCCCCGAGAGCCAGCGGACTGCGTTGCTCCTGCGCGAGATCGACGCGCTCTCGTACGACCAGATCGCCGAGGCGATGGACACGACGGTGCCGAGCGTGAAGTCGCTGCTGGTCCGGGCCCGGGTCTCGCTGGCGGAGGCGTCCGAGGCTCGTCTGCTCACGTGCGACGAGGTGCGATTGGAGCTCGGTCAGGTCGCCGAGGGGATCGCCAAGAGCTCGGCGCCCGTGCGCCGGCACCTCAAGGTCTGTGACCGCTGCCGGATCTTCAAGGGCGAGCTGCGGAGCACGAGCAAGGCGCTCGCCGCGATCTACCCGATTGGCCCGCTGGTCATCCTGAAGAAGCTGTGGATCGCCAAGCTCGGCGTGGGCGGCGCGGCCGGCGCAGCCGCCTCTTCCGGCGGCGGGGCGGCTGCCGGCGCGGGCGTGGCGGGCGCCGCGGCCTCGGCGGCCGGCAGCATCACCGCCGGTGGCGCCGTGGGCGCCGGGGTGTCCACTCTCGCCTCGAAGGCCGCCGCCGGGATGGCCGCCGCTGTGATCGTGACCGCCGGCGCGGTCGAGGTGAAGCACGCCACCACCGCATCTCCTCCCGCGCCTCCCGCCACGGTGGCGATGAGCCCGCCGGCGCCGGCCCCCGCACCGCCCCCTGTGGCTCGGATCGCCAAGCCGGCGGCGGTCGCGCCCCCGAAGCCCAAGCCTGCTCCCGCGCAGCAGAAGCTCGAGCGGGCGCAGGCCAAGCCCGACACCCCCGAGCCGGTCCCCGCCCCCGCGCCGGCAGAGCCCGAGCCCCTCCCCGCGCCGCAGGTGGCCAAGGCCACGCCGGTGCAGGAGGAGGGTTCGACCGTGACGCTCCCGCCGCGGGAGGATCCGGCGGCCGTCGCTCCCGTGCCGGGAACTCCAAGCGCACCCGCCACGCCTCCCGGTGAGCTGAGCACGACCCCGGTGCAGCCGCCACCCGCCCCGCCCGCGGGCGAGCCGGGCACCGGTCTCGGCCCGGGCGTCCCGCCGCCCGTGACTCCTCCGCCGCCCGCTCCGGCGCCCTGAGCGACGCGCCCTCCCGTTAGGCTGCCGCCGCCATGGAGGCGACCTTCGACCAGTTCCTGGCCATCGATATGCGCGTGGGCCGCGTCACGCGGGTGGAGGACTTCCCCGAGGCGCGCAAGCCGGCGTGGAAGCTGTTCATCGACTTCGGCCCCGAGCTGGGCGAGAAGCGCTCGTCGGCTCAGATCACGAACTACGGGCGGGAGGACCTGGAGGGCCGCCGGGTGGTGGCGGTGGTGAACTTTGCCCCCCGGCAGATCGGCCCCTTCCGCTCCGAGGTGCTGGTGCTAGGCGCCTCGGACGAGGAGGGCCGAGTGATCCTTCTGGCGCCGGACACCGACGTGCCGCTCGGCGCGCGGATCTCATAGCTACGCGACGGGCGCGAGCCCGATCACCTTCAGCCGCCGCTCGAGGCACTTCAGCGCGAACGCGCGCGTCTCCTCCGGGGAGATGCCGCCGAACAGCTCGGTCTCCCCCTCCACGTACCACTTGGGGGTGAGCACGCCGTCGGCGGCGGGCCCGCACTCGACGAGCGTGCGCTGGATCGCCTCTCCGTAACGCGGGTGCTCCTCGGCCATCTCGCGCAGGAAACGGGCGCCGAAGGCCACGTGCCGGTGCTCGTCGCGGGCGATGTTGCTGAAGCCCTCGACGAAGCCGGGCAGGGTGCCCTGCTCCTCGTTGTACTCGATTATGAAGTGCTGGCCGGTCAGGGCCAGCATGCCCTCGATGATCATGTGGTAGAGCGTGATCGCCTCCACCAGCGCCTCGAGGTCCTCGGGCTCACGGGCCAGGTGGTCGACCCGCCCCGTGAGCATCTCGTCGAACAGCTCGTTGAACTGCGGGTTGAGGTGCTCGCTGGTCTCCTCCAGCCGCGCCTGCAGCGTGGTCGACTCGAGCACTCCGACCTCGTCGTAGAAACGGTTGAAGAAGCGCACGTGGCGGGCCTCGTCCGCGATCTGGGTGCAGAGGAAGATGCGCATCTCCTCGGTGGGCGCGGCGCGCATCATCGGGCCCAACTCCTCCGCCACGCGCTGCTCGCCGATGAAGAACGAGCTCAGGCCGTACATCCGCTGGAAGCGCTCTTCCTCGGGGATGCGCTCGTGCCAGTCGATCCGATCCTGGGTGAAGTCCACGTCCTGCGTGGCCCACTGCTGGCGCTCCCACAGGTGATAGAGCTCCTCGTAGTCGAGCAGGTTCACCTCTCCGCGATCCGCCGACTCCTGGACCGCCGGATCGCTGGTGGCCTGGAAGTCGTCCCGCTCCATCCGCTGGATGACGTGCTCACTCACGGCAGCTCTCTCCTTCTCAGACGCTCGAGCGCCAGCCTAGCGAATGGTTGGCTGGCCAGCCAGGGGGTTCGGCCCCGCTCAGGGACCCGGCTCGGCGGTCGCCTCGATGCGGACCGGGTTCCCCCCGCCCAGCGGCCGCCCCACCACCGCCGCACCCGGCCGCAGGCCGTCCACCACCGTTGAGGCCGAGGCCACGGCTCCCCCGGCTCGCAGCGTCCGGCCGTCCAGCCGAAGGCCGTAGGAGCCGCCGTCCACCGAGCGCAGCTCGATCCGGATCGAGATGAAGGCGGGCACGCGCACCACGCGCGGAGTGATCCGCCCGCCCCGCCCCGTGAGCAGCGCCAGGGAGCGGGCGGGCTCCTCATCGCCGGCGCCGCCCTGCTGGTCCTCGGGAGAGATCGGCTCCGGCTCCGCTGTCTGCGTGGGCTCCGGCTCGTCCTCGGCTTCGGTCTCCGGCGGCTCGCGCTCGGTCTCGGTCTCCAGGGCCTCGGTCTCGGTCGGTTCGCGCTCGGTCTTCGTCTCGGTGGCCGCCGTGCGGGGCGCGGTATCGGTCTCGGCCCGCTCGTCGTCGGAGCCGCAGCCGGCCAGGGCCAGCAGTAACAGACAGCAGGCGAGGGCGGGACGCACCGCGGCTCCTACAGGGTGAGCGTCGCGCCCGGCTCCATGATCTCGACGGTGGTGCTCACCCGTGCCTCGCCCCCGGTGCGGCTCTCGACGTCGGACTTGAACGCCTGAGCGTCGGTCTCGATGGGAGGGAAGGTGTTGTAGTGGCAGGGGACGACGGTGCGGGCCCCGATCAGCTCGGCCGCGATGACCGCGTCGTGGCGATCCATCGTGTAGTGGCCGCCGATGCACATGAGCGCGGCATCGATGCTGTCGCGCTCGCCCACCAGCCGCAGGTCCGAGAAGAGCGCGGTGTCGCCCACGTGGTAGACGATCTTCCCGCCGAAGCTGATCACCAGCCCGGCCGGGGTGTTGACCGTGCCGCCGGGGGTGGTCGAGGTGTGCCACGCCGGCACGAGGCGCACCCATCCGCCCTCGAACTCGACCGTGCCGCCCAGATTGGGGTCGGTCACGTTCTCGATGCCGTGGTCACCGAGCTCGCCGGCCAGCTCCGCGATCGCCACGCAGGGCGCGCCGGTCCGCTTGGCGATGTCGACCACGTCGCCCCAGTGGTCGGGATGGCCGTGGGTCAGGAAGATGTCGGTGGGCTCCACCTCGGAGGCCTCGACCGCGGCCTTCGGGTTGCCGGTGAGAAAGGGGTCGACCAGCACGCGCCGGTCGCCCTCGACGAGCTCGAAGCATGAGTGGCCGAGGAAGCGGATCTCCATCGTTCAGGTCCCTCCGGGATCGGGTTCGGTTTCGTCGAGCTCACGGGCGAGCTCCCAGCCGACGGCCACGCCGATCAGCATGCCCATGCGGGTCTCTTCCGCCAGCAGGGTCTCGATGCGGCGTGCCCGCTCGGCCTCGTCCGGCTCGGCCGCCACGGCGCGGATCTGGGCGAGGTGCGCGTCGCCGAACCAGCCGCCCTCGTTCAACGCGTCGCCGAGGATGCGCTGGAGCTGCGGGGCAAGCGCGGCTAGGCGCCGCTCGGCGCCGGTGAAGCGCTCCGGGTCGGACAGCGCCCGCACGGCGGCGTCCACCTGCTCGTCCGTGAACACCGGCGGGATACTACGTTCGTGCCTCCGGCCAGGCTGACCACCCTCTCGCACGGCGCCGGCTGTGCCTGCAAGCTGCCCGCGGCGGTGCTGCACCAGCTGCTGGCCGAACTGCCGCGGCCCGAGGACGGCGACGTGCTGGTGGGCCTCGACACCGCCGATGACGCAGCGGTGTACCGCGTCTCCCCGGAGCTCGCGGTGGTCTCCAGCGCGGACTTCTTCACGCCGATCGTCGACGATCCCTACGACTTCGGCCGCGTGGCGGCCGCGAACGCGCTCTCCGACGTCTACGCGATGGGCGCCACGCCGGTGATGGCCCTCAACCTGGTGGCCTGGTCGCTGGAGGAGCTGGGCGGCGCCGTGCTGCGCGAGGTACTGCGAGGGGGCGCCGACGTCGCCGCTCACGCCGGCGTCGCCGTCACCGGTGGGCATTCGATCGACGACCGCGAGCCCAAGTACGGCCTGTGCGTGACCGGCACCGTGCACCCCGAGCGGCTGGTGCGCAACTCCACCGGCCGCAGCGGCCACGACCTGTTTCTCACCAAGCCGCTCGGCGGCGGAGTCGCCTCGACGGCGCTCAAGCGCGGGACCGCGTCGCCCGAGCTCATCCGCGAGGCGGTGGAGACCATGGTCACCCTCAACCGCTCCGCCTCGGAGCGGGCGGTGCGAGCCGGCGCCAGCGCGATGACCGACGTGACCGGCTTCGGCCTGCTGGGACACCTCCGCGAGCTGGCCGAGGCGAGCGGTGTCGGGGCCGAGGTGGACGCGGACGCGGTGCCGGCCATCGCCGGGGTGCTCGACCTACTGCGCGCCGCCGAGCCGCCGCTGGCCGGAGGCAGCCGCCGCAACCGGGCGTGGGTCGAGGAGGTTGTCACCTGGGACCCCGACGTGCCCGAGGAGCGGCGCTGGCTTCTATCCGACCCCATGACCTCGGGCGGGCTCCTGGTGGCTGCGCCTCCGGGGTGCGACGCGCCCGGCACCAGGATCGGCCGCCTTGTGGAGGCGGAGGCGGGCACGATCGCGGTGCGTGCCGGCGCTCAGTAGCGGTTCTTGCGGGTGAAGACCGGCAGCGCGAGGCCCATCAGCGCGCCGGCCGCCGCCCCGCCGGCCGCGGCCGCGATGTTGGCCTCCTCGGTGGTGAGCGAGAGCAGCACCAGCACCGCCGCGATCACGAGCACGCCGATCAAGTCGTTCTCGCGATCGTCACCGCGGCGCAGGGCCAGGCGGTCGTCCACGAGCCACGCGCACAGGAGCCCGAGCGCCGCGCCGTTGGCCCCGAAAATCAGGGTCAGGGCCGAGTCCGCGAACAAAGCCGGCGCCTCCAGGGTGGTCGCCAGCGCGGCGCCGGCCGCACCCGACAGAACGAAAATGAGGACCACTGGGATGGGACCGAAGCGGCGCTCCAGCATCGTGCCGAAGATGCCGGTAGCGGTCAGGGCCACGAAGGCGTAGCCCAGCTGGTCGGTGTGAAGGAAGGGGGTGGCGAAGAAGCGCCAGACCTCGTCCTGAACCGGCACGAGCACGTAGCCGATGTCGAGGCTCGGATCGGCGGCCCAGATCAGGATCGCCGCCACGCACGCCAGGATCAGGACGAACGTCGCGTACGGCCGGGTTTCGGGGGCGATGCCCTCGATCTCCTCGGCACGCAGCCGGGGCAGCTTCGCCTTCCGGCGGCGCTTGGGAGGCGGGGCGGGGCCGCCTCCGCGATCGATCTTCGGGGCCCGCTTTCGCACTCGCTGCCCGCAGTACGGGCACTCGGTGACGTACGGGCTCACCTCCGACCCGCAGTTCTTGCAGACGACGAAAAGGTCCGGCTGAGACACGGCCCCTCTCAGAGTACCCGGCCCCGGGCTGCTAGTCGGCCGGAATGTCGGCGGTTTCGGGCACGGTCGCGTCCACGACCTCCCGCACCACCTCGCGGAGGTCGTGGTTGGCCTGGTAGACGACCAGCTGCCGACCGGCGCCGTTTCCGTTGGTGATGATGTCCTCGAGGTCGTCGAGCTCGTTGGCCGACCCGAGCTCTTCGGCGTGTGGCCGCAGCCGCTCGATCAGCCGGTTGGCGAGGTCCGGCACCAGCACCCGGTCAACCTTCGGCAGGTCCACCAGCTTGCCTCTCAGGCCGTGCCGCGCGGCGAGCCACTTGTTCTCGTCGAGCATCTCGTAGGGGTAGTCGGACAGCTCTTTCCCGGCCTCGTAGTGCTCGGCCAGCTCCTTGACCATCGCCTGGGCCATCGCCGCCAGGGCGAGCGTGTGCTCCACCCGGGTCTGGGAGTCCATCACGCGGATCTCCACGGTCCCGAAGTTGGGGTGCGGGCGCACGTCATACCAGAGGTAGGTGTAGTCGCCGATCGACTGTGACCGGGTCATGAACTCGATGCGATTCGACCAGTCCTCGAAGTTCTCGTAGCGGGGCGGGATGCCGACCCGCGGAAAGGCCCGGAAGATCGGGGTGCGGGCGGACTCGAGCCCGGTGTCATCGCCGCGCCAGAAGGGCGAGTTCGCCGACAGGGCCAGCAGGATCGGAAGGTGGACCCGCATGCCGTTGGTCACGTGGATGGCCTTGTCGGGATCGTCGATCCCCACGTGCACGTGGATCCCGAAGATGATCTCCTGCCGGGCCACGAACTGCAGTCCGGAGATGAGGTCCCGGTAGCGGGGCCGGGCGACGATGCGCTGGTCCTCCCACAGCGCGAACGGGTGCGTTCCCGCCGCGCCGATCGCCAGCCCGCGCTGCGACGCGACCTGGCTGGCCTGGCGCCGAAGCGCCCGCAGGTGGGCACCCGCCTCGGCGGTGTTGCGCACCGGCGGGGTGGCGATCTCGCACACCGACTCCATCAGCTCGGGCTTGATCTCGCCCTCGGTCGGGGTGCCGCTGAGATCGGCGAGCAGCCCCTCGATGGCGCTGGCCAGGTCGAGCGTCTCCTGATCGACGATCCAGAGCTCCTCCTCGATCCCGAGGGTGTAGGAGGGCCCCGTGAAGTGGTGCTCCACGAGGGGCATCGTAACCAGGGGCCTCGCGGGCAAACGGGGTATAACCCAGGGACCAGCGACAACCTCCGCGCGCAGCCGGCCGAGCCGGCTGCTTGCGGCACATCAGGAGGACGGATGGCACTCGGCTACGACGGCAAGCTCTACATCCTCGCGTTCGACCACCGCGGGTCGTTCCAGAAGAAGATGTTCGGGATCGAGGGAGACCCGACGGACGAGCAGACCGACACGATCTCGGACGCCAAGCACCTGATCTTCGAGGGCCTGCTCAGGGCCTCCGAGCAGGGCGCCGAGCCGGAGGTGACGGGCTGCCTTGTGGACGAGCAGTTCGGCGCGCCGAAGAACGTTCCCGGTCAGGCCCGGGAGCGCGGGCTCATCCTGGCCATGCCGGTCGAGAAGTCCGGGCAGGAGGAGTTCGACTTCGACTACGGCGACGACTTCGGGGCGCACATCGAGGAGTTCGATCCCGACTTCGCCAAGGTGCTGGTCCGCTACAACCCCGAGGGCGACAAGGACATGAACCGGCGCCAGGCCGAGCGCCTCAAGCGGCTCGCCGACTGGCTGCACGAGCACGACCGCAAGTTCCTCTTCGAGCTGCTCGTGCCCGCCGAGGAGGCTCAGCTGGAGCAGGTCGGCGGCGATTCGGATCGCTACGACACCGAGCTGCGCCCCGAGCTGATGCGCCAGGTGATCGTCGAGCTGCAGGACCTCGGGGTCGAGGCCGATGTGTGGAAGATCGAGGGAATCGACACCCAGGAGGACTGCGAGCGGATCGCCCAGACCGCCCGGCGCGACGGACGCGACGGCGTGATCTGCGTGGTGCTGGGCCGCGGCGCGGACGACGACAAGGTCGACCACTGGCTCCGCCAGGGCGCTCCCGTCGAGGGCTATGCCGGCTTCGCCATCGGCCGGACGATCTGGTGGGACCCGCTCAAGGGCTACATCGACGGCGACCTCGAGCGCGACGCAGCAGCGCAGCAGATCGCCGACAACTACCTGCGTTTCGTGCGCGTATACGCGGACGCTGCGCGCGAGCCGGCCACCGCCTGAAGCCCGCAGAAGAGCTCAATAACGCTGGTAGCCTTCCCCGGTCATGAGGATGCGCCAGTCACTCGCGCAGTACGAGGAGGCTTTCCGGGAGGAGGCCGCCGAGTCGGTCTTGCGCCGCGAGCACCGGCGGCGGCGCGCCGTCAACCGTGCCCGCGTGCGCAGGGTCGAGCGCCGGCGCAAGCAGGGCAAGCTGCGCTTCGCACTGCTCGCGCTCTCGATCATCGCGACCGCCGTGATCGTGACGATCGTGATGTTCGAGACGCTGGCGATGCTGGCCGGCTAGCTGTCCGAAGGCCTCTCCGGCTCGCCGCCGGCTCCGGGCGCGCGGCGGCGCTCCTCCTCCGCGAGGCCGTTGTAGACCTCCTTGCGGAATACCGGGATCGTTCGAGGCGCCTCGATTCCGATTCTGGCCTTCTCCCCGCTGATGGCCAGGATCGAGATCTCGATCTCGTCCCCGATCATTATCGACTCGTTGGACTTGCGTGTCAGAACCAGCACACTCAGTGCCTCCCCTGCCAGGTTGGACTGGTTCCACTTAAGCAGTGGTCTGTCGTCCGCGCAAACGAGCGTTTCGCGGCCACACGCGATTGGTAGTCTCCGCCGCCGTTGGCACGGAGATCGCTCAAGCCGCAGCTGAATCAGATCCGGACCTGGGTCCGCCAGGGCCGCACCGACGCCTGGATCGCCCACCAGCTCGAGGTGTCAGTGGGTGACATCCGCGCCTTCAAGCGCGAGCACGAGCTGTCGCCCGTCGATGCCGCCGGCGACGGCGACGCCGACGCGCCCGCGCCCGGCGCGGAGGTGGAGGAGCAGGACCTTCGCGCCGAGGACGACGCGCTGGTGGCCGCGGCGCTCGAGGCGGAGATGCAGGCCGAGGAGGAGGCCGCGGACGAGGACTCCCACGAGGACGAGGACGAAGACGAGGACGAGGACGACGAGGACGAGAAGCCTCGCCGGCGCCGCCGCGGTCGCCGTGGCGGACGCGGACGCCGCCGGAGGAAGGAGCTCGAGGGCACTTTCGACCACGGCGAGGAGGGTTACGGCCTCTGGCTCGACCCGGCCGTCCAGGACGACCCCGTCTACGCGGAGCACTGGGCCGGCCATCGCCCGATCACGGTGACCGTCGAGCCCGACCAGATCGTGATCACCCGCGCCTCCGAGGACGGCAGCGGGGAAGGCGACTAGCCGCGCGGCGGGAGCGCCCCGCTAGGGGCGCTCATGCTTCTCGCGGGGCACTCCGCCCGCGTAATTGGCGGCCTCGCGCGCGTAGCGGCCGAAGGCGGCGTCCACCACCGTGGCGGCGTCGCCGCCCGCCCCGCGGCGACGAGCCAGGTCGAGCGACCAGTCGGTGCCCTCGGCGTAGAAATCGGCCAGCTCGTCGAGTACGAAGATCGAGCCCAGCCGCCGCCGCAGCTCCTCGATCACGGCGTCGGCAGCCAGGTCCAGGTCGGTCCGGGCCGGCTCGGGGGTCTCGGCGACCCGGCGCTCTCCCTCGCGCCACTGGTACAGGGCGTTCTCGACTGCATAGGCCATGAGAACGGCCGAGGCTAGCGAAGCCCCTCGGCCTTCTCGTGGGGGTCCCCGACGAAACGTCCAACCATTGGACGTTTCGTGCGGAACCCCCCCTTACTCAGCCCATCCGGCCCGCGCGCGAGCGGAGCCCCTAGCGCAGGTTCTCGATCACGTAGGCCCGCTCGCCCTGACGCACCATCCCCAGCCGCCGCGCCTCGCGCTCGAGGGCGCCGGGGTCGCGCAGCGAGCGCACCCGGCGCTTCAGCTCGCGGTTCTCGGCGCTGAGGTCGCGGAGCTCGTCGCGCTGGGCGGCCGCGGTGCCGGACTGCTGGATCCAGTGCCGCGCCGGCGAGACGTAGAGCGCCAGGATCATGAGAAGGGTTCCCAGCAGGGCCACCCGCCCGACCCGGTCCCAGCGGATCGTGGTGCGACGGCGACTCGGAAAGAGGGCGGCGCGGGCCATTCGGCCCCCTTCGCCGGCCGGACGCGGACTCCTTCGGCGTCAGGCGCGAAACGCGGCACGGCCCGGGTAGGAGGCATCCGGGCCGAGGATCTCCTCGATGCGCAGGAGCTGGTTGTACTTCGAGGTCCGGTCTGAGCGCGAGGGGGCGCCGGTCTTGATCTGGCCGCAGCCGGTGGCCACCGCCAGGTCGGCGATCGTCGTGTCCTCGGTCTCGCCGGAGCGGTGGGACATCACGGCGGTGTAGCCCGCCTCCTGCGCGGTGCGAACCGCGTCGAGGGTCTCGCTGAGCGTGCCGATCTGGTTGACCTTGACCAGGATCGAGTTGCCCACGCCCGTGTCGATCCCGCGCCGCAGGCGCTCGGTGCTGGTGACGAACAGGTCGTCGCCCACGAGCTGGACCCGCTCCCCGAGCCGCTCGGTCAGCAGGCGCCACCCGTCCCAGTCCTCCTCGTCCATCCCGTCCTCGAGCGAGACCACGGGGTAGCGCCCGGCGATGTCCTCCCAGTAGCTGACGAGCTGGTCCGGGGAGAGAGACCGTCCCTCGTGCTCGAGCACGTAAGAGGCGCCCTCGAAGATTTCGCTGGTGGCCGGGTCGAGGGCGATGGCCACGTCGTCACCGGGGCGGTGGCCGGCAGCCTCGATGCCCTCGACGAGCGCCTCCAGCGCGGCCTCGTTCGAGTCGAGGTCGGGGGCGAAGCCGCCCTCGTCGCCCACCGCGGTGGACAGGCCGCGATCGTGCAGGGTGCGCTTGAGGGCGTGGAAGACCTCGACCCCGGTGCGCAGCCCGGCGGCGAACGAGTCCGCCCCCACCGGCACGATCATGAACTCCTGGAAGTCGACCTTGTTGTCCGCGTGGACCCCGCCGTTCAGCACGTTCATCATCGGCACGGGCAGCTCGTGCGCGGCCTCGCCGCCGACGTAGCGCCACAGCGGCAGGCCCGCCTCGGCCGCGGCGGCCTTGGCCGCGGCGAGCGACACCCCCAGGATGGCGTTGGCGCCCAGCCGTCCCTTGTTGGGCGTGCCGTCGCAGTCGATCAGGGCTCGGTCGAGGGCCTCCTGGTCGCCCGCCTCGATCCCCTTGACCGCGTCCGCCAGCTCGCCGTTGACGTTGGCCACCGCCTGCGACACGCCCTTGCCCCCCCAGGCCTCGCCGCCGTCGCGCAGCTCCACCGCCTCGAACTCGCCCGTGGACGCGCCCGAGGGCACGGCGGCGCGTCCCGCCGCGCCGGAGCGCAGGACCACGTCCACCTCGACCGTGGGGTTGCCCCGGCTGTCGAGGATCTGCCGCCCGTGCACCCTGTCGATCTCGCTCACTCCGCCCCTTCGATCGCTCGCCGGACTACGTTCGCATGCTGTCTGAGCGCCACCTCCGGATCGACCCCGAGCGCCCGTGCCGCGGCCGTGACGTCCCAGAGGAGCCTGCCGACCCGCTCGAAGGACTGATCGCCGGCCGGGAGGATCGAATCACAGACACGACGAGCATCCGTGAGCGCCTCGGCGGCGGAGCGCTCGGCGTCCAAGCCGGCGTTCTCCGCTCGGCGCTGCATCTTCGCCGCGTAAATGGTCGACGGATGCGTCTCGGGAATGTGCCCGAAGACATCGCCGGCCCGCTCTTCGGTGCGCTTGATCTCGGTCCAGTTGCGCACCACGTCCCCGGCGGTCTCGGCGGCCCTGTAGGAAGGAATCGGGGCGCCGCCGGCCGAGCCGGCGGCTTCCGCCCGGCCAAATACGTGCGGGTGCCGGCGGATCAGCTTCTGCCGGCAATGCTCGGCCACCGCGGCGAGGTTGCCCTGCCCGCGCTCCTCCAGCAGGAGGGCGAGGAAGTAGACCTGGAAGAGCACGTCGCCGAGCTCGTCCAGCAGCTTGGCGTCGTCGCCGCCATGAGCGGCGTCGGCCAGCTCATAGGCCTCCTCGACCGTGTGCGGCACGATCGAGCGCTCGTCCTGCTCGCGGTCCCAGGGGCACTCGCGGCGCAGCCGCCGCGTGATCTCGTCCAGCCGCAGGAGAGCGGCCGAGAGATCGTCTGTGCCCGGCACTAGTTTTGCGGCTCTTGCGGTGCGGGCTGCTCGGGCTGCGGCTGCTGGGAACCGGGGGGCTGGGCGGTGTTGGTCTTCTGCTTCGGAGCGTTGTCGCACTCCGCCACCCGGAACTCCTCGGCGCACTTGGTGTCGCCCTTGTACTGCTCGCGGAAGTCCTTGATGAAGCGGTCCAGGGCCTTCTGCTGACCCTGCGAACGGAGCAGGTTCTCGATCGTGCCCTTGGCCTCCTCGAGCGACTGTTGCGAAGCGGGTTCGATCTTCACGACTTGGAACACCTCCCAGCCGAACTGGGTCTTCACCGGGCCTCGGACCTGGCCCTTGCGGGCGGCGAAGATGGCGTCGTCGAGTGCCTTCTCCTGCTGGCCCTTGGTCACGCCGGGCAGCTTGCCGCCCTGGGCCTTGGAGGCCTCGTCGATCGAGTACTGCTTGACCACCTGCTTCCAGCTCTTGCCGTCCTCGAGGGCCCGCTTGGCCTTCTCGGCCTGGGCCTTGGTCTTGGTCAGCACCACGAGCAGGTTGCGCCGCTCCGGCTGCGCGAAGCGCTTCTTGTTCTTCTCGTAGTACTCCTCGACCTCGGCGTCGGAGACGTTCTTGGCGTCCTTGGTGACCTTCTCGGTCAGCTTCTGCTGGAGCTGCTCCAGCTTGATGCGGAACAGGACGTCCTGCTCACTCATGCCTGACGTCTTCAGGAACGCCTCGTACTGCTTGCCGTCCTTGTCGCCCGGGAAGGCGCGCTTCTTCTCCTCCTCGAGCGAGTTGCGGGCCTCCTTGTCGCTGACCGAGACGTTCTGGGCCTCGGCCTCCTGCTGGACCCACTCGGACTGGATGAGAAACTGCATGACCTGGGTCTTGAGCGTCTCGTACTCCTGCTTGCACTGGTCCTTTAGAGCAGCGTCCGACGGCTTCTGCTGGCCCTGCGGCAGCGGCTGCTTCTTCTTCGCCGCCACGCACTTCTTGTAGTCCGGGGGATCGGGCGACGCCGCCGCGCCGCCCTGCGCCGCGGCCTGGCTGGACGCCATGTCGAGCCACTTGTCGAACTCGTCCTGGGTGACCACCGAGTCACCGACCTTCGCGACCGAGTTCGGCGGGATGTCGTTGCCGCAAGCGGCGATGGTGGCGGCGCCGAGGCCGGCAACGGCGAGCGCGAGGGCGGACTTGATCGGGGCGTGTCGCATCGAGACCATGTCTAGGCGGTGTTGGTAAAGCTGAGCTAAGGAGCGGAAAAGCGCCGACGCGGACTCAGCTGCGGCCGGAGCGGGGGCGAAGGGTAGCTAAAGCCGTTTGGCCGCAAGCAGCGGGCTCGGCCTGCTGCGCGCGGAGGCCGTTTCAGGCTCGGCCGGGGTCGGTGGCGACCTCCAGCACCGCCTCCGCAGCGGCCACCACGGCCCGGAACCGCTCGGCCGGCTCGTCGGGCAGGCGCACGCGCACCGTCGAGCGCCCGGATTCGTAGACGGCCTCCGGCAGCCGCTCCCGCAGCGCCCGCGAGCCGTGCGAGTCCAGCTCGATCGGAGTCACGGAGAGCCGCCCGCCACGGAAGTCAACGGCGCGGGCGCCGGCCCGGCCCAGCTTGATGCGGGCGTCCTGCAGGCGGATCAGGTTGTCCAGCGGATCGGGGATCGGTCCGAAGCGGTCGGCGAGCTCGTCGCGCAGCATGATCAGCTCGGCGACCTCGCGAGCGCCCGCGACCCTGCGGTGCACTTCGATCTTGGCGGCCTCGTAGGGCACGTAGTCGCCGGGCACGAACGCGTCCACAGGCACGTCCATGCGAACCGGCTCGGCCTCCTCGGCGGCCGAGTCGCCGGCCAGCAGCCGCACCGCCTCGTCCAGCATCGACACGTAGAGCTCGAAGCCGACCGCCGCGACGTGACCCGACTGCTCGTCGCCGAGCAGGTTGCCCGCGCCGCGGATCTCGAGGTCGCGCATCGCAATCTTGAATCCCGACCCCAGCTCGGTGTAGTCCGACAGGGTGGCCAGGCGGGCCCCCGCCTCTTCTGTGAGCGCGGCGGCCGAGGGGTAGAGCAGGTAGGCGTAGGCGCGCTCGCGCGAGCGTCCCACCCGGCCCCTGATCTGGTACATCTGCGCCAGCCCCAGCTCGTCGGCCCGCTCGACGATCAGGGTGTTGGCGCTGGGGATGTCGAGCCCCGACTCGACGATCGTGGTGCACACGAGCACGTCGGCCTGCCCACGCAGGAAGTCGAGCATCACGGTCTCCAGCTGCCCCTCGGGCATCTGGCCGTGGGCCACCGCCACGCGAGCCTCGGGGGCCAGGGCGCGCACCCGCTCGGCGGTCTCGTCGATGGTCTCCACCCGGTTGTGAAGGAGGAAGGCCTGGCCGCCGCGGGCCAGCTCGCGGCCGATCGCGCCGCGGACCAGCTCCTCGTCGTAGTCCCCGACGTAGGTCTTCACCGGCCGCCGCCCCTCGGGCGGGGTCTCGATGATCGAGATGTCGCGCAGCCCGGCCAGCGACATCTGCAACGTCCGCGGGATCGGAGTGGCCGAGAGCGAGAGCACGTCGACCCGCAGCCGGAGCTGGCGCAAGAGCTCCTTCTGCTTGACCCCAAAGCGCTGCTCCTCGTCCACGATCAGCAGCCCGAGGTCCTTGGGCCGGACGTCGCGGGAGAGCAGCCGGTGGGTGCCGATCAGGATGTCCACCTGTCCGTCGCTGAAGCCGGCGAGCACCTCGCGGGTCGCCTTCGCCGAGCGGAAGCGGGACACCATCTCGATCCGGAGCGGGTAGTCGCGCATCCGCTCGTTGAACGTCCCGAAGTGCTGCTGGGCCAGCACGGTGGTGGGCACCAGGAACATGACCTGCTTGCCGTCCTCGGCCGCCTTGAAGGCCGCCCGCAGCGCCACCTCGGTCTTGCCGTAGCCCACGTCGCCGCAGATCAGGCGGTCCATGGGACGGGCCTCCTCCATGTCGGCCCGCACCGCCTCGATCGCGTCCAGCTGGTCGGGCGTCTCCCGGTAGGGGAAGCGCTGCTCGAACTCCAGCTGCCAGTCGCTGTCGGGCGCGAAGGCGTGCCCTGCGCGCCGGCGGCGCTCGGCGTAGAGGTTGAGCAGCTCGCCCGCCAGCGCCTGGGCCGCGCGGCGGGCGCGCATCTTCATCTGCTCCCACTGCTTGCCGCCGAGCTTCGAGAGCGGCGGGTCGCCGGCCTCGGCGCCCACGTAGCGGCTGATCTTGTGCAGCTGGTCGCTGGGCACGAACACCCGGTCGCCGTCCCTGAACTCGAGCTCCAGGTAGTCGCGCGTCACGCCGGCCACCGTCTTCGTCTCGAACCCGGCGAAGAGGGCGATGCCGTGGTCCTCGTGCACCACCGGGGAGCCGGCGCGCAGCTCCGTGAACGAGGCGATCGCGCCCGGCGCGGGTCCCGCGGGGCGCTCCGCCCGGCGCCGCCGCAGCAGGCGGTGCTCGGGCAGGATCGCCAGCTTCAGCGAGGGAGCCACGAACCCGTCGCGCAGGCTGGCGTGGGCGAACGTCACGCCGGCCTCCGCCGGCGCGGGCTGGCCGTCCAGGAAGGCGGCCTGCACCCGGGCCAGGTTCAGGCGGGCGCGCTCGGCCTCGCCCCTCCGCGCCCACGCGACGAACGTGCGGTATCCGGAGCGGACCAGCTTCTCCAGCTCCGGCTCGGCGTCGCGCAGCGAACGGGCGGCGCTGTCGGCGCCCTGCGCCCTGAATTGGTGCGGCTGGTCCTGTGAGATGGCCGACAGGCGCAGCGCCGCGCGCGCCGCCAGCGCCTCGTCGAGCCGCTCGGGCTTCAGATAGAGGTGATGGGCGTCGGCGTCGTGGAAGCTCGCGGTCACGTCCTCCCAGTAGTCGCGCAGGGCGGGGGCCAGCTCCTCCTCTGCCGCCACCGCCACCAGCGCGTCCTCGGGCACCAGCTCGAGCAGCTCGCAGAAACGGTCCACGGGCAGCACGTCGGCCACATCCGGGCGCTCGGACTCGTCGCTGGCGGCAGCGATCTCCGCCAGCTCGCGGTGCTCGGGCGCCAGCTCCGCGGCAGGGGCGATCTCGACCCGCTCGGCCTCCTCCAGCGAGCGCTGGGTGAAGGTGGAGAACCAGGTGAGCCGCTCGACCTCGATGTCGAACAGCTCGCAGCGCACGGCGCGCTCCTCGGTGGCCGGGTAGACATCGAGGATGTCGCCCCTGATGGCGAACTGGCCCCGCTCCTCCACCTGGTCGACCCGCTCGTAGCCGCAGGCCACGAACTGGGCGGCTGCCTCGTCGAGGTCGAGCAGCCCTCCCTTCTCGATCTCGAAGCCGTGCGGGCGCAGGTCGGGGTCCGGCACCTTCTCGGCGAGCGCGACCGCCGAGGTCACGAGCACCGCGGCGCGGTCGCCCAGCAGTGCGTCGAGCGCGGCGATGCGCAGGCCCACCAGGTGCGGCGGCGGCGCCAGGTGCGACTCGTAGCGCATGCCGCGGGCCGGGTAGAAGCGCACCGGCCTGGGGGCGAGAAAGGCCTTGAGATCTGCGGCCAGGTCGCGGGCGGCGCGATCATCGCCCGCCACCACTAGGGCCGGGCGCTCGGGGTCGCTGTCGATCAGCGACGCCAACAGGTAGGGGCGCAGGCTGGCCGAGACGAAGGCCCGCTGGGGTTCACGCCGAGCGGACTCGGCGAGGGCGAGGATCGACTGGTCCTCGCGAGCGTAGGTGAGTAGGGAGCGAAGCATGCGCAGCGGCCGCCCGGCAGGCCGCGCGGCCTGTCTTCGAGTTTACGCAGGCCAATACGCTGCCCACGTGTCTGCGATCGAGGTCCGGTCCCTGACCAAGCGCTTCGGCGCGGTCACCGCGGTGGACGACGTGAGCTTCGCGGTGGAGCCCGGCCTGGTCACCGGATTCCTGGGCCCGAATGGGGCGGGCAAGACGACGACGCTGCGGATGATCCTCGGCCTGGCCCGGCCGACCGACGGCGCGGCGACGGTCGCCGGGCGGCCCTACCGACGGCTCGACCACCCGGCCCGCACCGTCGGGGCGGTGCTGGAGCGCTCGGGCTTCCACCCGGGGCGGCGAGCGCGCGACCACCTGCGGGCGGTGGCCCGGGCCGCGCGCCTGCCTGAGACCCGCGCCGACGAGACACTCGAGCTGGTGGCGCTGCAGGACGCGGCTAAGCGCCGCGCCGGTGAGTACTCGCTGGGGATGCGCCAGCGGCTGGCCCTCGCCACAGCGCTTCTGGGCGACCCGGAGATCCTGATCCTGGACGAGCCGGCAAACGGGCTCGATCCACAGGGGATCCGCTGGCTGCGCGACTTCCTGCGCTGGTACGCGTCACAGGGCCGGACGGTGCTGGTGTCCAGCCACGTGCTGGCGGAGATGGCGCAGACCGCCGACGCGGTGATCGTGATCGCCCGCGGCCGGGTGGTGGCGGAGGGACCGCTGGCCGAGCTGACCGCCGGCGGCGCCGGCGCGGTGGAGGTGCGCAGCCCCGGTTCCGAACGGCTGGCCGCGGCGCTGCGGGCGCGGGGCTACGGGGTGGAGGCGGGGACCGACGAGACGCTGGTGGTCAGCGGCGCCGACGCCGCGGCCGTGGGCGACCTCGCGCTCAGCGAAGGCGTAGCTGTCCACGGGCTGCGGGAGCGCTCGGCCTCGCTCGAGGACGTGTTCTTCGAGCTCACCGGCGAGGAGTCGGTCCCGTCGTGAGGGCGGCCGTGGCCGCCGAGCTTCTCAAGCTGCGCACGACGCGGACGGCGCTGGGCTTCCTGATCGCGATCGTGGTGCTGACCCTCGCCGCCCAGGGCGCGGGCTTCGCCACCAACGATTTCCGCACCGCGGAGGACGTGCGCGAGGGGTTGGCGGGCGCGGGCATCGCAGCCACGTTTCTCCTGATCCTGGGGATCGTCGGCACGACGGGGGAGTACCGCCACGGCACCATCACCTCGACCCTGCTGGCCGCGCCGGATCGCCGCCGGCTGGTGGCGGCCAAGGCGATCGCCTACCTGACCACCGGGGCCCTGCTGGGCCTGGCCGCGATGCTGGCCACCTTCGCCATGGGCGCCATCTGGTTGTCCGCTCGGGATGCGCCGCTCGGGTTGCTGGAGCCGGGGGACTACCTCACCCTCGCCGCTCAGGGGATGCTGTCCGCGGCGATCTCGGGCGCGGTGGGAGTGGCAATCGGAGCCATCGTTCGCAATCAGGTGGCCGCCGTTGTGGGGATTCTGATCTGGCTCTTCGTCGTCGAGCCTCTGATCGGCCTGATTCCCGGGAACGTGGCCGCCTTCACGATCGGCGGCGCGCAGGCCGGTCTCGAGGGAGCCCCGGCATTCGGAGACGCCCTCGACCCGGTCCCGGCCGGGCTGGTCTTCGCGGCCTGGGCGCTCGTCCTCGGCCTCGCCGGCGCCGAGCTCGAAGAGCGCCGCGACGTGGTCTAGATGACTAGGAGCTCGGCGCGGTCACCAGCCGGTCGAGCTCGTCGACGGCCCGCTCCACTAGCTCCCGTACGTCCTCCTTGGGCTCCGTGAAGCGGCCCAGGACGTGGGCGGAGACGATCTCCGGGTCGGTGGTATCGGGACGCCCCACGCCCACCCGCACGCGGCGGAAGTCGGGGCTGCCGAAGCCCTGCCGCAGCGACTTCAGGCCGTTGTGGCCGGCCAGCCCGCCACCTTTGCGCACCTCGATCCGGCCGAAGGGCAGGTCGATCTCGTCGTGCACCGCCACCACCCGGTCGAGGGGCACGCCCAGCGCGCCGCGCGCCGGTCCCGCGGCGTCGCCCGAGTCGTTCATGTAGGTCTGGGGCAGCAGCACGCCCACCCGCGGCCCGCCGGGCCCGGTGCGTCCGTCGGCGTAGAGGCCGCCGTAGCGCTTCTTGGCCTTGGACAGCCCCCAGCGCTCGGCGGCGCGGGCGGCGACCTCGAAGCCGACGTTGTGGCGCGTGCGGGCGTAGCGGTCGCCCGGGTTGCCGAGGCCGATGACCAGCCAGTCGACCTTGCCGCCGCCCTCCTCGCGGCCACCCCTCCCGCCGCGCCCGCGGCGGAACAGGCTCAGGACTCCTCGCCCTCCTCGGCTTCCGCTTCTCCCTCGCCCTCGGCCTCCTCGGCCGGCGGCTCCTCGCCCTCGGGCAGCTCCTCGCCCACGAGCTCGGTCTCTTCCTCGATCTCCTCCGGCTCTTCGACCTCGGTCGGCACGACGATCGTGGCGATGATCGTCTCCTCCGGGTTGTCCAGGAAGGTCACCCCGGGGGGCGGGTCGAGCTCTGAGAGTTGCATCGTGGCGGCGATCTCCATCGTCGACACGTCCACCACGATGGCCTCGGGGATGTCGGTCGGCAGGGCCTCGATGTTGAGCTCGTGCGTGACCTGGTCGAGCACGCCGCCCTCCTTCACGCCGGGCGCCTCCTCGGTGCCCTCCACGTGCACGGCCACCGGCGTCTCAATCGTCTCGTCCAGCTTCACCTCGAGCAGGTCGATGTGGACGACCTCGTCCCGCACGGGGTGCAGCTGCTGGTCCTTGACGATCACCGGGCGGGCCGACTGGGCCCCGACCTTGAGGTCGATCAGCGCCGAGCCGTCCACGAGCACCTGGCGCAGAACGCGCGACTGGACCTTGAACGACGTGCTGTCGCCGTTGCCGCCGCCGCCGTAGACGACGCCGGGCACGAAGCCCTCCCGGCGCAGCCGCTTGGTGGCGCGGGTGCCGCGCTCTGAGCGCTCGTCCGCCTCGAGTATGGGTCGCTTGCCGGCGTCTGCCATGACGGCTGGCCAGTGTAGCTGCCGGCGGCGGCCGGACCTATCCTCCGAGGCAGGTGGCTCGCGGCGACGACAGCTCGATTCCCAAGGGCCGGATCCGCCGCACCGCGGAGGTGGGCTCGGTGGTGGGTGGGCAGAGCGCTCGCTACGCCGGCACCCGGGCGGCGAATATCGCCCGCTCCCCGGAGGGCGCCGCCGAGGCGCTCGAGCGCCGCCACCTGGAGGCGGCCGAGCGGATGGTGGAGACGCTCGGGCGGATGAAGGGCGCGGCCATGAAGGTCGGCCAGCTCGCGTCCTTCATCGACACCGAGTTCCTCCCGCCGGAGTACCGCGAGCTCTACCAGGAGCGGCTGGCCACGCTGCGCAGCACCGCCCCGCCGATGCCCTGGAAGAAGGTGCGCTCGGTGCTCGACGAGGAGTGGGAGGACCCGGTCGAGGAGCTGTTCGAGGAGTTCGAGCACGACGCCGTGGCGGCCGCGTCGATCGGCCAGGTCCACCGCGCGCTGCTGCCCGACGGCCGGCGCGTGGCGGTCAAGGTGCAGTACCCCGGCGTGGCCTCCGCGATCGCCGCGGACATGCAGAACGCCGGCCTGATCCTGCGCATGGCCAAGGCGCTGGCGCCGGGCCTCGACGCCAAGGCGGCCGCCGAGGAGCTCAAGGAGCGGGTGCTGGAGGAACTCGACTACGAGCTGGAGGCGCAGAACCAGCGCGCGTTCGCCCGCGGCTACCGCGGCCACCCGTTCATCCACGTGCCGGACGTGGTCACCCGCCTGTCGACCACCCGCGTGCTGGTGAGCGAGTGGGTCGAGGGCATGGGCTTCGAGGAGGTCCGCGAGCTGCCGCAGGCCGAGCGCGACCGCTTCGGGGAGATCGTGTTCCGGTTCTGCTTCGGCTCGATCTACCACCTGCAGCACTTCAACGCCGACGCCCATCCCGGCAACTACCTGCTGATGGACCACGGCCGCGTGGCCTTCCTCGACTTCGGGATGACCAAGCACCTGGACAAGGAGCAGATCGAGCTGGAGATCGCGGCCCTCGAGGCGATCTTCGACGACGACCCTGAGGAGCTGCGGGTCGCGCTGCACGACCTCGGCTTCCTCAACGATCCCCGCAAGGTCGACGCGGAGCTCTTGATGGAGCACGTGCGGGCGGTCGGCGGCTGGTACATGGACGACACCGACGTTACGATCGACTCCGTGCGCGTGATGGAGGCGATTGCCGCGGTGTCGGATCCGCGCTCGTCCTTCTACCGGCTGATGCGGCGCGAGAACCTGCCCGCCAACGAGCTGATGGGGCGCCGGATGGAATCCGGCGTGCTGGCCGTACTGGGCCAGCTGGAGGCCACCCGCAACTGGTACCGGATCGGCCGCGAATGGTGGTTCGCCGAGCCGCCCTCCACCGAGCTGGGCGAGCTCGAATGGCACTACTTCGAGTCGCGCGGCGAGCGGCACACGCGCCGCTTCGCGGCTCGCGGGACCTGAGCGCCGTCGCCGCCCAGGTCAGCCGTAGGTCAGCGACAGGTCAGCGGACCGTGCTCTATGTCACGCGGGGCGCCGGCCTGAGCGTCAACCTCAAGGCGAACTGGGCGTTGCTCGAGCAGACGGGGAACGAGCACCAACGTCCTCTCGAAGGGCGCCTACGACCTGGTGAAGCTCCGTACCAAGAGCCGCCGGGCTCGCAAGATCGCGTCCGCGGCCGGCTACGTCGCCACCGAGATCGCCAAGGAGGTGCCGTACTACGCGGGCGCCTTCGGCGTACTTCCATCCCGTCCCGTGATGCCCTGTGCGCACCCGTCCGTGAGCATTTCGTGAGCACCGAGGATGGACGACCAGGCTCCGCCGTCACATCGAGGCGAAGCCCAGCCGCCCGGCAACTGCGGCTGCTCGCCGGCGACGCCTTGGTCAGCTCTTCTCGGCTCATGCCGCAGCCGCGGTAGGGTCGCGCAGCCAGCGACGAGGGGAGGATCGATGTCGGTGATAATGACCATGCGGGTTAGCGGGGATCCGGCGAGGTTCGAGGAGACGGTCGCCGCCAAGGCCGAGGCGATCGGGCGCATCATGGACACCGCGAAGCGCAACGGGCTGATCGCGCATCGCTGGTACGGCTCGGACGGTGAGGTCATGGCCGTCGACGAGTGGCCCGACCAGGAGAGCTTCCAGGCCTTCATGGAGCAGGCGCAACCCGACATCGGACCGGTCATGGAGGCGGCTGGCGTGACGTCGCAGCCGAGCGTGACCTTCTGGCGCAGGCTCGACACGGGGGACGCCGTCGGCTGGGGAGCCTGAGCGCCGCAAGCCGCTACGGACGACGGCACCGGAGCCGAGGAACCGGCGACCCGTCGTGTGGGCGACCAGCGCGCCCCGGCTGCCTTGAGCCGAGACCTGGCCGGAGAGCGCGTGCCGCCGTTCCCGGTCGGGGCCGGGAAGCTCTTCATCGGACCGCCCTGCCGGGCCGCCCCTGAGCGCCAATCGGTCCGCCCGGCCCGTAGCCGCCCTCTAGCTCCTCGCAGGCCGACTGCGTGTGCGCTTGCTCAGAGCGAGCGCCGGCGCCGAGCGGCCCTAGAACAGCTGGTTCTCGCCGGCGAAGATCTCGGAGACCGAGTCGTCGGTGAAGATGCGGCGGATCGAGTCCTCGAGAACGTCGGCGCAGGTGAGCTGCCGTACCAGTGGCGGCGCGCCGCGGCGGAGCGGGACGGTGTCGGTGACCACGATCCCGGCGAGCGGCGAGGCGGCCAGGACTTCATAGGCGTTCCCCGAGAAGAGGCCGTGCGTGGCGACGGCGTAGACCTTCTCCGCCCCCTCGTCGAGCACCGTCTGGGCCGCGGCGGCCAGGGTGCCGCCGGTGTCGATGATGTCGTCGACGATCACGGCGGTCTTGCCCTTCACGTCGCCGATCACGTAGCCGATCTCCGCCACCTGCTGGGCCGGCCGCTCCTTCTCCATCAGCGCGTAGGGCGCGCCCACCTTCTGGGCGAACTTGCGCACCAGCTTCACCCGGCCGGCGTCGGGGGCGATGATGACCAGGTTCTCCGCCCCGAGGCGGTCCACCACGTACTGGGTGAGGATCGGCATCGCGGTCATGTGGTCGACCGGCTTGGAGAAGAAGCCCTGCACCTGGCCGGCGTGCAGGTCCATGGTCACGAGCCGGTCCATGCCCGCCACCTCGAGTGTCTCGGCCACCAGTCGGGCGGAGATGGGCTCCCGGGGCGCGGACTTCTTGTCCTGACGCGAGTAGCCGTACCAGGGGGTCACGGCGATGATGCGGTGGGCGGAGGCGTGCTTGGCCGCGTGGACCATGAGCAAGAGCTCCCAGAGCGCGTCGTTGACCGTCAGTCCCTCCACGTCCGACCCGGCGATGGACTGCACCACGAACAGGTCAGCGCCACGAACGGACTCCGAATAGCGGCAGTAGACCTCGCCGTCGGCGAAGGTCTTCAGGCCGGCGTCGGTGAGGCCCACCCCCAGCCGCTCGGCGATCCTCCCGCCGAGCTCGCGGCTCGCCCTGCCGGAAGTCAGCATCAGCCGCTTCTCGTAGCCGGCGCTGATGCTCATCGACGGGAGAGGCGCCGTCGCCGTGTCCAGCGGCTTGCTCACGTGGAGTCCTCCTGCACCCGGTCCGCGTATCCCTCGACGTTCTTCTGCTTTGCCCGGGAAATCCCGAGAGCTCCTTCGGGAACGTCCCCGGTGATCACCGAGCCCGCCCCAGTGTACGCCCGATCCCCGACGTCAACGGGCGCGACCAGCGAGGTGTGCACCCCGGTCTTCACGCTCTTTCCGATCTTCGTCCGGTGCTTCTCGCGACCGTCGTAGTTCGCGGTGATCGTGCTCGCTCCGATGTTCGCGCCCTCACCCACTTCGGTGTCGCCGATGTACGACAGATGGGGCACCTTCGCGCCGGCGCCGATGTGCGAGTTCTTGACCTCCACGAACGTCCCGACCTTGGCCCCCTCGCCCACCACCGAGCCGGGCCGCAGGTAGGCGAACGGGCCCACCAGCGAGCGAGCGCCGAAGTGGGCCTCGACCGCGTAGGAGTGGAGAATCGTCGCTCCCTCGTCGGCCCGGCAGTCCGTCAGTGTCGTGTGGGGGCCAATCCGGCACCCGGGACCCACGGAGGTCGTGCCCAGCAGGTTGGTGCCGGGCTCGATCGTGGCGTCAGGGCCGATCTGCACACCGTCGTCGACCCGTATGGTTGCGGGCAGGCGGAAGGTCACGCCGTCGTGGGCGTGCGCAGCCAGGATGCGCCGCTGGGCGATCTCCTCCGCGGCCATCAGGCCGACCCGGTCGTTGACCCCCACGGCGATGTCGGGGTCGTCGGTGGGATGGGTGGCGATCGCGCCCCCGTTCTGGGCAAGCAAGGGGAAGACGCCCGTCAGATAGATCTCCCCCTCCTCGGTGCTGACGTGGTCGAGCGCGTCGAACAGCGCCGGAGCCTGGAATACGTAGCTGCCCAGGTTGACCTCCCGGATGGCCAGCTGCTCGGCCGGAACGCCGTCGGTGTACTTCGTCTCGACTATGTGGAGGAAGCGGCCGTCGGTGTCGCGCACGATGCGGCCGTAGCCGCTGGGGTCGAGCTGGTCCGTCGTGAGGATCGCGGCCCCCGCGCCCTCCGCGCGCTGGGCTTCTACCAGACCCTCGATCTGGGCGGGAGTGACCAGCGGGTGGTCACCGGAGAGCACCACCACGGGGCCGTCCGGCACCGCGTCGCGGGCCGCCAGCACCGCCGCTCCGGTGCCCTCACCCTCGGTCTGCTCGACCACCCCCACGTCGTCCGGAAGCCCCTCAGCCACGCCCTCACCGGGCCGGACGATGCAGAGCACACCTCCCGCGCCGGCGTGGCGGGCGGCGTCCACGACCCACTCGACCATCGGCTTGCCGCAGATCTCGTGCAGCACCTTGGGCGTGCTGGAGTGCATCCGCGTGCCGTGGCCGGCGGCCATGATCAGAACCGTGAAGGGCTCGGCCATGGGGCTCGCAGGGTAGCGCCGAGGGGCGCGTGGCGGTCGCGCCGAGCGGGTCCCGGTGGGTGGCAATGCGGCTGCGACCCTATGCTGGCCGCTGACCCTGGGGGGTCGTCCAGTTGGCAGGACTCCGGGTTTTGGTCCCGGCAACGGGGGTTCGAATCCCTCCCCCCCAGCTGAGGCGCCGCTGAGGTCGGGGGATGGCTTGGGCGTCAGCCGCCGGCGTAGTCCACGTGCCACCACTCGCCCGGGCCGTGGATCTTGGTCCAGCCGTGCTTCCAGCCGATCTGGTCGACCACCCAGCGCATGTTCTCGCTCGGAACGTCGACCGATACGCCCAGCTCGTGCGACGAGGTTCCGGGCGGGTTGGCAGGGGCGCCGTAACCGTCGAGGTAGGCCTGGTAGAGCTGGGCCTGCTGGTCGTAGGTGCGGTAGGCGGACAGCGGTCCGCCCGGGTGGATGTCGACGCCGTAGGCGCTGAGCGATTCATTGCGCATGGCGTTCCACGAGGCCGCGGCCCCGGGCGACAGGGGCAGGTCACCGTAAGGCGAAGGCACGTAGCCCATTCCCGGCGGCACGGCGCCGGAGGTCGTTGTCGGAGTGCTCGTGGCCGTTGGGGCCGCCGGAGCGGTGCCAACCGTGGCGGGAGGCGACACGGCCGGCGCCCCAGAGGCAAGTGAGGCGGCGCCCTCGTCGACCGTGGGCACGTAGACGGTCGTCCCCTGCAGGAGCCCGGCGGTCTCCGACAGGCCGTTGTAGACCGCCACCGTGCGCGTGGTCAGACCGTTCGCCGCGGAGATCGACCAGAGGCTCTCTCCCGGCTGCACGACGTGCGGCACGGCGGCGTGGGCGGCCGAGCCGGCCAGCAGGGAACAGACGAGCGACCCGCCGATGGCGTTCAGCAGAGACGACGTGCGCACAGACTCGACATTCGGCGCGCGGAGGCGACACCCCTCCGCGTCGTCCGCGCCGAAACAAATCGCCCAGGCCGGGCCGGCTCAGCGGTCCTTCTGCTGCCAGGGCACCCGCCCGGCCTCGGCGCCCCGCTCGCGAGCGGGGCCTCCCGGCGGCATGATGCCCAGCACGCGCATCGCCTTGAGGCCCAGGGACAGGCGCTCGCGGCCGTCGGTGGAGGAGACGTCCAGGCCGGTTAGCTCGCGGGCCCGGTCCAGCCGGTAACGGATGGTGTGGCGGTGGGTGAAGAGCCGCTCGGCCGTCCGGGCCACGTTGCCGTTGTTGTCCAGGAAGGTCTCCAGGGTCCGCACCAGCTCGGTCTCGTACTGCTCGTCATAGGCCGCCAGGGGCGCGACCGTCTCGTCGAAGAAGCCCTGCAGCTCGGTCGGGTCCTCGTTCACCGCGGGCAGCAGCAGCCGATAGGCGCCGGTCTCCTCGAACGAGAGCTCGCTCACCCCGCGCGCCTCGGCCACGTTGGCGGCCAGCAGCGCCTCGGCCGCGGCCCGGTGCAGGTCGGCCGCGTCGGCGGTGTGGCGGCTGTGGGCCACCGTGAGCGTGTAGCTGCGAAGACCGGCCTGCAGCTCGCGGGCGACCGAGGCAGACGCCCGGCGGCAGGCGTCGGCGCCGGCGCCGGGCGTGACCAGCAGCAGCTCGCGCTGGGCACCCGACCAGCCGACCCCGGCGAGGGCGGCAAGGCTGTCGCGCGCCACGGCACGCGCGCCGCGCTCGGCCACGTGCAGCACCCGCCCGCGCCAGTCGCCCTCCTCGGGCTGGTGAGGCCGCGCCCGGACCACGATCACGCCGCCGCCCGCGGAAAGGTCACAGCCGAGCTCGGCGGCGCGGGCCAGGATGTTCTCGCGGTCGGTGAGCCTGCGGGCGAACAGGTCCTCCAGAAAGCTCCCCACCGCCGCCTCGGTCGCCCGCTCGGGCGCCTTGGCCCGCTCGACCTCGAGCCCGATCAGGTTTGCGACCAGGCGCACCAGCGCCTTCGCCGGCAGCTCGCCGCGGCGCCGGTAGCGCAGGCGGCCGACGGCCACCTCGGACACCGTCAGCTCGACGGTCTGGGTGCCGCTCTCGCCCGCCAGCACGGCGCGCTCGTCGTCGGTCGAGGCGCAGGCCACAGCCAGCACGCCGGCGGAGGCGTCGAGGACGATCACGCTGGCGTCCAGCGCCCGGGCCGCTGCACGGGCGACCGCGGGAAGGCCGGCGCCGGACTCCACCGCCTCGGACACCTCGTCGAGCGCCTCCAGGAAGGAGCGCTGGCGGGCCTCGCCGGGCTCGGCGGAGCGCTCCCGGGAACCGGGCTCCTCGGAAGAGGCCGATTCGGCGGCCGCATCGGCGGGGCCGCCTGGCTGCGAGCGCGGGGATGCCATCAGGCGTATTGGTCGTAGGTCCAGACGACCGCGAGCCCTATCGCCACTCCGGCACCGAGCAGGGCGGCGAGGATGAAGAGGGTCATGAAGCTCGCGGCGACCTTCTCCCAGAGCCGACCGTAGCAGCGCCAGGCCGGCACCAGGATCAGCGCGACATAGCACGCCGCGACCACGCCCCCGGCCAGGGCGATCGCGATCTCGGTGGTGGTGAGATCCAGGTCGGTCATCGTCTCGCGGCGGCGACAGGCGGCTCGCTTGATTCCGGCTCGCCTTCGCCGCCATTGTGGCGGACGTACTCGACGACCAGCGCGATCGCCGCCAGCAGGCCGAAGATCCCCGCGCCCAAGGCCCAGCCCGCCGCGACGTCCGACCAGTAGTGCACGCGCAGGTAGATGCGCGACAGCCCGACCGCGGCCGCCAGCGCGATCGCCCCGAGCAGCCACGCGGTCTCGCCGAGCAGCCCCAGGTGGCGGCGTCCGAGCGTCAGCGCCACCGCGATCCAGGCCGTGGCGTAGGCGGCGTGTCCGCTGGGAAAGGACGACAGTGAGGAATCGACCAGCGGGTCGGGCGGCCGGGGACGGTCGATCGCGCCCTTCGTGATGTGGACGATGGCGACGATCAGCCCCAGGCCGAGGACGAGGACCACGACCTCGGCCATGTGCCTGCGCAGAGCCAGGATCACGCAGGTGACCAGCACGAGCACGCCGACCACGGGCAGCGTGCCGAACGCGCTGATCACCTGCATGAGATCGACGGCCATGCCGTTGTCGAGGCGATCCGCGAGGTCGAGCAGCTCGTTGTCGAGGGGCGTGGGCTGAAGGCTCCCCTCAAGCTCGAACACGTACAGCAGGAACACGAAGATGCCCGTGCCGGCTGTCGCCAGCGCGGTGGTCAGCTCGAGCCCGAGGTCCCCTGGCGTGACCCGGTTCCAGAGAAAGCGCGCCTCCGGGGCGACCGCGTTCCAGAGCGGCCGGATGACGCCTCGATACAGCGGCCGCCCTATGACGAACAACGGCCGCACGAACGGGTCCCGCTGGTGCGCCTGCAGCCACGCGCGGATCTCGTGGCGCCGCTTGTAGGCCACGACGATCCCCACGATCAGCGCAACCGTGGCGCCGAACCCGAAGAGCGCCTGCCCCACCAGGTCGACGATGCGGTCGAAAGAGCGCCAGAAGATGAAGCCCAGGGTGCAGAAGATCCCGGCCCACAGCCCCGTCCCGACGATGCTGTAGGGGATGAAGCGCCGGTAGGCCAGCCCGGACGAGCCGGCGATGAACGGGGCGAGCGCTCGCACCAGGCCGATGAAGCGGCCGATCAGGATCGTCTTGCCGCCGTGGCGGTCGAAGTAGCTCTCGACCTGCTCCAGGCGCTCCTCCGTGATGCCCACCCGCGGGCCGTGTCTCTCCAGGAAGCCGCGCCCGAGACGGCGGCCGATGTAGAAGCTCGTGCTGTCACCGAGCACGGCGCAGAGCCAGACCAACCCGATGAGCGGCAGCAGGCTGATCGTGCCCTCCCCGGCAATCACGCCGCCCGCGATGACGACCGTCTCACCCGGGGCGACCAGCCCCACGAAGGCCCCGGTCTCCAGGAAGGCCATCACGCCCACCAGGGCGTAGGTCCAGGGGCCGAGCGCCTCGGCGACATCGACGATGATGGCCTTGGGGTCGGGCAGCTCCGAGAGCACGCCGCTCGCATAGACGGCCAGCGCGAGCACCAGCGCGACGCCCAGCAGCTTGCGCTCACCGGCCAGCCGGCTCCAGCGGCGCACCACAAAGGCCGCCACCAGCACGGCGGCGACCGTGGCCGCGATCTGGGTGGCGGACATCGCGCCGGACTGTACGGAAGGTGTTCGGCCGACCCGGCCTAGATGCTGGAGTGGGCGCGCAACTCGCTGACCAGCGCGCCCCGAAGCGCGGGCGTCGCCGCTGCCCCGTCGGCCGCTCGGCGGTCGGCGAACAGCCCGAAGCAGGTGGGACCCGATCCGCTCACGGCTGCCCCCAGCGCCCCCGCCAAGCGGATCCGCTCCAGCGTCCCGCCCAGCTCCGGACGAAGCGTGAGGGCCGCCGGCTGCAGGTCGTTCTCGATGCCCTGCGCCAGCTGCTCGGGCCCCGCGGCCGCCAGGCTTCGAAGCGGATCAGGGTCCAGGCGCTCCCTGCCTCCGTCCTGGCGGTCGAGCTCCGCGTAGACCGAGCCGGTCGAGAGCCCATCCGGGCGGGGCACGAGCACCACCGCCAGCCGCGGCAGCGCCAGCGGCTCGACGAGCTCCCCGGCGCCCTGAACCAACGCGTGCACGGGCTCCACCTGGCTGGGCACATCCGAGCCGAGCTCGACCGCCAGCTCACGCAGCTCACCGGCATCGAGCGGCCCTCCGGCCAGGCGGTTGGCGAGCCGCAGGACGGCGGCGGCGTCCGCGCTACCGCCTCCAAGGCCCGCCGCGACCGGGATGCGCTTGGCGATCACCACCCGCACGGCCGGCACCAGGCCGGGCTCGACCCGGCGTCGCAGCGCCGCGAGCGCGGCCAGGGTGAGGTTCGGCCCCTCCACACCCGGGCACTCGACCCTGTCGGGGCCCTCGTCGCCGATCGGCTCGAGGGCCACCTCGTCCGCCAGGTCCAGCGACGCGAACAGCGAGCAAATGGGGTGCAGGCCGTCGTCGCGCGGCCTGGCCACGTGCAGCACGAGGTTCAGCTTCGCGTAGGCCCGCTCGCGCAGGATGAGGGGCGAGGTCATCCGGACCGGGGCCTCAGATCGGAGATCCGGTCCGCCCCGAGCGCCGCGGCGAGACGGGGCCAATCGGCGGGCGGAAGCTGCTCTGCGCGGGCGTCGAGCCGCTGGCCGATGTGCTCGAGAGCCGTACGCGTGGCCCGCCGCATGTCGTCCGGTGCGCCGGGCGCAAGGCCCAGTGAGCCGGCGAGCGCCTTGCGGCGGTGGGCAAAGCCCGCGTGGACGAGCGCCCGCAACTCGGCGGCCGGCGCGGGTCCCGTGCGACGCATCACCAGCAGAGCCGACTGCACGTTCGGCTCCGGGTGGAAGACCGTCGGCGGCACCCGGCGAAGTCGCCGGACCTCACAGGAGAGCTGGGCCAGGACCGAGGTGGCGCCATAGCTCTTGGTTCCCGGCCCGGCCGCGAGGCGCTCGGCCACCTCGCGCTGGACCATCGCCACCCAGAGCGTGGCCTCGGGGAGCTCGGCGATCGAGTTCAGGAGCACCGTGGCCGCCACGCCGTAGGGAAGGTTGGCCACCACCTTGCCGGGCGCCGGGCGCAAGGCCCCGAGGTCGAGGCTGACGGCGTCCGCGACGTGGAGCGTGGCGTTGGAGAAGGGCTCGAGCGCCTCCCGCAGCGGCGCCTCGAGCGCCCGGTCGATCTCCACCACGTGCAGGTGCCCCACCCGCGGCGCCAGGTGCTCGGACAGCACGCCCAGGCCGCCGCCCACCTCGAGCACCACGTCGTCAGGACTGAGCTCCGCCGCCGACTCGATCACCCGCAGGATGTTGTCGTCGATGAGGAAGTTCTGGCCCAGCTCCCGGTTGGGCCGCACATCGAAGCGCCGCAGGCGCCGCAGGCTGGCCTGGCGCGGCTCGCCGCTCACCAGCCGAACACCCGCGCCGCGTTGGCCTCGACCGTCCGCTCGATCTCCTCATAGGACACGCCGCGCAGGCCCGCCAGTTGGTGTGCCGTGTGCACGACGTTGGCGGGCTCGTTGGGGCGGCCGCGCCGAGGCTGGGGGGCGAGGTAGGGGGAGTCGGTCTCCACCAGCAGCAGGTCGGCCGGGAGCTCGCGGGCCGCCGCCTGCAAATCCGTCGCCTTGGGGTAGGTGACGTTGCCGGCAAACGAACAGAGGTAGCCGCGCTCGACGCATTCGTCGACCCGGTCAGGCGCTGAGAAGCAATGCAAGATCACGGCGGGCAGGTCCGGGCCGTGCTCGCGCAGCAGCGCGAAGGTGTCCTCTTCGGCCGCCCGGGTGTGGATGACAGCCGGCAGGCCGAGCCGGCCCGCGAGCTCGAGCTGGGCGGCGAAGGCCCGGCGCTGGTCCTCGCGGGGAGAGTGGTCGCGGTAGTAGTCGAGCCCGGTCTCTCCGATCGCGCGGGCGCCCGGCTCGCCGGCCGCCTGCTCGATCTCCTCCAGCGCAGGACCGTCAAACCCGGTCGCCTCGTGCGGATGGCGGCCGACGATCGCGGCCACCTCCGGATGCGCGCGGGTTGCCGCGAGGGCGCGCCCGATCGAAGCCGCGTCCGTGCCCACCGTGGCGAGGCGGGTTACCCCGGCCTGGCGGGCCCGGTCGACGAGCTCGCGATCGGGCGGCTCGCAAGCGTCGAGATGACAGTGGGTGTCGACCACGCGAGCCGCGCCGGCCGGACCTTGCTCAGGCCGCCGGCGCCTCCGCTTCGACCCGGGGAAACAGCTGGTCCAACTCGCCGAGCGTCGCGCCCCCCGGTCCGGCGCCAAGGCGGGCCCCCTCGAGCGAGAGGTCCTCGCGGCCCAATGCCCCGAGCAGGCGCTCCGCCGAGGAGGGCAGGAACGGGTGCAACAGCACCGAGACAACGCGCAGCCCCTCGGCCAGCGCATACAGGACCTGATCGAGCCGCTCCTCCTGACCGTCCTCCTTGGCCAGCTGCCAGGGCTGCTCGTCCTGGACGTAGCGGTTGAGGCGCTTGATGCGCTGCCAGATCTCGTCCAGCGCAGCGGTCAGCTCCACCTGGTCGATATTCGCCGCCACCGCCCCCGCGAGCTCCTCGAAGTCCGCCGCAAGCTCCGCCGGCGGCTCGGCGTCGGGCACCACTCCGTCGCGGTAGCGGTTGATCATCGAGAAAGTCCGGGAGGCGAGGTTGCCGTACTCGTTCGCCAGCTCCGTCGTGTAGCGCGTCTCGAACCCCTCCGGCGAGACCTCGCCGTCGGCGCCGAAGCTCACCTCACGCAGCACGTAGAAACGAAGCGCGTCCGCGCCGTAGAGGTCCGCGACCTGAAACGGCTCGATGACGTTGCCGAGCGACTTGGACATCTTGTGCTCGCCCCGCAGCAGGAACCCGTGGATGGCCACCCGCCGCGGAACGTCGATCCCCGCGGCCATCAGCATGGCCGGCCAGATCACGGCGTGGAACTTGAGGATGTCCTTGCCGATCAGATGCACCGTGGCCGGCCAGAACCGCTCGGTCAGGTCCTCCCCGGGCCGGGCATACGACAGCGCGGAGTAGTAGTTGAGAAGGGCGTCGATCCAGACGTAGATCACCTGGGTCGGGTCCCACGGGACCGGGACGCCCCACTTCAGCCGGGCCCGGCTCAGCGACAAGTCGTGCAGCCCGCCCTTGATGAAGGAGAGAGCCTCGTTGTAGCGGATCTGCGGGATGACGAAGTCCGGATGCTCGGCGTAGAGGCGCTCGAGCGGCTCCTGAAAGCTCGACAGCCGAAAGAACCAGTTGTCCTCGCGCTCCAGCTCGAGCTCGATCTGGTGAATCGGACAGCGATTGCCCTCCTCGAGCTCCGACTCGGTCTTGAAGTCGGCGCAGCGCGGGCAGTACCAGCCCTCGTAGGTCCCCCGGTAGACGTGCCCGTTGTCGTGGATCCGCTGGACGACCTCGGCCACCACCTGCGCGTGTTCGGGATCGGTGGTGCGGATGAAGAAGTCGTTGGTCACATTCAGCGTGGCCGCCAACGCCCGGAAACGCCCGGCGTTCCGGTCGCCCAGCTCACGCGGAGTGATCCCCAGCCGCTCGGCCGCCTGGGTCACCGGCTCCCCGTGCTCGTCGGTGCCCGTGAGAAAAAACACGTCCTCCCCGCGCTGGCGCATATGGCGCGCGAGCACGTCCGCGGCGATCGTCGTGTAGGCGTGGCCCAGATGGGGCTCGCCGTTGACGTAGTAGATGGGCGTCGTGACGTAGTACGGCATCGAACGTCCGATGCTACTCGGGCCCGTGCGCGACGGCTGCGCCAGGAGTGGTCATTCAGACCCGCCCTGGAGCCCTGGCGGTGCGGTCCGCTTGTGTTGGGCGCCCGGGACGGGGTGGCGCGCTCACCCCTGGTACGGGTTGGGCGCTTTATGTAGTCATCTCACGACATAAAGCGCCCCACCCCCTGCGGTCGGCTCCGCCCCATCAAAGGCCGGAGCACTCGTAGCAGGCCTCGGCGTCCGCTGCCGGCGGCCTTGCGGCCGTCCTCGGTCGCGGCCAGGAGCCCCGCGGCCACCAGCAGGCCAACACACGCCAGGACCCAGCCGATGTCGGGACCGGACCCGCGCGTCGGGTTCGCACCCGCTTCGCGGGCGCCGGCGGGCGGCTTGGCCGCGGCGCTCCCGGCTGGCTCGGGCGCACCCGCCGGGCCGAGGCCGGGCCGGACGGACGGCCCGCCAGCGGCGGCCGTTGCCTCGGAGGCGGGGGCCGGCGATCTGGTGGGCCCTGCGTGCCGTTGAGGAGCGGGCTGGGACAGCGGCGTCGCCACGGGCGCCGGCTCGCCGGCGCGGCCGGGCGCCCGTTCGGGGACGTGACCTGGCGCCGGCTCGCGGGCGTGCACAGGCGCCGGTTCGACGCGGGGCGCCCTACCCCCGACGGGCACCCGGCGCGGTGCCCGCCCACCGAGCGGCACCCGGCGTGGCGCCCCGCGGGGTGCAGGCCTCGGTTCCCGGGCCCGGCCCGCGGCCGGTGCGGGCGCCGGGGCACGCGGAGCGGGAACGGGCACCGGCACCGGGCCCGGATCCGGTGTCTGTGCCGGCGGCGAAGCCGGGGGGGCGGGCAGGAAGTCCAGCGGATCTCGGTACGCGTGCCGGCGGCCCGCCTCCCGCACGCCGAAATGGAGGTGCGGCTGGACCGCCGAGCGGCGTCCGCTGGCACCAACGGCGCCCAGCGTGTCGCCCGCGCCGACGACGTCGCCCGCGCGCACCGCAAACGACGAGAGGTGGAGGTAGGAGGTGTCGAAGCCGTCGCTGGTCCGTACCGAGACCGTGAGGCCGGACGATCCGGCCGTGCCCGCGAAGCGCACCTCGCCGGCGGCGGCCGCCGCCACCCGCGCCCCGGCCGGGCCGGCTATGTCGATCCCGCGGTGCTGGCCCCCCGCGTAGGGGTCGTCCCCGTTGCGGTACTTGGTGATCAGCTCTCCGCGCAGCGGCCACGTCCAGGCGGCATGGGCGGCGGGCGCCGAACAGCAGGGTGGCGACGAGTCCGGTGAGCGTGGCGAGCGAGCGCATGGGGCGACCGTAGGGCCGAATAGGCCACGCCGGGGGGAGGTTTGTCAGTCCCGTGCGCTCTTGTAACGGTCCTGTATCGCTCGGTGCCGTTCTGTGGGTTTCGGGCTCCACCCATAGGGGACGCCGGCTGGTGCGGAGCTGGACCACCAGGACCGGGGCGGAGCGGGAGGAGGGCAAGCTTGCCCCCGGAGGCCGATGAGAAAATCGCCACACCCTCGGGGCGCCGCCGCCCCGCCCGCCCCTAATCCCCAGCCGTCAACGCCCGGTACAGCGCGTTCGCGCTCCCACCCGTCAGCTCGGCGACCACACCGGCCGCCCTGCGCGGGTGCGCCCCCGCCTCCACCAGGCGCCGCAAGGCGTCGAGCCCCGCCGGCTCACGTCCGGTGCCGGAGCCCTCGGCCCCGGCCCGACCGGCCGACGACGGTGGCCCCAGCACCAGCACCACCTCGCCCTTGGGCGGTGCCGCGGCCCAGCGCTCGGCCAGCTCGGCCGCCGTGCCCCGCACGATCTCCTCGTGCGCCTTGGTGAGCTCGCGGCAGACCGCCACTTCGCGTGACGGATCGAGCTCGGCCAGCAGCGTCAGCGTGCCCGGCAGCCGGCGCGGCGACTCGAACGCCACCAGCGTTCCGGGCTCCGAGAGGAGCCGGCGCAGCTCGCCCTTCTTGCGAGGCAGGAATCCGTGGAAGTGCCACTCGTCGGCGGGCAGCCCGGAGGCCACGAGGGCGGTGATCGCCGCCGAGGGTCCCGGCAGCACCTCCACCGGCAACCCGGCCGCCACGCAGCCCCGCACCAGGAGGAAGCCGGGGTCGGAGATGAGGGGCATGCCCGCGTCCGACACCAGCGCCACGACAGCTCCGTTGCGCATCCGGCCGACCAGCTCGGCCGCCCGGGCGCGTTCGTTGTGCTCGTGGTAGGAGACGAGGCGCGCCTTCACCCCGTAGCGGTCCAGCAGGACGCGGGTTCGGCGCGTGTCCTCGCAGGCGACCACATCGGCTTCGCGCAGGGCCGACAACACCCTCAGGGTCACGTCCTCGAGATTGCCGATCGGCGTCGGGCACACCACCAGGCGCCCGCTCACGTCGGCTCCCCGAGCGCCAGCAGGGCCGCGCCGAGCATGCCGGACTCGTCGCCGAAGTGGGCGGCCTCGATCCGCACCTCGGCGGCAGGGGGCGGCAGCGCGCGCTCGGCCACGATGCGCCGGGCCGGCTCGATGAGCAGCTCGCCCGCGGCGACCGCGCCGCCGCCGATCACCACCACCTCAGGGTTGAAGGTGTTCACGATCCCGGTCAGCCCCGCGCCCAGGCGGCGGCCGATCTCGGCGAGCACGTTGCGGGAGGTCTCGTCACCGTCGTGCGCCATCTCGGTGACGATCGCCCCGCTGATCTCGCGGCCCGAAGCCAGCCTGCGCCCGAGCGCGGAGTCGGGCTCGGCCCGGGCGACCCGCTCTCCTTCGCGCCCGATCGCCCTTCCGGACACCACGGCCTCGAGGCAGCCCCGGCCCGGGCAGGAACCCGGGCAGTCGGGGCCGTGCAGGTCGACCACGCAGTGCCCCAGCTCGGCGCCCATCCCGGTGGCCCCGCGGTAGATGTGCCCGTCGAGATAGAGGCCGCTTCCGATTCCGGTGCCGAGCGCGACCATGATCGCGTGGCGGGCGCCGCGGGCGACACCGTGACGGGCCTCGGCGAGAAGGGCCAGGTTGGTGTCGTTGTCGACCGTGACCGGCAGCCCGAGGCGTTCGCTCATCAGGTCGCGGAACGGCACGTCGTCGAGGGGCAGGTGATTGGACCAGCGCGAAACGCCCGTCTCCCACTCCACCAGCGCGGGGATGCCGAAGCCGACCGCCGCGACGTCCGGCGCCGCGGCGCGGGCCTCCTCCACCGCCTCGACGAAGATGTCGAGCGTCTCCTGGCGATCGGCTCCGCGCCAGGTGCGGTGCACGCGGTGACGGACGACCAGATCCTCGTCGACGACCCCTCCGAGAAGCTTCGTTCCTCCCGCGTCTACGCCGATGACACGCCGTGGCGGCATGGCGGGTAGATATACAGAGGGGGGTGAACGACCCGAGGCCCGGCCCCCCGGAGTACAAGGTCTACCGCTCGCGCCGCAGGCCGGTGGCACGCGGCGGGGACCTTGACGCGCTCAAGCGCCGGCTGGGCCGCGTGCGCCGCGACCCGCGCCCGCCGGGCGACTCGGGCCGGGGCATCACGCCGATGCGCGTGCTCAAGTGGATCGCACTCGCGGTCGCCGCCTGGCTGCTCCTCTCGCTGGCCCTGTTTCTGATCAGCGCACAAACTCAGGAGGGAGTCTCGCCCAGAGCCGAGCGAGCGCTGTCCAACAGCGGCACGCTGCTCACGGGCAGCACGATCCTGGTCCTGGGCTCGGACGTCCGCACCGGCGAGTCGATCGACGAGTCCCAGCAGGGCCCCGGGCGCTCGGACACCATCATGCTGGTCCACGCCGCCGTCGGCAGCGTTCGCAAGCTGTCGATCCCGCGCGACGTCGAGGTGAACATCCCCGGCCAGGGCATCAACAAGATCAACGCCGCCTACGCGATCGGCGGCCCGGCCCTGACAATTGAGACGGTGGAGTCGTTCCTTGGCAACGGGCTGGAGATCAACCACCTGGTCGAGGTGGACTTCGAGAACTTCCCCGAGTTCATCGACGCGCTCGGGGGCGTCACCGTCGACTCACCCTCGCGGATCTGCTCGCCCCCGTTCGACAACTTCTGGAAGGGCCTCAACTTCAAGAAGGGCGAGAACGACTTGGACGGCCGGCGGGCCCTCGGCTACGCCCGGGTCCGCAAGAACGATTGCGCACCCGGGGAGGACGATCGCGCCCGAGCGGCGCGCCAGCAGCAGGTCCTGAACGCCATCTCAGACCAGGTGACCTCCCCCAGCACCTTCTTCCGCCTGCCCTGGGTCAGCTGGCAGGCGCCCCGGACGCTGAGGACGGACATGAAGGGACCGGCGCTGATGGCGCTCTTCCTCGATCTGGCCACCGGGGGCTCGGACGAGACCGAGGTGCTGGAGGCCACATGCTGCAACGGCAGCAACCTGTTCGTCACCGATGGCGCCAAGGAGGACGCCGTCCGCAAGCTGGTCGACGGCTCCTAGTCGGAGGAGGAAGAGCTCGTCGAGGAGGTCGTCGACTCCTTCGAGCTCTTGGAATCCTTGGACGAGTCCTTCTTCGAGTCGCTCGACTCGGCGCCGGACTTCTTCTTGCCGTAGTCGGTGGTGTAGAAGCCCGACCCCTTGAAGTGGACCGCGACGGGATGGAACACCCGCTGGACGGGGGACTCGCAGGTGGAGCAGCTGGTGAGCGGGTCGTCGGTCATGCGCTGCATCACCTCGAAGGTGTGCCCCTGCTCACAGCGGTACTCGTAGATGGGCATGGCACTCCGAGTATAGGAGTGCCGAAGTTCCGCGCACGGTTACCGCTTGACCACGACCCCGCTCAGTAGAGCCGAATCCGCCCGCGCCGCAAACGTCTGGCAACCCTCCGAGGAATGCCGGATGTTCGCGTCTCGCTCGCCGACCAGCCGCAGCCTCCCGCCGAAGAGGCCATCCGCGCCGCCCGGATGGTCCCGGGCGGCGGGTCTAGGTCTTCTCGATCACACCCGGGCGTGTGAGCGACCAGATCACCCACACGTCGAGCGCGATCACGAGGATCGCCCAGAAGGGGTAGTAGGGGATGAAGAAGAAGTTCGCGACCGCGCTGAGCGAGGCCAGGAAGATCGCCGTAACCACCGCCCAGCCAGCGCCGGTAATCAGGCCCCAGGAGGTGAAGAGGAGCAGGACCCCGAGCAGCAGGTGGATCCATCCCCACGCGCTCGTATCGAGGTCAAACGTGTAGTTACGCGTGACGACGAAGAAGTCGTCATTGAAGATCGCGGTCAACCCCGCGATCACCTGGAAGAAACCGATGAGCATGAGCACGGCCGCCGCGAAGACAACCCCGCCGGCCGCCCACCCCGACGGTTGCTGATCCCCGCTGGTCCGGTCGTTCGCCATGGTGGCGCTCCTCTCTCGTCCTCGATACAGGCTCCGGCCGATAGGTTCGCCGCACACTGTCCGGTCCCTGCCACCAGCGGGCCGTGACGACGCGCCCCGACGTGGTGATGCTCGCGAGAGAGGAGTGCCAGCGGCACTCCAGCCCTCGGCTCAGCCTGGGTCCGGTGGCGCCGGCCGCTCGAGATCCTCCAGCAGGGAGACTCGCATCGTGTGCCACATGAGCCAGGCCGCCAGGTGATTGATCGGGCGCAGCGCGGTTTCGAGCATCGTCGTCAACCTACCCCCGATGCCGGTCGCGCGATACACGTCCGGCAGTCATCTAGGCTGCGCGCCCGTGGTGACCATGGACGCCATCGTCGCTCTCTGCAAGCGCCGCGGCTTCATATTCGCGGCCTCGGAGATCTACGGCGGAATCGCCAATACCTACGACTACGGCCACTACGGCGTCCTCCTGAAGAACAACGTGATCGGCGCGTGGTGGAAGGCCATGATCCAGGAGCGCGACGACGTGGTGGCGCTCGACTCGGCGATCATCCAGCACCCCCGCACCTGGGAGGCCTCCGGCCACCTCGAGGGCTTCACCGATCCCCTGGTGGACTGCAGGACCTGCAAGCTGCGCTTCCGGGCCGACCACATCGACGAGGAGCGCGCCGGCGAGGGCGGACATCCCGAGGTGCGCTGCGGACACGCCCCCTCGAAGCTTCCGGGGGACCATCCCGACTGCGACCTCACCCCGGCGCGCGAGTTCAACCTCATGTTCGAGACCACCATCGGGCCGGTCAAGGAGGCCGGCTCGACGGTCTACCTGCGACCGGAGACAGCCCAGGGCATATTCCTCGACTTCAAGGCCACGCTGCAGTACGCACGGCGCAAGCCGCCATTCGGGATCGCCCAGGTGGGGAAGTCGTTCCGCAACGAGATCACGCCGGGCAACTTCATCTTCCGGACCCTGGAGTTCGAGCAGATGGAGATGGAGTTCTTCGTGCCTCCCGCGGAGGCCGAGACCTGGCACGACTACTGGATGAAGGAGCGGATGTCCTGGTACGAGGCGCTCGGCCTGGAGCCCGACCGCCTGCGGCTGCGGCCCCACGGCCCGGAGGAGCTCTCGCACTACTCGTCGGCCACGAGCGACATCGAGTACCTCTACCCGATCGGCTGGTCGGAGCTGGAGGGGATCGCGAACCGCGGCGACTTCGACCTCACCCAGCACGCCCAGCACTCCGGCGACAAGCTCGAGTACGTGGACACCGCGACCCAGGAGCGGTACGTGCCGCACGTGATCGAGCCGGCGGGTGGCGTGGGCCGGACCATGCTCGCCCTGCTGTGCGACGCCTACGCGGAGGAGGAGATCGAGGGCCGCAAGCGCACCGTGCTGCGGCTGAACCCGCAGCTCGCACCGGTGAAGGTGGCGGTGTTGCCGCTCGTGAACCGCGACGGCATGCCCGAGCTGGCCCGCGAGCTCTACGAGGGCCTGCGCTCGCGGGTGCCCTCCGAGTACGACGCCGGCGGCTCGATCGGCCGCCGCTACCGCCGCCAGGACGAGATCGGCACCCCCTGGGGGATCACCGTCGACGGGCATACCCTGGAGGACCGGACGGTCACCCTGCGCGACCGCGACTCGCTCGAGCAGGTGCGGATCCCGGTGGACGAGGTTGGCCAGGAGCTGGAGCGCCGGCTGGCCGCGCCCTGGGTGCGCGCGGGCAGCCGCTGACCGGGTAGGTTCGGCCCGGGAGCCAACCCGCAGGTCACCGCGACCGTCACGGTCCTCTGGCTCAGCGTACCCGCCGACTGAGGAGGGTCAGGCCTGGAGCCGCCAGAGCTCCGCGACGATCGCCTCCTCGGCCTCGTCGAACTGCTCGTCGGTCCAGCGCCAGCGCACGCCGTCGAGGATCTCGGTACGCCCGTCGGCGAGGTGGTCCTGGATCCGCTCGACCTTCAGGGCCACCGCCACCACGGTGTCGGCGGCCTCGAGCTCCTCGGCCACGACCGTCGCGCGCCCGAACGCGGTGAAGGCCGCGCCCTCGCCCAGCAGGCAGAAGGCGGCCGCCGGGTCCTCACGCAGGCGGCGCAGCGCCTCCCGGCGCCGCCCGAGCGCCATGAGGACGCGGCGGTCGCCGGCCCGGACCGCGGTCGATACCGGGATCGCGTGAGGACCCACCGGGCACAGCACGCCCGGCGTGCCAGGCGTCCAGTCCGGCAGTCGCTCCACGGGACGGAAGTATGGGCTAGGTGATTGATTCCGCGGCCGCGTGTGCGCGGGGGCGCACGGGACCGAGCCGGCGAGGGGGGTTCCTGACGTTGCGTCCAACTATTGGACGTTTCGTGCGGAACCCCTACCCCGGCCCGGCACGGAGCGAGGGCATCCGGTGCGCCCACCACGTGCGCGAGGTCGCGGAATCAGTCATCTAGGCCGGGGAGCCCTCGAAGCCGGCGCGCGGCAGCCGGCGGGCCAGCGGACCCGGCAGCCACCAGTTCCAGCGGCCCATGAGCTCCATCGTGGCCGGGACGAGGATCAGCCGTATGAGCGTGGCGTCCAGCGCGATCGCTACCGCCAGGCCGAGCCCGATCTCCTTGATCGAGGGGGTCCCGGTGGAGGCGAAGACCGCGAACACCGCGACCATGATCAGCGCGGCGCTGGAGATCGTCGCCGCGCTGGCCCGGAGGCCCTGGGCCACGGCGGTGGTGGTGTCGCCGGTCGCGTCGTAGCGCTCGCGGATCCGCGAGAGCAGGAAGACCTCGTAGTCCATCGAGAGGCCGAACACGATGGCCAACAGGAAGGGCGGGGTCATCGAGTTGATGTAGCCGAGCGACTCGTAGCCGAGCAGCCCGTCGAGCCAGCCCCACTGGAAGACGGCCACGAGGACGCCGTAGGCGGCAGCAACCGAGAGCAGGTTCATCAGCACCGCCTTCAGCGGCAAGAGCACGGAGCGCAGCAGCAGGAACAGGACGAGATAGCTGAAGACAAGGACGAAGACCAGGATCTTCCACATCGACCCCGAGACCAGGTCCTGGAAGTCGTCGCCCGCGGCCGTCGCTCCGCCCACGTTGAGCTCGGCCACACCGGTCAGCGGACCGGCGTCCGCGCGCAGGCGCTCCACCATCCGCTCGGCCTGGGGGCTCTCGGGGTCGTGGCGGGGCAGCACGGCGATCAGCGCCGCCCTCCCGTCGTGCGAGGGAGACGGCGGCGCGACGCGTGCGACTTCCGGATCGCCGGCCAGCTCATCCACGTAGGCGGCCAGGGCCTGGCGGTTCGCGGGCGAGCGGACCGTGCCCTGCTTGAGCTCCGCGACCACCTGCGTCGGGCCGGAGGCGCCGGCCCCCTGCTTCTGGGCCGCCAGCTCGGCTCCGGTCCGCGTCGCGTTGCCCTCGGGGAACTGCCGCAGGGCGCCGTCGCCGAAGGCGAGTGACAGCGCCGGGATGGCCAGCACCAGCAGCACGCCCGCGCTGGCCAGGGCGGCCGTCCAGGGGCGGCGGGTCACACGGCTGGTCCAGCGCTCCCAGAAGCCGGTGCGTCCGGCCACGGCCTCGGGGTGGGTGGACCCGCGCCGCCGGGCACGGCTGCGGACGGCACGGGCCACGAGCTGCGCGGTGAGCGCGATGCGCCCGCGGGCGTAGACCCGCCGGCCGAAGAGGCTCATCAGCACCGGGAGCAGGGTGACCGCCGCCAGCACCGAGACGGCGACCACGATGATCGCGCCGACGGCCATCGAGCGGATCGTGGTCGAGTCGACCAGGTAGAGCCCGGCCAGCGAGACCATGACGGTCACGCCCGAGAAGGCCACCGCGAGCCCTGAGGTGCGCAGCGCGAGCCGGCGCGCCTTCTCCGGCGCCGCTCCACCCCGGATCTCCTCCCGGTAGCGGGCAAGCACGAACAGCGAGTAGTCCACGGCCACACCGATGCCGATCATCGATGCGACGTTGGTCACGAACACCGACATGTCCATGGCCTGGGAGAGGAAGAAGACGACCGCTCCGGTGAGGCTTACGCTCGCCAGGCCGAGCAGCAGCGGGAGCGCGGCCGCAGCAAGTGAGCCGAAGACCACCAGCAGGATCAGCAGGACGATGGGAAAGCCGGTGGTCTCCGCAGCCTCCAGGTCCTCCTGAGCCAGCTCCTGCAGCCCGGCCCAGAGCGCCTGCTGGCCGACCAGGTAGGGCTGCACCCCGCCGCGGGGCTCATCCCCAAGCTCGTCGCGGACGTCCACTGTGGCGTCGGCGAGCTGGTCCTGGGTGCCGGCGAGAGCGAGCGGCACGACGGTGATGGAGGCGTCGGCCGCCTCGCGCCGCGCAGCGCGGGCGGCGGCGTCGGTCAGCTCGACGTTCGGCAGGCCGGCGGCGATCCGATCGACCCGCTCGATCTCCTCGCGCACCGCAGCCGCGCTCGCCCCCTCGCGCTTGGCCAGCACCACCGCGAGGTACTCGCTCTGGGCGTTCTCGAAGCGCTCGAGATTCTCGTCGACCGTGGCCGACTGAGAGCCGGGTACGGCAAAGCCGCCCGCGGTCAGATGCTCGCTCTGGCGAGCGGCGAAGGGCAGGGCGGCGAGCAGGAGCGCGACCCACGCGGCCAGCACCAAGAGACGGCGGCGCTCGAGGAGCGCTGCGAGCCGGTCCATTGCTGCTTGCATGTGCTTCCTCCTGACCTTGGTTGGCTGGCCAGCCAACTTTGCCCGGAGCGGCCTGGGCGGTGTGTGATAGCGCTCACAGAGCCGCCGACCTCACAGGAGGGCGGGCTGCGGCGTTTCGTTCCCAGCCTTGGCCCCCAGCGCGTCCCTAGCCGCCGACCCAGCTGCCCCGCCCGCACGCGCGCCGGTGCTCGCCGCGCTGGTGACGGTCACCTTCTGGGCGTCGGCATTCATCGGGATTCGCGACGCCGGCGACGAGGTCTCGGCCGGCGCGCTGGCGCTGGGCCGGCTCCTGGTCGCGAGTGCCGCCCTTGGGCTCGTCGTGGCGATCCGGCGCGAGTCGCTCCCCGCGCGGCGCGATCTGCCCGCGGTAGCCCTGTGCGGGCTGCTCTGGTTCGCGATCTACAACGTGGCGCTGAACGAGGCCGAGCGCCACGTCGACGCCGGGACCGCCGCGATGCTGGTCAACGTCGGGCCGATCCTGATCGCTCTGCTGGCGGGGGTCCTGCTGCACGAGGGCTTCCCCCGCTCGCTGGTGGCCGGATCGGCGATCGGGTTCGCGGGGGCGGTCGTGATCGGGATCGCCACCTCCGACGGCGGCCTGGCGGCGGGCGGCGGCGCGGCCCTCTGCCTGGTCGCCGCGCTCGGCTACGCGGGCGGTGTGGTCTCCCAAAAGCCGGTCCTGGAACGCGTCTCCGCGCTCCAGGTGACCTTCCTCGCCTGCGTCGTCGGCGCGATCGCGTGCCTGCCGTTCGCTCCCACGCTCGTCGACGAGCTGGGCACGGCGAGTGGATCGGCCATCCGCTGGACCGTCTATCTAGGGCTGGTCCCGACGGCGCTCGCCTTCACCACCTGGGCCTACGCGCTCTCCCACACGACCGCCGGTCGCATGGGCGCCACGACCTACCTCGTGCCGCCGCTGGCGATCCTGCTGGCCTGGCTGATCCTGGCGGAGACGCCGCCGGCGCTCGCGATCGCCGGCGGGGCGCTCTGTCTCGGCGGCGTGGTGCTGGCCCGGCGCCGCTAGGAGGGCTCTACCGGCTTCCGCCGGCGCTCAGCAGGTCGCGGGCGATCTGGACGCCCAGCGCGAAGGCCGCGTCCTTGTCCCAGCCGGGGTCGGAGGCAACCTGGATGCCGAAGCCGTCGCCGAGGGCGAAAAGCATGGAGGCCACGGACTCGGGGTCGGCCTCCATCGCGACGACCCCCTGCTCCTGCTTCTCCCGCAGCGCGCCGGCCAGGAACTCGCGCCAGCGCCGGTACAGCTCGGCCAGCTCCGCACGGATCTCCTCGCTGTGGCGCGACGCGCTCAGCATCTCGTAGACCACGGCCTGGCTGCCGGGCTCGTCGATGAACTCCTCGAGGCCGACCACGAGCGCCTGGACGATCGCGTCCGCGTCGCGGGCGACCGCGATGCGCTCGGCCATGGCCTGGATGCGGGTCTCGCAGTCGTGGCGGACCACCTCGACCAGCAGCTGCTCCTTCGAGCCGAAGTAGTAATGCAGCAGGCCCCGCGAGACGCCCGCCTCGCGGGCCACGTGATCGAAGGTCGAGGCCGCGGCACCGCGCGTGCCCACGCTCGACCGCATTGCGGCGACGATGCGTTGCGCCTTCTCGCCCTCGAGCCGGCGCGGAGCCTCGACGGAAGCTTCCATCCCTCGCGCGACATGCTAACTGGCCGGCCAGCCAGAGGGCGGCCGGCCCGGTTTGCGAGCGACTTCGCCGGGAACAGGCGCCTGCAAAGAGGCGAGGGGGGAAAGCATGCAGGGCGCATTGCAGGCGAGCGGACGCAGGATCTACTTCTTCGGCGCCCTGGGCGGGCTGCTGTTCGGCTACGACACCGGCGTCATCTCCGGCGCGATCCTCTTCATCACCGAGGACTTCGGCCTGTCGCCGTTCATGCAGGGAGCGGTGGTGGCCTCGCTGCTGCTGGGGGCGATGGTGGGGCGGCGCTCGCGGGACCGCTGTCCGACCGGCTCGGCCGCCGGCGGCTGATCATGATCGCGGCCGTGACCTTTACGGTCGGCGCCCTCGCGGCGGCCGCGGCACCCAGCGCGTGGACGCTCGTGGCGGCGCGCTTCGTGATCGGGCTGGCGGTGGGCTGCGCCGCGCTGGTGGTGCCGCTCTACCTCTCGGAGATTGCGCCCACGAGGCTGCGAGGCGCGATCGGCTCGCTCAACCAGCTGATGATCGTGGGGGGCATCCTGGTCGCCTTCATCGTCAACGCGCTGCTCGCCTCGTCGGCCGACTGGCGGCTGATGCTCGGCCTGGCGGCGGTGCCGTCGCTGGTCCTGCTCGTGGGGATGTTCTTCATGCCCGAGACGCCTCGCTTCCTGGTCACCCAGGGCGAGGAGGACGAGGCCCGCGATGTGCTCGAGGAGCTGAAGCCGGACGACGCACCGGCGGAGGACGAGCCCAAGCAGAAGGTCCAGGAGATCCGCGAGGTCGACGAGGAGGAGAAGGGGGGCGGCTGGGAGCTCCTGAAGGAGAGCTGGGTCCGCCCCGCGCTCGTGGTGGCGATCGGCCTGGCGGTCTTCCAGCAGCTGGTGGGGATCAACACGATCATCTACTACGCGCCGACCACACTCACCAGCGTGGGCTACGGGCCCGAGTCGGCCATCTACGCGAACCTCGCGATCGGCACCCTGAACGTGGCCATGACGATCGTGGCCATCCGAATCATCGACCGGGTGGGGCGCAAGCCGATGCTGCTCGTCGGTCTCGTCGGGATGGTCACCAGCCTGGTGGTCCTGGGCGTCTCCTCCGAGGTGCTCGCGAAGCCGGACTCCGCCGGCGACCCCGCGGCGATCGTCACGCTGCTGTGCCTGGCCGGCTTCATCGCCTCGTTCGCGGCCACCTGGGGCCCCGTGGTGTGGGTTGTGCTACCGGAGGTCCTGCCCCTGAGCGTGCGCGGGACTGCAATGGGCCTGGCGATCTTCCTCCACTGGGGCGCGAACTTCCTGGTCTCCCAGAGCTTCCCGATCATGCTCGACGGCTGGGGCGCGGGCCCGGTGTTCCTGGGCTACGCGGTGATCGGGGTGATCGCCTTCTTCTTCGTCAAGTCGCGGGTGCCCGAGACCAAGGGCCGCAGTCTCGAGGAGATCGAGGAGAGTCTGCAGCGGGAGGCCGGCGCGACGCCGGAGCCGGCGCGGACCTAGGCGCAAGGGTTGCTCCGCGAGATCGAACCGCGCGCAGCCGGCCGAGCCGGCTGCTTGCGGCTAGCAGCAGCGCGCCCCCGGGTTCTCGTCGCGCTGGTCCATGCGCCAGCGCTCGAAGTCGCGCCGGCTCATCACCGGCTCGTCGGCGTGCTCGCGCCGGCGGTGCGCGACGTAGCGCTCGTACGCGGTCTCGCCCGAGACCTCGCGCAGGTAGCGCGCGAGCCCGCGCGCGCCCTGGCGGAATGCGCTCGAGCGGCCCACCGGCTAGCCGCCTCCCACCCCGGCCGGGACGCGGGCGCGGTCGCCGTTCCCGGCGGCTGCCGCCGCCATCGCCTCGCGCTCGCTCGGCGTGGCGATCAGGCCCGAGGGGGCCACGAGCCGGGACGGCTCCGCGGGCACCTCGGTGGTCACGACCGGGCGCGTGCCCCGGATCGTGCCGATCCACACCCTCACGGCGTCGGCGATGATCACGATGATCAGGATCGCAAAGAACGCCGCCAGGATGCCGTCGATCGTCGTGTTGGTCACGATCTGCTCCATGTCCGCCACGCTCTGCGCGGGCGGCAGCGGCTCGCCTCCCTGGTCGATCGCCTCCTGGAAGGCGTCGCGCTGGGCGAAGAAGCCGATCTTGGGGTCGTCCGAGAACACCTTCTGCCAGCTGGCGGTGAGCGTGACGGTGGCGTCCCAGGCCAGCGGGACCAGCGTGACCCAGGCCCACTTCAGCTTGCCGCTCTTGATCAGGATCGTGGTGCCGACGGTGAGCGCGACCGCCGCCAGCAGCTGATTGGCGATGCCGAACAGCGGGAACAGCTGGTTGATGCCGCCGAGCGGGTCGGTGGCCCCGGCCCAGAGGAAGTAGCCCCAGCCCGCGACGACCAGCGCGCTGGTGGCCCAGAGCCCCGGCTTCCAGGACACGCGGCCGATCGGCTTCCAGATGTTGCCGAGCGTGTCCTGCAGCATGAAGCGCCCGACCCGAGTGCCCGCGTCCACCGTGGTGAGGATGAACAGGGCCTCGAACATGATCGCGAAGTGGTACCAGAAGGCCTTCAGCGCATTTCCGCCTATCACGCCGGCGAAGATCTCCGACATCCCGACCGCCAGCGTGGGAGCCCCGCCGGTGCGCGCCACCAGCGTCTCCTCCTCCACGGAGTTGGCCGCCGACTGGAGCTGCTCGGGGCTGATCGTGAAGCCGAGGTCCCTGACCGCGGTCGAGGCCGACTGCACGCTGTCCCCCACCACCCCGGCGGGCGCGTTCATGGCGAAGTAGAGGCCGGGGTCGAGGATCGACGCCGCGGTGATCGCCATGACCGCCACGAACGACTCCATCAGCATCGCGCCGTAGCCGATCGTCCGGACCTGCGTCTCCTTCTCGATCATCTTCGGGGTGGTCCCAGAGGCGATCAGGGAGTGGAAGCCCGACAGCGCGCCGCAGGCGATGATGATGAAGACGAACGGGAACAACGAGCCGGCGAACACCGGTCCCTGGCCGTTCGAGGCGAACTCGGTGACGCGCTCGTTCTGCAGCACCGGCAGGGTGAACAGGATCCCCAGCGCCAGCAGAGCGATGGTCCCGATCTTCATGAAGGTCGAGAGGTAGTCGCGCGGGGCCAGCAGCATCCAGACGGGCAGGACCGACGCCACGAAGCCGTAGACGATCAGGCAGATCACGAGCGTCTCGGGATCGAGCGTGAAGAAGTCGGCGAGCGCGCCGCCGGACTCCGAGACCCAGCCCCCGGCCAGGATGGCCAGGATGAGCAGGGCGACGCCGATGGCCGTGGTCTCGAGCACCCGGCCCGGCCGCAGCACGCGCAGGTAGAAGCCCATCAGCAAGGCGATCGGGATGGTCATCGCGATCGAGAACGTGCCCCAGGGCGACTCCGCCAGCGCCTGGACCACGACCAGTGCGAGGACCGCCAGCAGGATGATCATGATCGAGAACACCGCGATCAGCGCGGCCACGCCGCCCACCGGGCCGATCTCGTCACGCGCCATCTGGCCGAGGCTCTTGCCGTTGCGGCGCATGGAGAAGAACAGGATCACCATGTCCTGCACGGCCCCGGCGAAGATCACGCCGACGACGATCCACAGCGTGCCCGGCAGGTAGCCCATCTGGGCGGCCAGCACGGGCCCCACCAGCGGCCCGGCGCCGGCGATGGCCGCGAAGTGGTGGCCGAACAGCACCCGCCGGTCGGTGGGCTGGAAGTCGTGGCTGTTGTCGAGCCGCTCGGCCGGGGTGGCGCGCTTGTCGTCGGTCTCCAGCACCTTCTTGGCGATGAAGCGCGCGTAGAAGCGGTAGGCGATCGCGTAGGAGCAGACCGCGGCGAACAGCAGCCAGACCGCGTTGATCTCCTCCCCGCGCGCCAGCGCGAGGATGCCCCAGGCGACCGCGCCGAGCAGCGCCACCGCCGTCCAGATCACGATGCTGCGCACCTTTACGTCCCTGTCTCGCACGCGGACGCTCACGTCTGTTCCTCCCGGAGTTGCTGATCGTCAAGACGGCCCAGGGCCGAGCGCAGGCCGAAGTCGGGCGGAAGGTTCGAGACAAACCAGCGCCGTCCGAAGCGCTTCCGGCAGTCCACCCGCAGCGGCCGGCCGGCCAGCTCGGCGTAGGCACGGCGATGGGCGAAGACCGGCGCGTCGCCCGCGTCAGGCAGGCGCCGGAACGCGCCCGAGCGCTCGACCTCGCGGGCAGAAGTGCGCCGCAGGCTCACCTCACCGGCAACCGCGCAGCAGATCGCCACCCGGTGCCAGTCGAACACCAGCGCCTCCCCTGGGCGCAGGGCAGCCCTCGCCTCGCTCGTGATCTCCATCACCTGGGACCCCTCCGGGGCGGAGTTACCCAGGCCGGACGGACCTCACACGAGAAAGGGCGCCGCGGGGGCGCCCTCTCAGGTCGACACGAAGCTCGCGCGCGCGGCTAACTCGTGCCCACGGGTTCGTTCGAGCTCGGGCTCGGCGCCGGCTCCGGCGTGGTGCTCGCCGTGTACTCGAACTCCTCCTCTGCGCCGAAGAGCGCGTCGAGGACCTTCTTGCGCAGACCCTCGCTCAGGGCGAGCGCCAGGGCGCCCCCGACGAGCGCGAGCAGCAGCAGGCGACCAAAACGGCGCTTCTTCTTCTTCTTGCCGCGCAGCTGCTCGGCGGCCTCCTTCAGCGAGTTCGCTGCCTGCTTGAGCTCCTTCTGGGCCTTCTTGTCGTCCGTGACCGCCTTTACGGTGCCTTTGCCGTTCATCCGCGTGTAGGCCTTGCGCGCAGAGTCGAAGGCGTTCCGGAGGCTCTCCTGCAGGTCCTCGTCATGGAGTGCCCGCTGCACGTACTCGTTGGAGCGGATCGCCTGTCCTTTGGCGACCGCCCCCGCTCCGGCCTTCGCGGCCCTGTCTTTCGCTGCCATTGCTCTCCTCGATCCGCTTACCGCGTGCGCGTACTCTACCCGTCACGTGCGGGCGAAAGCACGATCAGCTTCTAGGCCGCTTCTCCAGCGCCGCGTCGAGCACCTCTTCCACGTTGTCCACCAGCACGAATTTCATCTTCTTGCGCAGGTGCTCCGGGATGTCGTCGATGTCCGCCTCGTTCCGGCGAGGGATGATGAGTCGCCTGACCTCGGCGCGCTGCGCGGCCAGCGCCTTCTCCTTGAGACCGCCGATCGGCAGCACCTTGCCGGTGAGCGTGACCTCGCCGGTCATCGCCGTGTCCGCCCGCACCGGGCGCCCGGTAACCCGTGAGGCCAGCGCCGCGGCCATGGTGATGCCGGCGCTCGGCCCGTCCTTGGGGATCGCGCCCGCCGGAACGTGGATGTGGATGTCGTGCGTGGCGAACCAGTCATCCGGCAGCCGGCCGTCCAGCGATTCGGCCGCGGTCTTGACGTAGGAGAGTGCCGCCGCGGCCGACTCCTTCATCACGTCGCCGAGCTGGCCCGTCACCTGGAGCCGGCCCTCGCCGGGGTACGCCGTGGCCTCGACGAAGAGCACGTCGCCGCCCACGGGGGTCCAGGCCAGCCCGGTGGCCACGCCGGGCTCTGAGGTGCGGCGCTGCACGTCCGGCTGGAAACGGCGCCGGCCGAGCAGCTCGACGACCGTCTTGGGGCGAACGGTGCGCTTGGAGCGCCGGGTGCCCTCGGCGAACTCGCGCGCCACCTTGCGGCACACCGAGCCGATCTCCCGCTCCAGGTTGCGCACGCCGGCCTCGCGCGTGTAGCCGTCGATGATCTGGTCGAGCGCCGGCTCGGTGAACTCGATCTTCGAGCGCCCCAGGCCGTTGCGCTCGATCTGGCGCGGCACCAGGTAGCGCACGGCGATCTCGCGCTTCTCCTCGTGCGTGTAGCCCGCGAGCTCGATCACTTCCATCCGGTCGCGCAGCGCCGGCGGCACGCTGTCGAGCTGGTTGGCGGTGCAGATGAAAAAGACGTTCGACAGGTCGAAGGGCAGGTCGAGGTAGTGGTCGCGGAAGGTGGCGTTCTGTTCCGCGTCCAGCACCTCGAGCATCGCGCTGGAGGGGTCGCCGCGGAAGTCGGCGCCCATCTTGTCGATCTCGTCGATCATCAGCACAGGGTTGTTCGAGCCCGCGTCCCTGAGCGCGCGGATGATCGTGCCGGGCAGCGCGCCGATGTAGGTGCGGCGGTGGCCGCGGATCTCCGACTCGTCGCGCACCCCGCCGACGGAGATGCGCTCGAAGTTGCGGCCCATCGACTCGGCCACCGAGCGGCCGAGGGAGGTCTTGCCCACCCCCGGCGGCCCGACGAAGCAGAGGATCGAGGAGCGGGCGTCGGGCTTGAGCTTGCGCACCGCCAGGAACTCGAGGATCCGGTCCTTCACGCGATCGATGTCGTAGTGGTCGCGGTCCAGGATGCGGCGAGCGTGCTTGAGATCGAGGTTGTCCTCGGTCGAGGCCGACCAGGGCAGCGAGGCCAGCCACTCCAGATAGGTGCGGATCACGCCGTGCTCGGCGGCCTGCGGAGGCAGACGCTCGAAGCGGTCGAGCTCGCGGTCGGCCTGCTTTCGCGCCTCCTCGGTGAGGCCGGCCTCCTCGAGGCGCTCCCGCAGCTCGGCGACCTCCGCCTGCGTCTCGTCGACCTCGCCCAGCTCCTCCTGGATCGCCTTGAGCTGCTGGCGCAGGAAGTACTCGCGCTGACCCTTGTCCATCTCCGACTGGACCTGGGTCTGGATCTTGGTCCCGATCTCGACCAGCTCGAGCTCGCGCGCCAGCACTTCCGAGAGGCGGCGCAGGCGCCGGAGCACGCTCAGCTCCTCGAGGAGCTGCTGGCGCTCCTCGGTGCTGATCCGCAGGGCGCCGGCGATCAAGTGGCCGAGCTCGGCAGGGTCGTCGAGGTTGGCCACCGCCACCTGCAGCTCCTCCGGCAGGTAGGGCAGCTCCTCGATGATGCGAGAGAAGGTGGCCTGAACGTTTCGGTGGAGGGCCTCCAGCTCGGGCGAGGCAACGATCTGATCGGGCGCTTCGGACACGCGGGCCACCAGGTAGGGATCGGTGGCGACGTACTCGTCGAGTACGACCCGCTGGGCGCCGTGAACGAGGATGCGCAGCGTGCCATCGGGGACCTTCAGCATCCGCGCCACGACCCCGGCCACCCCGACCGGATAGAGGTCGTCCGGGCCGGGGTCGTCCTTCTCCGGATCGCGCGAGGCCACCATCACCAGCATCCGGTCGCCGGCCAGCACGTCGTTCACCAGCTGGAGGGAACGCTCCTGGCCGATGGCCAGCGGCGTGAGGGTCTCCGGGAAGGGCACCGTCTCGCGCAGGGGCAGCACCGGCAGGGTCTCGGGCAGCGCCGTACGCACGGTGGCCTCGGCGGGCTCACCGTTGGCCGATGGGATCTGGATGCTCATTGCTCTGAGATCGGCACCCGCCGCACCGCCTCGGGCTGGGCGAGCGGGATCTCCACCTCGAGGATCCCGTCCTCGTAGGAGGCCCGGGCCTCGGCGGCCACCACGTCGGCGCCCAGCTCGACCAGCCGGCGGAACGGACCGTGCTCGATCTCGATCTGCTGGTAGAGCCGCCCGGCGGCCGCGGCGGGCCGCCGCTCCCCGGCGATCAGCAGCTGGCGGCCGCGGATCTCGAGCGCCACGTCGGCGATGTCGACGCCCGCCAGGTCCGCCTTCACCACCGCCCGCGGCGGCTGATCGGCGTAGTAGACGTCCACCGAGGGGGCGAAGCCGCGGCCCCGCAGCCCGGTCTGGCGCTCGAACACGTCGCCGAACAGCTCGTCGATCTCGCGGCGCATCCGCTCGAAGCCCGCGAACAGGTCACGCTGGGAGCTCACCGGGCCGAGGATAACCGGCCGCCTGCTCCGGGAATCATCCGCTCATGCCCGCTCGCGTCCTCCGGGCGCAGTCGCTGACGGGGACGCCGATCGCCCCCTAGCGGACGCCGGCGGGAATATGTGATCGGGGTCACACGTCTTCCCCCACAGGAGGAGACGTAGATGAACCCAACCGACACCCACCCGTCCGCGGAGCTCACCGCTCTGGCCGACGGCTCGCTCGACTCGCCCGCTCTGCTCGAGCGCGTGGCCGCCTCCCGCGAGGTTCGGTCCGAGCTCGAGCTCCAGAGCCGGGCCGTCGCCGCACTACGGAGCGTCGACCTGGCAGCCCCGGCCGGTCTGCGCATGCGCATCGAGGCCGAGCGCGAGCGGGCCCGCGGGCCCGTCCGCCGCCGCCGGATCGCGCTCGGTGGCGCGCTGGCCGCCGGCCTGGCCGCAGCCGCGCTGGCCCTGACCCTCGCCCTGCCCGGAGCCGGCCCGGCGGGGCCGACCGTGGTGCAGGCGGCGCAGCTCGCTCAGCTTCCGCCCGCGGAGCGTGGCGCTGCCCCGGGGTCCGCCGAGCTGTTCGACGTCACGGCCTTCGGCCTCTCCTACCCCGACTGGGGCCCGGGCTTCGGCTGGCAGGTCGTGGGCGTCCGCCGGGACCGGCTCGAGGGTCGCCAGGCGGTCACGGTCTTCTACGAGAAGGGCGGCCGGCAGGTCGGCTACACGATCCTCGGCGCGCCGCCCATCGATGCGCCCGACGGCGCCGGTGCGGCCCGGCGCGGCGACACCACCCTCCGCTATCTCCGGGACGGCAGCTGGGCTGTCGTCACCTGGCAGCGGGGCCGGCACACCTGCGTGCTCTCCGGAAAGGGCGTGCCGATCGGCGTCCTCCTCGACCTCGCGGGCTGGAAGGCCCGCTCCTAGCGCCCCTCCAGCCCTCAAGCGACCCCACCCCGAGGTAGGGGGATTTCCCCCATACCCCCATCTCGGGGTGCCGGAGAAGCTCGTCGTATGGCTTCTACCGACCTGACCGGAACGGCGTCGTGAGCGCCGCCACCACGACCCGGGCTCCGCTTAGAGAGCTCGATCCCGCCACCCTCGGTGACCATCTCGACCGCCTCTATCGTGCCGCCGTCGCACTCTGCGGCTCGCCCGCCGACGCCGAAGACCTCGTCCAGGAGACCTACCTCCAGGTCCTGCGCAAGCCCCGGCTGCTGCGCTCCGACGACGACGTCGGCTACCTGCTCCGGGTGCTGCGCAACACCTTCTACTCGCGCTACCGCTCCGAGGCGCGCCGCCCGCGCGTCGCCGAGCTGAGCGAGCACGAGGAGCTGGCCGAGCAGCGTCCCGGCAACGCGCCGGAGGCCATCCTCGCTTCGCGCGAGGTGCTGGACGCGGTCGCGGAGCTCGCCGAGCCCTACCGCGAGGCGATCGCGGCCGTCGACCTGGCCGGGCTCACCTACAAGGAGGCGGCCAAGGCCCTCGGCACGCGTGAGGGCACGATCATGAGCCGCCTGCACCGCGGCCGCGGCCAGGTGGCCGAGAGGCTCGGTTACACCTCGTAGACGTCGCCCTCGCGGGCCACTTCGACGGGCCCGCCGAACGAGGCGGACGCCTCGTCACGGGCCCAGCCTGCGTCCAACTCGTCGGAGATATGTACCAGCAGCAGGCGCTTGGCCCCGGCGGCCCTCGCCTGCTCGCCGGCCTCGCCCGGCGTCAGATGGCCGCGCGAGCCGCTCCGCTCCGGCCGCGGCAGGGTGGCCTCCACGAGCATCAGCTCGGCCGGGCTGGCGAAGCCGTTCAGCGCCGTCGTGGGGCTGCAGTCGGCCGCGTAGACCAGCCGCCCGGACCCGTTGTCCGAGCTGAAGGCCATGGCGTAGGTCTCGGTGTAGTGGGGGACCGGCTGGAAGCGCACCGCCAGCGAGCCGACCTCCAACTCGTTCGCCGGGTCGTACTCCTGCAGGTCGAAGGCCTTCTCGATCAGGTCCTCGCTCCCCCAGGCGCCCACCACCCGCCGGAACACCTTGCCGGCGCCCGGCGGCGCATACAGCACGGGCCGGGCCGGCTTGTCGGTGCCGGACCAGCCGTTCACCGGCACGGGCTGCTGGCGCGGCGCGTAGATGAGCGCGTAGGCGAACGGCACCAGGTCGAGGAAGTGGTCGGCGTGGAGGTGGGAGATCAGGACTGCGTCCACGTCGACGTAGTCGATGTGCTCGCGCAGCTTGCCGAATACCCCGTTCCCGCAGTCGACCAAGACCGCGGTCTCACCCTCTTCGACGAGATATCCCGAGCAGGCGCCGCCGGCATCCTGCCAAGCGGGCGACTTTCCGAGCACCGTCAGCTTCACACGAGGACTCTACCCCGAGGCTGCGTGCACCGCACCCTCGTCGGCCGTCAGCTGTGCGGCTCGGGGAAGGCGTAGGCGGCCGTGGTGCGCTCGGTCCGGAACACGAACGCCAGCTGGCGCTCGGGCGCCAGGTTGCGCTCGGCCGGTCTGAAGGTGGTGCAGGGCTTGCCCAGGTCGAGTGCGCACAGCCCGCGCTGGTGGAAGTAGCAGTCCTCGCAGCGGGCGGGCTTTCCCTTGGGCACGACGGTCATGCTGCAATACCTCGTGCAGTCCTTCCAGGCGGGAGTTCGCAAAGCGCTCGTTTTTCGTTTTGCCGCACGTTGCAGGATCCCTTGCCGCATGGCCGCTCGTAGCGGGTTTTCGAGGGGGGCGAGATATTTCGCGGACGCCTTGCGCTGCTCCCCCGGCCGCTCCGGCGCGTAATCGGAAAGGATGTCGGATCGGATGGAACTGGTCACGGGTGCGACCGGCTACGTGGGAGCCCGCCTGCTGCGGCGGCTCGCTGCCGAGGGCCGCCCGCTGCGAGCGCTCGCCCGCGTGCCTGGCCGGGTCGAGGACCTGCCGGGCGTCGAGGTCCTTCCCGGCGACCTGGTCGCCGTCGAGGGCCTCGACGCCGCCCTCGACGGCTGCACGACCGCCTACTACCTCGTGCACTCGATGGAGGCCGGCGACGAAGGCTTCGCCGCCCGCGACCGACGCGCCGCCGAGGCCTTCGGACAGGCCGCGGCTGCGGCCGGAGTCGAGCGGATCGTCTACCTCGGAGGGATCGCGCCCGCCGGGCGCCTGTCGCCGCACCTCGCCTCGCGCCTGGAGGTCGAGCGGATCCTGCTGGACGCCGTGCCCGGCTCCACCGCCCTCCGGGCGTCGATCGTGATCGGCGCCCGCTCCTCCTCCTTCCGCGTGCTGGTCCGCCTGGTGGAGCGCCTGCGCGTTCTGCCCCTCCCGCGCTGGCGCTCGAACCGTACGCAGCCGATCGACGAACGCGACGTGATCGAGTTCCTGGCCCGCACCCCGGAGGTCGCGGCTGCCGGCGGCCGCTCGCTGGACGTGGCCGGGCCGAACGTCCTGACCTACGCGGAGATGGTCGCGCAGATCGCCGAGCTGATGGGAGTGGGCCGCACGCCCCTGGACCTGGCGACAACCCTCACCCCGCCCGCCAGCGCGGTGGTGGCGGCCGTGAGCGGCCAGCCGATCGAGCTCGTTCGCCCGCTCATGGAGAGCCTCGAGTCGGATGTACTGCCTCGCGACCCGGATGAGGCGCCCCGCCTCTACGGCCTGCGGCCGCGGTCGTTCGAGCGCGCGGTGGAGCACGCGCTGGCCGAGTGGGAATCGCTCGAGCCGTTGGGGGCGCGGTGAAGGTCGAGCGCAGTGTCCAGATCGCGGCTCCGCCCGAGCGCGTGTACGAGGTCGTGATGGACCCGCGCCGCCTCGGCGACTGGGTGACCATTCACCACGAGCTCGAGGACGCGCCGCAGACCCGGCTGAGGAAGGGATCAAAGCTCACTCAGACGCTCAAGCTGGCCGGCCAACGCTTCAAGGTGCACTGGACCGTGGTGGAGAACGAGCCTCGGAAGAAGGTGGTCTGGGAGGGCAAGGGCCCGGTGGGATCCACTGCCCGTGTGGAGTACCGCTTCGCCCCGAATGGTGACGGGACTCACTTCTCCTATATGAACGAGTACGAACTTCCCGGTGGCGTGCTGGGGCGCTTGGCCGGTCTCCCGGTCTCCCGAGTCACGGCACGGGAGCTGGATGGATCCTTGCAGCAACTCAAGTCACTAGTAGAGTAACCGTTAATGGCTGATTTTCTGGATGAGAAACGCAATGAGATCGACGCGCGGATGCGTGAGCTACGTCCCCTCGTGGACGAGTACCGCCGGCTCGAGAAGGCGGCCGCGGCGCTGTCCGGAGTGGACGGCGGCGGCGGCGCCACCCGCCGCCGCAGCCGCGGGCGCCGGGGACGTCCGCGGGGCAGTGGCACGAGGTCCAAGGAGGCCCTCGATCTGGTGCGGGCCAACCCCGGGATCAAGGTGAAGGACCTGGCCGACGCCATGGGGATCAAGGCGAACTACCTCTACCGCGTGCTCCCCTCCCTGGAGGCGGAGGGCCAGGTCGTCAAGCGCGACGGCGGCTGGCATCCGGCCTAGCGCCCGTCGTATCTCACACCAGGCCGAGGTCCTTCACGGCGTCGCGCTCCTCGACGAGCTCGGCGACCGTGGCGTCCAGCTTCGAGCGCGAGAAGTCGTTGAGCTCGAGCCCTTGGACGATCTCCCACTCCCCTCCCGAACAGCGGCAGGGGAAGGAGGAGATGAGCCCCTCCTCGACGCCGTAGGAGCCGTCGCTGCGTACCGCCATGGAAACCCAGTCGTCCTGGGGCGTGCCCTGCACCCAGTCGTGCACGTGATCGATGGCGGCGTTGGCGGCTGACGCCGCCGAGGATGCCCCGCGGGCCTCGATGATCGCGGCGCCGCGCTTACCCACCGTGGGCAGGAAGTCGTTCTCGATCCACTCCTGATCGTTCACCACTTCGGCCGCCACCTGACCCTTAATCGCGGCGTTCCACAGATCGGGGTACATGGTGGGCGAATGGTTGCCCCACACGGCCATGTTTGTGATGTCAGTCACCTCACACCCCACCTTCTCGGCGAGTTGGCCCACCGCGCGGTTGTGATCGAGACGCGTCATCGCGGTGAAGCGCTCGCGCGGCACGTCGGCGGCGGAGCTCATCGCGATGAGCGCGTTGGTGTTGGCCGGATTCCCAACCACCAGCACCCTCACGCTGTCATCGGCGTGCGCAGAGATGGCCTCGCCCTGGGGCCTGAAGATGCCTCCGTTGGCCTCCAGCAGGTCGGCGCGTTCCATGCCCTTGCTCCGAGGCCGGGCTCCCACGAGGAGCGCCACCTCGGTCCCCTCGAAGGCCTGGGCCGGATCGTCGTGGATGTCGATTCCGCGCAACAGCGGAAAGGCGCAGTCGTCCAACTCCATCGCCGTGCCCTCGGCCGCCTTCACGGCATCGGGGATCTCCAGCAGGCTCAGGTGAACAGGGGTATCCGGTCCGAGCATCTGGCCGCTGGCCACGCGGAACAGAAGGGCGTACCCGATGGCGCCGGCCGCGCCGGTGACGGTGACTCTCATTGCATCTCCTCGATGACGGCGTCTGCGAAGTCACTGGTACCCACTGCAGATGGATCGTCACGCGTCGGCTTGAGGTCGTAGGTCACCTTGTCGCCCTTGGCGATCACTGCTGCGATGGCCTCCTCCAGCTTGTCCGCTTCCTCCTTCTGGTCGAGATGCCGGAGCAGGAGGACGCCGGAGAGCATCAGGGCCGTGGGGTTCACCTTGTTCTGGCCCTTGTACTTGGGCGCCGAGCCGTGGGTGGCCTCGAAGATCGCGCCCTCGGTGCCGATGTTGGCTCCCGGTGCGAGCCCCAGCCCACCGATCAGGCCGGCGCCGAGGTCGGAGACGATGTCGCCGTAGAGGTTGGGCAGCACGATCACGTCGTACTCCTCCGGTCGCGACACCAGCTGATTGCAGAGGTTGTCGATGATCCGGTCCTCGAACTCGATGTCCGGATGGCGAGTGGCCACCTCCCGGGCGACCTCCAGAAACAGCCCGTCCGAGTACTTCATGATGTTCGCCTTGTGGGCGGCGGTCACCTTGCGCCGCCCGTACTCCTCCGCGTACTGGAACGCCGATTCGACGATTCGCTCCGAGCCGAAGACGGAGATCGGCTTGATCGAGATCCCCGCGTCATCACGAATGGGCGAATCGAGCTCGTCGGCCAAGAACTCGCGCAGCCTCCGGACCTCCTGCGAGCCGCGCTCGAACTCGATCCCGGCGTACAGGTCCTCGGTGTTCTCGCGCACGACTACAAGGTCGGTCTCCGGAAAGCGGGTGCGAACTCCCTCGTAGGCCTTGCACGGCCGGATGCACGAGTAGAGGTCGAACTCCTTGCGCAGCGCGACGTTGATGGAGCGGTGTCCGGACCCGACAGGCGTAGTCGTGGGCCCCTTGATGGCGATGCCGCGCTCGCGGATGGAGTCGAGGGTCCGCTCCGGGAGCGGGTTGCCTTCCTCCTCGTAGACGTCGATGCCGGCGTCCTTGAAGTCCCACTCGAACTCGACCCCGGTGGCCTCCAGCACGCGCCTGGTCGCCTCCGCGAGCTCGGGCCCGGTGCCGTCGCCGGGAATGAAGGTCACGCGGTGAGTCAAGATCGTCCTTTCGTTCTCTGTCCCTTTGGTGCGGGCCGGATTACTAGCAGCGTGTGGTCGAGGCCGGGGGCAACCTGCCACCATCCACGGGGCCATGTTCGGCGGCGGATCGATTCAGCTCGCGCGCGTGTTCGGAATCCGGATCGGCGTGGACGTCAGCTGGTTCGTCGTCCTCTTCCTGATCATCTTCTCGCTCACGGACTACTACGGCGACGTGGCTCCCGGCTCCAACGCGTTCCTCCTGGCCACGGTCAGCGCGCTGCTTTTCTTCCTGTCGATACTTCTCCATGAACTCGGCCACGCGCTCGTGGCCATCCGCAACGGCATTCCGATCGAAGGCATCGACCTCTGGCTCTTCGGCGGGGTGGCCAAGCTCGGCCGCGACACCGACTCGCCCGGAGTGGAGTTCCGGGTGGCGATCGCCGGGCCGCTCGTCACGCTCGGGATTGTCGTCCTGTGCTTCGTGCTCGGGCTCGCGGTCTCGAGCTCCGACCAGCTGCTGGAGAGCTCCGCCTTCGAGGGCGGCGTGGCCGGTGCCACCACGGCGGTGCTCGGCTACCTGATGTCGATCAACCTGCTGGTGCTGATCTTCAACCTCATCCCGGGCTTTCCCCTCGACGGCGGACGGATCGCCCGCGCCATCGTCTGGTGGCGCACCGGCGACCGCAACCGGGCGACCCGGCTGGCGGCGCGGCTGGGCCGCGGGGTGGGCTGGCTGATGGTCGGCGTGGGGCTCGCGATGCTGTTCCTTGGTTGGGACTGGCTCTTCGGCGTATGGCTCGCCTTCATCGGGTTCTTCCTTGCCTCCGCCGCCCGCTCGGCCGAGGCTCAGGCCCGCTTCGCCGGCCGGATCGAGCATCTTCGGGTGGCCGACGTGATGGACGCCGAGCCCGTGGCCGTCCCCGAGAGCCTGGACCTGGCCGGCGCGGAGCGGGACTTCTTCCTCCGCTATGGCTGGAGCTGGTTCCCGGTGGTGGACCGCGCCGGGCGGCTGGTGGGCCTACTCGCGCGCGAGGCGGTGCAGGGCGTACCCGAGAGCGAGCGGTCCGGCCGCGCCGTCGCCTCCGTGATGGCCCGCGACGACGGCGACAGCGGCCTGCGTGTGCGGCTCGAGGAGCCGCTCGAGGCGCTGCTGGGTCGGGAGGGCCTGGCGCGGCTGGGCGCGATCATGGCCGTCGACGGAGAGGGCGTTCTGCGCGGCGTCGTGACCCTGGACGCGGTGCGCCGGGCGCTGCGCGCCGCGAGTCCCGCGATCTGAGGCCCTAGCGTGTTTGAGAGACCCTGGTAACCGGGAAGAGACTTTGGGCTTGAGTCGCGTTCGGGAGAGGCAGGACGTACGCAAGGCGGGCGCCGTCGCGGCGCTCGGGGGTGCGGCCATCGTCCTGCCCTTCGCCGCGCCCGCGGACGCGATGCCGGCGGCCTGCGCCTGCGGCGGCGGTGGCGGCGCCGCACCGGCACCCGACCCGAAGCCGAGCGAGCATCAGGGCCTCGCCCCGGTCCCCCAGGCCGCTCCTCCTGCCCCGGTCCAGCCCGAGCCACCGCCTCCCCCGCCCGATCCGAAGCCGTTCGAGCACCAGGCCCTTGAGTCGGACGAGCCCGCCCCGGCGCCCGAGCCTCAGCCGGCGCCTCCGCCGCGCGACCCCAAGCCTTTTGAGCACCAGGCCCTTCAGTCGGTCGAGCCCACCCCGGCGCCGCAGCCTGAGCCGGCGCCGCCCCCGCGTGACCCCAAGCCTTTCGAGCACCAGGCCCTCCGGCCCGAGCCCGAGCCGGCGCCGCCTCCGCGCGACCCCAAGCCCTTCGAGCACCAGGCGCTTCAGTCGATCGAGCCCACCCCGGCGCCCACGCCCTCTGAGCCGCCGCCGCCTCCGCCGCGCGACCCCAAGCCCTTCGAGCACCAGGCGCTCCGGCCGGCGCCCGAGCCCGAGCCGGCGCCGCCTCCGCGTGACCCGAAGCCGTTCGAGCACCAGGCGCTCCAGTCGGTCGAGCCCACCCCGGCGCCTAAGCCCGAAGCGCCGGCGCCCGACCCAAAGCCGCACGAGCACCTTGGACTCGCCCCGACGCCGCCAGCGGACCCGAAGCCCGGCGAGCACCTGGGACTCGCGCCCACACCGCCCGTCGACCCCAAGCCCCTTGAGCACCAGGCGCTCGCCCCCACACCGCCCGTCGACCCCAAGCCCCTTGAGCACCAGGCGCTCGCCCCCACACCGCCCGTCGACCCCAAGCCCTTCGAGCACCAGGCGCTCGCCCCCACACCGCCCGTCGACCCCAAGCCCTTCGAGCACCAGGCGCTCGCCCCCACACCGCCCGTCGACCCCAAGCCCTTCGAGCACCTCGCGCTCGCCCCCGGGATCGGCGACCCGACGGAACCCCTGCCTCCCGAGGTGACGGTCGAGGAGCCGGTCGAGGTCGCCCCGCAGACCGACGAGAACTACTTCGAGCCGTGGACGCGGGTTGGGATGACCGAGGACGAGTGGCGCGACCTCGAGGACGAGGTACTCGACGAGGCCTGCCCCAGCGGCTGGCAGGGGGTCGTCTTCGGATGTTCGGTCGCCGGCCTCACGCTCAACGAAGAAGGCGAGCTCGAGCCGATCGAGATCCTCGAGAACGGGGTCGGCAGCGCACTCGGCCGGCTGGCGCGCTGGGCTTCGGGGGCCAAGGCGCTCCCGTCCGTCGGCCGGGCGCTCACCAGTGTCAGCACCCGGATCCCGCTGAGCCTCAAGAACACCCTCGTCGCGCCGGGGTGTCCTGCAATCGCCCGCCACCCGGCTCCCCGCCTACACCGGCGGCAGGACCCACGGCATCGTCGACTTCGGATTCGAGGAGGTGGCTCGCGTCAGCGGCCGCGCCGGGCCCGCCGCTTCGATGCCGCGCGGGTCCCGGGGCTTCGACGCCTACTTCCGGACCCACGTCGAGGGTCACGCGGTCGCGGAGATGGTCCAGCGCAATATTCCGAGGGCCACCGTCTACATCAACCAGGCGGCCCCCTGCGCGGGCACCTGCATGCGGATGATCCCCCGCGCCCTCCCGGCGGGCTACGAGCTGAGGGTGGTCGGCTCCACCGGGCGCGTCTACACCTTCACCGGGACTGGCTGACCATGCCATTCGAGCTCGTCTACGGACCCGCAGGCGGCGCGGAGAACCCGTCGGTGGAGCGGACCGCCGTCAGCTCGACGGAGGAGCTGGAGAGGGAGCTCGACCGCCTCGAGCGACGCGGCCGCGACGGCGATCCGTTCATCGTCGAGCTCGTCGAGCCCAGCGCCGGGACGCTCGGGATCGGGGTGGGGCGGGACGAAAGCGTCGCCTCGTTCAACCGGGCCGACGGGGAGCCGCCCTACTACGTGAGCGCCGGCAACGGAGACGGCGCCGAGGAGCTCGTCTTCTACTACCAGGGGACCTGGAGCGGGTTCGGGCCCGAGTCGGCCGTCCCCGCCGCGCGGGCGCGGGCCGCCATGGCGAGCTTCTTCGCGACGGGCGAGCTGCCGGACGACATTGCCTGGACGGAGACCTGATCGCAGCCGGCGGGCCCGCCCTGCTCCTGGCACGGGCCAGCGTCCGTACTTTCCATAGAATCGAAATCGGTCTCGCTCGATGCCCCAGCACGACGTTCTCGTCATAGGAGCCGGCCTCGCCGGCCAGCGCGCGGCCCTCGCCGCCGCCGAGGAGGGCGCCTCGGTGGGCATCATCAGCAAGGTCCATCCGGTGCGCTCGCATTCCAACGCCGCCCAGGGCGGCATCAACGCCGCGCTCGACCCCGAGGACTCCTGGGAGTCGCACGCCTTCGACACGGTTAAGGGCTCCGACTACCTGGGCGACCAGGACGCCATCGAGATCATGTGCCGTGAGGCGCCCGAGGAGCTGCTCACCCTCGAGCACCTCGGCGTGACGTTCCACCGCAACGAGGAGGGCCGTCTGGGGAAGCGGGCCTTCGGCGGCGCGTCCGCGGCCCGCACCTACTACGTGGCCGACATCACCGGTCAGGCGATCCTCCACGTGCTGTACGAGCAGCTCATGAGGCACGACGAGGTCTACCGCTATGAGGAGTGGTTCACGACTGGGCTCGTGCAGGACGACGAGGGTCGCATCGCCGGGGCCGTGACCCGCAACATCCGCGACGGCGCGATGGAGCTGTTCGCGGCGAAGTCCGTGATCCTCGCCACCGGCGGCAACGGCCAGATCTACGACCCGACGACGAATGCCCTGATCTGCACCGGGGACGGGATCGCCATGGCCTACCGAATCGGCGTCCCCCTGATGGACATGGAGATGATCCAGTACCACCCCACGACGCTGGCCGGGCTGGGGCTGCTGATCACCGAGGGCGCCCGCGGCGAGGGGGCGCAGCTCTACAACGCCGAGGGCGAGCGCTTCATGGAGAAGTACGCCCCGAACAAGATGGAGCTCGCTTCCCGCGACGTCGTGTCGCGCGCCGAGCAGACCGAGATCAACGAGGGCCGCGGGTTCGAGGACGGCACGGTCGCGCTCGATATCACGAAGGTGCCCCGCAAGCGCATCCACGAGGCGCTGCGCGAGATCGTGAACGTGGGCCGGGACTTCGCCGGCGTGGACATCACGCGCGAGCCGATTCACATCAAGCCGGGCAACCACTACGTGATGGGCGGGGTCAAGACCGATATCCATGGGCAGACCTCGATCCCTGGCCTCTACGCCGCGGGGGAGTGCGCGTGCGTCTCCGTCCACGGCGGCAACCGCCTGGGTGCGAACTCGCTGCTGGACACGCTCGTCTTCGGCCGCCGCTCTGGCGCCCACGCCGCCCGCCAGGTGCGTGCTGCGCCGATGGCGGAGCCGGCGCGCTCCCGGCTCGACGACGAGGCACGGATGATCAACGCCGTGATGACCCACGCCAGCAGCAAGCGGCGCGTGTCGGAGCTCAAGGCCGAGCTGGGCCAGACGATGGACAAGTACGTCGCCGTCTTTCGCGACGAGGACGGTCTGCGCACCGCGCTCGAGGTCGTCCAGCGGCTCAAGGAGGAGGCGACCGACGTCGCGATCGACGACAAAGGCACGATCTTCAACCAGGACGTGCTCGGAGCGCTCGAGCTCCGGTTCATGCTCGACAACGCCGAGGCCATCGTGCTGTCGGCGATCGAGCGCAAGGAGAGCCGCGGTGCCCAGTACCGCACCGATTTCCCCGAGCGCAACGACGACGAGTGGCTGAAGCACCTCATGGTCAAGGCCAACGGCGACGAGGCGCCCGACATCTCGTACTCGGAGGTCACGATGACCCAGTGGGAACCTCAGGAGAGGGCGTACTGATGGCCGAGTTCGCGCTGAAGATCCGCCGCTACGACCCGGAGTCGGGGGAGGCCGCCTACTGGGCCGACTACCAGACCGAGCTGCCGCCGGAGCGCTCGGTGCTGGACGGCATCCTGCAGGTCAAGGATCGGGAGGATGCTTCGCTGGCCATCCGCTGCTCCTGCCGGGCCGCCATCTGCGGCTCGTGCGGGGTGCGCATCAACGGCAAGTCGGCGCTGGCCTGCAACACCCGCATCGGCGACGCCGCCGAGGCCGCCCGGGACGGCGCGATCACGGTGGAGCCCATGGGCAACATGCCCGTGATCAAGGACCTCGTCACCGACATGGAGGCGGTGCACTGGAAGAAGGTCCAGCGGGTGGTGCCCTGGTTGCTGCCGGCGGAGGAGCCGCCCCAGGGTCAGGAGTACATCGTCCCCGCCGAGGCGATGCTCGACGTGACTCAGGCCATGGCCTGCATCCACTGCGGCGTCTGCGTGTCCGCCTGCCTGTCGATGGAGGTCGACCCGGCGTTCGTGGGCCCCGCGGCCCTGGCCAAGGCCTACCGCTTCGTGGGCGATCCGCGCGACGGGGAGCACGAGGCGCGGCTCAAGGATCTGGCCGAGGATCCGCACGGGATCTACGACTGCACCCACTGCTTCGCGTGCGTGGAGGTCTGCCCCAAGGACGTCGCCCCCATGAACCAGATCATGCGTCTGCGGCGCCGGGCCACCGACGACTTCGAGATCAAGGACTCCAACAACGGCTACGGCCACGAGAAGGCCTTCGTCGACATCGTCGAGCGCTGGGGCACCCTGTTCGAGGCTCAGCTGCTGCCACGTTCGTTCGGCGACGGCTCGCTGGTCAAGGGCCAGCTGCGCCCCTCCGGGGCCAAGCAGATGACCGCGGAGCTTCCCACCGCGATCCGGGGTCTGCGGTCCGGAAAGGTCTCGCCGAAGAAGGCGCTGCTGCACCCCAAGCTGCCCGATCAGAAGCAGGTGCGGCGGATCTACAACGAGATCGAGTCGCACGACGAGCGCGTAGAGCTGAACCTCTACATCGTGGGCGAGATGGCCGGCGAGGAGGAGGGCGCCTTCGCCGAGGATGCGGGGGAGACATGAAGCTCGCCTACTGGCCCGGTTGTGTGTCGCGCGGCTTCACCCCGGAGCTGCACGGCTCGATGGCGAAGGTCGCGCCGCTGCTCGACCTCGACCTGGTCGAGCTCGACCGCGCGAACTGCTGCGGCGCCGGCGTGATCGCCGAGCACAACCAGGAGCTGGTCGACGCTCTGAACGCGCGCACGTTCGCCATGGCCCAGGCGGTTGAGGGCGCCGCGGGCATGATGAACATCTGCTCGACCTGCCAGGGCGCTCAGTCGGAGTGTCAGGAACGGCTGGACGCCTCCGGCAACTACCGCTCCGAGGTGAACTCCCACCTCGCTCCCGAGGGGCTCTCCTACGAGCAGGGCGGCGGGTGGTGGAACAAGAACTTCCTCTGGGTGCTGGTCGAGGAGATCGGGCTCGACGCCCTGCATGAGCGGGTTCAGCGGCCGCTGGAGGGCCTGAGGATCGCCCCCTTCTACGGCTGCTACATCGTCCGGCCCACCAAGCGGCTCGGGTTCGACGAACACCCCGAGCGCGACATGTACCTCGACATGCTGATCGAGGCGCTCGGAGCCGAGGCCGTCGATTACGCCGGGGCCCGCAAGTGCTGCGGCTTCCCGGTGATCACGATGAACCGCGTGACCTCGCTCCGCCAGGCGGGTCGCCACCTGGCCGACGCCATCGACGCCGGCGCCGACTGCCTCGTCACGCCCTGCCCCCTGTGCCACCTGAACCTCGACATGCAGCAGCCCGCGGCGGCCGGGTTCGTCGAGCGCGATCTCGGCATCCCGGTGCTCCACCTGCCCCAGATGGTCGGGCTGGCGCTCGGCCTCGAGCCGAAGGAGCTCGGCATGGGCAAGCACGTCGTCTCCACGCGCGACCTGCAGCGCAAGGTGGCCGCAGCCGCCGCGGCGGCCTAGACCAGGATCAGGCCGCCCGAGCCGAGCCCAGCAGGCCGCGGACGTTGAGCAGCTCGGCCACCTGAACGGCGTTGGTGGCGGCGCCCTTGCGCAGATTGTTGCCCACGATCCACAGGTTGAGGCAGCGCTCGTGCGACGGGTCCCGGCGAATGCGGCCCACCAGCACTTCGTCGCGGCCCGCCGCGTCCAGGGCGGTCGGGTAGAGGCCGTTGGCCGGATCGTCGATCACGACCACGCCGGGCGCAGCGGCCAGCAGGTCGCGGCCCTCCTGCGGCGACAGCGGCTCGCGCGTCTGCACGTTGGCCGACACCGAGTGGCCGGTGAAGACCGGCACACGAGCGCAGGTGGCCGACACGCCCACGTCGTCGCGCCCCAGGATCTTGCGCGTCTCGCGCATGCACTTGCGCTCTTCGGTCGTGTAGTCGTCGCCGTCCTTGAAGGTCTCGACCTGGGGCAGCACGTTGAAAGCGATCTGGTGCGGGTAGACCGCCGGCGCCGGCAGCTCCTTGGCCTCGATCACAGCCTCCGCCTGGGTGTGCAGCTCCTCGACCGCCCGCTGGCCGGTCCCGGACACCGCCTGATAGCTCGACATCACCACGCGCTCGATCCCCGCCTGGCGAAGGATCGGGCCGAGGACGACCACGGTCTGCATCGTGGTGCAGTTGGGGTTGGCCACGATCCCGCGGTGCCCGTCGAGGGCCTCCGGGTTGACCTCGGACACCACGAGTGGCACCTCCTCGTGCATCCGCCACTGCGACGAGTTGTCCACCACCACGGCGCCGGCCTCGGCGAACCGCGGCGCCCATTCCGCGCTGACGCCCGAACCGGCCGAGAACAGGGCCAGGTCGAACCCCTGGATCGTCTCGTCGGCCAGGGGGCTGCACCGTCAGGTCGGTCTCGCCCCAGTCGATCGTGCGGCCCGCCGAGCGCTCGGAGGCGAAGGGGACCACCTCGTCCGCGTTGAAGCTGCGCTCGCGCATCACGCCGAGCATCGTGGAGCCCACGGCCCCGGTGGCGCCCACCACGGCGACCCGCATGCTCAGGCCACCTTCGGGCGGTGCACGCCCGTCACGTCCTCTGTGATGACCGAGTCGGCGCCGAGCCCGAACGCCGTGTGCAGCTCCCGCACCGCGGTCTCGACGGCCTCCTCGCGCACGACGCAGGAGATCTTGATGGGCGAGGTGGAGATCATCTCGATGTTCACCCCGGCGTCGCCGAGGGCGCGGAAGGTGGTGTGCGCGACGCCGGGATGGCTCTTCATTCCCGCTCCGACGACGGAAACCTTGCCCATGCGCTCGTCGGTCTGGACCTCGCCGAAGCCGAGCGCCTCCTGCTGGGCCAACAGCGCATCGCGGGCCGCGGCCAGGTCCTCGCGCGGGACGGTGAAGGACATGTCGGCGCGATGCCCTTCGGTCTGGGGCTCGTTCTGGATGATCATGTCCACGTTCACGTTCGCGCCCGCCAGCGCTCCCAGTACTCCGGCCGCGATTCCGGGCCGGTCGGGCAGCCCAGTGAGGGTGATCCGCGCCTCCGCGGTCGAGTGGGTGACGGCTGTGACTAGGGGTCGTTCCACGGTCTGCGTCTCGTCCACGACGACGGTACCGGGTCCGTCCTCGAAGCTCGATCGGCAGTGAATGGTGACACCGTGGTTGCGGGCGTACTCGACCGAGCGCAGCTGCAGCACACCCGCTCCACTCGCCGCCATCTCCAGCATCTCCTCGAAGGTGACGACCGGCAGCTTGCGGGCGTTCGGAACGATCCGCGGGTCGGCGCTGAACACCCCGGCCACGTCGGTGTAGATCTCGCAGACCTCGGCGCCGAGGGCAGCGGCCAGGGCCACCGCGGTGGTGTCCGAGCCACCGCGTCCGAGCGTTGTGACGTCAAGCGAGCTCTGCGACACACCCTGGAAACCCGCGACCAGCACGATCCTGCCCTCGTCGAGCGCCGCGCGAATGCGATGGGCCTTGACCTCGAGGATGCGCGCCTTCGTGTGGCCGCTGTCGGTGACGATGCCGGCCTGCGAGCCGGTCAGCGAGATGGCCTCCCGGCCGAGGTCGTTGATCACCATCGCCGCCAGCGCGCAGGACACTCGCTCCCCGGTGGAGAGCAGCATGTCCATCTCGCGCGGATGGGGCCGCTGGGACACCTCGTAGGCCATCGAGACGAGCTCGTCGGTGTGCTTGCCGCGCGCCGACAGGACAGCCACCACCGCGTTGCCCTGCTTGGCGCTGTCGACGATCCTGCGGGCGGCCCGCGTGATGCGCTCGGCATCGGCCACCGAGGTGCCGCCGAACTTCATCACCACCGTCTGGGCGCCGAGGGCCGGCATGGCGCTGAACGATAAGGGCTGGTCCGGGCAGGGATCGCCCGGCCCGAACGAGGGCGGCGGGGCACCGGAGCCGGCCCACCTGGACGGGGTTGGTTGCGTTCCGTCGCACCAGGCGACGTTTCGTGACCAACCCCTCTCTACCCAGCCCTGGAGGGGTGGGGCAGAGCACCTAGCCCGGCTCGAGCTCCACGCGGTTGTCGTTGAAGACCGGCGCACGGCCGGCCTCGGTGAGCACCTGGGAGGTGGTTGCCTGGGCGCTGCGCCCGCCGGCGTAGTCGCTGTTCCACCAGCCCATCGGCGCGACCAGCACGCCGCGACGCGCGTCGTCGGACACGCGGGCGGTGCAGACAAAGCTGCCGCGGCCGTTGAACACCCGCGCCTGCGCGCCGTCCTCGATGCCGCGTGCCTCGGCGTCGGCCGGGTGCACCACGAGCTCGGGGCTCGGCTGGGCCGAGTGCTGGCGGCGCTGGTTGGCAAAGGTCGAGTTGAGGAAGAGGTGGGTCTTGGGCGTGATCAGCGCCAGCGGAAAGCGAGCCGCGAGGTCGGCATCCGCCACCTCGCCGGGCGGCGTGTACTCGGCATGCAGAGCGAACCGTCCGCTCGCCGTGCCGAACCCGCCATCGGCGTGCGGCAGAGGACCCTGGCCGAGATCGATCTTCTGCCAGCCGCGCTCGCGCAGGCCGTTCTCCTCGAAGCCCGCGAGCAGTTGCTCGGCGAGCTCCGGGTCGCTGTCGCTGAAGCAGGGATCGTCCAGGCCCAGCCGAGCCGCGAGCAACCGGAAGATCTCGGTGTTCGGCTTGGCCTCGCCGAGCGGCGCGATCGCGGGCTCGCTCCAGGTCAGGTAGTGATGGCCCCAGGAGAAGATCACGTCCAGGTGCTCGAGCTGCGTGGTCGCGGGCAGGATCACGTCCGCCTCCGCCGCGGTGTCGGTCATGAACTGCTCGATCACGACCGTAAACAGGTCCTCGCGCCGCAGACCCTCCAGCACCCGCTCCTGATCTGGAGCGACGGCCGCGGGGTTGGAGTTCCAGCATACGAGCGCCTTGACCGGCGGCTCCGCGCGCGTGAGCGCGTCCCCGAGCTGCGACATGTTGATCGTCCGCACCGGCCCCGGCCGGAGGTCCACCCGCTCCAGGGGGCGGGAGCTCACCGCGTCGGCGGTGGCGGTGGGGATGTAGGAGCAGCCGCCGCCGCGGTCGCGCCAGGCGCCCGTGAGCGCCGCAAGGGAGGCCAGCGTCGAATACGCGGCGGGAGCCCCGAGGTGACGTTGCGCGCCCACCCCCAGCCGTAGCAGCGCAGGCCGGGTAGCGGCGAAATCGCGCCCCACTCGGGCGATCGTCTCGGCCTCGACCCCGCTGATCTCGGCGCAGCGCTCGACCGGGTGCTCCGCGAGCGCCGCCAGCAGCTCGTCATAGCCGTCGGCGTGCGCGCGGCACCAGTCCTCGTCGTGCAGGCCGGCATCGACGACGGCGCGCATCATCCCGATGCCCAGCGCGGCGTCGGTGCCGGGCAGCGGCCGCAGGTGCTCGTCGGCCACCCGGGCGGTGCGGCTGCGGAACGGGTCCACCACCACGAGTCTGGCTCCGGCCTTGCGGGCCTCGAGCAGCTTGCGCCACAGGTGGGGCGCCGTGGACATCGGGTTCCAGCCCCAGACCAGGAGGTAGCGCGCGTACGGCCACTCCTCGGGGTCGACCTCGGGCGAGACTCCCTGCGCCGCATACACCCCCTTGATGCCGGCCGTCGCGCAGATCGTCCGCTCGAGGGCGGACGCCCCAAGAGCGTTCATCACCCTGGCGCTCATCGTGTTTCGCTGGATCAAGCCCTGGGTGCCCGCGTAGGAATAGGGAAGGATCGACTCACCCCCGAACTCGTCCCGCGCCCGCAGCAGCCGCTCCGGCGACGAGGTCGAGGGCCTCGTCCCACGAGGCCCGGCGCAGGACCGCGCCCTCCCGCACCAGCGGATGCAGCAGGCGGTCCTCCGCGTACACCCGGTCGAGGTAGTTGGAGACCTTGCCGCAGAGGAAGCCGGCGGTGATCGGATGCTCCGGATCGCCGGCGACCTTGGTGGCGCGACCGTCCTCGACGGTCACGTGCATCGCGCAGGTATCGGGACAATCGTGCGGGCAGGCGGCGCGCACCAGCCGAGCGGCCATGTGAAGATCGTACGCCCGCCTACAGCGCCTGGCGCCCGCGCAGCGCCCGGCCCAGCGTGATCTCGTCCGCGTATTCGAGATCGGCGCCCACCGGCAGGCCGCTGGCCAGGCGGGTCACGGTCACCTCGGGCGCCCGCTCGCGCACGGCGTCGGCCAGGTAGAGGGCTGTGGCCTCACCGGTGGTCGTCGCATTGGTGGCGATCACCACCTCGCGCACGCCGGCGCCGTTCTCCACCCGGCCCAGCAGCTCATCGATGTGGAGGTCCTCGGGATCCACGCCGTCGATCGGCGACAGCGCTCCGCCCAGAACGTGGTAGCGGCCGCTGAACTCGCCGGAGCGCTCGACCGGGATCACGTCGCTGGGTTGCTCGACCACGCAGATGGTGGCCTGCTCACGGCGCTCGTCCAGACAGATGCGGCAGCGCCCCTCGGTGGCCAGGTTGAAGCACACCTCACACTGCCCGACCGTTTCCTTGACCTCCCGCAGGGCGTCGGCCAGCGCAAGCGCCTCCTCGTCGGACACGCTGAGCAGGTGGAACGCCAGCCGCTGGGCGGTGCGCTGGCCGATGCCGGGCAGGCGCGCGAGCTCGGTGATCAGGCGGTTGACGGGGGCGGCGAACACGAGGGCGGTCAAGCGTAGCTCCGGCCTCGGTCGGGCCGGCCGGGGTCAGGAGAGCTGTCCGAGCAGGCCGGGCACGTCCCAGAAGTTGACGTCGCGGACGACCAGGCCGGTGTCGATCAGGACAGCGTCCGCGGCGAAGACGGCGGCGTCGTTGGCTGCCTGGATGCGCTCGCGGTCGAGGGGTCGCCGGGGCCGAGCCGGAACTTAGAGGCCCGGCAGACCGAGCCCGCCCAGTCCTCCCGGGCCGCCCAGGCCGCCCGTGGCCGCGCCCATCTTGCTTGCGGCCAGCTCCTGAGCCGAGCGAATCGCCTCGTTCACCGCGGCCTGGACCATGTCCTGCAGCATGTCCACGTCCTCGGGGTCGACCGCCTCCGGGTCGATCGTGAGCTCCCGAAGCTCCAGGTCGCCGGTGATCTTCACGGTGACCATTCCGCCTCCGGCGCTGGCCTCCACGACCTCGCTCTTCAGCTCCTCCTGGGCCTTCATCATGTCGGCCTGCATCTGCTGGACCTGACGCATCATCTGGTTCATGTTGGGCTGCTTGGCCATCACTGCTCCTCGTCTTCGAAGATCTCCTCGGCGGCGAACTCCGCCCGCAGCCGCTCGATCAGCTCCTCCTCACCCAGCGCGGCCGGGCCGACGGCGGCGGCGGCATCGCTGAGCTCGAAGGCCAGCCCGGCCGGCCGCCCGGTCAGGCCGCGCAGCGCCCGCTGGATCAGCTCCCGGTTCGACTCGGCCTTCTTCTTGACGAAGGCGGCGTCGGGCGGGAAGGCGACCGTCACCCGGTCCGCCTCAACGGCCAGCGGCCGGGCGGCTGCCAGCGCCGCTCCGAGCATGCCGTTCTCCTCCGCCACCGCTTCGGCCACCGCCGGCCAGATGGCCTCGACCCGCTCCAGGTCGAGGGCCTCGCGGGGGCTCAGGTCCTCCTCGGGCGCCTGCTCGGGATCGGCGGCGACCGCTGCGGCCGCCGGGCCGCCCGCCGTCCGCTCCCGGGCGGCGGAGCGGGGGAGTGCGGGCGCCTCGCTGGTGGCCGGCGCCGTCCCGCCGGACGGCGCGCCGACCCGCTGCTCGAGCTGCTCGATCCGGAACATGAGTGCCTGCAGCGAAAGATCGGCCTGAGGCTGGGTGGCCTTCAACAGCGCCATCTCCAGCTGGATGCGCGGCTCGGAGCCGTCCTTGACCGCCGCGACGGCCGCGGCGAGCAGGTCGATGGCGCGCAGGATCTCGCCCTGGGAGAAGCGCTCGGCCTGTGTGGCGAGGCGGTCGGTGTGCTCGGCGGTGACCGAGAATGAGTCGGGCACTTCGCCCAGCGTCTGGACCACGAACAGGTGCCGCAGGTGCGCGCTGAGGTCGCGCATGAACTGGGTGAAGTCGCGTCCCGAGTCGGACAGCCGCTGCACGGCGAGCAGTGCCGCCTTGGGATCGCGCCCCGCCAGCGCATCGGTGGTGTCCAGCACCAGCTCTGCGTCCGCCACCCCGAGGATGTCGAGCACGTCGGCGAGCTTGATCTCGCGCCCACCGTAGGTGACGAGCTGCTCGAGCGTGCCCAGCGCGTCGCGGAAGCTGCCGGTGGCGGCGCGGGCCAGCATGCCCACGGCGGGATCGGGTATCTCGATCTGCTCCTGGGCCGCCACCCGGCGCAGCACGCCCGCGATCTGCTCCAGCGAGGGCCGCTGGAAGTCGAAGCGGTGACAGCGGTCGACGATCGTCGGCGGAACCTTGTGCGCCTCCGTGGTCGCAAGGACGAACACCACGTGGCTCGGCGGCTCCTCCAGCGTCTTCAGGAACGCGTTCCAGGCCGCGGTGGACAGCATGTGCGCCTCGTCGAGGATGTAGATGCGCCTGCGCCCCTGCATCGGCGCCAGGGCAACGTTCTCACGCAGCTCCCGGATGTCGTCCACCGAGTTGTTGGACGCGGCGTCCATCTCCACCACGTCGAGCGAGGTGCCCGCCAGGATCGCCCGGGCCGACGAAGACTCGGGGTCGAAGTCCGGCGTGGCCTCACCCTCGGCGTTCAGGGCGCAGGCCAGGAGCTTGGCCATCGAGGTCTTTCCCGTGCCCCGGGAGCCCACGAACAGGTAGGCGTGGTGGACCTTGTCCAGCTCGATCGCGTTCCGCAGCGTGCGGACGATGTGCTCCTGGCCGACCACCTCGTCGAAGGTGCGCGGGCGGTGGCGACGGTAGAGCGAGAGCATCGGTCGCTCCACTCTAGTGGGGCGCCGGACGCCGCGGACACCACGGCGAACTGCAGCCCTTCACAGCGGGCGAAGGCACGGATAGGGTTGCCGCCGGGTCGCGATGATCGAGTCGATGCTCGTCGCTACGGACGGATCCGAGACCGCCGGAGAGGCCGTCTCACAGGCCGCCGATCTCGCGGCCGGCACGGGCGCGAAAGTCCACGTGATGACCGCCTACCAGCCGCTGCGCGCCCGCGTGGCCACCGGCAGAACGGTCGACCCGGAGAGCAGCCAGTGGCAGCTGGCGCAGGACTCCTGGGCCGATACGGTGCTTGACGACGCCTGCGCAGTGCTGCGCCTGCGCGGGGTGGAGGCGCAGCCTCACGCCCGCAAGGGCGATCCGGCCGACGCCATCATCGAGCTGGCCGAGGAGCTGGGCGCCGACCTCATCGTTGTGGGCAACAAGGGACTCACCGGGGCGCGGCGCTTCCTGCTGGGCAGCGTTCCGGACAAGGTCTCCCACCACGCGCCCTGCAGCGTGCTGATCGTGCACACCACCTGAGCCGACTCAGGCGGCTCTGGTCCTGGCCCCCTTCTTCGCGCTGCGCGCCCGCTTGTCCGCCTTGGCCTTGCGCGTGCGCGCGGCCTTGCGGGCGGCCGCCTTCCGGTCGCCCTTGCGGGTCTTGCCCTTGAGCTCCTTCGTGATCGTGTCCAAGAGATCGACGGTTTCCCGCATCGGCTTCGGGGCCTTCTTGCCGTTGGACACGCGGCCCGGCAGCTCGGAGAGCTGGCGCGCGACCTTCTTGCGCAGCCCGTGCGCCCGCATGCGCTCGTAGAGCTTCTTGTCGGAGTTCACCTTTGCCATGCGACTCGCTTACCCGCGCTGCCCCTGCCGAACCCCTCAGAGCAGGTCGAGCGCCGCCCCCACCACGGTCTCGACGTCGATCTCGTGGTGGCGATAGACGTCGGGCAGGTCGCCCGACTGGCCGAAACGCGTGACCCCGAGCGGGGTGAGAGGGACTCCGTTCACGGCGCTCAGGAAGGCCAGGGCGTGGGGATCGCCGTCCAGCACCGTCACCAGCGGCGCGGCCCGCTCGCCCGGTAGCAGCTCGTCCAGAATGGCCGGGTCGTGATCGGCCAGGCCGGCACGGGCCCGGAAGGCGCGCAGGAGCAGGTCGGCGCTCGTCACGCAGATCACCTCGGTCTCGTCCCCGAGCACCTCGGCGGCCTCGATCAGCTCGGGCATCACCGCTCCCATCCCGGCGAGCGTCACCCGCGGCCGCCCACGGCCCGGCCTCAGCACGTAGCCGCCCGCCAGCACCTGCTCGCGCCGGTTGGCGTTGCCGGCCAGGGCCTGGTCCAGGGGCCGCGTGGAAAGGCGGAAGTAGGCCGACTCGCCGCCCGGCCGGCCGAGCCTGGACAGCGCCTCCAGCAGCGTCCATTCCAGGTCCTGCCCGAAGGCCGGCTCCCACGCGGTGCATCCGGGCAGGCCGATGCCGATCGACGGTGTGACGATCGACTGGTGCGCCCCGCCCTCGGGCGCGAGCGACACCCCGCTCGGGGTGCCGACCAGGATCGACTGGCCGCCCGCGTAGATGCCGAACGACCAGGGTTCCAGGGCGCGGCCCACGAAGGGGTCGTAGATGGTCCCGATCGGCAACAGCGGCTGGCCGTAGCGGCTCCAGGTCACACCCAGCTCGGACAGCAGGCCGACGAGGTTGGTCTCCGCGATGCCCAGCTCGATGTGCCGGCCGGCGGGCGACTCGTGCCAGTGCACCAGCGTCTGGGAGTCGTCGGCGAACCAGTCGCGGCGCTCGGCCCGGCCCGAAGCAGCCGGCTCGGCCGGCTGCGCAGGGTTCGGCATCCACCAGATCTCCGCCTTGTTGATCCAGCCTCCGAGGTTGGTGGACGACGCGACGTCCGGGCTCACCGTCACGACTCGCTCGGCCACCTCGGGCGCTTCGTGCACGAGGTCGACGAAGAAGCGCCCGAAGGCCTGCTGGGTCGAAGCGGTGCCGCGATGCTCGCGCCCCAGCGCTGCCGGCACCGCGGGCGGCCGCCGGGGCTCCGGCTCCTCGCGGGCCAGCGCGGCGGCCGTCGCGGCGCACAGCTCGGCCTCCGGGCTGTCGGGCGGGAAGGAGGCCCAGGGATCGCCGGCGTCGGCGCCCAGTTCGTCTGCGAGCTGATCGAACTGCTCCGCGGTCAAAAGGGCCGAGTGGTTCTCCGGGTGGCCCTCGATGGGCAGCGCCCAGCCCTTGATCGTGTAGGCAAAGATCACCGTGGGGCGATCCTGCTCGACGGCGCGGTAGGCGTCGATCAACCGGCCCAGGTCGTGGCCGCCGAGATCGCGAAAGGCGGCTCGGAGCTCGTCGTCGCTCAACTCCGCCAGCAGGCCGGCCAAGCGCCCGTCCGAACCGGGAAGCCGCTCACGCAGGTCGGCGGGCTCGGCGCGCAGAAGCCGCTGGTACTCCTCGTTGGGCATCTCGTCGATGCGGCGGCGCAGATCCGGGCCCCCGGTCCGGTCGAACAGCGCCTCGAGGCGGCGGCCGTACTTGACCGTGATGCACTGCCAGCCGGCGGCCTCGAACAGCCCGGCGAGGCGGCCGAAGGCGATGTCGGGCACCACCCGGTCCAGCGATTGGCGGTTGAGGTCCACCACCCACAGGACCTCGCCGAGCTTGGCCACGCTGGGGTCCGCGATCGCCTCCCAGACCGCGCCCTCGTCCAGCTCGGCATCGCCCAGCAACGCGATCTGACGTCCCATCGGGGGCGACTCGAAGCGGTGGTGCTCCAGGTAGCGGCGCGCGATCGCGCCCCAGATCGGCGCGGTGGCGCCGATTCCCACCGAGCCGGTGGAGTAGTCCACGGGGTCGGGGTCCTTGGTCCGGCTGGGGTAGCTCTGCAGCCCGCCGAAGGCCCGCAGGGTCTCGAGGTAGGGCCGCTCCAGATGGCCCAGGAGATAGTTGATCGCGTGGAGCACCGGCGAGGCGTGCGGTTTGACCGACACCCGGTCCTCGGCGCGCAGCTCCGAGAACCAGAGCGCGGCCATCAGGCTGACCATCGAGGCGCTGGAGGCCTGGTGACCTCCGACCTTCACGCCGCTCTTGGTCTCGCGCACGCGATTGGCGTGGTGCACGATCGCCGTGGCCAGCCACAGCACGCGGCGCTCGACGGCCCTCAGCGCGCCGAGGTCAGGCGTTGCGCGCGGCGGCGACGGCCTCGTCGTGGTCGGTGAACCACTCAAAGCACGCGATCCTCTCATTCCTGACCTCGAGCAGAATCACGAACGGCATGCGGCCCTCGATCCCGCTGCCGCGGCCACGCGTGCTCCACTCACCGCTGGCGACAACGCGATCGCCGTGGGCCTCGAACCGGTCTGCCTCGACTCGGCTTGACGCCCAGACCGCCCGCCACTGGTCGATGTTCGCCCGTATCCCCTCTCGGCCGTGAGAGACAGTCTGCTCGGGCCACTCGTCGCCGGGGTACATGGAGGCCTCGTCCGCGAAGAGCTCCAGCACCCCCTCGACGTCGCCCCGGTTCCAGCGCTCGACCAGGAGACGAGCGACCTCGAGGCTGTCCTCCTCAGCCATTGCGCGGACCAGTGTATGGACCGTGCACCCATCCTCGAGGCCGACGCTCGGGCGTGCCCGCCGGTCGTCGGCTCCGGCCAGGCTGGTCCGCGGCGCTCGAGCGGTATCGCTTAAGGCTGCTTCCTCCCGGATCTGACCTGGTTCGCGAGCGCTCGCCGCGCGGGACCCGGCCATCGACGCCTCTGTCCGGCGTACTGACCCCGAAAGCCGAAACCCCTCGTAAGGGAATTCAGCCCCGCTAGAGCGGCTTGCGGGTGACAGGGCACCGCTACCTCCCCGCCTAGCACGGTCCATGCCAAACGTTAGCGGCATAGTGTCCGCGCCACCAGACCCGACCTTCGAGGAGCTTCATGGCCCTGCGCACGCCCGTGTCCACCGACGACGCCCCGGAGGCCATCGGCCCCTACAGCCAGGCAATCCGAACGGCCAGCCTGTTGTTCTGCTCGGGCCAGATCCCGCTCGACCCCTCGACCGGCGAGATCGTCAAGGAGGACGTGGCCGGCCAGGCCCGGCGCTGCCTCGAGAACCTGAGCGCGGTGTGCGCCGCGGCCGGCGCCTCGCTGTCCCAGGCTGTCCGCTGCACCGTCTACCTCGCCGACATGGGCGACTTCGCTCGGGTCAACGAGGTGTACGCCGAGTTCTTCGAGGGCGACGATCCCCCGGCGAGGGTGGCAATCGCCGCGGCGGGACTGCCGAAGGGCGCCGATGTGGAGGTCGACGCGATCGTGGCGCTCTAGCGACCCGGGTTCACGTCACCCGCGTGCGCGTGGCGTCCACCTCGCGGTGCTCTCCGTGCTCGACCAGCCCGCGCAGCCGGTCGAGGGCATCCCAGACGTCCACGACACGCGTGTAGAGGGGCGGCGCTCCGAGGCGAATCGAGTTCGGCTCGCGGAAATCGGGGATCACCCGCGCGCGCTCGATCAGCGCCCGGGTGATCGGCCAGGCCTCCTCGTGATGAAGCGTCACGTGCGCCCCGCGCCCGGCCGGGTCCCGGGGCGAGGCCAGCTCGAAGCCGAGCGGCGCCAGCCACTCGTCGTAGAGGTCGACCATGAGGCCCGTGAGCGCCACGGCCTTCTTGTGCAGCGACGCGATCCCGGCGTCGCGCACCAGCTCCGCCCCCACCCGTACGGCGGTGAGGTCGAGGATCGGCGGCGTCCCGGTGAGGAAGCCGCGGACGCCCGGCTCCGGGTCGTACGGGGCCTCCATGTCGAACTGGTTCCTCTGACCGAACCAACCCTGTATCGGGTTCTGAAGCCGCTCCCGTGTCTCCCTGCGCACGTAGAGGAACGCCGGCGATCCGGGGCCCGCGTTGAGGTACTTGTAGGTGCAGCCCACGGCGAGCTCGACCCCCCACTCCTCCAGCTCGATCGGCATGACCCCGACCGAGTGCGAGAGGTCCCACAGCACGGGCACGCCCGACTCGCGGGTGATCGTCTCCACGTCGGCGACCGCCCCCGAGTAGTACGCGACATGCGAGAGCGAGACGAGTGCCACGTCGCCGGGCGCGAGAGCCCGGGCGATGTCCTCGGGCTGGGGTCCCTCCACCGGATCGGCGTCGATCAGCCGGAGCTCGCCGCCTCGGGTCCGAGCCACCCCATCGAGCACGTAGCGGTCGCCACTGAAGTTCTCGCGGTCGGTCACGATCGCCCGCCGGTCGCCGGCGGCGTCAAGCACGGCCGCGGCGAGCTTGTAGAGATTCACGCTGGTCGAGTCGGCCACGACCACCTCGCCCGGCCTCGCCCCCAGGGCGCTGACGGCCAGCTCGTCCCCCACCCGGTCGGGCAGGTCGATCCACTGATGCCAGGCCTCGACCAGCTGGGAGCCCCACTGCCCCATCACGAGGGCCACCCACTCGCGAGTGGCCACGGGCAGCCGCCCGAGCGAGTTCCCGTCCAGGTAGATCGTCTCCGGATCGTCGATCACGAACCGGTCGCGGAAGGCCGCAAGCGGGTCGGAGCCGTCCATGTGCGCCGCCCGGTCCCGCGAGATCACATCGCTTGCAGCCATTCGCTCATGTCCATCGCCCTGCAACTCCACCAGAAGGCAGTCGTCGCCCGCCGCGGCGGCCGCTCCGCATAGCGCCTTGAGATCGCAAGGGGGACGAGTTCATCTGCGTCTCCGTGGACCAGCAGTGCGGTATCCCGAGCGGCGGCCGCTGGATGGGCGAGGCCAGGTTATAGCGCGCCGGCCCCTTGCCGGGCGGCCCGCCGAGGGGAGCGGTCTCGCCTCAGACGCGCGCGCGGGCCGGTGTCAGTCCGAGCACTTCGAAGTAGCTCTGCCTCACTTGCCGCTGCTTGCGGGTGCAGGCGAAGTAGCGACGCCAGGCCCGCCCGGCCCTCCGGCCGCTGAGCCTGTTGGCCCGCGCCGACCGCGCCACACAGCGACGCCCAAGCCGCACCAGCCTACGCTCCAACGCCGCCCGCGGAGACGCCGCCTCGCAGGGCCGGAACCTTGCCGGTGCCGGCGACCGCATCACACTCGCCGGGCTCGAGGAGTGGCCGTACCCAAGCGCATGGCCCGCCTCGTGCACCACCAGCGCGCAGGCCTCCCCCCACGCAGCCGAATCGAAATAGCCGCTGTCAAGCCAGACCCGACAGCCCGCGCCGCGGCCGATGCCGTGACCACCCGGCACATCCGGCCCGTCAAGGCCACCCGGCCCAACCCAAGTCACCCTGATCCCGGCCCCACAGCCAGCACCGAAATACGCGTTCGCCACCCCGACCATCGCGCCCACCTCCGCACGGTCAGCCGCCCGCGCCCCCGCAGGCCCCATCAGCCCCAAAGCCAAAGCGGCAAAGGCGACAGCGACAGCGATCGCCGCGGCCCTCACCGGCCCATCCCGCCCTCGAGATCCGGGGAGGCAGTGGTGGAGAGCGGGCGACGAGCGGGCTTCAATGGGGTCATTCTTCAGGATCCGCGGGGGCGGCGGAGCGCCGCGCGGGCTCGAGCAGCACCACCGAGCACGACGGCGGCCGCCGTAGGCGGTCTCCCCGGAATGAGTCGAGGGCCGGGGATCAGCGATCACTTAGGAGCCGTCTTCAGGCCGCCGTAGTCTCGGAGCCCGATGACGGAGATCTTCGAGGGGCTCGACGGCGACCAGCGAGACCGGATCGCGGAGTTGCGCAGGGTCGGGCGCTTCTTCTGGATCGATGCCCCGCTGAGCGCGGCAACCGCCGACGATCTTGGCGACGTGCTGGACGTTCCGAAGGCCGCCCTTCAGGCGCTGCTGCGCTTCCGGGAGGACCTCGGATCCTCCCGCAAGTTCTACGCCGATGGGTTACACGTCGCCTTCGCCGTCAGCTGTTACCCCGAGTCCGCCCAGATCGCGGATGAGGGGCCGTACCGCCTAGACCCGGTCGAAGTCCACGTGCTGGTCAGCGGTGACTACATGCTGACGCTTCACGAGGAGCGGGTGTCGCTGCCCCAGCTGTTGGCTCCTTACCTGCCCGAGGGGCGCAGCGAGCAATACGTTGTCTACGCGGTCCTCGACGCGATGGTCGGCACCGCATTTGACGCGCTGAACGAAGTCGAGCTGACGTTGGACGACCTGGCGGTGATGTCGACCAATCTCCGCGCGGGTCGGGTACGGATGGCGACCTTCCGGGCGATGAGCTCGCGGCTGACAAGAATGAGGCGCCGCCTTGGCGCCGAGCGCGGCGTGTTCGAGCGGATCGCCGTGGAGCTCGAGCGGGTCGAGGGCCTCGCGGCGGACGACGAACGCTACTTCGACCGCATAGCCGAGCAGGTAAATCGCTTGGTGGACGCGATCGACGCCGCTGCGAACGCGATGGCAAGGCTGATCGACCTGAGGCTGAACGAGACCTCGTACTGGCTGACCGTGGTGGCCACCATCTTCCTCCCTCTTACCTTCATCACCGGGTTCTTCGGCATGAACTTCGGGTGGATGGTCGATCAGATTGACGGCGAGTTGGCTTTCTGGCTACTTGGAATCGGGACCCCCGTGGCAGGGGTGGCGCTGATATGGCGGCTCGTAGTGCGCGGCTCGCCTGTCCAAGCCGACGCGGGGGGCTCAGACGCTAGTCACCACTCTCCCTAGATGCTGCAGGCGCGCCCGTCCAGGCAATCGCGATTCCAATTCGTCGTGTCGACACTTCTGCGCCACCTTGCAGAGGAGCGGCGGACGTCGGCAGGTCCGCCCGGCCGAGGCGTTCGGCGGGGGCGCGGGTCGGCCTCATGGCCGTTCCGCTGGCGGCCGCCAAGGACAAAGGATGAGCCGCCGACTGGCTGGAGTGTTGCGCTGGCCGGAGTCCCCGGTTAGGGTGACTTAGACCAGGGCTCCCGCCGTGCGGGGGTCCTTTCCCCAACTGGCCTCGGGGAGGACCCTTATGTTCGTGACGACTCGCATTGCGCTCGCTGACCGGCCAGCGCATCCGGCGTGACCCCGACCCCTGCCCGCGCAGGATCAGGCCCCCTCGCCGCGCGGTATCCGGGCACGTAGCGCCGCTAGCCAGCCGGGTCTACCCAAGGAGGACACCATGACCACCGTTCCAGGCGAGGCGCATCGCATGTTTCGCACGGCCGTGCTGGCTGGAATCGCCGTTGCCGGCGTTCTCGTCATGGGCTGCGGAGATGCCGAGAACGACGAAGCGGACGCGGGCGGCCCTTCGGTCGAGAGGTCCGCGTCTCGCCATCTTGACGGCGTCACGAAAATCGGCGGCGCCCGCGGCCTCTACGTGCGGTGCACTGGGAGCGGTTCGCCGACGGTCGTCCTGGAGGGAGGCGACGGGGACACCAGCGATTCGTACGCCTTCGCCGAACCGGCGGTCGCGAAGGTGACGCGGACGTGCGTCTACGACCGCGCCAACCTTGGACGGAGCGATCCCGCTCCGGGTCCGCGCGGCCTGCGGGAGCTGGTGGGCGACCTCGAACGGCTGCTGGAGGCCGCCCGGATCCCGGGCCCATACGTGTTGGTCGGCACCTCCGGGGGCGGCTACATCACGGCGGGATACGCGTCAGCGCATCCGCGCCAGATCGCAGGCCTCCTCTTCGTCGACACCAGCGCGCCGTTTAGGAACCCACCGCGAGAGATCGTCGAGGCGACTGACCCTGACCATCCCGAGAACTTCGAGCGGCGTGACTACCTGCAGGTTGAGAAGGACGCCTGGGCGGCCCGCAAACGGATCGGTGACATCCCCGTGACGATTATCGCGGTCAAGTTCTCGGCCGCCGCGATCGCCGAGTCGCCGTTTGCGTCGGAGCGGCGAGCGATGCGGGACAACGTCCGGCGCCAGCGGGGGTGGCTAGCCCTCAGCCCGCGGGCCAAGCTGCGCGTCGTACACACCGGGCACGCGGTCGAGGAGGACGATCCGGAGCTCGTGATCGATGCCATCGGCGACGTCATCCGGGCCGCACGCTGACAACGATCAGATTGGCTTCCGCGCGGGCGCACGCGCTTTGCTCGAGGTCGATGGATTCCATGGCTCGGCGAGGCGGCTGACGGCGAATCCGCAGTGGAGGCGGCGCCGGCTCTCCGCGGCTCCGCCGTCCCCCGGCTCCGGCGTTGCGCGGATCCCGCCAGATCCCGCTCCCCGTCTACACTTGCCCCCGCTCCCGGGCGCGTAGCTCAGTGGGAGAGCGCTCGCCTCACACGCGAGAGGTCGCTGGTTCGAACCCAGCCGCGCCCATCGGGAATACCTGCAAAACGCGAACTTTTCCGAGTCCCGCCGGCTCGTTCGCGGCGTCCTGGCTGAACGGTTGTCTCATTCCATGTCACATTCGGCCGGTCGCTCGCCCGGCTCGCCAGGACGGAGTGGTCGGTCGGTTCTGCGACCTCTTGTGTGGAACGCGATGGCTCGCCTTAAGAGCCAAGCGCTCCGTCTGGAGTTTCGTAATACAATTCTTACGTGGAGATCCATCCGTCGGCGCGCAAGCACCGCATCGCCGACGAGGACATCGAACACGCCATGTGACACGCGCTCGCGATCGACGACCAAGAAGAGGACACCCGCCTCTACCTCGGCCCAGCACGCAGCGCTGACCTGCTCGAGGTCGTCACCATCGTGCGCGACGACGGCTCCGAGCTCGCCATCCATGCAATGAAGATGCGACCCAAGTACAGGCCGCTGCTCCCCGGACCTGGCGATGGCTAGTAAGAAGACCCACGGCAGAAGCGCGAGCCGCAAGCCGATCACCGACAAGCTCGTCGAGGAGCTCGCAGACAAGGCCGAGGCCGGCTACGACGTCGACGAGACGATCCGCCGCCGCGGCGGACGCCCGCCGATCGGCTCCGCCGCCGCCAGCGTCGAGTCCGTCCGGCTCGACCCCGAACTACGCGACGCTCTGGCCCGGCGAGCCGAGCGTGACCACGAAACAACCTCATCGGTGATCCGCAAGGCGCTACGTAAGTACCTCCAAGTCCGCTGACCGAGCTGGGCTGGCACTCCGTCCGTCTGGGAGCGCTCCCGGCTCGCGGGACCACGGCGGGGACGACGTTGGTCGGAGTCCCTCCCCGCACGCCCGTTTCTGCTTCGAGCGTTGAGCGAACACCACTGCTTCCGCGCCAGCGACATCGCTACGCGCCGAAGGCATTCAGGCTCCGCATCGGGTACGAGGTGACTGCTTTCGTCCAAGAGGAGTCGCGACGCAGCGTCAGTCGAGACGCTCCCACTCGTCCACAGCAGGCGCCTCGGTGTGACCCCCGGGAGACAGCTCCGTTTCGTGTGGTGATTGCGTTGGCACTGGTTCTCTGCCGAGCGTGCTGATCACTGCTGCATCCTCGGGTCCTGGGTGGGGTCCGCATACATGGCAGGGCAGCCGTGATCGAGCGCTTCGGGGCGCAGTTCGAAGTGCCAGGGTTCGTTGCCGTAAATCTGGCACAGCCCGTACTCGGCACCGTGCTCGGACAGCCACGCCGTGGCATCGGAGGGCCCCACGTCGACCGCGTCCCCCGACACGTGAGGAGACGTCTCCGCGGTGGCCACCCATCGGGCAGCTTCCTCCTCTGAGCCGTACTCCGAGACCGCCTCCTGGAGTAGTTGCTCCTGGTACTCCGGGGAACGCCAGCCGCTGTTGACGAGGAACTCGACCCCGTCGCCCGCGGCATCAGTTGCAGCCTGGCGCAGGGCACCGAGGAGGGCTGGATCAAGGTTGGCTACGGCTGGAAAATCGTCATCGAAGCCCGTCGCGCCGTCGGGGACCGCACCGTCAGCCTCGCCAAGCGCACCACGCTTTTCGCTGGGAAGGACGAGGGCACCGTGAGGCTCGCCAAGCGCACCACGGTGCTCGCTGGGAAGGACGAGGTCACCCTCAGGCTCGCCAGGCGCACCACGGTGCTCGCTGCGAAGACCACGGTGCTCACCGCGAAGGACGTCGGCGGGTGATGGGGCCGTCAAGGACGAGGACGCCAGCGACTGGTAGCCGAGGGCTGCGGCGATCGCCGCGATGACGACTAGCAGGCCGGCGACACGGATCCTGCGAATCCGATTCCGACGGGAGGTTGTTCGTGCTGGTTCGCTGTGGGTCACGCCGCCAGTCAAGGCAGCGTGGTGTTGCCAGCACGTATGTGGTTTTCGATATGCCGACGATATGCGCCAGCTCGTAGCATCGGAGCATGCGTGTGTTGGTCGTTGAGGACGAACCCTTTATGGCGGAAGCCATCCGCGATGGCCTACGCCTGGAAGCGATCGCGGCAGACATCGCGAGTGACGGCGACACCGCTCTGGAGCTGCTGAGCGTCAACGCCTACGACATCGCCGTCCTCGATCGAGACATTCCCGGGCCTACCGGTGACGAGATCGCCAAATGCATCGTCGCCTCCGGCAGCGGCATGCCGATCCTCATGCTCACTGCCGCCGACCGCCTCGACGACAAGACCACCGGGTTCGAGCTCGGCGCCGACGACTACCTCACCAAGCCGTTCGAACTCCAAGAACTCGTGCTCCGCCTCCGAGCGCTCGACCGCAGGCGCGCCCACAACAGGCCGCCTGTGCGAGAGATCGCAGGCCTGCGACTGGATCCGTTCCGCCGCGAGGTCTACCGCGACAGCCGCTACGTCGCGCTGACCAGGAAGCAGTTCGCAGTGCTCGAAGTGCTCGTCGCTGCCGAAGGCGGTGTCGTCAGCGCCGAAGAACTCTTAGAGCGAGCATGGGATGAGAACGCAGACCCGTTCACCAACGCCGTGCGCATCACGGTCTCGGGACTGCGCAAACGCCTCGGCGAACCCTGGATGATCGCCACCGTGGCCGGCGCCGGGTACCGCATCGACACGCAACCAAACGGCCGACGCGAGGGAGGAGACCGTGGATAGAGCCCCTGGTCTGAGTGTTCGCCTCAAGCTCACCCTCAGCTATGCCGGCTTTCTCATGCTCGCCGGCGCTTTGCTGCTCGCCGCCGTGTGGGTGTTCCTCCTGCGCGACTTGCCCGACGTTGCGGTCATCCCCGGGGGGGTGCTGAACCGTTCCGTCCTCGCGCGCGACTTCGCGGCGGGCGCGGGCGCGGTGCTGGGCTTCCTGCTGGTGTTCGGTCTTCTGGGAGGGTGGATTCTCGCCGGCCGCATGCTCGCCCCGCTGACCCGCATCACGGACGCCACACGCACGGCCGCGGGCGGGTCGCTCTCCCACCGGATCCAGTTGGAAGGCCGCAAGGACGAGTTCCGCGAACTCGCCGACGCCTTCGACGCAATGCTCGCACGGCTCGAAGCACACGTCGCCGAACAGCAGAGATTCGCAGCCAATGCCTCCCACGAACTGCGCACCCCGCTTGCGATCTCCCAGACGCTTCTCGACGCGGCCCGCAACGATCTGAACGGCGACACCGGCAAACTTGTCGACCGCCTGCACGCCGTCAACGCTCGAGCGATCGATCTCACTGAGGCGCTACTCGTGCTCAGCCGCGCTGATCAGGGGTCCTTCACCCGAGAACCTGTTGACCTGTCCCTACTCGTAGAAGAGGCCACCGAAACACTGCTCCCGCTGGCCGAGAAACGCGGAGTCACCATCGATACCTCCGGTGACGTCACCCCGGCTCTCGGGTCGCAAGCGCTCCTGCTGCTGATGACGACGAACCTCGTGGACAACGCCATCGTGCACAACCTGCCCGAACAGGGCACCGTGTGGGTCAAGACCAGCACCCGCCCTGAGACCGTGATGCTCACTGTCGAGAACACCGGCGCGAAGCTCTCCCCACAGTTGGTCTCGACACTCACCGAGCCGTTTCAGCGCGCCACCGAACGCATACGCACCGAGCACGCAGGCGTCGGCCTCGGCCTGGCAATCGTCAAGAGCATCACCCAAGCACACGACGGAGCCCTCACCCTCACTCCCCGGGCCGCTGGCGGGCTCCGCGTCACGGTGCAACTGCCCGCCGCGCCACCGCACACTGCAGATCACGATCAGGGAATTGCCGCACGAGCCCGAGAGGAGTAGTCAAGGCCTATGGATCAGCGTGGCATGCGGCGTGAGTGTCGCGAGCCGGTCCCGTGGTGACACGCGGCCGTAGCCGGACGGTTGCGAAGGTCGACTCGATCGGGTTGGCGGTGCGTAGGTGGACCCAGTGCTCACCGGCGAAGTCGTGGCACCGGAGCCGTATTCCCCCAAGCACGCCAGCGCTTCCGCTTTCGCGTGAACTCGACACTCCGGCCGCATACCGGTCTGCTCCTTCTGTGGACGAGCTCCGAGCGTGTCGGTCAACGATCGGCTAACGCTCGCCTCCGCCTGCTTGCACAAGTCGAGGTCGCGCTGAAGCGGAGCGCTGCTTTCTCTTTGTAGGAGGGCGTGGTGTCGGGCCTCGCAGGTTCGCGGATTCCGATCCAAACTCGCCCTCCCTCGTCACATAGTTCCCGCGCGCACGGGGGAGGGAAGTCTCAGGGGAAGTCGACGTTCGGGGACGGCCGCGCAGCGCGCCCCAAGGAAGGCTCCCGGCGGATTCGCACCCCGCCAGCAGAACCGCCGCAGCGAGTCCACCGAGCCCCGTGGCGACTTGGGACTGCGCCCCGCACTCCGCGAGGAGGGGCGGGCACAAGGCTCGCGCTAGCGCTCGCGCTGAGTTGTGGGCTTGTTGCCAAAAATGGCAGCGGGCGGCTCTCGCGCACGCTGATGGAGCAGGGGCTGCTCGACGAGCTGCGGTTCTGGGTGCACCCGCTGTTCGTCGGGAAGGCCGAGCCTGACGAGCTCATCCATCGCGGTGGGCCCGGCGCGCTCTTCGATCTCGTCGATACGACTAGCCTTCAGAACGGCGTCGTGATCATGAGCTACCGGCACGCCCAAGGGAGCTGATGTGACACTCGACAAGCCCCAACGGAGCATGCTGTTGATCGGCAAGAGTCAGCTCGTTCTCGACAACGCTGTCGCCGGCCTCCGCGACCTCGGCTACACGGCTGACGGGACCAACGAGTTCAATGACATCGTCGGCCGGTTCGACGTCGCAAAGATCGATCTAGTCGTGTTCGGCGGACAGGTCCCCCCCGACCGCAAGGCGGAGCTACGCGACGAGATCGGCGCCATCAACCCGCACGTCATCTTCGTCCAAGGATTGGCGGGCATCCCAGGCCTGATCGTCAATCAGGTACAGGGCGCCTTCACGGCTCACCACCAAGACGCTGCCCGAGCACCGACCTACACGCCCCACGATCGGTCGATCCGGGTGTCCCTCGCGCAGCCGGCCGATGTCAAGGTGAGCGTGTGGTGGCAGACCTCTTTCGTACCACCGGACCCGAGGAGCGATTCGCTGGTGGTCCTCGACGAACACCTCGCCGGCGGGGATCACACGGTCGCGGTTCCCGATCACGTGCCACCGCAGGCCGCGTTCGCCACCGTACAGGTCGACACCGCGATCTACGCCTTCAGCATCGGCACGCAGCAATGACCGCACGCAGCGGGCGCGGGGCTAGCTGGCGACTAGGGACGGCCTGGGGCGGCTCGGTGCAGGGCGAGCGAGATCCGCTACTTCCGCGGCCCCACGGCGTCGAGGGCCTCCCGCTTCGTGCCGAACACGCGCGTGCGGATCCCCTTTCCCTCCCCGGAACGTCCAGACGGGACAAGGTCACGTTCGATCAACACCTCTGTGCCTCTGGCGCGGGCGGTCTCGTGGGCGACAACGACAACGTCGTCACCGGCGTCGATTACCTCTTTCGATGCGACGTCGTAGTCGGTCCAGGCGCGACGGTACGTGGCCAAGAATCGGAGAGTTCTCGCGGCCTTTTCCCCGAACTTCGACGTCCAGGCCGGGTAAGCCGAGAAGTCCCATTCCACGTCCGGATCGATCGTGTCCACAGGGCCTCGCCGGTTCGCTTGTAGTGGTCGGCGGCGGCACGCACGACGTCCACGTTCTCCTGCGACATCGCCTACTCCCGCAGCCCGGCAGCTTCGAGAGCTTCTGCGTGGCCCCAGAAGATGTCGATGTCGATGATCTTGCGCTCCCCCAGAGTGAAGACGCGAGTGAACTCCATGTCCGCGTCGGGTCCTTCGCTGCCCGTCCCACGCGAGGCGTCCCGGACGACGACCAGGTCGGCGGTGTCGATGAAGTCCGTGACGGGCTCCAACGTGTCGCCCATCCAAGTGTCCCGAAGCTGCTCCCATCGGTGCATGACCGCGTCCCGACCCACCGAAGGCCCGGGCTCAGGCCAGCCCTCGGGGTGATGCAGGACCACATCGGGGTCGCAGAGGTCGCGGAGGGCGGTCTATCCCGCCGGTGTTCCACGCGTCATAGACACGGCCTACTACCTCCACGTTCTCCTGCGACATCGCCTACTCCCGCAGCCCCGCGGCTTCGAGGGCTTCTTCTCTGTTGGTGAAGCTCGCGAATCGATGAACCTTGCCGTCGCGTACGGAGGCAACCCAGCCTGTGCTGCCTCGACCGGGATGCGAAGCTCGTGACGAAGCCGCTGCAGCGCCAAGCGCGGGGCTCGGGATTTCGCCCCCTGCTCTCAGGATTCGGACAGCCCACGGCCTCGACGTGGGGCGTCGTCCCCGGGGGAGGTAGAAAGGGGGAAATGGTCCAAGCGCCAAGGAGGACGCTTTGAATCGAGAAGACGCTGGCCGTTGGCTCGCGGCCTATGTCGAGGCCTGGAAGTCCCGCGACCGAGATCGGATCGGGGCGCTCTTCACTGATGATGCTGAGTACCGCTACTACCCCGGTCAGAAGCCGCTGCGAGGGCGAGCGGCGATCGTGGCCGCTTGGCTCGAGGTGGAGGACGCGGAGGGAACCTTCGAGACCGACTACCGAGTCCGGGCGGTGGACGGGGAGGTCGCCGTCGCGACCGGAAGCACCACATACCTCGCGCATCGTGGGGGTCCGGTCGACCACGTGTATGACAACTGCTTCGTGATCCGATTCGGCGACGACGGGCGATGCCGAGAGTACGTCGAGTGGTATCAGGCGCGGGAGCTTGAGCGGCTGGTGCTGCAGTTGCGCGTTGTCGAGGACTTGCCCCAGCAGGAGGTCGCCCGCCAGTCCGGCGTTTCGGAGCCGGAGGTCATCGAAGTTGTCCGGGGCGCGCTGCGGAGGCTCCAGACGGAGGTGGGCGCCGACTAGCGAGAAGCCCGTGAGGAGCGATCTCGGCGAGCGCGCCGAGGTTCTCCTGCGACATCGCCTACTCCCGCAGCCCCACGGATGCCAGGCCCTCCTCCTTGCTCGCGTAGTTGTCAAGGCGCACCGGCTGACCGTCCCGGAAGTGCCACACCTCGCACCCCGGGCCTCGACCTCTACCCCGCTCGTGCGGCCAATGGCGTGTTCCCGGTAGGTGACGATTATTACGTCGCCGCGCTTCACTACCTCGTCAAGCTCCATCCGGAACGCTGACCAGGTTTCGGCCATGTCGCGGAAGTACTGGCGAAATCCCGCCCGGCCTTCATAGCGGCGGGAGTTCCAGGAGGCGCTGCTCGATGCCGACGCCTTCGAGGACCTGCCGGGAGGTGGCAGGCGGCGATCATCGAGGCGCAGCGGGACCGGCCCAAGCTGCCGGTCGTGTGATCAAAGTGCCGCTCTTCGCCTAAGGCCGACCGCGCTGCTGACTTCGCGTAGCTTCCGCTTTTACCTCAACGCGATAGCGCGGTTTCGCAGCCTCTGCCCGAGTTGACTTAAAGCCCGCTTGAGATTGCACACTGGGAACATGCACGCGATCCAACAGCACGAGTACGGCCCGCCGGGGAAGCTGCTCTACGAGGAGCTCCCGGACCCCGTGCCGGCCGAGGGCCAGGTGCGCATCGCGGTCGAGGCGGCGGGCGTACATCTGATCGACACGGCGATCCGCCGCGGGGAGTCCTGGGGCTACCCCGTCCCTGAGCTGCCGATGGTGCCCGGCCGGGAGGTGGCAGGCTTGGTCGACGACGTCGGTCCGGGCGTGAACGGTGAGTGGAGCGGCCGCCGGGTGGTGGCCCACCTGGGCCCAGTCAGCGGCGGCTACGCGGAGCGGGCTGTCGTCTCGGCCGAGTCGCTTCACGAGATCTCAGAGCGACTGGCCGCCGACGCCGCAGTGGCCGGGATCGGCACCGGTCGGACCGCGATGGCGATCCTCGAGGTGGCCGAGCTCAGCCCGGATGACGTGGTCCTGGTGACGGCCGCCGCCGGCGGGCTCGGCAATCTCTTCGTCCAGGCCGCGCTCGGTGTCGGGGCCGCGGTGGTGGGCGTCGCCGGCGGCGACGAGAAGACCGAGCGGGTCCGCGCCCTGGGGGCGACGGTCGTCGCCGACTACCGCGAGCCCGGCTGGAGCGACCGCGTGGGCGAGGCTCTCGGCGACCGGGAGCCGACCGTGGTCCTCGACGGCGTCGGCGGGAGCCTCGGCCGCGAGGCCATGGAGCTGCTCGGCCAGGGAGGGCGGCTCGTGCTGTTCGGCTGGTCGGCGGGCGAGCCCACACAGATCTCGACCGAGGACCTGATGGCCCGCAGCCTCACGGTTTCGTGGGGGTTGGGCCAGCGCCGCGCCTGGGAGCGCCAGCGCGAGCTGGAGACGAAGGCGCTCGAGGAGTTCGGCTCCGGTCGGCTCGTGCCCCTGACCCACCGCTTTCCGCTGGCCGAGGCAGCCGCCGCGCACGCGGCGGTCGAGAACCGGGAGACCGTCGGCAAGACGGTGCTGGTGCCATGAGCGCCTTCAGCGATCGGCAGCGCGCTCGGGATCGCGGTGCTTTCGACCGTCGCCGTCGCGCGGACCGAGGACCTGCTCGCCGGCCCCGAGGCGTCGACCGCCGTCGCGCTCACGGAGGGCTATCAGACGGCAAGCGGCCACTCATCGGCCCTGCATTGGCCCGAGGACGTCGCCGTGGGGGTCGCTGACGGTGGCCTCCAGGCGGCCGCCACCGACGTGGCGCGCGGGTTCATTTACCGGGGCCTCCCACGCGAACCCGTCCGGGTCGGTGAAGGGGCCGGCATCGCTGCCGATCACGAGCCGGTGCGATCCGGCGCCGTCCGGGGAGACGCCGGCGTCCTTGGCCAGGGCACGGCGCTTGTAGACCCCCAACTTGATGTGCTTTGACGGGCCGGCGAACTCGACGTACGCGCGGGCAACGCTCTTTGCCACCTCCAGGCCGCGGTCGACGTAGAAGCGCTTGCTCGCGGCAAAATCAGCGACTCCCAGCAGGAGAACGATCTCGTCGATCTCCCTCGTAGCCGGGCCGGTGTTCTTCTTCGACGAGGTCGCGACTTTCCAGATCGTCCCGTCCGGGGCCTGCACGACGCCCGAGTAGCCGCCCCAGAACTGCTTAGCGGCCGGCTTCAGCGCCGTGGCGCCGGCGTCGAGCGCGGCCCGACGAACGCGTCGACCGTCGCTGGCTGGGACACCACGAGAGATAGCGTGAAGGCACGAAAGCCGCTCGTCGGCGCCTCCGAGGGTCGCAGGCGCACCCGAGGCCCCAAACCGACAGCGGCGGCGTAGAAGCGCTCGGCGGCCGTGAGGTCGTCGACTTCGAGGGTGACATATTCGAGGGAGGTCATGGCGTTCATGGTTACTCCTGAAGTCGTGGGTCATATCGACCCGGTGTCTACGGTCGAGTTAAGACAAACGGCGATCCGAGAAATCGACAGTGGGCACCAAAACTCTGTAACCCAGGGTTTCCGATAGCCGCGGCCGAGGTCGAGGTTCTGCTCGGTGACCTGAGGCGTCTGTGCTTGGCCTCCGGGCGCGAGCCGCGCCGAAGCATGCCTGGTGACGCGTTGTTGGCACCCGGCGTGCCCGGGCGCCGGTGTCGGCAGCCGGCGAGCCTGCGGCAGTTTGTCTCGCGAGCGGTGTCGATTTGGCGGGGTGTCGTTTGTCTTAGCTGCGACAACCTCGACCGAGGAGGAAGCGATGAAGTACATGATGTTGATCCATCAGGGCAACACTCCGACGCCGCGGGATCCGGAGGCGTGGGCGCGCCTGTCTGAGGACGAGCGGCAGGCGGTCCACCGCGACTACGAAACGATCACCCAAACCCCTGGTGTCACGCCGGGCGTGCAGATGGAGGACCCCGAGGCGGCGACCACCGTGCGCGTGCAGGACGACAGAACGCTCGTGACCGATGGGCCGTTCGTCGAGATGAAGGAGGCACTGGGCGGCTACCTGTTCTACGAGGCCGACGATCTTGATCAGGCGATCGAGCTGGCCGCCCGGATCCCTGCGGCGCGTCTCGGCGGCGCGATCGAGATCCGTCCGGTCGTCGCATCGTGACGAGCGTCGAGCAGGCGTTTCGCGAGCAATGGGGCAGCGTGCTGGCGTCGCTGATCGGGTATCTCGGCGACTTCGATCTGGCCGAGGAGGCCGCACAGGAGGCGTTCGCGATCGCCGCCGAGCGCTGGCCGCAGGATGGCAGGCCGGCGAATCCCGGCGGGTGGCTGATCGTCACCGCCCGCAACCGGGCAATCAACCGCATCCGACGCGACCGGACGCTCGCCGCGAAGACCCGGCTCTTGGAGGTGCCGGAGGCTGTGGAGGACGAGACCGAAATGCTCGATGAGACCCAGTTCCCCGACGAGCGGCTGGAGCTGATCTTCACCTGCTGCCACCCGGCGCTCCAGACCGAAGCGCAGGTCGCGCTGACGCTGCGAACGCTCGGGGGCCTCACGACCGCGGAGATCGCGCGGGCGTTCCTGGTGCCAGAGGCGACGATGGCCCAGCGGCTGGTGCGCGCCAAGCGGAAGATCAATGCCGCCGGGATCCCGTTCCGGGTCCCGGACGACCATCTGCTCCCCGACCGGCTCGCCGCGGTGCTGGCAGTTATCTACCTGATCTTCAACCAGGGCTACGGCGGTCGGGGCGAGTTGGCGGCCGAAGCGATCCGGCAGGGCAGGGCCTTGGTCGAGCTGATGCCCGACGAGCCCGAGCCACATGGGCTGCTGGCGCTGATGTTGCTGCACGACTCCCGCCGCCCCGCCCGCTTCCGGGAGGGCGACCTCGTCCTGCTCGCCGACCAGGACCGCTCGTTGTGGGATATCGCCAGGATTGAAGAGGGCCGCGAACTGTTGGACCGCGCGCTCGCATTGCACGGGCGTGGGCCGTACGTGCTCCAGGCGGCGATCGCCTCGCTGCACGCCGACCGGCCGACCGACTGGGCCCAGATCGCCGCCCTCTACGGGGAGCTGTCGAGCCTGACCGGGTCGCCGGTGGTGGAGCTCAACAGGGCGATCGCGATCGCCGAGCAGCAAGGGCCCGAAGCGGGGCTCGGGATCATCGACTCGCTCCCGCTTGAAGACTTCCACTACCTGCACGCCGCCCGCGCCGAGCTGCTTCACCGCCTCGGCCGCGACAGCGAAGCCCGCGCCGCCTATGAGCGCGCGCTAACGCTGGCTCACGACGACGCCGAACGGCGCCTGCTCGAGCGGCGGCTGACCGAACTCGGGCACCAATGACCCTCACGCGACGATCCTCCATGAGGCGAGCGACCACCGGGGAGCGGGTTGTGCATCGCGGTGACCGGAGCCGCCGGATGAATCGAAGGCGAGGTCCCCGGAGTCCTCGCCGACGGCCGTCACCGACTCTGACGGGCGTGCAGTGAGGGATGTATTCGTCGAGACCTGAACTGGACGCGCAGCGAGTCGGCACAAGGGGACAGGAGCAGACCATGAAGTTTCGAGCCCAGGTTGAGCCTAACGAGCCCATGAGGGGGTTGGAGGTTCCCCCACAGGTCATAGAGGCGCTCGGCGGAGGCAAGCGGCCGAGGGTGATCATCACAATCAACGGGCATTGCTGGAGGAGCCGGGTTGCGATCATGCGTGGCCGCCACCTGCTCGGCCTAAGCAACGCCAATCGACAAGCCGCCGGCGTCGTGACCGGCGAGGAGGTCGAGATCGAGCTGGCGTTTGATCTCGAGCCCCCCGCGGTGAACGTTCCCGGGGACTTCGCGCGCGCCCTGGATGCCGATCCCGCCGCCCGCGCCGCCTACGACCGCCTGACCCACAGTCGAAAACGGGAGCACGTGCGCGCCATCGAGAGCGCGAAGAAGCCCGAGACGCGCAAACGGCGGATCGAAAAGGCCCTGGCAACTCTAGGGCCCTGAGTCGCTGACCAACCCTCGCGCGGCGAGCAGAAGTCCGGCGTGCGTGTCGCGGCGTCAAAGCAGGTCAGGGTCTTTCCCGCGGAGGTGGTCTCGCAAATCGGCAAAGGCAGGGACGCCCATCCCGTCCGGGCTCACGCGCCGTACGTTGTGGTCCTATTGCAGCCCTAACGTACGGAGCGTGTGCCAGGGCGCTACCGCCGCCGCCGTCACCGAACTGTCCGGCGCCCCTCCAGCACCGCGCCCAGCGGCTGGGTGTTGACGACGTCCCCCGCCGTCGCCCAGCCGCGGCGCGCGGTCGCGACCGAGAGTCCCATGTTCGCGAGCCCGCGGACGGAGTGCGCGTCGGTTGAGCAAACGATCCGGACACCGGCCGCCAGCGCGTCGCGAACGTGCTCGCCCCGAAGGTCGAGCCGGTCGGGAAGGCCGTTGACCTCGAGCGCGACTCCCTCCTCGAGCGCCACCTCGTACACCCGCTCCAGGTCCAGGGCGTTCTCGGCCCGTCGGTTTATGTAGCGGCCCTTCGGATGGCTGAGACAGCGCACGTAGGGGTTGCGCAGCGCCTCCTCGACCCGCTTCGTCTGCTCTCGGCGCGGCAGCCGCTGGCCGCCGTGGACGCTCGCCTGTACCCACTCCAGCTCGGCGAGGATGTCGTCGTCGAGGTCGAGGCGTCCGTCGGGCAGGATGTCGCACTCGGTTCCGCGCAGGACCCGGAACGGCGCCAACAGCTCGTTCGCGGCCGCGATCTCCTCGGCCTGGCGGCGGAGGTCGTCCGCGGTCAGCCCGCGAACCGCGCCCACGGCGGGAGTGTGGTCGCAGATCGCCAGGTACTCGTAGCCGCGCTCCCGGGCTGCGCGCGCCATCTCCTCGACGCTCGCCCTCCCATCGGACCAGGTGGTGTGGCAGTGCAGGTCGCCGCGGATCTGGCCTGGCTCGAGGAGGGCCGGCGGCTCGCCGCGGAAGGGCTCCTCGCGCAGCTCCGGCGGACACCAGGGAAGCCCGAGCGCGCGGTAGACCGCCCCCTCCTCCGGCGCGTCAGGCAGCGGCTCGAGCTCCGCGACGTAGGCGGGCGAACCCGTCGCACGCACGAGAGCGGTCCCGAACCGCTCCGGCTCCGCGACGACGAGCTCGACCGGCACGCCCTCGACCGTCACCCCCACCGACCGGCGCTCGGCCCCCTCGACCACGGCCACGATCTGGGGCAGCGCGCCGAAGCGCCCCAGGACGGGCCCGGGATGCGGGGCCGCACAGACGACCGCCAGCCACTCGCAGGAGTCGCGCCAGCGCCGAACGTCGCCCGCGGGCTCGCCATCGAGCGCCGCGGCTATGCCCCCGACGAGCTCCCAGGCCCGGTTCAGCAGGAGTCCCTGACGCGCCCGCGGCTCGGTCTCGCGTGCGAGCGCCTCGAGGAGCTGCGCCTCGGTCTTGGGGCCGATTCCCGGCGCGGTCTGCAGCCGGCCGGCGGCCGCAGCCTCGCGAAACTCCTCGGTGGTGCGGACGCCGAGCGCCCGTGCGAGCTCGACCGAGCGCTTCGCGCTGAGCCCGAGGTAGCGACCGAGGCCGATGAGATCGGGCGAGAGCTCGCGCTCCAGCTCCGCCAGCTCCTTGAGCTCGCCCGTCTCGACGAGCTCACGCAGCCGGGTCTCGATTCCCCTGCCGATCCCGCGGAGGTCGCGCACCCGGCCGGAGCGAACGAGGTCGGCCACAGGGGTCCCGGCGCCGCGGATCGTCTCGGCGGCGCGGCGGTATGCCCGGGCCGTGTAGGGGTTGGCGTCGCCGAGCTCCAGCAGCGACGCGAACGCGTCCAGGCGATCGGCGATCTGCGCATTGTCCACGCCCGTAGTTTCCCGGCAACGTCACCGCCGGCTCAGCGGTAGCCGGTCGGGTCGGCCGGCTTGCCGGGGTCCTGGACCTCGACCATGTAGCGCCAGCAGTCCGGCTGCGAGCCGTCGAGGTCGGTGAAGCCATACTCGCGCGCCAGCCCACCCGAGGAGAACGAGCCGCCGTTCCTGCGAGCGAGGTCGGGGTCCGCGGCCAGAGCGGCGACAGCGCGGCCGACAAAGCGCGGGCTCTCGGAGATGGCGGCGAAGTGCGGGTTCCGCCCCTCGCGCCAGTTCTCCTCGTCGACTCCCATCGCTTCGAGCATCATCTCCGAGCGAAGCCAGCCCGGGGTCAACGCCACGGCGGCGCATCCGTGCGGCGCGAGCTCCTCGCCCTGCGCGAAGGCGAGCCGGATGACCGACGTCTTGACCAGGTCGTAGAACGCCGGCGCCCGGTAGTGCCCGTCGTTGTACTCGCGCGTGCCGTCGGTCATCTCGACGACCAGTCCGCCCGGCTCGCGGATCAGCAGCGGCAGCGCGAAGTGGCTGGTGATCAGGTGCGTGTCAACCCCCAGCCGCAGCATCCGCAGCCCGTTCTTGAGGTCGTGCTCCCAGACCGGCGTGTCCCACTCGAACAGCTTCTCGCCGCCCCAGATGTCGTTGACCAGCACGTCCAGCCGCCCCTGCTCGGCGTCGATGCGCTGGACCAGCGCGTCGACAGCGGCCGGCTCGAGATGGTCCACGGCGGCCGCGATCCCCATGCCGCCGGCGGCGGTCACGAGCTCGGCGGTCTCCTCGATCGTCTCGGGCCGGTCGTACTCCGAGCGCCGCTCCCGCGTGCTGCGCCCGCTGCAGTACACGGTCGCCCCGGCCTCACCAAGGGCCACGGCGGTGCCGCGGCCCGCCCCGCGCGTCGCTCCCGCAACGAGCACGACCTTCCCGTCGAGATTCATGTTGCCTCCTTGTGGATTCGGTTGACCGGTACCCTCACGGCGAGCACAGCCGAGAGGACGAGCGCCCCGCCCGCAAGCTGTGCGGGACCGAGGGATTCGCCGAACGCGGCGAACGCCAGGGCGACCGTGACCACCGGCTCGAGGGTCGAGAGAATCGACGCCGCCGACGGGCCCACCCGCCGGAGCCCGGCGAAGAACAGTGCAATCGCCCCTACCGTCGATACGACCGCGAGGCCGCCCAGCCAGCCGAAGCCGGTCGCGCTCACACTGGCGGGGTCGAGATCTCCCCCGGCCAGCCCGGCGAGCGTCAGGGTCGTTGCCGCTCCGGTGCACACCAGCGTGCTGAGGGCGAGCGGTCCGAGGCGAGCGGCGATGCCTTCCGAGATCAGGATGTATCCCGTGTAGACGACCGCCGCCCCCAGCCCGAGCGCCGTGCCCAGCGCGTCCAGCGCCCCTGCGGCAGCTCCAGCCAGGACGAGCACCAGGCCGGTCGAGGCGAGCACCAGAGCCACGATGGTACGGCGGCTGGCCGGCTCGCGCCTGAGAGCGATCGCGGTCACGGTGACCATCACGGGGAAGGTGTAGACCAGCATCGCGAGCAGGGAGGCGTCGAGACGCTCCAGCGCCGCGAAGTAGCCGCCGGCCTGGGCGCCGTATCCGACGGCACCGAGCGCAAGCGCGATGACCACATCACGGCGCGCGATCGAGCGCAGCCCGCGCGCCCGGTCCGTGACGATCACAACCAGCCAGAGGAGCAGGGCGGCGAGCCCGAACCGGGCGGCGAGGAGCGTGCCCACGGTCGCGCCCTCGTCGTAGGCGAGCTTGCCGAAGACCCCCATCGCACCGAAGGCGGCGGCGGAGGCGAGGCAAAGAAGGGCGCCGGTGGCAGGCATGCGACTGATCCTGCCGCCGATATTGCTTAGGAGCGACTCCTCTTCTTAACGAGAATTCAGTAGTTTTGCTTGTGAATGCTCGACCTGCACCGGCTCCGCCTCCTGCACGAGCTGCACGCCCGGGGCACGATCGCCGCGGTGGGCGACGCGCTTCAGTTCACGCCGTCCGCTGTCTCCCAGCAGCTGGCGGTGCTAGAGCGCGAGGCGGGGGTGCAGCTGCTCGAGAAGGCCGGGCGAGGGGTCCGGCTGACCGACGCCGCCCTCGTCTTGGTTCGCCACGCGGACGCGTTGCTCGATCGGGCCGAGGTGGCGCAGGCCGACCTGGCCGCAGCCGCAGGGCGGGTCGCCGGGAGGGCCCGCATCGCGTCGTTCCAGTCGGTTGCCCTTCACCTCGCCGTCCCGGCGATGCAGGCACTCGCGCGCGACGCCCCCGATCTCCGCTGCGAGCTGATCGAGGCCGAGCCCGAGGAGTCGCTGCCCGCGCTGGCCCTGGGCGACGTCGACCTGGTGCTGGCCGACGAGTGGCAGCACCAGCCGCTCGCGCGACCTGCGGGCATCGAGCGCGAGGACCTGTGCCGCGACCCGGTCCTCCTGGTGCTGCCGGAGGCTCACCCGGCGGCGAGGCGGCGCCAGCGTGCGGTGCCACTTGCCGAGCTGGCCGGCGCCGCCTGGACGACCGGCCATCCCAAGACCGCGTGGGAGGAGATAACCAACCGGACCTGCCGCCAGCTCGGAGAGTTCGACCCCGACATCCGCCACCGCACCAACGACAGCGTGACCAGCCTGGCGCTCGTCGCCGGCGGCCAGGCCGTCACGCTGCTGCCCCGGCTGGTGAGCCCGGAGACCCACCCGGGCGTGGCGGTGAGAGCCATCGCCGAAGGCTCCGTGCACCGGACGATCTTCGCGGCCACCCGCTCCGCGGACGCCGAGCGCCCCTCCGTCCAGGCACTGCTCGCAGCCATGCGTGCCGGCGCCGCCGCCCTTGACGCTCGGATTCAGGGTCCGTAGCGTCGCGAAGCCGCATGCAGATCGGGAAGGGCGAGGCCCCCGTCAGCCACATCAGCCAGGCCTATGACGACCGGGTGGAGGTCCGCGGTCGCGACCTCTCGAGCGACCTCATGGGCCGCCTGAGCTTCACCGAGTACTTCCACCTGCTGCTCACAGGCCGTGAGCCGACCGAGGACCAGCGCTTCTTCCTCGACCTGCTGCTGGTCGCGATCGCCGAGCACGGGATGATGCCCACGAACGTCACCGCCCGCATGACGCTTGCGGCTGACCCGGGCTCGCTGCAGGGAGCGGTCGCGGCGGGGATCCTCGGAGCCGGCCCGGTCATCCTCGGTACCTCGGAGGCCTGCGCCCGGCTGCTCGAGGAGGCGCAGGAGCGCGTCGCCTCCGGTGGGGACCCCGGGGCGGTGGCGCAGGAACTCGCGCGCGAGATCCGCGAGTCGGGGGAGCGCGTTCCGGGCTTCGGCCATCCGGTGCACCGGCCGCTCGACCCGCGCGCCGAGCGGATCCTCGAGCTCGCCGACGAGCGCGGAGTGAGCGGGGCGCACGTCCTGCTCGCCCGCGGCCTCCGCGACGGTGTCGCCGAGGCCTGGGGCAGGCCGCTCACGATGAACGTGTCCATGCCGATCGCCGCCGTGATGCTCGACCTCGGTTTCTCGTCCGACACGGTGAAGGCGGTTCCCATACTCGCGCGGACCGCCAGCCTGCTCGCGCACCTGGCCGAGGAGCAGCAGGAGCCGATCGGCTTCCTGATGGCCGCGAAGGCCGAGGAGGCCATCGAGTACGAGCCACGGCCGGAGGATCGTGCCAGCTGAGGCCGTGCTCGACGAGGTCGAGAGCCGCCCCTGGGCAGAGCAGCTCGCCGCCGACGACGAGAGCTACCGCACCCAGCTCAACTACCTCTACGACCGCTCCGCCTTCTATCGCGAGAAGCTGACGGCGGCCGGCTTCGCCTCGGCACGCGCGGCGGGCGGACTGGCGGAGGTCGGACAGCTGCCGCTGACCGACAAGCGCGAGATCAGGGCGACCTGCACCCCCGAGGACCCGATCGGGTCCCACCTCTGCGTGACGCCCGCGGAGATCGTCCGGATCTACTCGACGAGCGGCACGACCGGCGCGCCGAGCTACATCCCGCTGACCGCGGGCGACCTCGACAACTGGGTGACCGGCTCGGCGCGCAGCTATGCGGCGTCCGGGGTGGAGCGCGGTCAGCGGATCGTCAGCACCTACAACGCCGGCCCGTTCGCGGCCGGCGCGGCGCTCGCCGCCTTCGACCGCATCGGGCTCTCGCACATCCCGGTCGGGACCGGCAACAGCGAGCGCCTGGTCCGCGCGATTGAGCTGCTTCGCCCCGCGGCCGCGGTCCTGACGCCCTCCTACGCCGCCTATCTGGCCGAGTGGACCGCGGAGCGCGGCTTCGACCTCCGCGGGTCGAGCGTCCGGCGCGTGCTCGTGGCCGGCGAGCCGGGCGGAGGCGAGCCGGCCTTCCGCGCGGCGCTCGAGGAGGGCTGGGGAGCGCGGGTCACGGAGGCGATGGGGATCGGCGACATCGGCGTGTCGCTCTGGGGCGAGTGCGAGGAGCAGGACGGAATGCACCTGGGCGCGCGCGGGTTCGTCCATCCCGAGCTGATCGACCCGGGCACGGAGGCGCCGCTCGAGCTGGACGACGGCGCCACCGGGGAGCTCGTGCTGACCCATCTCCGGCATCGCGCGGCCCCGCTGCTTCGCTTCAGAACCCGCGATCACATCGAGGTGCGGACAACGCCCTGCCGGTGCGGCCGCAGCGGCCCGCGCATTCGCTGCATCGGCCGGACCGACGACATGCTGATCGTCCGCGGGGTCAACGTCTTCCCGTCGGCAGTCCGCGAGGTCGTCGGCGCCTTCGCTCCCGACGTCAGCGGGCACATCCTGGTGCGGCCTCGCGCGGAGGGGGTCAAGCAGGAGCCGCCCCTGCCGGTCAGCGTCGAGCTCGCGCGGGGACGGGACGCCGGGGGCGCCCTCGCCGAGGCGATCCGCGAGAGACTGCGCACCGTGCTGGTGGTGCACACGCAGGTGGAGCTCGTGCCGTGGGGCAGCCTGCAGCGCAGCGAGTACAAGTCCAAGCTCGTCGAGCACTAGGGGTCCGATGCGAAAACTTCAGAGCCAGGGTGTCCACCACATCACGCTCGTGGGAGCCGACCGGCAGACGTCGATCGGATTCTGGGAGGGCGTGCTCGGGATGCCGTTCGTGTTCGAGCAGCCCAACCTCGACAACAAGTCGGAGAGCCACCTCTATTTCGATCCCGGCGACGGGCGCCTGATCACGATCTTCACCAACGAGGAGCGCGTGCCCGACCCGAGTCGCACCCCGACCGATCCCGGGTGCGTGCACCACATCGCGTTCTCGCTCTCGCAGGCCACCTTTCGCCAGGCGGTGGAGCGGCTCGACGAGCGCGGCATCCGGCACAGCGGCGTCAAGGACCGCGGCTTCATGGACTCGATCTACTTCGAGGATCCGCTGGGGCTCTTGATCGAGCTGGCCTCGTACCGCTTCGAGCCGCCCTTCGGCTACACCCACGCCGACGTGCTGCTGGAAGCCCATAAGATCCGCGTGGAGCGCGGCGACTACAACATCGCCCCGATCCATCTTGCCGATGCCGTCGAGACGCTCGTCCGGCGATCGCGGGCGTCGCTGTCGGAGGACCGATCGCCACGGAACCCATACGGCTAGGAGGAATCGTGGCCACTCACACGCTGAGCATCCTGACGCCGAGCGTCAACAACCTGACCACCCGGATCTTCGTGCGCGCCGCCGGGCTCGACTTCGAAGAGGTCGACGTCTGGGGCAAGAAGGACGAGCCGGGCTTCGTGAGCAAGGACCCGGCGCAGCTCACGCCGCTGCTCGAGGAGGAGAGCCTCCCGCGGACGTCGCTCTGGGAGAGCTGCGCGATCATGCAGTACCTCTGCAACCGCGACGGCCTCGACCAGTTCTATCCGGCCGACCCGGGCGAGCGCGCGATGGTCGACAGCGCGATGTTCTACTTGGTCGGGACCTTCTACCCCCTCCTCGCACGCGCGACCTATCCGACGCTGGGCTTTCCCCAGTACGCCGGCGAGGTCGCGACCTCCGAAGCCGACGACGCCATGAAGGCGCAGGCTCAGAAGGACGCCGAGGCCGCTCTGGCCGCGCCGCTCGAGGCGTTCCGCTCCCACTTTCTCGAGGGCAGGAAGTTCGTGGGCGGTGACAGCCCGTCGATCGCGGACATCCGCTGGGCGGCCTCGCTCGAGTTCCTGCGCGCGATCGACTACCCGTTCCCGGACTGGACCGAGGAGTACATGAGCGCCGTGGAATCGGCGCTCGGCGACGCGTACTCGGAGCCGGCGGCGGACGTCCGGGGCTTCGTCGCGCAGGTGACATCGGAGACCGCATAGCGCCGCGCTACTGATTGATTCCGCGGCCGCGTGTGCGCGGGGGCGCACCGGGACCGAGCCGGGCGAGGGGGGTTCCTGACGTTGCGTCCAACTATCGGACGTTTCGTGCGGAACCCCTCCCTACCCCGCCCGTTCGCGGAATCAGTCATCTAGGCGGCCCCGTCCGCTCTCGCCGCCCTGCGGCGGTCGGCCTGCATGCGCCCCATCTCGGAGGTGGTGACGGCCACGGCACCATGCGCCAGCGCGAAGGAACGGATCTCCTCGGGCAGGTCGTAGTGGTCGTGCCAGGGCCGCTCCGGGTTCGCCTGGAACCACTCCCGCCGCAGCCCGAGCGAGGCGGCGAAGCGGTGCAGCTCCTCGGTGTCGTCGGCGATCAGGTGACACCAGCAGCGGCCGCGCCACTCCCAGATCGGCTCGTCGACGTACGCCGCCACGGCGGGAATGATGCTGCACTGCTCACCGGACCTCGATGCTCAGCACCCGAGGCAGAGGCGCCTCGCGCCGGGCCGGTCAAGCCGGTAGGGAAGTTCCTTCCCTGAGGGGTCCGAGGAGCTCGGGGCGCCGACGTAGAGCCCCCGATCGATGTGAGCGATCAGGATTCCGCAGGTTTGGTCGCGTTCCCCGGCCACCTCCACGCACGTCCAGTTCAGCCTGTACCGGAGCCGATCGGCTTCGTATGCGACCGCCACCAAGGCGAGGGCCGCGAGCGTGAGCAAGAGCCGACGCACCGGACGATTCCGCCAGCGCGCCTCGACGCCAAGGATGATGGCAGCCGCGAGAAGCGCGGCAAGGGGCCACAGAGACACAGCAAATCGACCCGTTCGTGGCGGCAGCTCAGGCGTGCGGCCCGCCGATTGCAGACGGCGAAACACCCAAACGGCCCCCCTCAGCGCCAGGACCAGGATGAGACCGGCCAATGCCCAGAGAGCGAGCGAGCGCCGGCGAAGAGCAGTACCTCGCGAGGTACCAGAGCCGCGGCCTCCTGTCCGTTGAGGCCGAAGCCTTCGAAACGCAGCGACAGCACGAGCCCGCCGATCGCGTACAGCACGACGACCACTGCGCCCGCGGCGCCGGCCGCGCTTATCAGCGTCGCCCAGGGGTTGTCGCGCTCCACGCGTCAACGCTAGCCCAGCGGCCGCGGCGGGGCAGGCCCGGCGCGCTACAGCCCGAAGGCCCCGGCGCCGGGGAAGCGCTCGCCGTCCGCGACCGGCGGGACGAGGTAGACGCCGCCTGCGTACACCGTCAGCAGCCTGCGCAGCGGCTCGGGCTGCGTGTCCGGGTCGCCGCCGAAGTTCGTCGCGCCCAGCCAGCCGGGCTGGGTGAGCATCGAGATGACGCGGCTGGTGGTGTCCTGGAAGGAGACGAAGTTGAGCCCGGCGCGAAAGCCGGGAGCGGCCTGGGACCACTCGAGGAACTCGTAGCCCTGGCGGTAGATGCGGCGGGTGTGGAAGTCGCTCGCCGGGCGCGCGTGGTGGTTGGCGCGCTGGATGTGGCTCTGGCGCAGCCGGACGTCCTCGACCGCGGGCGGCTCGGCGATCGGGTCGTTCTCGGTCGCCGTGATCGGCCGGCCCGCCACCGGGCAGCCCTGCAACGCGATCGGTGTCCCGTCCTCGCGCATGGCCACCAGCGGACACCCGGTCAGCTTGTCCCGCCCCACGAGCAGCTCCTGATCACGCCGGTCGAGCGCCCGCCACGCGACGAGGTCCACCGCGAGGCGCATGAACGCCAGGTAGGTGCCGCCGAAGGTCCACTCCTCGTCCTCGACGGCCGTGGGATCGATCTTGATCACGGCCTCGCGCTCGTCGCTCTTCAGGTTGGACACCCCATCGTGGAAGTCGATCCAGCTGCGGTGGTCGTCGCGCTGAAAGCCGAGGTAGAAGGTCCGCAGCTCGAGCGGCGCCGTCCCGGTCTCCGGGTCGGCCCGGTCGTGCAGGAGCTTCCAGGTCTCGACGATCACCCGGTCCACTGCGAGCTTGCTGTCGGCGATCACCTGGACGGCGATCTCCTCGGTGGCCGGGTTCTCGCGCACGTCGGCCGAGTAGGCGAGACCGCCGCCGCGCAGGAGCGGCCCGCCACCGTCGGCCTTCGGCGACAGGAAGAGCGCCTGCGGACCGAGCCCCGCCGGAAGGGGCAACGCCGCGCCCTGGAGTGAGAACGCGTTGGGGCCGACCCCGACCAGCACACTGAGCTGCCCCGCCTCCAACGTCTCCCCGGGCAGGTCGCGGAGCTCGCCCCGCCTCAGCCCCTGGTAGACGTCCCAGAGCTCCGCGAAGCACTCGCCGACCCGGGCGGCGGCCTTCTCCCGGGCGCGCAGGAAGAGGATCGCGAAGAAGCGTCCCGGACGGGCGCCGGGCGAGTGGTAGATCCCCTCTTGGAGCTCGGCCAAGGCTCAGCCCACGGGTCCCAGCGTGCGTGGCGCCACACGTTCGGTCCCGTGCTCGCGGTCGTAGGCCGCCTTCAGGGTGGCCACCGACGCGCACACTTCGGCCTCGCCGCAGACGATCGTGGGGTCGGACACGTCGAGGTCCACGAACTCGTCCTCGCCGGGTGGCGACCCTGACGCAGCCACCACCAGCGGGCCGATCTCCAGCTGCTGGAGCAGCTGATATCCGCCGCTGAGCGGCTCCATGGCGGCGCCGACGGCGACGACGATGTCGTCGAGGAACTCGGCGTCCTCGTCGCCCGGCCCGAACTCGAGCCGCTGGCGCATGCCCTCCTCGCCCCGGCCCCATCTGACCCACTCGTCGGGCACCGGCTCGTCCCGGATGAGGAAGAGGTCGGTGGCGAGCGCGATCAGGTACATGCCGAGCGGGTCCGCGAACGCCACGGTGGCCCCGGCCCAGGCGGCTTCCTGGGCGCCTATCGCCGCCGCGGGGTCGGCGTGACGACAGGCCAGGTGCTCCACCCCCTGGGAGACGAAGATCTCCTCGCGTGTGGCCGGCCGGCGCCCTCCGTTCTCACTCACGGCGTAGGGGTGGGCTCCGAAGAGGACGATGTAGATGAGGTCGTCCAGGCCGTTGATGGGATGGGTCATGAAGAGGGCGTTCTCGGTGTTGAGGCGCCCGCTGGGCTGTGCCGGCACCCCCGCTTGGAGGAGATGCTGGTGGCCGCCGTTTCCGCCCACGGTGTGCGAGAACGCGACCTCGCGCTCGGACCCGTCGAGCGCCGACGGGTCCGCCACGCCGTACAGGTCCTCCCACGACGGCTCCGAGCCCAGCACCTGCGTTGCCATCTCGCGGAGCGCGTCGGGGTCGGCCATTGCGACGCAAGCCCAGTACTCGCGCAGCTCGGTGGTCACCTGCACCCGTTTCGGCCGCAGCCGACCGGAGGCATCCGGGCGCTGCACCACGGCGTACTCGCAGTACTCGTTGTGCAGCGCGTGCCGGCCGCGCACTCCCCAGTCCGAGAGCGTGCGCGCCGCCTCGGCGTCAATGCAGAAGGAGGGCTCGGCCGGATCGCCGAACCACTTGACCGTGGCGGGACCGGGCTGCTCGAGCTGGCCGGGATCGAGCGCGAAGAACCTCGACCCCAGGTCGGCAAGGCTCGCGTACGCAGCCTCGATCGCCTCGTTCCAGCTCGCGAGAAGCCGGTCCTCCAGCTCGTCGGCACGACCCGGGGCGCTGTACGCCATACGACCTCCTCGTCCGGTCACGCGGTCAGCGGCGATCCTCTCCGAGCGGCGATGCCGGGTCAACCGGCCGCGTTTGACCGGGCCCGACCGCGCGGGCTACCCTCGGAGGGTCTCTCATGGCCCGGCTACGGAGCACCGCGGAGTGGGAGCTTCCGCTGACCGAGGTGTCCGCGCTCGCACTTCGCGAGCGGGGAGCCGGAGCGCGCGAGCTGGTGGCGGTTAGCGACGAGGACTTCACCGTCGCCAGCGCGGAGCTGGACCAGGACCACGAGGTCGTTGAGGCGGCGACGCACCCGCTTGCGCCGCTGCTCTCCGACGAGCTCGTCTCGGCCTCCGAGGGCTCCAAGTTCGAGGGCGTGGCCTGCGACGGGGACGGCCGGGTGTTCATCCTCCAGGAAGGCCCGGCGCGGATCCTGGTCGTCTCCCCGGACTGGAGCGAGCTGGCTGGGATCATCGATCTGCACGTCGAGCGGGACGAGCCCGGCCTCGGACGCGCCTGGCACGACGACGACTCACGCAACGCCCGCGGCGAGGCGCTGCTCCTGCTGCGCAGCTCGCACCTGCTTGTCGTCAAGCAGCGCGACCCGGTCTGCTTCATCGAGTTCGGCCCCGTGGGGAGCAGCCCCGCCGGCGCTGGGCCCGGAGGCCTACCTCGGGCGCGACGAGGCGTTCGGGCTCGGCGACGCGGGACGCACGGATTACGTCGTGCTGAGCTCCTGGCCGCTGCACTCCGAGCGCTTCCCGGGGCTGAACGAGGTCGGCCTCGGTGACGATGGACGCCTGTATGTGATCAGCTCGGCCTCGCGCCGCATCGGCCGGGTGGAGCGACGGGTGAGCCCCAGCGAGGACGCGGTGAGGATCGGCGACGACTGGGAGCTGCCGGACGGGCTTCCCGCCGGGGAAGAAGGCAAGCCCGAGGGGCTGACCCTGCTTCCGGCCCTGACCCCGATCGTCTCGATCGATACCCGCGAGCCGGGGGCCAACCTGGTGCGGCTCGAGCCGTTCTCAGCCTGAGCGCCCCGGCTCGGCGGTCAGTAGCCGGCCTCGGCCACCAGGCGACCCGACTCGACCGCCTCCCAGATCGTCCGGTAGTCGCGCTCGTTCTGGTCGGCGTAGAGCTCCGCGAAGGCCGCGAGCGCGCGGTCGAAGCTGTCGCTGCGGCCGAGGTAGCTCGCGATCGCGATCGCGTCACCGGAGCGGGCGTGCGCTTTCGCCAGCGTCTGGCCGCAGAGTTGCGCGTACATCGTCATGACTTGTGGATCCATGGCTTCGACGAGCGCCGACCCTTTTTGATCCCAGAGCTGACGGATGTAGAAGTCGCGGCTCTGGTCCTCCGGGTCGGTGGCGCGAATCCAGCCCAGCATGATGTCGCTGGCAGCCTGCATCAGCCGCTGGCCCTCGACGACCCGCTGGCCGTGATTGGCGAACGTGCTCTTGCCCAGAAACGGCTCGAGCACCGACGCCTCCGCCTCTTTGAACTGGAGGAACAGGGGGTCGCCCGTGTCGCGGCCCACCAGGAGCATGATCCAGACGCGCGTGCCCACGCTGCCGACGCCCACGACCTTGCGCGCCGAGTGGACGTAGCTGAAGCGCTCGAGCAGCCGGCGGCGGTCGGCCGTGAGGGTTCGCCGGTAGGACCGGAGCACGCCGTGCACGAAGTCGTCGAGCCGGTGGTGCTCCTCGGGGGGCAGCAGCTCCTCGACCGGGACGACGAGCGGAGGGTCGCTCGCGATCCGCCGGTCGCCGTTCACGACCTCGGTGAGCTTCCCGAACGCCTTCAGGCTGTCCTTCGAGCGAGCCTTTGCGATGTTCCGCTCCACCCGCCTGACCTGCTTGGCCGTGGCCATCCCGTCGACCTGCTCGAGCAGTTCGTCGACCTCGATCCGGGCGTACCAGAGATCGAGGTTGCCCATGGCCGCGAAGTCCCACATCGCTTCCCGGTAGGCACGCGCGGCGGTCCTGTTGATCGACCTGCGCTGCTTGGCCCCGAAGCCCCTGTCCCGGCCTGCCACCGCGAAACTGGCCACGAGGCGCTTGACGTCCCACTCGAACGGACCCGGCAGGCTCTCGTCGAAATCGTTGACGCTGAAGACCAGGTGCCGATCGGGGGCGGCGAAGACGCCGAAGTTGGACAGATGCGCATCGCCGCAGAGCTGCACCTCCAGGCCGGTCCGGGGCGAGTCGGCCAGATCAGCAGCCATCGGGTACGCAGCCCCACGGAAGAACGTGAACGGGGAGACGAGCATCCGCCCATACCGGACCGGGACCAGGTCGGGCAGACGCGACGCGGCCTGCTCTTCGAGGAGCTCGACCACGTCCCGGCGGTCGGAGGCGGACTCCCATTCGCCGTGCGCCGAACGCGGCACCTCGGCCCGCGCCGCCTTCCCCGCCGCCGCCCGCTCATCCGGCGTCAGATGGACGTGCGGCTTCGGCTTCGCTGTCTTTTCGTTGGACTGCACGACTGGGTGGCTCCCTTCGCTCCGAGCAGATCTGCGCTCTATTCAACCGTCCATGACCGGATCCGTCCTCGCCCGGATCGAATGAGATGGGACAGACGGGGCGCCCGGGGCTACGCCGCGGGCGCCACCAGGCAGTCCGGGCCCTCGTGCTCCCAGGAGTTCAGGGCGGGATTGGCCGCGGCCACGGCCAGCTCGTCAGCTGGAAGCGGCCCCAGCAGCGGCGCGACGGCCTCCGCACCGAGCTCCGGATCGAGCCACGCCTCCCAACTCGCCGGGCCGGTGAGCACCACCGGCATACGGTCGTGCAGCGGGGCGACCAGCTCGTTGGCCGTTGTCGTCACGATCGTGCAGCTGGCCAGCGGCGGCTCGCCCTCTCGGCTCCACCTCGTCCACAGGCCCGTGAAGCAGAAGCTGCCTCCTGTGGCGAGCGAGAAGCGAACGGGCCGGCGAGGCTGGCGCGGGTCCTCGGAGCGGAGCCACTCGTAGAAGCCGTCGGCCAGGACGAGGCAGCGCCGGGAGCCGCGGGCCACGAGCTCGCGGTAGGCCGGCTTCTCGCTCAGCGTCTCCGCCCGGGCGTTGATCATGGCCGGCCCGCCCGCCGGCCGCGCGCTCCAATGCGGCACCAGGCCCCAGCGCAGCAGGCGGGCGCGGCGCCCGTCGCGGTTCTGGACGATCGTCAGCACCTCCTGGGTCGGCGCGACGTTGTAGCGCTCGCAGCCCTCGGTGGGCGGGATGCTCACCCGGAGCCGGGAGGCGATCTCCCGCTCCAGGTCCTTGCGCTTCCTGGTGACCGAGTAGCGGCCCATCCCGGCTCAGGTCAGCGGGTGCTCGGCGTAGGCCCGGCGGCCGAGCTCGGGGTCAACGCCGAAGCGCTCGGCGTAGCGGTCGTGCACCTCCGGCCACGCGGCGAGCGAGTGCGCTTCGCTCATCGGGTCGCCGGCCAGCAGCGCCTCGAAGCGCGCAAAGCAGCGATCCCACCCGGCGGCCGACCTGGCGGCGGCCTCGCGCTCGGCGAACGCGTGGGTGAAGACCAGGATGCAGCCGTCGTTTGCCGGCAGCAGCTCGAAGCGCAGGGCATCCTCGCCCCAGAAGGCCTCGAGCAACCGCGGAGGCACGCTCTCGGTGACCGTGAGTGAACCATCGCCCGGGAACCAGTGCGCCCGCTCGGCTGGGTCGGCGACAGCCGTCCAAACGCGCTCGATCGAGTGCTCGTAGCGACGCTCGAGCCGCAGGATCGGGCCTTCCTCGAGGCTCAGAAGCGGAGCCGCTGCCCCGCTCGGGCGGGCGCGAAACTGCTCGGCGTAACGCGCCTGGCGCTGCGCGGCGCCCGCATGCGCCTCCTCCTCGGAGAGGAAGTGGCCGGCGAGGTGGGCGTCGAGGCGCTTCAGGTAGCTCTCCCACCCGGCTGGCGTGCTGCGCCCCGAGGGCGGCGTCGTCGAAGACGTGCGTGAACACCAGCAAACACGCCTCGCCTTCCGTGCTCAGCTCGAAGCGAAAGAGCTCGCCGCCCCAGGTCCAGGCGAGCAGGCGCGGCGCCTCCAGGTCAACGATCTCCCCCGTCTGCCCGAGAGCCTCGAAGGTCTCACCTTTCTCGGGCTTCCACGGCACGGAAGCGACGAACCAGCGCGAGAGCTCGGCGGGCTCGCTGACCGCTCGCCAGACCCGCTCGACGGGATACGCGAGGCGGCGCTCGAAGCGCAGGGCAGGCCGCCCGTCGACGGTGTTCAGGGTTCCGTTCATTCGGGGTGTTCCTCCAAGTGTCGTTCAAGCGCGTCGAGGCGCTCCGACCAATAGGCGCGGTAGGGCTCGAGCCACGCATCCACCTCGGCGAGCGGCTGCGGCCGCAAGGTGTAGAGCCGCTGCCTCCCGTCGGCCCGCGAGGCGACGAGCCCGGCATCGCGCAGCACCCTGAGGTGCTTCGAGACGCCCGGTTGGCTCAAGCCGAGCCGCTCGACCAGGTCGGCCACCGGCCGCTCGCCAGCGCGCAACAGGTCGAGGATGCGCCGTCGGTGCGGCTCGGCGAGGGCAGCGTATGCGGTCATCGCGTGCTGCTCATATTACCAGCTAGTTATATGTCATGCGATAGCGAGAGTCAGGCGCCCGCCTCCTCCTCGTCCTCGGGAAACAGCCAGGTCGCCAGGCGCCGGCCCGAGCCCAGCAGCACGGCCCGGGTCACGGCCTCGGTGCCGAAGCGGTCGCGCACCTCGTCGAGGACGGTGTCGAGGGCGAGCCCTCCCGGGAGGTCCACGGGAAGGGTGAGCTGCTCGGCCCCGCCGTCTCCGTCCAGGTTGGCCACCGCTATCCCGACCAGCGTCAAGCCCTGCCGCTCGATCATCGGCATCGCGAGCGCGAGCAGCGCCCGCGCCGTGGCCAGGACCGTCCGCGTGGTCGCGGTCGACCGGGGCAGGGTGTGCGACCGGGTGGCCCGGCTGAAGTCGTCGAAGCGCAGCCGGAGCACGACCGTGCGGCCCGCGCGTCCCTTCGCACGCATGCGCCGCGTGACGCGGTCGACGAGCGCGACGAGTACCGCGTCGACCTCCGCGGGCGACTTCCGCGAGCGGCCAAGCGCGGACTGCGAGCCGAACGAGCCGCGTCGCCGCCGTCGCTGAACGGGCCGTGGGTCCCGGTTGTGCGCGAGGGCGTACAGGTGCCTCCCCGAGGCCCGCCCGAGGAGCGTGACCAGAGCTCCCTCCGAGAGCTCGGCCACCCGGCCGACGGTCATCAGCCCGCGGTCGTGGAGCTTGGCCGCCGTGACCGGACCGACCCCCCACAGCCGTTCGACCGGCAGCGGGTGCAGGAAGTCGAGCTCGCTGCCGGGTGGCACCACCAGCAGGCCGTCGGGCTTTGCCACCCCGCTGGCCACCTTCGCCAGGTGCTTGGTCCCGGCTCCGCCGACGGTGAGCGGCAACCCCACGTTCTCCCGCACGTCGCGCCGCAGGCGCGCGCCGATGTCGGCCGGCGTGCCCGAGATGCGTTCGAGCCCCCGGACGTCGAGGAAGGCCTCGTCGATCGAGAGGGGCTCCACCACCGGAGCCGCCTCCCGGAAGATCTCGAAGACCGCCTTGCTGGCCTCGGTGTACGCCTCCCAGCGCGGCCGGACCGCAAGCAGTTGGGGACAGAGCCGGCGCGCCCGGGAACCGGCCATCGCCGAGCCGACGCCGTAGGCTCGGGCCTCGTAGCTCGCGGCCAGCACGACGCCGGTCCCGACCACCACTGGGCGCCCCCGAAGCGCGCGGTCGTCGCGCTGCTCCACCGAGGCGAAGAACGCGTCGAGGTCGGCGTGAAGGACTGCAGACACGAACACATGTTCGCATCGGCTCAAGACGGAAAGCCGGCCGGCTCACCCCTGGTTGGACCGCCTGCCCGCCGACCCCATCCCGTCCGTCACACTGGTCCTCGTGCCCGAACTGGTGACAGACTCGCTGTTCGCCGGCTGCCGGATCCAAGGCGTGGCCGGCCGCGGCGGCATGGGCATCGTCTACCGGGCGACGCAGCTTCCGTTGGGGCGCGCGGTGGCGCTCAAGCTCGTGTCACCGGAACGAGCCGCCGAGCCGGCCTTCCGCGCCCGCTTCGAGCGCGAGTCCCGGCTCGCCGCCGCGATCGATCACCCGAACGTGATCCCCATCTACGCGGCGGGCGAGGAGGACGGGAGCCTGTTCATCGTTATGCGCTGGGTGCGCGGCCAGGACCTGCAGGCCCTGATCGCCCGCACCGGGGGCCTCGACCCCAAGCGCACCGCCTCGATCGTGGCGCAGGTCGGAGCAGGGCTCGACGCCGCCCACCAAGCCGGCCTCGTGCACCGCGACGTGAAGCCCGCGAACGTCCTGATCGCGGGCGACGAGGGCACCGGTCACGTGTACCTCAGCGACTTCGGTCTCACGCGCGAGGTCACTGCCGACACCCGGATAACGGAGAGCGGGGAGTGGCTCGGCACGGTCAACTTCATGGCTCCCGAGCAGTTCGAGGGCGCCCGGGTGGACTCGCGGACCGACGTCTACGCGCTCGGCTGCCTGCTCTACGCCGCACTCTGCGGGCAGGCGCCGTTCGCCGGCCGCACCGTCGCCGCCACCATGCTCGCCCACCTGGACGAGCCGCCGCCGAAGCCGTCCGCCAAGCCGGGGGTGCCCGCTGCCTTCGACGCCGTTGTGGCCAGGGCGTTGGCCAAGCGCCCGGTGGATCGCTACGCATCGGCCGGCGAGCTGGTGGAGGCGACACAGGCCGCAGCGGAGCTTCCACGGGACCGCCCCGTTCGCCCCGAGGCGCGCAACGGCGCCGAGGCCGCCCCGGAGGCGGACGACGCAGAGCGCGCGGCGACCGAGATCCAGCAGTCCAGCACCAGCGCGGGGACCGCCCGGATCAGCCGGGCCGGGGGACGGCCCCCGAGGGTGGCGCTGCTGGGAGGAGCGGCGGCGCTGGCGCTAGCCGCGGTCGCGGCCGGCGCGCTGTTCGCCGCGGGCCCGCTCGCCGACGAGGACAGCCGGAACCGAGTGAGCGAGGCGGACGTGCGCAGTGCGGTCGAAGACTTCTCGGGCGCCTACGCCGACGAGGACACCGAGGCGATGGCAGAGGTGCTCACCGGCGACGTGGCGAGGATCACCACGGCGGACACCCAGCGCGGCCGCGCAAACGTGCTCCGCGCCTACCGGCGCCAGTTCGCCTCCAACGCGACGGAGGACTACGCGCTGGAGGACATGTCCCTGCGGCCGGGGGGCGTCGGCCGGGCAAGCGGCCGCTACGAGGTCTCCCGCGGCGACCACGCGCCGATCAGGGGACGTGTGGTGTTCGGCGTCGAGCGCGACGGCGACCGCCCGCGAATCGGGCTGATAGCCCTGACACCCGACTCCAAGTGACCTGAGTCGAAGTTCGGCTTCAGCTTCTCGAGTGGCTAGGCGCGTCCAGACGCCGAGGAGGTGCGCGCGAAATGACGACTCAGGTCACTAACAGGTGACCGAGACGATGAGCCGCACGACGCTGCCCTTCGGCAGTTCGGCGCCCGGCTCCGGGTCTGACTCGCACACTGCCGGCTCGCCGCCCAGCAACCGGTCCAGGAGGCCCCCCTGCTCATCGGTCTCCGGCTGAAGCCCCAGCGTCTCCAGGCGGCGTGTGGCCGAGCCGGCGGTGGCGCCGGCGAGGTCGGGCACCACGACCAGCTCCTCCCGCTCCACGCGCACTGCCGTCCACGCCGGCGCGGCCCCCCGGGCGGCACCGGCCACGTCGATCACGTTTGCCCCCGTGCGCAACGGGACCGTGGCCTGGAAGCGGCCCGCGCTGACAGGCGCGCGCCGGCCGGCGACCAGCACCCGTGCTCGCCGCGGCCACACCCGCCCGCTGATCTCCACGCTGTCCTGGCGCACCATGACGGCGTCGGCCGGTGAGGTGACCTCGAGGCGAACCGGGCGGCGCTCGGCCTCCTCGCCGCAGGCGGCGAGCCAGCAAGCAGAGAGGAGCGGGAGCACCAGGCTCCCGCTCCACACTCTTGCTCTTGCGCGGGCCGGCATCGCCGGCTGAGGCTAGCTGGCCGCGTTGGGCCTACCAGCCCTTCAGCGCCGCCCGCACGGCGGGACGGAACTTCTCGATCGCCGCGGCCTTGTAGGAGCCGTCCAGGTCGGCGTCCTTCGTGCAGCCGCTGCAGTTGAGGAAGTGGCCGTAGCTGAACGCGACCGGCTTGCTTCCGTCGGAGTCGAACGGCAGCACGATCCGGCCAAAGCCCGCGGTCACCGAGCTCCCGTAGCTTCCGCCCTTGCCCTTGTAGTCGACGGCGTCGACGAAGTCGTCAACGATCGCGCCCTTGCCGACGCTGTCCGCCTCCTGCTGGATGAGGGCCTCGAGCGGGTCACTGACCCCGTTGGCCTGGATCATCGTGGAGAAGAAGCGGTTGCGCAGCGAGACATCCTGGATCAGGGTGCCGTTCTGCACGCCCTCCACCATGCGCGACAGGTCCACGAGGGTCGTCTCGTTGGCGGGGCTCCCGCAGCCGATGCTGTGGTTGATGCGGGTGTTCTCGGTCCCGACCACGTTGGCCGCGTAGGCGTTGATCGCCGCCCGGCCGTAGTGCTGCTCGATGCCGGCAGTGGTGCGGTTGTCCGAGATGCGCATCATCTCCCGGTCCTGGAAGTCGAGCGTCGCGAACGTCGTGGCGCTGACCTCGGGCTTGGTCGGGCAGACGTTGCTCACCTTGCCCTTGGGCGGGTTGGCGCAGGTGCCGGTCTGGCCGCTGGCCGGGCAGTTCGGGAAGCCGAACGTGTCCGTGAGGTCCTCGTTCGGGTTGCTCTCGAGCTGCTCGTGGACGTACAGGTGATGCAGGGTCTTCAGCACGCTGGCCGGCTCGAAGATCCGGTCGGCCCCCAGGCTGATCACCGTGGGGCCGCCCACCCGCCGCAGCCACATGCCGTAGCGCCCGCCGCTCACGCTGGTCGACTTGCGCGCGAGGGAGCGCACTGCCGCGTTGGCGGCGTTCGTGTTGTCGTTGACGATCGCGGTGATGCGCCGCTCTCCGCCGGCCACGCGCGTGTCCAGGTCGACGATGCGGCCGCCGTTCTGGGACACGAAGTCACCGGCGCGGCGGGCATCCATGCCGATCTCATAGGCCGAGAACTCGCCCTTGCGCTTGATCTGCAGGGCGTTGTAGTTCCCGTTCGAGAGCCGGTCGAGGCTGAAGGTGCGCGCCCCGTTGTTGCTGGCGCTCGCCTTGACCTTCGACAGCGGGACGTTCACCCACCACCACCAGGCCGATGCGTCCACGCCGGAGTTGCGGATCATCACGACCGCGAAGCGCTTCTTCCCGCCCTGCTGGTAGGTCTCGAGGTCGATGAGGCGGGACTTGTGCTCCTTGATCAGCTCCTTCACGCGCGCGAAGGAGACGCCGTGGTACCAGTGCCAGTTCTTCGCGGCCTGGCCGGTGTTCTTGACCATCACGGCGGCGAACACGCGCTTGCCGTTGAGCACATACGGCTCGAGGTCGATCAGCCGAGCGTTCTTCTGGTCGATCTTGTCGGCGATCTGGCCGGCCGTCAGGCCGTAGTACCAGTACCAGCCGCGGGCGTAGGTCCCGGAGTTGCGCACGAGCGCGGCGGCCAGCTTCGTCGGCCCGGTGCGCTCGACCTCGAGGTCGATGATGCGGTCGCCGGCGCTCTTGGCCAGCGACTTCAGCTTCGCGGGGCTGACGCCGTAGTAGTAGTGCCAGCGGGCCGGCTTGGTCGAGTTTCGTTCTGGATCGGGCGCCGCCGCGCCGGCTGTGGCGGCCGGCAGGAGCACCGTGAGCGCGGCGGCAAGCGCCACGAGAATTAGGAGAAGACTTCGCTTGAACATGGGGCCTCCTGGGTTGGAGCAGGGTCGTTGGCGCTCCAACCGGCGGCCGTGGCGCGAATTACGGGCGGCGCCCGCCGGCGGCGGTTTCCTGCGGCTCCCGCTGCGGCCCGGTGATCAGGCGCGCCCCTCGCCCGCGGGTCACGAAGCTGAACATCCAGCGCACGACCACGAGGATCCGGTTCTGGAAGCCGATCAGGTACCAGAGGTGCACCAGCAGCCAGGTCCACCAGGCAATGAGGCCCGAGAGCTTGAGCCCCTTGATCTCGGCCACCGCTGAGGCGCGGCCGATCGTCGCCAGGTTGCCCTTGTCGAGGTAGTGGAAGGGCCGGGGCGTCTCACCGCGCAGCCGCTCGAGCACCACCTTGGCGGCGTAGCGGCCTTCCTGCATGGCCACCGGGGCGAGCCCCGGAAGCAGCTGCGGCTCACCGTCCGCGTTGCGGACGCGCACCATGTCCCCGAGCGCGAGCACGTCGGGATGCCCGGGCAGCGTGAGGTCGGGCTCGACGGTCACACGCCCCGCGCGGTCGAGCTCGGCGCCGGTTTCCTCCGCCAGCTTGCTCGCGAGGCTCGACGCGGTCACGCCAGCAGCCCAGATCACAGTGCGGGCGGGCACCCGCTCGCTGCTTCCGTCCTTCGCCTCGATGATCACGGCGTCCGCGTCGATGCCGACCACGGTGTGACCGGTGAGCGGGGTCACGCCCAGCTTCTTCAGCGAGCGGGCCGCCCGCGCCGACAGCGACGGGGCGAAGCCGCCGAGCACCCGATCCGCGGTCTCCACGAGCAGGATCCGGCCCTTGCTCGGGTCCATGGCCCTGAAATCGTGCCGCACGGTGTCGCGGGCGATCTCGGCGATCTGACCGGCCATCTCGACGCCCGTGGGCCCCGCGCCGACCACGACGAAGGTGAGCCACCCCGCGCGTTGCTCGGGGTCGCGTTCGATCTCGGCGGCCTCGAAGGCGCTGAGGATGCGCCGGCGCACCAGCAGGGCGCTCTCCAGTGACTTCACCTCCGGCGCGTGCTCCTTCCACTCGTCGTGCCCGAAGTACGAGTAGTGTGACCCGCCGGCCACGATGAGCGTGTCGTAGAGGAGAGGGCCGGGCTCGGGTAGTCCGGGGAGAGCGGCCAGGCGTACCTGTCTCTGCTCGAGGTCGAAGCCGGACACGCTGGCAAGCAGCACACGCACGTTTGGGTGTCGCTTGAAGATCGACCGCAGCGGATAGGCGACCTCGCTCGCGGCGAGAGCACCGGTGGCCACCTGGTAGGTCAGAGGCTGGAAGAGGTGGAAGTTGCGCCGGTCGACGAGCGTGACGTCGACCGGCGCGTCCCGCAGCGCCTGAGCGGCCTGGAGACCGCCGAAGCCGCCGCCGAGGATCACCACGCGGTGCCTGGTGGAAGCGCTCATGTCTTCGAGAGTATTTGGCGCGGCTGAACGCCGTCCGCCGGTTGGTGAGAGAGTGCCGCCCATGGAAGATGGCCGCCTCGTCCGGCTCACCGGGATCTGCGCGGAGCTGCCGGAAACCGAGCGCGAGTTCACGGGCCAGCACGCCATCTTCCGCGTCCGCAAGAGGGTATTCGCCTACTTCCTCGAGGATCACCACGGCGACGGAATCGTCGGCATGGTCTTCAAGGCGCATCCGGGACAGAACCAGGCCCTGATCGCTGACGCTCCGGAGCGTTTCTACATGCCCTCCTACGTGGGGTCCCGGGGCTGGGCCGCGCTGCGCCTCGACACGCCGAGGATCGACTGGGACGAGGTCACCGACCTGGTGAGCGAGAGCTACCGGCTGATCGCTCCGAAGCGGCTCGCCGCCCTCTTGGACGAGGGGCCCGCGAGGTGAACGCTCCCGAGGGCCGGACCAGCGGCCGCAGCGTGCTCGTGCTGGCCTCCGGGGGGACGATCACGATGAGCGGCGAGGACGGAGCGGTGCCGGACCTCGACGGCGAGGACCTGGTCGCGGCTGTGCCCGGCCTGGCCGGCTTCCAGGGGGTCCGGAGCCGGACGGTGTTCAACAAGCCCAGCTCCCACCTGAGTCTGGCCGAGCAGCTCGAGGTGTGCCGGGAGGCGCGGGACATGGCGCGGCGCGGGACCGGCGTGGTGGTCACACACGGCACGGACTCGCTCGAGGAGACCGCGATGCTGTGCGACATCCTCCACGACGCCGAGGCCCCGATCGTGTTCACGGGAGCCATTCGCCCCTCCTCCGCGCCCGGCGCGGACGGTCCCGCAAATCTCGTGGACGCGGTGAGCGTCGCCGCCAGCGCCGAGGCCGCGGGCATGGGGGTGCTGGTGTGCTTCGGCGGCGAGATCCACCACGCGCGCTGCGTACGCAAGACCGACACGATCTCCCTGGTGGCCTTCTCCTCGCCCCAGAGCGGGCTGCTGGGCCGCGTGACCGAGGGTCACCCGATCATCTGGTCGCGGCTGCCCCGCAACCCGCCGCTCGACCCACCCGATCTCGATCGCCGGGTGCTGGTGGTGCCGACCGGCGCCGGCGACGACGGCACGCTGGCTCGAGCCGCCCTGGCCACCGATCCGGACGGCATGGTGATCGGAACGCTCGGCGCCGGGCACCTCTCGCCGCCGCTGCTCGAGCTGTGGGCCGAGGCCGCCGAGCGCATCCCGGTGGTTGCCTACTGCCGCCCCGAGCGCGGCGTGATCCTCTCCTCGACCTACGGCTATCCGGGCTCCGAGCGCGACCTGCGCACCACCGGCATCATCCCGGCCGGCTTCCTGTCGCCCCAGGCGGCCCGCATGAAGCTGCTGGCCTGCCTGGCCTCCGGTCTGTCCATCGAAGAGGTGCGCTGGGCGTTCCGGCAGGACGACGGCTAGGACGGTCTAACCCGGAGTGCCTGCGACAGCTGCGGGCGGGGTAGCGGTGTCCTGATGGGGGACGCGGCCGGGCAGCCGTGACTGCCGACAGCGCTCCGTACGTTAGGGGTGCAATAGGACCTCAACGTACGACGCGTGGGCCGGGCCGCTTCGCCCCGCGCCGTCGGTCGAGCACGGGATGAGGACGGGCTAGGACGGCTTGAACAACTCCAGCCGGTCCTCGGTGGGCACGAGGATGCCGTCGTGGTGCTCGGCCAGGCCGGTCATGCGACCGAGGGTGGTGGCTCCCTCCAGCCCGCCGATCAGGTACGGACAGAGCGTGACCACCGGACGATCCTTGAACTGGCGCTCCCACGCGGTCTCGACCTCCAGCGCGCGCTCATAGGCGTCGGTGTCGGGGCTGACGGGCGAATGAGAGGTCCAGAGGCCGCTGAGCCCGCGGCCCAGCGCCTCCTCGAAGGCGGCTGCCACGCGCCCCGGCAGGCGGTCGGGCGGCTCATCGAGGTCGAGCCGCTCCATCATGAGCTGCTCGTCCGACTCGAGCTCGCGGACGCCGAGCCCCGCCTCAGTGAGGGCGCGGCGGTCCGCTTCGACGTCCAGCGCGCGGTGGGCCAGCCAGCCGCCGCGCTTGGCGCCCAGCGAGTAGAACGAAGCGACCACGGGCGCGAACTCCTCGTCGGTGCGCAACAGGACCGCCAGATGCCGGCACGCGCCGCCGTCAAGGGCCGGGGCCAAGGCCGGATTTTGCATCACCGCAACCATACTCAGGCCTCAGGACACGGGTACCCGCAGCGTCACCGCGGTGCCCTCCCCGGGGGCCGAGCGCACGCCCAGCCCACCGCCCGCGCTCCGCGCCCGCTCGCGCATCAGTGTCAGGCCGAAGTGCCCCTCGCCCGGACCGCCCACAGCGTCTACCTGGAACCCGACGCCGTCGTCCTCGATCGCGAGCGTGAGCCGATCGTCCTCCAGGCGCAGCGTCACCTCGACCCTGGCGGCCTGCCCGTGCCGGGCAGCGTTGGACAGCGCCTCGGTCAGGACCCGGACCACCACCGCGGCCGTCTCCGGCGCCACGTCGACCGCCGGCCCGGACGTGTGGAGCTCCAGGGGCAGGTCGCGGCGACGGCGCTCGCACACCTCCTCGACGGCGGCCTGGATGCCGCCGAGCGGAGCGGAGACCGAAAGGTCTTCGAGGCGGGCTCGCACCACCCGGTGGGCGGCCCCGACCGCCTCGCGCAACCGCTCCGTGCTGGCCTGGGCCTGCGCCGGCGACGGACCACTGTCGAGGAGGGCCAGCTCGCGCATCGCGAGCGCGAGGTCCTGAGCCAGCCCGTCGTGGATCTCGGCCGCTAGGCGCAGCCGCTCGCGCTCGATCTCCCGGCCCTGAAGCTCCTGCCTCAGACGTGCCGTGGCGATGCCCGCGGCGAGCAGGTCGCCCAGCAGCCGGAGCACCGTGGCCGCCGTCGGATCGAGCGAAAACGGCCCGGGCGCCGCCGCGACCACCACCCCGACCAGGCGGCCCTCCGAGCGCAGCGGGAGGACGAGCCAGGACTGGGCGGGCGGCTCGAAGGGGTTGGCCACGAGCCAGCTGGCCTCCTCCCGGAACAGGAGCGGCACCCCGCTGGACACGGCCAGGCGCCAGGCCTCGTCGTCGAACGAGACCTCGTCGTGGGCGCGCACGGCTGCGCCGCCGGAGGCGGACGCCACGTAGCGCTGCAGGCTGGGGCGCACGCCGGGACGAGGGAGGTAGAGCACCGTGAGGTCCAGGCCGAGCGACTCGCGCATCTCGCCCAGGGCCCGCTCCGCCAGCTCGGCCAGGCTGCCTGAGCCCACGAGAGCAGTCGCCACGCGGTTTATGGCCCCGAGCCCGGCCAGCACCTCGGGAGGCAGGTGGTGTGTGAGATCGACGGAAGAGTCGCTGCGGGTCGGTGGGGTCCCCACGGTCGGCTCCGACGATACTTCGCTATGCCCCATGCCCGAAACCCCGATCCGGGTGCTCATCGCCGACGATCACCGCCTCATGCGGGAGGGCACGGCCGCGCTCCTGGAGGCGGACGAGCGCATCGAGGTGGTGGGCCTCGCCCGCGACGGGCGAGAGGCGGTGGCGCTGGCCGAGCGGCGCGGGCCTCAGGTCGTGCTGCTCGACCTGAACATGCCGGTCATGGGCGGGATCGAGGCCTGCGCGGCGATTCGCCAGCGGGTACCAGGCCCGCCCGCCCCGCACGTGCTGATCCTGACCGTCTCCGAGCAGGAGCCCGACCTGTACGACTCCCTGCGCGTGGGCGCCGCGGGCTACCTGCTGAAGGACATGGCCCCCGGAGAGCTGGTCGAGGCGGTTCTCGAGGCGGGACGAGGCGAGCCCCGAATCCCCCCGGCGATGGCCGGGCGTCTGCTGACCGACCTCGCCGGCGCGGGCGCGTCCTCCGCCGACCCGCTCGAGCAGCTCAGCGAGCGCGAGCGGGAGGTGCTCGCGCTGCTCGCCGAAGGGCTTCGCAACCGGGAGATCGGCGAACGTCTCTACATCAGTGAGTCCACGGTCAAGACCCACGTGCGCCATGTGCTGGAGAAGCTGCGGATCCGCAACCGGACAGAGGCGGCGGCGTTTGCGGCCCGCTACCTCGGCTGAAGGGCCCCGTTCCCGCCGCGCTCTGCAGCCCGCGCAGCATCGCAGCCTTCACCTGGTCCGCGGGCCTTCCCAGGCGGGCGGCGATGTCGGAGACCGAGTAGCCACCCAAGCGGGCGAGGGCGACGACCTCCCGGTCGTCGCTCTCCATGTCGGCGAAACCCGGTCCCGGCGCGGTGCGCACGCCCAGGCGGATCGCCCGTTCGGTGAGCTCGCTGCGTGCGGCCGGGCGCCCGCCCACGTCGTTCGCCGCCGCAACCAGCACCTCCTCGGCCACCATCACGGCAGTGTGCTGGTCGCGCGAGGCAGCCAGCGCCGCGCCGTAGACGTGGGGAATGCTTTCCTGGAGCTCAGACGGGCCGGCCTGGGCAGTCACAGCGACCAACGTACGGCCGCCGGCCGTTCCCGCCATCGCGCTAACGGCTCATCCTCGGTCCTCCGAAAGGTGGATTCGGGTCAGGCGCCGGCGTGCGCGCCGACCGCCCGCAGGAACGCGAGCGCGATCGGCGGCACCCGGCCCTCGCGGTCGCACTCCGGGTCGCTGTCCTGTGCCTCCGACAGCTCCACGAACCGCGGCTGGAGCGTCCGGCCCGCGCCGGCCAGCGCCTCCGCGGCCCCGGCCTCCAGCAGCCGCTCCGGGCCACGGCCGACTCCGTAGCGAAGCCGGTCCAGCTCGTACGGCATCGCGATCAGGCGAAACTCGCTCACGCGTAACCGGGGACCCTAGTCCGCCGCTCTGCGTTGCGGCACCGCCCGGCTTCGTGCGAGGATTGCGGTCGACCCCGAGGAGGAGCAATGGACGAGTCCCGGCTGGCATCGATCGAACTGTTTTCGTCGCTGTCGAAGCGTCAGCGGAAGCAGATCGCACAACACGCGGACGAGATCGACGTGCCCGAGGGAACCCAGCTCCTGCGCGAGGGCGAGTTCGCCTATGAGTTCTTCGTCATCGAGGAGGGCGCCGCGGAGGTGATACGAGACGGCAAGCACGTGGCCGATCTCGGCCCCGGCGACTTCATGGGCGAGATGGGCATCGTCGGCCGGACCCAGCGCAACGCCTCGGTCGTCGCCCGCTCCCCGCTGCAGGTGATCGTGCTGAGCGAGCAGGACTTCCGCGGGATCTCGCGCTCCTTCCCCGACGTGGCCGAGCGCATCCAGCAGGCCGTGGAGGAGCGCGTCCGCACGCTCGTGAATTAGCGCAGGCCAGCCGCGGCGGGCGGACACCGGTGGAGCAGGAACCGGAGCGCGGGCTTACGGCTCCAGGTCGCGCAGCTTGCGGATCTGAAACGCCCTGATGATGTCGCCCACCCCATGGAACAGGGCCCAGATGCCGGCGAACACCAGCAGGGTGTAGGCCCGCTCTATGAAGAACTGCCCGGCGGTCCAGAAGGCCAGGATCACCAAAGCGATGCCGGAGATCAGGCCCAGCCACCAGAGATCGTTGCCGTCGCGCTCCATGAACGCCTGGATGATCCAGAACACGCCGACGAGCAGGAAGAGGAAGCCGAGGATGTCGGCGACCCCGGCGAAGGTCTCTTCCGGGCGGATCAGCGAGATCACCCCGGCGATCCCGAACAGCACGGCGAAGATCCAGAGGATCACCCTGGTCGCCCCGCCTGCGACGGCGCCCAGGGCGAGCTGCTGCCCGGCCGAGACCAGGAACATGACGCCGATCAGGACGCCGACGGTGGAGATCGAAGCCTCGTCGAACTGCAGCACGACCAGCGCCACCAGGATCCAAAAGACGCCGAACAGGAGCCAGAGCCACCACAGCCGGGCGACCTGCTCGAGCGGGCGGGGCAGCGTCTCCGGCGCCTCCGGTGTGCCGGGCGCCGCTGCTGCTGAGCTTTCCATCTAGACCTCCTAGGGCCAATGAAGGTGCGAGCCTGCCCCTGAAGGATGGCGCGCGGACCCGACGGCTTCAAGCGCTGAGAAGGAGTGTGCGCAGGGCAACCCGCCCGTCGCGGTCGATCACGTAGTGCACGTGGCCGTCGCCGCCGCCCGCCACCCCCTCGACATGACGCTGGTCCTCGAAATCGTGGACGGTTCGCACTCCCGCCACGCCTCCGCCTCCCGACGCCTCGGCGGGCAGAGCGAAGCGCACGTGAGCCGAAGCAGGGCCCTCGCCCTCAGGATGCTCGGGCACGTCGACGTCGCCCACGACGGCGTCGAAGTGCTCCCCGTCGTCCGAGTGGAGCCCGCGCACGCCGGTCGGCTCGTCCGCGCTGCCGACTCCCTCGAGCGCCCACACCGCCTTCCCGACCGGCTCGGCCGCAGCCTCGAAGAGCGCGGCCACGTCCTCCACCTCCACCAGGAGCGGGGAGCCCTCGGCGCTGGTGGGGTAGCGCAGCCCGAGCAGCAGGCTCCCGCCCGCCCGGAAGTCCGCGCCCTCCACGTTGATGGGGTGGTCGCCGGGCCGGACCGCGCCGCCCGCGTCGTCGAGGCTGGCGTCGATGAAGTCGGCACGCGTCCTCGGCCCCAGCCCGATCACCTCGATCGGTGACTCCCTCAGCGCATCGTTCGCCGCCCGGTGAAGGGCAAAGCGCAGCCGCACCAGCTCGAGCCGCGCGGGGCGGTCCTCGTCGAGCGCCCCGGCCAGGTCCTCCTCCCGCGCCCGCGCGATCCACGACCGGCGGGGGTCGAGCGGCCCCTCCTTGCCGCCGTACTGCGATCCGAGCAGGTAGACCCAGCCGCCGTGTCGCGCGCACGCCTCCGCGTCGTGGGTGGTTTCCTCGCCCTCGGTCACCTCGCACTTCACCCGCAGCGCCTTCCAGCCCTCTCCGGGCTCGGCGTCCCGCTCGTGCCCGAGTACGGCCAGGCACTCCTCGGCCGGCGCCTCGTCGAGCACGGTCAGGAACGCGCGATCCCAGCCGCGCCGCTCCAGGAGGGCGGGCGCCTCCAGCCGGCAGAGGTCGGAGGCCTCGTTGGGGTCGAGCTCGAGGTCGGTCTCGTGCATGGCCGTTCGCTTTGAACCCTGGCACACTTGCACCCATTCGCCATGGGTGAAGAGGTCGGCGTCAGGGTCTTCAGCCGGGACGACCGGCAGCGCTACCGCCAGAAGGTGCGGGCCTGCCTGGACGTCTTCGCGCGCATGCTGGCGGAGGCGCGCTTCCACCCGGAGCGCCGCTCCTTCGGGCTCGAGATCGAGCTCAACCTGACCGACGACGCGGGCGACCCGGCGATGATCAACGCGCAGGCGCTCGAGGCCATTGCCGACCCGGACTTCCAGACCGAGCTCGGCCAGTTCAACGTCGAGATCAACGTGGCGCCGCGGCTGCTCGAGCACCGGGTCCTCACCGAGCTGGAGCAGCAGGTGCGCGGCAGCCTGAACTCGGCCGAGGAACAGGCCCGCACCGTGGGCGCCCACATGATGATCATCGGCATCCTCCCGACGGTCACCGAGGACCACCTCGATGCCGAGAGCTTCAGCGACAGCCCGCGCTACGGGCTGTTGAACGAGCAGATCTTCGCCGCCCGCGGTGAGGACCTGGAGATCGCCATCACGGGGGTCGAGCGGCTCTCCACCTATGCCGACACCATCGCCCCCGAGGGCGCATGCACGAGCGTGCAGCTGCACCAGCAGGTGGACCCCGACAACTTCGCCGCCTGCTGGAACGCCGCGCAGGCGATCGCGGGCATCCAGGTCGCCATCGGGGCCAACTCGCCCTTCTTCTTCGGGCGCGAGCTGTGGCGGGAGACGCGCATCGCGCTGTTCGAGCAGGCCACCGACACCCGCCCCGAGGAGCTGAAGGCGCAGGGCGTGCGACCCCGGGTCTGGTTCGGGGAGCGCTGGATCACCTCGATATTCGACCTGTTCGAGGAGAACGTGCGCTACTTCCCGGCGCTCCTCCCCGTGTGCGACAAGGAGGATCCGGTCGAGACGCTCGACGCCGGCGGGGTGCCGCGGCTGTCGGAGCTGCGCCTCCACAACGGAACCATCTACCGCTGGAACCGGCCCATCTACGACGTGGTCCGCGACCAGCCCCACCTGCGGGTGGAGAACCGGGTGCTGCCGGCGGGCCCGACGGTGGTCGACACGATGGCGAACGCGGCCTTCTACTACGGGCTGCTGCGCTCGCTGGTCGCCGACGAGCGCCCGATCTGGTCGCAGATGTCCTTCTCGGCCGCCGAGGAGAACTTCCACGCGGGAGCCCGTGACGGGATCGAGGCGCGCGTCTACTGGCCCGGCCTGGGCGAGGTGCCGGCCGCCGAGCTCGTGCTGCGGCGACTGCTGCCGCTGGCCTACGAGGGCCTCGACCGCTGGGGTATCGCCTCCGCGGACCGCGACCGGCTGCTGAACATCATCGAGCGTCGCTGCGTGACGCTTCGCAACGGAGCCGCGTGGCAGAGCGCGGAGTTCCACCGCCTCTACGAGGAGCGTCAGATGGAACGTCTCGACGCGCTGCGCCAGATGACGGTGGAGTACCGCGAGCACATGCACGCCAACCAGCCGGTGCACACCTGGCCGGCGGGCTGAGCCCCGTAGACGGCCTGGTCGAGCTCCTCTCGGCGCTGGTCCGCATCGACTCGGTCAACCCCTCGCTGGTGCCCGGGGGCGCGGGGGAGCGCGAGATCGCGGCCTTCGTGGCCGCCTGGTCCCGGGACGCCGGGCTGGAGGCGGAGGTGCTGGAGTCCACCCCCGGCCGGCCGAGCGTGGTCGCGCGCGCCCGCGGCGCCGGTGGCGGCCGGGCGCTGGTGCTGTGCGGTCATCTCGACACCGTGACCGTCGAGGGGATGGACGAACCGCACAGCCCGCGCATCGAGGGCGACCGGCTGTACGGACGCGGCGCCTACGACATGAAGGCCGGCGTGGCCGCCGCCCTGGTGGCCGCGCGCGAGGCCGCCCGCCGCGGCCTGGCCGGCGATGTCGTGGTGGCCGCGGTCGCGGACGAGGAGCACGCGAGCCTTGGCGTCCAGGAGGTGCTCGGGGCGGTGGGCGCCGATGCGGCCATCGTGACCGAGCCGACCGAGTTGGAGCTGATCGTCGCCCACAAGGGCTTCGTCTGGTCGCAGGTCGAGGTCACCGGCAAGGCCGCGCACGGCTCGCGGCCGCATCTGGGTGTCGACGCGATCGTGAAGGCGGGCCCGATCCTGACCGCAATCGGTGAGCTCGACGCGGCGCTCGAGGCGCACAAGCACCCGCTGCTCGGGCGCGGTTCCGTCCACGCCTCGGTCATCGAGGGCGGCGAGGAGCTGTCGAGCTACCCGGCCCGCTGCCTGGTCGGCCTCGAGCGCCGCACCCTGCCCGGAGAGACCCCGGCCGGCGTCGAGGCCGAGCTCGCCGGACTGCTGGACAGATGCCGGGCCGCCGATCCGGACCTGCGGGCCACGGGGAGAACGCTGCTCGCACGCGAGCCGTTCGAGGTCCCGCATGACGCCGAGATCGTCGAGCTCGTCCGCGAGGCGGCGACACATGTGCTGGAGGCGCCGCCGCCGACCGGCGGCGCGAGCTACTGGGCCGACTCGGCGTACCTAGCCGCCGCGGGCATCCCGACGCTGCTCTTCGGCCCCGGCGGCGACGGCGCCCACGCGGCCGAGGAGTGGGTCAGCATCTCCGACACCGAGGCCGTGACGCGCACGCTCATCGCGGTGGCGGGGCGCCACTGCGCGTGAGCTCGGCCAGGTAGCCGTCCAGCAGCTCCAGGTAGCGGTCGACGTCACGCTCGCTCGTCTGGATGCCGCAGGCCGGGCCGGCGGAGTCGATCGCCTCCCAGACGCCTCGGTTGGCCATGTAGAGGCGTTGCAGGTTGTACAGCTCGAGGTCGAAGCTCGCCCGCGCCTCGACGGCGTTCGAGGGAAGGTCCGGCGCGTGCGTGTATCCGGAGCGGTTGAAGAGCCGGTGGGCGCGCCACGGCAGGCCCTTCGCGGCAGCGGCCGCCTCGATGCCGTCGGCCAGCCGGGCCCCCAGCGCGGCGCTGTGCTCGTAAGCCTCCTCGGTGAGGACCTCCGCCAGCGTGGCCCGCGCCGCCGCGAGCGACAGCGCGTTCGCGAACAGCGTGCCCCCGGTCGCCACCTGCTCGTCCCACGACGCGGACTCCTCGGGCTCCAGCACCGAAGCGACCTCGCGGGTCATTCCATAGGCCCCCAGCGGGACGCCGGCCGCGATGGCCTTACCGACCACCAGCAGGTCGGGCTCGAGGCCCCAGCGGGCAGTGAGCCCTCCCGGACCGGCAACGAGGGTGTGGGTCTCGTCCACCACCAGCAGAGTCCCGTGGGCGGACGCGAGCCGGCGCAGGCCGGCGTGGAAGCCCTCCGACGGAAGAATCACGCCGGCGTTCGTGATCGCCGCCTCGGCCAGGACGCAGGCGACGTCCCCGCGGGCGAGCTCCCGCTCGACCGCCTCGAGGTCGTTGAACTGGACGAGGCTCACGTGGCGGGTCGCGTCGGGCGGCAGGCCCAGTCCCTCCGGCTGCACGCCTTCGTCGCTCAGCGCGCCGAGCAGCTCGTCGGCGTGACCGTGGTACTTGCCGTCGAACATCAGGACGGCGCTGCGTCCGGTGGCGGCGCGGGCGACGCGAATCGCCTCGGTGTTGGCCAGGGTGGCCGACAGCGTGAACTGCCAGAGCGGGAGGCCGAACCGGCGTCCGAGCTCGACCGCCACCGCCGGGCCGTCCTCGGTGGGCAGCAGGAACTGTGGGCCTGCCTCGATTCGCTCCGAGACCGCGCGGGTGACTGCCGGTGCCCCGTAGCCGCCGAACATGCTCGTGTCGGCGAGGTTGAAGTCGAGGTAGACGTTGCCGTCGACGTCCGTGAACGTGCCGCCTTCGCCACGGTTGACGACGATCGGCGGATGCTCGTACAGCGAGGCCATCCAGCTCATCGGCACCCCGGCGGGCATGCTCCGCCTGGCCTCCTCGAGCATCCGCATACCCCGGGGCCGCAGCTCGGCGAAGCGCTGCAGCTCGCGCTCGCGCAGGGACCTGAGCCCCTCGCGCGGAATCGGGTCCCCGGTCGAGTCCACCCTGGCTACAAGACCAGCAGCCCGAGCACCACGACCACGAGGACCAGTCCCAGGGCCACGAGCAGCAGCAGGGCCCAGGGCGGAACTCCGGCCGAGCGGGACCTGGCGCGGAAGGGCGCCAGCTGGTCGGCGAGCGCGGGCGTGCGGGGCTCCAGCGACGCCTCCAGCGCGGGCCCGTCGTCGAAGCCGATCCGCACGGTCCTCACCCCGGGGCGGAGCTCACCGGCGGCGGGTTTGGCTGCGGGCGCGCTGGGGCGCGCGCGGACCGGCTGAGGGCGCTCGCTGCGGCGCTCGGGCGCGGCCTTGACCGGCTCGGGCGGTGTCGGCTCCGGCCGCGGCCGGCGCGGACGCTCCTGGGCCGCGGTCGGCTCGGGCAGCTCGCGGGGACGCTCCTCGACCGGTGCGGACTCCGCCGCCGAGCGGGTCGGAGGCGCCTGGGGCCGCCTCGGCGCGGGTCTTCTCCGTTCGGTGGCGGACTGACGGGCCCGCGACATCCAGGCGTTGCGCTCCTGGCGGGCGGAGTCGCGGGCGTGGACGGCGGCGTCGCGCTCCTGTTCGGCCGCCGCTCGTGCGCGCAGCGCCCCGTCGCGTTCGCTCTCGGCCTTCTTGACCTCGGCGAGCGCCGCGGCGCTCGCGGCGACCGCGGCCTCGCGCTCGCCCGCGAGCTGCTCGACGCGGCTCGTGCTCTCCAGATCGGTGGCGGCGACGGCCGCGCGGGCGGCCGCGAGCTCGTCCCTCAGCTGGGCGGCCGCGTCCCGCTCGGCGCCCAGGCGCCGTTGAAGCTCCTCCACGCGGCTGGCGTGAACGCTGCGCAGCCGCTCCAGCTCGGAGCTGAGCCCCTCGGTCGCCTCGCGGGCCGCGACCAGCTCGAACTCGAGCTCGGCTCGGGGCCTGCCCGCGGCGCGTGCTTCCGGAGCCTGCGAGGCGGTGGCCTTCCTCCGGGTGGCCCGGCGGCCGCCCTGTGGGGCCGGCAGCTCCACCGTGAGGTCGGGGCCCACGGCCAGCTCGGCCGCGAACAGCTCGAGCGGCTCCCCCTGCCAGCCGAACGCGGCCACCCACTCCTCGCCGTCGTCCGCCGCCCAGGGCTTGTGCTCGAGCAGAGCCAGGAGCCGGCGGTGCCCGTCGTGGACCTCGACGTCGAGCGTCGGCCGCAGGAAGCGGTGCCCGCGCAGGCCGAACCAGCGACCGGCGATCTCGAGCCGGTCGTCCCCGACCCACCCGAAGCGCTCGACCGCAAAGGTCACGCTGGGCCCGCTTTCCGCGATCGCTGCCATGGATTCCCCTCCCCCGCGTCCGACGGCACGCCAAGGGGCTCATGGAGAGTAACCACTGGCCCGTCAGCCCGGCGTGCTCAGCGGCTCCCGCTCCCAGGCAAACTCGAGGACGTAGCCGTCCGGGTCGCGGCACTTGACGCTCACGTAGCCCGGCTCGTCCCAGAACTCCACGATCTCGACGGCGTCGCTGCGAAGCCGCTCGCGCATCTCCCGCACCGCCGCCGGAGTGGGCGCCTCCCAGCCGAAGTGCAGGAAACCGGACTGGGCCGGCGGTCCCTCTGCCGGACCGAGCGCAAGCGCAAAGCCCGTCTCGTCGTAGAGCATCAGCACCCCGTCGGGGTAGCGCCGCGGCGTGCGGGCGCCGAACCCGAAGTAGTGCTCGTAGAAACGCCGCGAGCGCTCCTCGTCCTGCACGGCGAGCGCCAAGTGGCGGACGGTCATCGGCACGCCCATGGTACGGCTAGCCGTAGGTGAAAACGCCGGGCACCTCCACCGGTGCGGGCGGTGCTCGCTGCGAACGTCACCCGCATGTCGAGCACCTCGCCCCTCACAGCCCCGGCAAGGGACGACCGCACGCGCTGGATCTCGCTGGTCGTGCTCTGCGTCGGGATGCTCATGATCATCCTCGACGCCACGATCGTGAACGTGGCTCTCCCGTCGATCCGCACCGATCTCGGGTTCACGCAGTCCGATCTGGCCTGGGTCGTGAACGCCTACCTGATCGCCTTCGGCGGCCTGCTCCTGCTCGCCGGCCGGCTGGGTGACCTGATCGGACGCCGGCGGATGTTCCTCGGCGGCCTGGCGGTCTTCACGGCCGCCTCGCTCGCCTGTGGCGTGGCCCAGAGCCAGGAGCTGCTGATCGGGGCGCGCTTCGTGCAGGGAGTCGGCGGCGCGATGACCTCAGCCGTGATCCTCGGGATGATCGTGACGATGTTCCCTGAGCCGCGCGAGCAGGCCAAGGCGATCGGCGTCTACAGCTTCGTCGCCTCGGCCGGCGCCTCGATCGGGCTGCTCGCCGGCGGCGTGCTCACCGAAGCGATCAACTGGCACTGGATCTTCTTCGTCAACCTGCCGATCGGCATCGCGACCGCTCTGTTCGCCGCCCGTCTGCTGGAGCGCGACGAGGGAATCGGCCTCTCCCAGGGCGCAGATGTCCCGGGCGCCGCTCTCGTCACCGGCTCCCTGATGGTCGCCGTCTACACGATCGTCCAGGCGGCCGAGAAGGGCTGGGGTTCGCTCCACACGCTCGGGCTCGGGGCCCTGGCCGTCGCGCTGATGGCGGGCTTCATCGTGCGCGAGTCGCGGGCCGCCACGCCGCTGATCCCGCTGCGGATCTTCCGCTCCCGCAACGTCTCGGGCGCCAACGCCGTGCAGATGCTGATGGTCGCGGGCCTGTTCGGGATGTTCTTCCTCGGCGCTCTCTACCTCCAACGGGTGCTCGGCTACGACGCGCTTGAGGTGGGGCTCGCCTTCCTGCCGGTCGCGCTACTGATCGGGCTGCTGTCGCTCGGCTTCTCGGCTCGGCTCAACATGCGCTTCGGGGCGCGCGCGACGCTGCTGCCCGGGCTGGTCCTGGTCGCCGCGGGGTTGGCGTGGTTCACGCAGGCGCCGGTGGACGCCGAGTATGTGACCGACATCCTGCCCTCGATGCTGCTGCTAGGCGTAGGGGCCGGACTGTCCTTCCCTTCACTGATGACCCTCGCGATGTCGAGCGCCACCCGCAGCGACTCCGGCCTGGCCTCCGGCCTGGTCAACACAGGGCAGCAGGTCGGCGGCGCGCTCGGCCTGGCCGTGCTGGCCACGCTCTCGACCACCCGCACCAACGACCTGCTGGCCTCCGGGGAGCGGACCGCCACGGCGCTCACCGACGGCTATCACCTGGCCTTCACCGTCGGCGCGGGGCTGGTGGTGGTGGCGATCGGACTGGCGGTCGCGGTGCTCCGGCCGCTGCCGGCGGCCGAGGCCGAAGCGGACCCGCTCGAGGCGGAGGTCGCGTACTCCGAGGCCGCCTGAGGCGGGTACGATCCGTCGCTGAGATGGGCCGCCGCAGCCGACGGCGCAGACGGGAGGCGGGCGGTAGCTCCGCTCCGGCAGCCACCAGCGAGTATCGCGACGACGAGGGCAACGTCCTCACGTTGCGCGACGAGCTGAGCGCCGGGACGCTGGCTCAGCTCGAGCGTCTGGACGCCTCGCCGGCGTCCTCGGCGGAGGACCGCTGGCAGCGACGGGCCGAGTTCCTCTTCGAGCGCCTGGCCGTGCGCTGGGAGCTGGCCGGCCTCCCGCTCGAGGGCCAGAAGGAGCTGCTCGGCCGCTACCGGATGGCGAGTGCCGACGAGCGCCGCTGGGTGCGGCAGGCTCTCGACGAGCACATGCGAGCGATGCATCCGGAGACGAGCGGGTAGGCACTACTCCGGCGCGCCCAGCACCGGCTCGGGGATCTCGGCCCCGGCGGCCTGGCGAACGTCGCGGCCGGCGGCGGCCAGCAGGTCGGCCGCGCGCTCGAACACCTCGCCGACGGCAGCGAACCCGGCGGGCACTCCCAGCCGGGGCAGGACCACCGCCGGCGCCTCCGGCTCCGGCTCCGGCTCCGCGACGGTCTCCACGCGGGGCAGGTCCGCGGGCTTCGGGGTCGTGCTGGCGGGCGGAGGCAGCCCCTGCGCGCCCAGGCCCAGGCAGGACTTGACCGCCCGGGCGAGCAGCCGGGCGCGCAGCGCGTAGCCCTCGGGCCGGGCGTGGATGCCGTCGGGGTAGAGGAGTCCGGGCGTGCCGGTGGCGGCGCCGCGCCAGTCCACGAGCTGGACGGTGGGGCTCTCGTCCGCGAATCCGCGGACCGCTGCGTTCAGCCCGGCGTCGGTGACGCCGCCCGCGGCGGGGCGCAGGATCGTGGCCACGACCAGGCAGCGCGTCCCCACCGCCTGGCGGGCGGCGGCGAGGTTCGAGGCGAGCGCGTCCGGAAGGCCGGGGTCGTCGTTGGTGCCCAGGTCGAAGACAACGGCCGCGTGCTCCGGCCGCAGCCGCGAGCGCAGCACCGACAGGCCCTCGCGACTCCCGCGCCCGGTCCGGTGGTCGAATTCGACGCTCAGCGCGCCCAGGGCTGCCTCGAGGTAGGGCCCGCTGCCCACCTGCAGGCTGTCTCCCACCACGAGGACGGCCGGGGGAGCCTGCGCGACCGCCGGCGAGGCCAGAGTCAGCGCGGCCGCAAGGGCCAAAAGCAGGGGTCGCACCCGGAGAATGATGACCGGGTCGGCAGCTACCCTGCGGGCGCAGGTCTCGTGGGACCAGGCGCCGGCAGTGCCTGCCACGGGCGAAAAGCGCGTGTGATCCCGTGAGCTTTCCGACGATCGAGTTCGCGGCCTTCTTCGTGGTCGTGTTCGTCCTGTCTTGGGCGCTCATGCCGCACCCGCGCGCATGGCGGCCGTTCATCCTGGTCGCGTCGTACGTCTTCTACGGCTGGGTGGACTGGCGCTGGGTGCTGCTGCTCGTGTCCTCAACGCTGGTCAACACCGTTGCCGCGCGGGTCATCTCCACGGCGCCCTCCCAGCAGGTGCGCAAGCGGGCGCTGACCGCCGCGATCGTCTTCGACCTGGGCCTGCTCGGCGTCTTCAAGTACTTCGGCTTCTTCGTCTCGGAGGTCGACGACTTCCTGAGCGCCCTCGGCCTGGGCTCGCCCCTGCCGGTCGTCCAGATCGTGCTCCCGATCGGCATCTCCTTCTTCACCTTCCAGGCGATCTCGTACGTGGTGGACGTCTACAGGGGCGAGACCCGGGCCGCCTCCCTCGGGGACGTGGCCATCCTGCAGGCGTTCTTCCCCCACCTCGTGGCCGGGCCGATCGTCCGCGCCAACGAGCTGCTGCCCCAGCTGCGCGTCCCGCGCGACCCGCGCGCCGTTCTGGCCGGCCCGGGGCTGTTCCTGGTGGCCGGAGGCCTGGTCAAGAAGACCGTGGTGGCCGATGAACTGGCCCGGCAGGTGGTGGATCCCGTCTTCAGCGACCCCTCGGCCCACTCCGGGCCCGAGGTGTTGCTGGCGATCTATGGCTTCGCCGCCCAGATCTACTGCGACTTCTCGGGCTACACCGACATGGCCATCGGGCTCGCGCTGCTGCTCGGCTTCGTGCTGCCGCAGAACTTCGATCGCCCCTACCTGGCCCTGAGCCTGCAGGACTTCTGGCGCGGCTGGCACATCACGCTCTCGCGCTGGCTTCGCGACTACCTCTACATCCCGCTCGGCGGCAACCGGCACGGCAACCGGCAGACCTACCGCAATCTCATGCTCACCATGCTGCTCGGCGGGCTCTGGCACGGCGCAGCGTGGACCTTCGTGATCTGGGGCGGCATCCACGGCACCGCTCTCAGCGTCGAGCGCTGGGGCCGCGAGAACCTGAAGGGCTTCCGCATGCCCGCCTTGCTGGCCTGGTTCATCACCTTCCAGGTGGTCTGCCTCGCCTGGGTCTTCTTCCGCTCGCCCAACCTGGACATCGCCTTCCAGATGCTGGGTCAGGTCGGGGCTTCCGGGCCGTCACCGCTGGTGACCCTCCCTATGGTCTTCCTCACCGTCGCGGCGATCGCCGTGCAGGCCCTCCCCAGCGACTGGTGGCAGCGGGCCGAGACCTGGCTCGTGGGCCGCCCGGTGGCGGCTCAGGGCGTGGCATTCGGGGTGCTGCTCGTGGTGGCCGACGCCGCCGTGGGCCAGCAGGGAGTGGCCCCGTTCATCTACTTCCAGTTCTGACCATGCCCCCGCGCAGCAACAGACAGCTCACGATGCCGGCCGGCCGGGTGCTCGGGGTGATCGTCATCGCGTTGGCGATCGCCGCGCTGTTCAACTCGGAGGCCATCGTGCGGGCAGGCGAGGGCATGGAGTCCGGGGGCACGCGCGACGTCGTCCTGTCCGTGGCGCGGCCGCTCGACGACGTGGCCGGCACGATCGGCTTCCATCTCCCGCGCGAGGGGCTCGACGCGGCCTTCGGCCAGGAGTCCAAGACCGCGGCGGGCACGGAGCTCGAGAGCGGCTCGACGAAGATCCTGCGCCAGAAGGCCGCGCGCGAGGATCCGCCCCCGCGTGCGTATCGCCAGCCCACGCGCCGCGACCCGCTCGACGTTCTGGTGACCGGCGACTCCGAGGCCTCGTTCACCGGCGAGCGGCTCGTGGATCAGGGTCCGGACGAGCTGCTCGAGGTGGAGACCGTGGCCCGCAACGGCACCGGCCTGACCAACCCGTCCTTCTTCAACTGGGAGGTCAACGCCCAGCAGGAGGTCGCCAACCGCGACCCCGACGCCGTGGTCATGGCCATAGGCGCAAACGACGGCTTCAACCTCGAGTCGGGAGGCCAGCTCTACGGCCCACTGGACCCCGGCTGGGAGACCGAATACGCCCGCCGGGCAGCGGTGGTGATGCGGACGTTGAGCGACGGCGGAAAGCGGCCGGTCTACTGGGTGCCTCCGCCCACCGCCCGCGACGAGGAGTTCAACGCCATCTACGAGGTCCAGAACCGCGCTGTCGAAAAGGCCGCGGACGCCGTGCCCGGCGCCCGCTACGTGGACGTCTACAACACCATCAACGGCGGGGAGTACAGCGACGAGCTCAAGATCGACGGGCAGCGCGTCGTGGCCCGCCAGGCCGATGGCGTGCACTTCACGCGCGACGGGGCGGTCGTGCCCACGCGGCTACTGTTGCGCGCCATGGCTCAGGACTTCCCCGCCCTGGACGACGACCAGACACCGTGATGCGCGCCCTCGCGCTGGCCCTGGCCGGCGCGGCCTTGCTCCTCGCGCCGACGAGCGTGGGCGCCGTTCACGAGACCGCGGAGGCCTCGCTCTCGCGCCGCCTGTTCGTGAACGGCGACTCGCTGGCGGTGGGCACGCGTCCCTACCTGCCGCGGGCGCTTCGCCGCTGGCGCGTGACCCAGTCGGTCTCGATCAGCCGCCACGCGCCCGAAGGGGCGTCCGTGCTGCGCGCCTACGGCCGCGGGCTGCCGCGCGTCATCCACGTCAGCCTCGGGACCAATGACGATCCGCGTGCCCTGTCCTCCTTCCGCTCCTCGATCCGCGCGGTGATGGGTGTCGCGGGACCACGGCGGTGTGTCGTATGGGCGAACGTCGTCCGCCCGCCCGTGGCCGGCGCCTCGTACGCCGGCTACAACCGCGTGCTGGCCCAGGAATCGAAGGGGCGCGAGAACCTGCGCGTGGTCAACTGGGCCCGGCTGGTGCGGGAGAACCCGTCCTGGCTGGCGGGCGACGGCGTGCACGTGAGCGCCACCGGCTACCAGGCGCGCGCCCGCCGAGTGGCGGAGTCCGTGCGGCGCTGCCGCTAGCGGTCCTCAGTTCAGCGACGGATCCGACGGCATCGTTGCGAGCAGTCGGTAGCCGCCGCCCTTGCGCCGCAGCGCCTCGGACCAGATGTCGTCCTCATGGAAAGGGTCATCGGGTTGGGCGTCCTGCACGATCCAGGCGCCCTCCTCCAGCTCGCCGTCGAGCTGACCCGCCGCCCAGCCGGCGTAGCCCGCATAGACGCGCAGCCGGCGGACCGACGCGTTGGGCCCCTCGGGATCGAGTGTGCCCAGCGAGCCCACCACGGGCGCGCCCGCCTCGCCCGGGTCGGCGAAGTCGCCGAGCGCGACCACCGACTGGGGCGCCACCGGTCCGCCCACCCGCACCAGCTCATCGGCGTCGGGCAGCTCGGAGAGGGCCGGCACGGCCTCGTCGACCCGGGTCTCCGAGCGCCGGTTGAGCACCACGCCCATCGCGCCGTCCGGAGTGTGCTCGAGAACGAGGATCACCGTCCGCCGGAAGTAGTCGAACAGCGACGGCGCCGCGATCAGCAGCCGGCCACGCGTGCTCTCGCTCATGGGACCGCCGCGCTGTCCGCGACCGCCGCCACCTCGGTCAGGAAGCGCTCGGCCAGCGCACGGCCCAGCTCACCCTGCGCGGCGATCCGGGCCCGGCTCTCAGCGCGGATCGCCTCGGGATCGAGGCCGCTGTTCACCGCGTCGCGGTTGCCCTGCCAGCCGTCGAGCCACCTGTTGAGGTTCTGCTCGGTCACCTCGGCGTGGAACTGCAGGCCCCAGGCCGGCGCATCGGTCAGGCGGAAGGCCTGCAGGCAGACAGGCGTGCGGGCCAGTGCCACCGCCCGCGGGGGCAGCGGCGCCTCGTAGCTGTGCCATTCGAAGACCTCGAAGGCGGGCGCGAGTGGCCCGATCAACGGGTCGGAGGCGCCGTCGGCGAGCACCTCCACGCGCTCCCAGCCGATCTCCAGCCGCGCCGCGCGCTGCGGGCGGGCGCCCGCCACCTCGGCCAGCAGCTGGGCCCCGAGGCATACGCCCAGCACGGGCAGCCCGCGCGCCAGCAGGCTGCGCAGGAAGTCCTTCTCGGGTCCCAGCCACGGATGCGCCTGCTCCTGCCATGTGTCCATCGCCCCGCCGAAGACCATCGCCGCACCCACGCCGTCGAGCTCGGGCGGCGGGCCTTGCGCGGGGCACCACGTCAACAACTCGCTCGCCGCCTCCCCGAACACCCCCGGCCCGGCGTTCGGCTGGTGCACGATCGAGAGGACCTTCATCGCAACGAGGCTACTGGCGCGTGGGAAGCGGCGCTCCTACCATGACGCGATGACGGGGGCGCGCATGTTCGCCGACGCACTTCGGTCGGTGCCCTTGTTCGCAGACCTCGACCCGGACCTGAGGACCGAGGTGGCGGAGCGGGCGACGCCCTCCAGGGTCGAGGCCGGCGAATGGCTCTTCCGGCGCGGCGAGCCCGCCGAGAGCCTGTACGTCGTCCTCTCCGGGCGGCTCGAGGTTCTGATCGAGTCGCCGGAACCCGTCGTTATCCGGCTCGCAGACCAGGGGGCGGCGCTTGGAGAGCTGGCCCTGCTCACCGACTCGACTCGCTCGGCCTCCGTTCGCGCACGCCGCGACAGCGAGCTGCTGGGACTTCACCGCGATGACTTCCTGAAGCTGCTAGAGGGCGAGCCCGCCTTCGCGCTGGCGCTCGCCCGCGCCCTGGCCGCGCTTCTCCGCCAGAGCCGTTCGCTAGCCCCGGAACCGGTCCCGCTGCCCGCGACGATCGCCCTGCTGCCCGCGGGGCCGGGGCTCGCCGTGGGCCGCATGGCCGAGCTCCTGACGACGCAGCTCGGCGCGGGCACCACCGTGCTCACACCACCCGTCCCCCAGCCTGGTCCCGTGCTCGACCGCGCCGAGCGCGAGAACGAGCGCGTCCTGCTCGTGGGAGGGGAGCCGGGGGCCGGCGACGAATGGAACCGCTTCTGCATACGCCAGGCGGACCGGGTGCTGGTGCTCGCCGAGGGACGGCCCCCGGCAGATGTCGAACGGCTGCGCACCCTCGGCCAGCGCGAGGTCCTCCTCGCCGGCGCCGCCGAGCCCGGGGCCCTCGCGCAGTGGCTGGACGCGCTCGACGCAGCCAGCGGCCGGCTCGTCGGGCCCCCGGGCCTGTGGCCCAAGACCGTCCGCCGAACCTCGCGCGCGCTCATGGGACGTTCGGTTGGCCTGGTGCTGTCGGGCGGCGGCGCGCGGGCCTTTGCCCACATCGGTGTGGTGGAGGAGCTGCTGGCTTCCGGGGTCGAGCTCGACCGCGTGGCCGGCTCGAGCATGGGCGCGTTCGTCGGCGCTCAGGTGGCGATGGGACTCGAGCCGGGCGAGATCTACGCGAACTGCGAAGAGGAGTTCATCGGACGCAAGCCGCTGAGCGACTACACGGTCCCCGTCGTCTCACTGGTGCGTGGCCTACGGGCCAAGGAGATGGTCGAGCGGCGCTTTGGCGACAGGCTGATCGAAGAGCTGCCGCGCGAGTTCTTCTGCGTGAGCTGCGACCTGGTCACCTCCGAGCTCGTTCTCCACCGTCGCGGCCCGCTCTTCGAGGCGGTCGGGGCGAGCTGCAGCCTGCCCGGCGTCGGTCCCCCGGTGGCGCTCGGGCAGCGGCTCCTGGTGGACGGCGGCGTGCTCAACAACCTGCCCATCGAGCCGCTCGCCGACAGCCGCGCCGGGCCTGTGATCGCGTCCGACGTGACCGCCCAGTTCCAGGTCGCCCGCCGTGACGCCGCGAGCACCGCGGGCACGCGGGCGCGCGTGCGCGGCGCCGTCCTCGGCCTCGGCGCCGGCATCCCGCTGCGCCTGCACGAGGTGGTGATGCGCACGATCACGCTCGGCAGCCTCGACACCGTGGCGGTCGGCCAGCAACACGCCGACCTGGTGATCACCCCGGACGTGCACACGGTGAGCATGGTCGCTTTCGACCAGCTCGCCCACCTGCGCGAGGCCGGCCGCCGCAGCGCCCGGGCGGCGCTGGAGAGCGACCCGGACTTGCTCCCGCAGCTGACGGGTACCTAATAGGTCGGGTTTCGGCGGCGTTTCGACGCCGCCCGGGATACGGTCGCCCGATGCGTTGTGCACTGGTCCGCGTGGCGCGCGCGACGCTGCTCGCGCGTTTCGAGCCGATCGGAACGAGCCTCTTCGTCGGGGTGATCCTCGCGATCGCGGTGTTGGCGGCCGCCGGCCCGGCCCGAGTGCTCGGACGACATCGACAACGACGACGATGGCAACACCGACTTCGCAGACGACCCGGGGTGCTCGGCGCGAGGCGCTCGTCGCTGCTCCCGAGGACCTCGATTTCGTCGCCGAGCTCGAGGTGCGCGGACGGCAGGGGCGGCTCAGCGTCTGGGGCCTCGCGCCGCCGTCACTCGGGGGTGACGTAGGCGGAGGACAGCCCGCCGTCGACCAGGAAGGCCTGCGCAGTCACGTATGACGACTCGTCGCTGGCCAGAAAGAGCGCGCCGTTGGCGATCTCGCGCGGCTCGGCGAAACGGCCCATGGGCAGGTGCACCAGGCGGCGGGCCGCCTTCGCGGGATCGTTGGCGTACAGCTCCCGCAGCAGGGGGGTGTTCACCGGCCCCGGGCACAGCGCGTTGACCCGCACACCCTGGCGCCCGAACTCCACCCCCAGCTCGCGCGACAGCGCCAGGACGCCGCCCTTCGAGGCGGTGTAGGAGATCTGCGAGGTGGCCGCCCCGATCACGGCCACAAACGACGCGGTGTTGATCACCGAGCCGCCCCCCGACTCCAGCAGGTGCGGGATGCCGAACTTGCAGCAGAGGAAGACCGACCTCAGGTTCACGTCCTGGACTCGCTGCCAGGCCTCCAGGCCCGTGTCGAGCACCGAGGCGTCGTCGGTGGGCGAGATGCCGGCGTTGTTGAACAAGACGTCGATGCGGCCGCAGTGCTCCCGAGCGTCGCGGTACATCCCCTCGACCTGAGCGGCCTCGGTCACGTCCGCCTCAAGCGCCAGGTCGCCCACGCTCTCGGCGCTCAGGTCCACGCCGACCACCGTGGCGCCCTCCTCGGCGAATCGACGCGCGGTCTCGGCCCCGATGCCGCTGGCCGCTCCGGTGATCACGCAGACCTTCCCCTCCAGGCGTCCCGGCATCTAGTGGCCCTCCGTGGCGTAGTAGACGTTCTTGACCTCGGTGTAGTGATCGAGGGCGTCCGGTCCCAGCTCGCGTCCGTAGCCCGACTGCTTGAAGCCGCCGAAGGGCGTGGAGACGCGCACCGAGCTGTTGGAGTTGATCGAGAGCACGCCGCTGTCGATCGCCCGCGCCACGCGGAGGGCCTTTCCCCCGTCGCGGGTCCAGATCGATCCCGAGAGCCCGTAGATCGTGTCGTTGGCCAGCCGCACCGCCTCCTCCTCGTCGCGGAAGGGGATTACGCAGGCCACGGGGCCGAAGATCTCCTCGCGTGCGGCGCGATCGTCGTTGCTGACCGGGCACAGGACGGTCGGCGGGAACCAGAATCCCGGGCCCTCCGGTGCGGAGCCGCGGATCGCCACCGGCGCGTCGCCGTTGACGAACGAGGAGACGGTCTCGCGCTGGCCCTCGGAGATCAGCGGACCCATCTCGGTCGCCTCGTCCAGGGGATCGCCCACCGCCACCGCCTCCACCGCCTCCTCGAGCGCCTCCATGAAGCGATCGAGCGCCGAGCGCTCAACGAGAATCCGCGAGCGCGCGCAGCAGTCCTGACCGGCGTTGCCGAACACCGCCGCGGGCGCAGCCGCGGCCGCCCGCTCGAGGTCGGCGTCGGCGAAGACCACGTTGGCCGACTTGCCGCCCAGCTCGAGCGTCACCCGCTTGATCGTGCCGGCGGCGGCAGCGGCGATCCCGCGGCCCACCTCGGTGGAGCCCGTGAAGGCGATCTTGGCCACGTCCTCGTGCTCGACGAGGCGCCGCCCACAGACCGAGCCCGGTCCGGCGACCACGTTCACCACGCCCTCCGGGAGGCCCGCCTCGAGGGCGATGCGCTCGAACTCGAGCGCCGTGAGCGGCGTCAGCTCGGCCGGCTTCAGCACCACGGTGTTGCCCGCGGCCAGGGCGGGGCCCATCTTCCAGGAGGCGATCGTCAGCGGGAAGTTCCAGGGCGTGATCAGCCCGACCACGCCCAGCGGCTCGCGGAAGGTCATGTCGACCCCGCCGGCCACGGGAATGGTTCGGCCGCTCAGCCGCTCCGGGGCGCCGGCGTAGTAGCGGAAGGTGGCGGCCACCATTCCCATCTCGCCGCGGGCGTCGCCGATCGGCTTGCCGGCGTTGCGGGCCTCGAGCCTGGCAAGCTCCTCCTGGCGCTCCTCGAGTGCGTCGGCCAGGCGGTGGAGCAGGGCGGCGCGGTCGGGCGGCGACACGCCGCGCCAGGGAGGGAAGGCCGCGCGGGCGCGCTCCACGGCGGCGTCGGTTTCCTCGGCCCCGGCACGCGGGACCTCGGCCATCACCGCGGCCGTTGCGGGTTCGATGACGTTGATCATGGCCGGGCCTCCTCCCGCTCTCGCTCGCGTGCCTCCTGCACCAGGGCGCCGATCACGCGGCTCTGCTCGTCCTCCTCGGGATGCCACAGCACGCCGAGCGCGAAGCGGCGGTCGGGCACCTCGATCGCCTCCACCACCTCGTCGCCGTCCGACCAGCCGCTCGCCACCACGCCCTCTCCCAGCTCCGCGAGCCCCTGGTGGTGGTGGGACTTCACCCCGGTGCGCTCGGCCCCAATTACGTCGGCCACGCGCGAGCCCGGATCGACGCGCACCTCGTGGTCGGAGAAGGTCCCGGGCGTGTGGCGGTGGCCCTCGTGGCCGACGCTGTCGGGCAGGTGCTGCTCGATCGTCCCCCCGCGGGCGACGTTCAGCATCTGCATGCCGCGGCAGATGCCAAGCAGCGGGAGGTCGCGCTCGAGCGCGGCGTGACCGAGAGCCAGCTCGAAGCGGTCGCGCTCGGGCCTCGCCCCCTTCGTCTCGGCGTGAGGCCGGGCGCCGTAGGTGCCGGCGTCGACGTCGGAGCCGCCGGCCAGCACGAGCCCGTCCAGCAGGTCGAGTACTTGGCCGGGCGACTCGGCCACCCCGTCGTCGGGGGGCAGCAGCAACGCTATCCCGCCGGCGCGCTGCACCGCGAGCGAGTAAGTTCGCGGCGAGAGGTTGCAGAGCACGTCCCACGCGCCCCAGCGGGCCCGCTCGATCGCGGTGCAGATGCCGATGAGCGGCCGGTCCACGGTCCTCTGGTCAGAGCCGTTCGAAGCCTCTGTACTTCTCCCAGTCGGTCACCGCGGACTCATAGCCCTCGAGCTCGATCCGGGCCCGGTTGAGGTAGTGATCGATCACCTCTTGGCCGAAGGCCTCGCGGGCGAGCTCCGACCCGCCGAAGAGATCGCGCGCGTCGTAGATGTTGTGCGGCACCCGCGGCTTGTCCGACGCGTACGCGTTGCCCTCGAAGGCCGGCTCCAGCTCCAGCTCGTTGTCGATGCCGTGCAGCCCGGCGGCGATCATCGCGGCCAGGGCCAGGTACGGGTTCACGTCGGCGCCCGGAAGCCGGTTCTCCACCCGCAGCGACGGGCCGTGGCCCACCACCCGCATGGAGCAGGTCCGGTTGTCCTTGCCCCAGGCCACCGCCGTGGGGGCGAACGACCCGGGCACGAAGCGCTTGTAGGAGTTGACGTGGGGGGCGAAGAACAGGGTCAGGTCGCGCAGCCCGGCCAGCTGGCCGGCGATGAAGCGCTGGAAGGTCTCCTCGTCGTCGGCGAAGACGTTGGCGCCGTCCTCGTGCTGGAGCGAGCAGTGGATGTGGCACGAGTTGCCCTCGCGCTCGTCGAACTTGGCCATGTACGTGATCGACACGCCCTCCTGGGCGGCGATCTCCTTCGCGCCGGTCTTGTAGATCACGTGGTCGTCGGCGGTGGCCAGGGCGTCGTTGTAGTGGAAGTTGATCTCGTGCTGGCCGAAGTTGCACTCGCCCTTGGAGTTCTCGACCTTCATGCCGGCGCCGGTCATCGAATTGCGGATGCGACGCAGCAGCGGCTCCACCCGGGCCGTGCCCAGCATCGAGTAGTCGACGTTGTAGAGGTTGGCCGGGTCGAGGTCGCGGTAGCCCTTCTTCTGTGCCTCCTCGTAGCTGTCGTTGAAGACGATGAACTCGAGCTCGGTGCCGGCGGTGGCCTTCCAGCCCCGCTCGGCCAGGCGGTCGAGCTGGCGGCGAAGGATCTGGCGCGGCGAGGCGACCACGTCGGCGCCGTCCTCCCAGGTCAGGTCGGCCATCACGAGCGCGGTGCCCTCGTGCCAGGGGACGTGACGCAGCGTGTCCATGTCGGGGCGCATCACGAAATCGCCGTAGCCGCGGTCCCAGCTGGACATCTCGTAGCCGTCCACGGTGTTCATGTCCACGTCCACGGCCAGCAGGTAGTTGCAGCCCTCGGCCGCGTGCTGCACGACCTCGTCGAGGAAGTGCCCCGTGGTGAGGCGCTTGCCCTGCAGACGGCCCTCCATGTCGGCGATCGTGAGGAGCACGGTGTCGATCGAGCCGTTCGAGGCCGCCTTCTTGAGCTGGTCGAGCTCCAGCCCTGGCGAGCCGTTCTGCGAAGCCATCAACCCTCCTTAAGGTTCGAAAGACGCACCTTTAAGCGCGAGACACTAGCCGCCCCGCCGATCGTGTTCAAGCGCTGTGGTAGGAATGGGCGGTGCTGCTCCTGGGGATCGACGAGGGGACGACCGGCGTCAAGGCCGCGCTGTTCGACGAGCGCCTGCGTCCGGTCCGGGAGGCCCGCCGGGACAAGGTGAACCGGCACCCGCAGGCGGGCTGGGTCGAGCAGGACGGCGAGGAGGTGCTCACGGCGGTGGTCGAGGCGGTGGCCGAGCTGCTCGACGGCGCCGGCGACGAGGTGGCGGCCTGCGGCCTCGACCACCAGGGTGAGTCGGTTCTGGCCTGGGACGCCGAGACGGGAGCGCCGCTCAGCCCGATCGTGGTGTGGCAGGACAAGCGCTCGCAGCAGGTGCTGGAGCGGCTGTCGGAAGCCGAGGACGAGGTGCGGGAGCTCAGCGGACTGCCCTTCGATCCGTACTTCTCCGCCGCCAAGCTCGCCTGGCTGCTCGAGCGCGACGAGCGGGTGCAGAGCGCGCGCGAGGCGGGGACGCTGCGGATGGGGACCGTCGACTCCTTCCTCTGCGACCGGCTGGGCGCCGGTTTCGCCACCGACGCCTCAACCGCCTCCCGCACCCAGCTGCACGCCCTCGGGCGGCCGGGCTTCGACGCCCGCCTGGGCGAGATCTTCGGCGTGCCGCTCGACGTGCTTCCCGAGGTCCGCGACTCGGTCGGCGACCTGGGCGTGCTCCGCCACGAGTCGTGGCCGGTCGAGCTGCCGCTGCGGGGGCAGGTGGTGGACCAGCAGGCGGCGCTCGCGGGAGCGGGCTGCGTGGTGCCGGGGCGGGTGAAGGCCACCTACGGCACCGGCGTGTTCGTGCTGAGCCACGCGGGCGACGAGGTGCCGCGGCCCGAGGGCGGTCTGCTCCCCACCGTGGCCTGGCGGATCCACGGGCGGACGGAGTACGCGCTCGACGGCGGCGTGTTCACGGCGGGGGCGATGCTCGAGTGGATGTGCCGCGAGCTCGGCCTCGCCGAGCGGCCGGCGGAGCTGGCCGCGCTGGCCCGCGACGTCGAGGACAGCGCCGGCGCCCGAGTGCTTCCCGGCCTTGCCGGGATCGGCGCACCCTGGTGGCGCCCGGACGCCCGCGCGGTCCTGGCCGGGCCTTCACGGTGGCACGACCCGCGCGCACGTGGCCCGGGCGGCGCTGGAAGGAATCGCCTGGCGGGTGGCGGACGTGGTGTCGGTTATGAGTGAGAGCGTGGACGTGCGCTCGCTGCGGGTGGACGGCGGCCTCACGAACGAGCCGCTCCTGCTCCAGCTGCAGGCCGACGCCATCGGCGTGCCCGTGGAGGCCGCAGGCGCCGACGCCACCGTGCTGGGCGCGGCCGCGCTCGCGGCCGTGGGCTCAGGCGCGATCGGCTCGCTCGAGGAGGCCGCCGAGCTGCTGCCGGTGGACCGGCGCGTGGAGCCGAAGCGCGACGACGCCTGGCGCAGCGCAGAACACGAACGCTGGCGAGACTTCGTGCGCGCTGCAGCGCAGCTGTAGGGGGGCGAACAACCGTGCATTGATGACTTCGCCAGACAATGTCTGGTCAAGTCATCACCGTGGAGCGGCTCCTGGCCGATCTGGCGCGCCGCTCGCATGGCGTGGTGGCGCGCTGGGAGCTGCTGGCGGCCGGCATGACGCCTGCGGAGATCGATCACCGGGTGCGCCGCGGCGACCTGATCGTCGTGTTTCGCGGCGTGTACCGGGTCGGCCATGCGGCTCCGAGCCTTGAGGCGCACTACCTCGCGGCGGTGAAGGCGTGCGGTCAACGGGCTGTGCTCTGTGGCCCGGCGGCCGCATACCTGCTCGGACTGCTCAGAGGGACGCCCCCGCCGCCCGAGGTGACGGCGCCAACCGCCCACCGGGTCAAGGGCGTGCGCACCCGCCGCGTACGCCGAAGGGCAACGATCTGCCGCGGCGTCCCGGTGACCACCGTCGCCGAGACCATGGTCGACCTGGCCGCGGTAATGAAACCGGACGACCTGGCCCGCGCCTTCCACGAGGCCGGGATCCGCCACCACACGACACCGGCCCAGGTCGAGGCCGCGCTCGCCCGCCGGCCGACAGCACCTGGAGCGGGCACGCTTCGCCGGGTACTCCGCGGGGATGTCCACGTCACCCTGAGCTCGCTCGAGAGACGCTTCCTCGCCCTGCTGCGCAGGCACGGCCTGCCGCTTCCCGAGACCAACCGCCCGGCCGGCAGCCGCCGCGTCGACTGCCGCTGGCCCGGCCACAGGCTGACCGTCGAGCTCGACGGCTACCGCTACCACCGCTCTCGCCATGCCTGGGAGCAGGACCGGCGCCGCGAACGCGAAGCCCACGCCCGCGGCGATCAACACCGCCGGTACACCTACGGCGACGTGCTCGAACGCCCGGCGCTCATGCTGGGCGAGCTGACCCGCCTGCTCGGGCCGAGCGAGCCGGGAACTACGACGCCGGCGTCGCCGGGTCCGCCGGCTTCTCCTCGGTGATCCCCATGCCCTCGTCGAACTCGATCTGCCGTACCGGGCCCTGATACCTCTTGTTCGCACCCAGGACCCAGGCCAGGCCCACAAGCAGGAACACGATGCCCACCGCCAGCGGCGTGTAGTTGAAGGCGTTCCAGTCGAAGTCGGACTCCCACGGCACGCCGGTGCTGAAGAACGGGAAGCAGAGGACGATCACCATGATGAACACGAAGGCCACCGCGATCGGGTTCAGCCATCTCCACTTGTTGCCCAGGTTCCACGAGCCCTGCTCGAACGAGTCGCCCGCGCGCCAGCGCAGCCACACCGGCGCCACGTACGCGATGTAGAGCCCGATCGTCCCGATCGAGGTGACCGCGATCAGGGCAACAGGGGGAACGATGTCGCCCTTGCCCGGAAGCCCGGGGAGGGCGAGGATGAACGCGGCCACGGTGCTCCCGATCACGGCCGTGACGGGCACGCCCTTGGCGCCGACCCGGCTCCACAGCCGCCAGCCCGGGACGGCGTGGTCACGCGAGAAGGCGAAGAACGTGCGTGAGCTGCTCGTCACGCACGCCATCCCGCAGAACAGCTGGCCGATCGTGGCGATCAGAAGGATTATCTCCGCCCAGTTCTGGTTCATGTCGGCGGAGGTGAAGACCGAGATCGAGGTGCCGAAGGCCTCGTTGACGGCATCGACGTCGGTGGCGGCGAACGTGATCGCCAGCAGCACGAACCAGCCGATCAGCGCCGAGCTGGCCACCGACTGCCAGACGCCCTTGGCCGCCGCCTGCTCGGCCTCGTGCGTCTCCTCGGAGACGTGCGCCGAGGCGTCGTAGCCGGTGATCGTGTACATGGTCAGCAGGAACCCGGCCGGCAGGATGAACCACCAGTACATGCTCATCGCGAAGCCGGAGTTGTTGATCCGCTCGGTGAAGACGAAGTCGACGCTCTGATGCTGGTCCGGAACGATGATCAGGATGCCGATGATCACCGCCGTCCCAACTATGTGCCAGAACACCGAGATGCTGCTGAACAGTGCCACCAGGTGGGACGAATAGATGTTGATCAGGGCGTGGAGCACGAGGATCAGCGCGAACACCCAGAAGATCTCCGCCAGAATGTGAGCGTCGTCGCCGAAGTTGATGAAGCCGAGGTCCAGGCCCCACAGGCCGAACAGGGACGTCATGAAGAACGCGCAGAAGTAGTCCACCGAGGCGACAATGGCGATCAGCCCGATGGTGTTGAACCAGCCCGTGAACCACGACCAGCCGGTGCCCCCCAGCCTGTGCGCCCACCAGTAGGGCCCGCCCGCGGTCGGGAAGGCCGAGGTGAGCTCGGACATGCTGACGGCGACGGTCAGGATGATGAGCGCGATGACCGGCCAGCCGATGGAGATCGCAATCGGCCCACCGAAGTTCCACGCTTGCCCGTAGATCGTGAAGCAGCCCGCCAGCACGGAGATGATCGAGAACGAGATCGCGAAGTTCGCGAACTGCGACCAGCCGCGATTGAGCTCCTGCTTGTAGCCGAGCTCGGCGAGCTTCTCCTCGTCCCGCGTAACAGACCGGTCGGCCTCTGCCATGGGCGTCTCTCCTCGTCGACGAGTCCGGGAACGCGCGCCGAAAGGTGTGGTTCCCCAACCTTCCGAGGCGCGACTGTAAGCCAACTGCCGGACAGACGCAAGCAACACCCCTTGACAGGGACGCGTCCGCCTCCGTAGCCTCGCTGCGCCCACTGATGCACACGGAGATCACGATCCCGGAGCTGACCGAGGTGGTCGCCCGGCTGACGGCCCTGCTCGGCCCGCGCGAGGGCGGGGTGGTACCGCTCGAGGGGGGCATCACCAACCGCAACTACCGCCTCAACTTCGGCGGTCACGAATACGTGGTCCGGTTGCCCGGCAAGCGCACCGAGGTGCTCGGCATCGACCGTCAGGCCGAGTGCCAGGCCAACGATGCCGCCGCGAAGCTGGGCATGGCGCCAAAGGTCGCGGCGATGCTCGAGGCGCCGCCCTGCCTGGTCACGGCCTTCATCAAGGGCCGGGAGCTGACCGCGGAGGAGCTGCGCCGGCCGGATACGCTCGAGGAGGTGGCGCATGCCCTGCGGGCCTTCCACGACTCGGACACCGAGCTGCCCACGAGCTTCGACTCCTTCCGGCTGGTCGACGACTACGCGGGCCGCGCACGCGAGCACGGAGGGGAGCCGCCCGAGGAGTTCGAGGAGGCCCGCGCCCGCGCTCACAGCATCGAGAAGGCCGTGCAGGGGCAACCCGAGCATGCGCCTGCCCCCTGCCACAACGACCTCCTCACCGCGAACTTCCTGCACGACGGGGAGCGCGTGCAGATCATCGACTGGGAGTACGCCGGCATGGGCGACCGCTTCTTCGACCTGGGCAACTTCGCGGTCAACAACGAGCTCGACGAGGACGGCCAGGAACGCCTGCTCGAGGCCTACTTCGGCGAGCCCCCGGACGACAGGCGGCGGGCGTCGCTGAAGCTCTTCCGCTTCATGTCCGACTTCCGCGAGGCCATGTGGGGCGTGGTGCAGACCAGCGTCTCCGAGCTCGACTTCGACTTTCGCGGCTACGCGGGCAAGCACTTCGAGCGCCTTGCCCGGACCGGGGCCGACGAGCGCTTCGACACCTGGGTGCAGGAGGCGGCCGGATAGCCGCCCGCGAGCTTCCCGACTCCGCCCGCTGCGTGATCGTGGGTGGTGGCGTCGGGGGGACGTCGATCGCCTACCACCTGGCCGAGCTCGGCCACGACGGCGTCGTCCTGCTCGACCGCAACCAGCTCACTTCGGGCTCGACCTTCCACTCGGCGGGCCTGTGCGGCCAGCTGCGGGGCTCGGTCTCCCTGACCAAGATGATGATGTACTCGGTCGAGCTCTACAGGAAGCTGGGCGACGACTGCGGGTGGGTCGAATGCGGCGGCCTTCGTCTCGCCTCGAGCGAGGAGCGGCTGGAGGAGCTCCGCCGCCAGGCCAGCTGGGCCAACACGTTCGGGCTGCCGCTCGAGCTGGTGAGCGCCGAGCGGGCGGCCGAGCTCTTCCCGCTGATGTCGACCGAGAGCGTGCTGGGAGCGGCTTGGCTGCCCACCGACGGCTATCTCGATCCCTCCCAGCTCACATTCGCGCTGGCCGAGGGAGCGCGTGAGGGGGGCGCCCGGATCCTCACGTCGACCCGGGTGACGGGGATCGACACCGAGCGGGGCCGGGTAGTGCGCGTGCGCACCGACCGCGGCGACGTCGAGGCCGAGACGGTGGTGATCGCGGCCGGGATGTTCGCCGCCGAGGTCGGCCGGCTCGCGGGCGTGCGCATCCCGGTCGTCCCGATGTCCCACCAGTACCTGGTCACCCAGCCCTTCCGCGAGCACGACCCCGAGCACCCGCTGCCCACGCTGCGCGACCCCGACCTGCTGGTGTACTTCCGCGAGGACGGCGGCGGGCTGGTGATGGGCGGTTACGAGCGGCACTCCGCGCCCGCCTTCCTGGAGGGCGACGGCTCGGGCTTCGATCGCATCCCGCCGGACTTCAACGGCCGGCTGCTGGAGGACGACTGGGACCGCTTCGAGGAGATCGTCGTGAACTCGCGCCGGCGCGTGCCGCAGATGGAGGACGTGAAGGTCACGCGCATGATCAACGGCCCCGAGGCCTTCACCCCCGACAACGAGTTCTGCCTTGGCGAGACCGAGGTCCGCGGGCTGTTCGTGGCCGCGGGCTTCTGCGCCCACGGCCTGGCGGGAGCGGGCGGCATCGGCAAGGTGATGGCCGAGTGGATCGCGGGGGGAGAGCCGTCGATCGACCTCTGGGCCATGGACGTCCGCCGCTTCGGTGCTCAGTACCGCTCTCCGGGCCACACGCTAGGCCGGGTGCGCGAGATGTACGAGACCTACTACGACATCCGCTACCCCCATCACGAGCGCTCCGCCGGCCGGCCCCTGCGGCTGACCCCGGCCCACGCCTGGCACAGCGAGCACGGCGGGGTGTTCGGGGAGAAGTCCGGCTGGGAGCGGGTCAACTGGTACGAGTCCAACGCCGGCGACGGCGACGAGGACCTTCGGCCGCGGGGCTGGGCCGGACGCCACTGGTCGCCCGCCATCGAGGCCGAGCACACCGCCTGCCGCGAGCGGGCAGCGCTCTTCGACGAGAGCTCATTCGCCAAGCTGGAGATCTCAGGGCCCGGCGCCGCGACGCTGCTGGAGCGGCTGTGCGACAACCGCGTCGCGCGCGACAGCGGGCGCATCACCTACACCCAGATGCTGAACTCGCGCGGCGGGATCGAATGCGACTTCACCGTCGCGCGGCTGGGCGAGGAGCGCTTCTCGATCGTCACCGGCACCGCCTTCGGCAACCACGACCGCGAGTGGATCCGCCGGCACCTGCCGGGCGACGGCTCCGTGCAGGTGCGGGACGTGACCTCGCAGTGGGCGTGCTTCGGCATCTGGGGGCCACGGGCCCGCGACGTGCTCCAGCCGCTCACGCCCCAGGACCTGGGCAACGAGCACTTCCCCTACATGTCGCTGAGGGAGATCAGCGTGGGAGCCGTGCCCGTGCGGGCGCTGCGCGTGACCTACGTGGGCGAGCTGGGATTCGAGCTCTACTGCCCCACGGAGTACGGGCCGACGCTCTGGCGGGCACTGTGGGAGACCGGCGAGCCTCACGACATGGCCGCCGGCGGCTACCGCGCGATCGACTCGCTGCGCCTGGAGAAGGGCTATCGCGTGTGGGGCGGCGACGTGACCCCCGACGAGACCCCCTACGAGGGCGGCCTCGGCTTCTGCGTGAAGCTCGACAAGGAGGGAGGCTTCGTGGGCCGGGAGGCGCTCGTCGAGGCAAAGGAGCGCGGGCCGCGCGCCCTGCTGGCCTGTCTCGTGCTCGAGGACCCGCGCTCGGTGGCGCTGGGCAACGAACCCGTGCGCGTGGGCGGGGAGGTGGCCGGGCGCGTCACCACCGGCGGCTACGGCTACACCGTCGGCCGCTCGATCGCCTACGCCTACCTGCCGCCGGAGCACGCAGAGCCCGGCACGGGCGTGGAGGTCGAGATCTTCGGCGAACGGGTCGCGGGCGAGGTGGCGCGCGAACCGCTGCTCGACCCGGAGGGAGAGCGCGTGCGCGCGTAGCGCTAGCGCGCGAGCGCCCCGATCACCTCCTGCCACCAGGCCCGGGCCGCGTCGTCGATCTCGTCGGCCAGGCGGCGGCGGGCGAAGCGCTGGATCTGGGCGGCGCCGCCCACCGCCAGCAGGGGGCCGGTGACCGCGAAGCGGCCGTCCTCCAACAGCACCAGCGCGCCGCGCACTCCGCGCCGGGTGCGCAGGTGGTCGAGCACGTCCACCCCCGCCACCCTCCGGGGAAAGCCGGCGTCGCCGTCCGCCTCGGTCCAGGGTCTGGCGGTGAAGACCGCCGTGCTCGCGCGCATCGCCGGACGCGGGGCGGCTGTCGGAGCCCGCACCGGGCCTTCGTGCCAGCGCTCCAGCAGCTTGGGAACCTGGTCGGCCACCTCCTGACGGACCACCACGTGCAGGCGGTCGCCCGCCTCGAGCCGTGTGGAGCCGCGCGGGAGGATCGCCTCGTCCCCGCGCACGATCACGCTGAGCAGCGCATCGCGCGGGAGCCCCAGGTCGCGCACCACCTGGCCGACGATCGCGTCGTCGGACGCGATCGGATACTCCACGATCTCGGCACCCAGCCGGCGGATCGTGCCGGTCTCGGCCAGCGGCCGCGGCAGGGCCGGCTCGCTGGTGGTCGCGCCGACGGCCCGGGCAAACGGCTCGAAGCTCACCGCCTGGACCAGGGTGGAGATCACCACCGCGAAGAAGACGATGTTGAAGAACTCACGGTCATGCGGCACGTCCGCGATCACCGGGAAGGTGGCGAGCACCACCGGCACTGCACCGCGCAGGCCGGCCCAGCCCAGCACCAGGCGGTCGACGACCGAGAAGCGGTCGAGCGCGGTGGCCGCGAACACAGCGAGCGGGCGGGCCACCAGCAGCAGCACGAGCGCGAGCGCCGTGCCCTCGAGCGCCGCGCCCGGTAGATCCGCAGGGAAGACGAGCAGCCCGAGCACTACGAACAGGCTGATCTGAGCGAGCCAGCCCAGGCCCTCGTGGAACACCGTGACCGTCCGCTTCGCCGGTATCGGCGCAGACCCGAGCATCAGCCCGGCCAGATAGGCGGCCAGGAACCCCGAGCCCTCGAGCGCGTCGGCTGCCCCGTAGGCCAGCGCGGCGGTGGCCAGCGTTGCGACCGGGTAGAGGCCGGCGGTGTCGAGGCGCACCCGGCGCAGCGCCTGGACGACGAGCCAGCCGACCAGAAGACCCGCGACCAGGCCGATGCCCAGCTGGCGGACGAACAGCAGCGCCATGTCCGCCAGGCCGTAGTCGGGCTGCTCGATCCACTCGACGAACCCGATCACCAGCAGGATCGCCACCGGGTCGTTCATGCCGGCCTCGCCCTCCAGGGTGCGGGCCAGCCGGCGCTTGAGCGTGGAGCCCCGCAGGAGGGCGAAGATCGCGGCACCGTCGGTGGCGGCGATGATCGAGCCGACCAGCAGACCCTCGATGGTGCCCAGGTCGAACAGCCAGGCGGCCGCCAGACCCGTGATCGCGGCGGTGAGGAAGGTGCCCACCAGCGCCAGGGCGACCGCGGGGCGCAGCACCGGCCGGATCTCCTCGAACCCGGCGGAAAGGCCGCCCTCGAACAGGATCAGGGTGAGGGCGACGACCCCGATCGTCCGGGTGAGCTCGTAGTCGGAGAAGTCGATCCACCCGGTCCCGTCAGACCCGATGACCATCCCGAGAGCGAGGAACAGGATGAGGCCCGGCAGGCGCACGCGCGAAGCAACCAGGGAGGCGGCAATGCCGCCGGCCAGCAGGGCGCCCGCCACGAGGATCAGTTCGCCGTCGCTCATCGGCAGGCAGGGTTTCAGGCGGGGGCGGTTGACAGCGCCGCGCTTGGCTCCATAGGTTGGCCCGACGACCGAGCCGCCCTACGACGAGGCCTACGCCGCCGACGGCCGTCCGCGGCCCCACTACGCCGAGCTGCTCGAGGGTCTCGGCGACCCGTCCGGCCTGGCGCAGGAGGTCAAGCAGCGGCTCAGCGACCGCCGCGTGACCTTCCCGCCCGCGCCGGGCGGCATCTTCGCGCTCGACCCTCTGCCCCGGATCCTGACCGCGGGCGAGTGGTCCCTGCTCGAGCGCGGCATCGCCCAGCGCGTGCGCGCTCTGGAGGCGTTCCTCGCCGACGTCTACGGCGACCAGCGCACGCTGCAGGAGGGCCTGGTGCCCCGCCGCGCGGTGGAGGAGTCGCCGCACTTCGAGCCCGCGATGCGCGGGGCGCCCGTCGGCCGCTGGATCGGCTTCATGGGCCTCGACCTGGTGCGCACGCCGGACGGCCGCTTTCGGGTGATCGAGGATCAGGTGCGCATGCCCTCCGGGCTGGCCTACGCGGTGGCGGCCCGCGAGACCATGCGCGACCTGCTGCCGCTGCCGGCCCCGCAGCCGGACCTGTCCGGGGCCTACGGCGAGCTGGCCTCGGTGCTGCGCGAGGCGGCGCCGCCGCGCGCGCCCGCCGAGCCGCGCATGGTGCTGCTGTGCGAGGGGCCCGAGTCGGCGGCCTGGTGGGAGCACGACCTGCTCGCGCGCGAGCTCGACGCGCCGGCCGTCACGCTGGACGATCTGGAGCGCCGGGGCGAGCGGCTCCTGGCCTGGATCGACGGCCGCACCCGGGAAGTCGACGTGGTCTATCAGCGCACTGACGAGGACCGCTTCACCGGTCCTGACGGCCGGCTCACAGCGGTGGGCGAGGCGCTGCTCGAGCCCTGCCGCGCCGGCACCGTGGCCTGCGTCAACGCCCCCGGGTCGGGGGTGGCCGACGACAAGGTGGTGCACGCGCACGTGGACCGGCTGGTGCGCGAGCTGCTCGGCGAGGAGCCGCTCCTGCCGTCCGTGGCCTCGTTCGACCTCGGCGAGGAAGAAGGCCGGCAGGAGGCGCTGGAACGACTGGAGTCGCTGGTGGTCAAGCCGCGCGGGGAGATGGGCGGCGAGGACGTCGTGCTGTGGCGCGACGCCGGCGAGGACACCCGGCGCGCGACCCGCACCGCCATCGAGCGTGAGCCGGCCGGCTGGGTCGCGCAGGAGCTGGTGACCCTCTCGGTGCACCCCACCGTCTGCGGCTCGGCGCTCGAGCCCCGGCACGTCGACCTGCGGCCCTACACGCTGGCCTCGAGCCGCGGCGTGGTCGTGGCCGGCGCGCTCAGCCGCGTGGCCCTCGAGAAGGGCTCGATGCTCGTCAACAGCGGCAAGGGCGGCGGGGCCAAGGACACCTGGCTCCCGGCGTAGCCGCGCTGACTAGGTGTGCAGCAGGCCGGCCAGGATGTGCTCGGTGCCCTCCATGTGCTCGCGCATGAGCCGCACCGCCCGGGAACCGTCCTGGCGCCGCAGCAGGCCGATCAGCCGCTTGTGCTGGGCGTTCGACTGCGTCAGCACCTCGTCCGGGTGCGCGATGCGGGCGATCAGGTCGCTCATCTGCCCCTGGACCTCGGTCATGGTGGTCACCAGGCGGGCGCTGCCCGTGGCCTCGGCCACGCCGATGTGAAAGCGCACGTCCGCGCGCCGGTAGTCCTCAAAGGGCCCCTTGCTGGCGTCATCCATGCGCTCGGTCAGCTCGAGCAGCGGCTCGAGGTCGGCCTCGGCGGCCCGTTCGGCCGCCAGGAGCGTGGCGCCGGTCTCGATCGCCACCCGGTAGTCGAGCAACGCCCGGGCCTCGCTGCCCAGCGGCTCACCGCTCACCTTCTGGCCCAGCGGTGGCCGCTCGGCGACGAACGTGCCTCCCGCGCGGCCCCGCAGCGAGACCAGATGCCCGCTCTGCACCAGCGCCGTGAGCGCCTGCCGCAGGGTGGAACGCGAGATGCGCAGCTCGTCGGCCAGGTCGCGCTCGGAGGGGAGGCGGCTGCCCGAAGTGAGGAGACCGAGCCGGATGGCGGTGCCGAGGCGCTCGACCGTCTCCTCGAAGGTCGTCGCGGGCTGCACCGGCTTGAACACCGCGTCGAGCGCTGCTCCTCGCTCCACGCCGGTCGCGGGGTCCACAGCAGGAAAAGCTACAGGGGGCGACCCTTCGGCTCGAAAGCGATGGGTCGCGGGTTCGAATCCCGCTTCCGGCTCTCAGTCCTAAAGCGGCATCCCGGCCCTCCCGTGGCCTTCGCGGAGCGGCCTCGCGGGCTAGTGATTGATTCCGCGGCCGCGTGTGCGCGGGGGCGCACCGGGACCGAGCCGGGCGAGGGGGGGTTCCCGACGTTGCGTCCAACTATCGGACGTTTCGTGCGGAACCCCCTCCCCACCCCGCCCGTCTCCCCGCCGCAGGCGGCGAAGGCGGCGCGCCAAGCAGGGCGCCACCCGCGTGCGCGAGGTCGCGGAATCAATCAGCTAAGGCCGCGTGCACGTGGGTGGTGTGCGAGCGGCGCTCATCTCTCTATTCGAGGTAGTCGATCAGCGCGATGCTCGCGTCGACGGTCGACCCCCATGGCTGCGGGATCTCAAACGGGCCGGTCGAGCAGCTCGCGGTCGGCGACGCCAGCGTCAAGTGGATTCTGTGCTTGAGCATCGAGCGGTGCTTGACGAGATGCGACCGGAAGCGGGCCTGCTCGCGCTCGTGCCGCACCGCCGGGTCGGGCAGCCAGATCGCCGGCACCAGGTTGCCCCCCGGGCCCTACGCGCGGGCCGGTGTCAGTCCGAGCACTTCGAAGTAGCTCTGCCTCACTTGCCGCTGCTTGCGGGTGCAGGCGAAGTAGCGACGCCAGGCCCGCCCGGCCCTCCGGCCGCTGAGCCTGTTGGCCCGCGCCGACCGCGCCACACAGCGACGCCCAAGCCGCACCAGCGTACGCTCCAACGCCGCCCGCGGAGACGCCGCCTCGCAGGGCCGGAACCTTGCCGGTGCCGGCGACCGCATCACACTCGCCCGGCTCGAGGAGTGGCCGTACCCAAGCGCGTGGCCCGCCTCGTGCACCACCAGCGCGCAGGCCTCCCCCCACGCAGCCGAATCGAAATAGCCGCTGTCAAGCCAGACCCGACAGCCCGCGCCGCGGCCGATGCCGTGACCGCCCGGCACATCCGGCCCGTCAAGGCCACCCGGCCCAACCCAAGTCACCCTGATCCCGGCCCCACAGCCAGCACCGAAATACGCGTTCGCCACCCCGACCATCGCGCCCACCTCCGCACGGTCAGCCGCCCGCGCCCCCGCCGGCCCCATCAGCCCCAAAGCCATGGCCATCGCTACAAGCACCGCAACCAGCACCGTCATCGTCTTGCTCATCGTTCCTCCTCGCTCGGTTCGTTCCGGCCGGTCGACTGGCGGCAACGGCTCCATCAGAGAGCCGATCCCGTCCGGCGCTCGCCGTCAGGCGAAGTCCAGACGCGCCCGGTCGGGTCGACGACGTACCAGTGGAAGCAGGGCCGGTCGGCGCCTTTGGGCGTGTCGTACGCCTCGACCGAAAGCCAGCCCTCGGGCCAACTGTGAGCGCGCTTGACGAGCAGTTCCACGCCGGGGTGGCGCCGAGTGAGGATCGCCAGGCCTCGGTAGCTCACGAGTCGTTCCCGGTGAAGTCGCACGCGGGGTGGCGGGGCCACCAGTTGGACCCGAGATAGGACGGGTACATGATGCTGTTCGGGTTCCAACTGTGGCGGTGTCCGATCAGGTGCCCGTACTCATGCACCGTGACGGAGCACAGCTTGCGCCACGACCAGCCGACCGCCTTGTTGTAATAGACGGTGCAGCCGGTGTAGCGCACTGCCGCCAGCGTGCCGTGCCCGATTGCCTGGCGCACGGTCCGTACCGGCACCCACGCCAGGCGCACACCGGAGCAGGGGACGTACTCGCCCCGGTCGGCCCAAAAGGCGCGAGCAAAGCGCTTGGCGTCAGCCCTGTCCAGGTGGCTGGGTGGCTGGGCGCTGGCCTCGGTCGGTATCGCTGCCACCAGAACGACAAGGCCGACAAAACCGATCCCGACCCACTTCAGTGCGGTCTTCATGTCTTTCTCCTTAGGGTCGGGTTGTCCAGTCGGTCCTACCGGCGGCACCGGTGCCAGCGAATGACCCTCCGTTGTTGACGTCATGCTAATAGTGTTCTTGACGGGCCGCCAACAACATTTAGACTGGCTTTATGAACAGCACGCCGAAGTACAGCCGCCTCGCACCCGCCCGGCGGCGCGAACAGATCCTCGACGCGGCCAACGCGCTGTTCTCCGAGCGCGGCTACGACGAGGTCTCGGTCGAGGACATCGCCAGCTCCGCCGGTGTCACCAGCGGGCTCGTGCACCACTACTTCGGCGGCCGCAAAGAGGTCTACATCGCGCTGCTCAAGCGGCTCGGCGCCGTGCGCGAAGAGCAACTGCCGCCGCCCGTGGGCCGCAGCGCCCGCGCCCGCCTGGCCGACAGCGTCTCGCGCTGGCTCGACTGGACCGACGCCAACCGCACGATCTGGCTCAGCGGCCCGAACCCCCCGCGATCCCAGTCCCAGAGCAGGGAACGGCGAAAAATCGCAAACGCGGAGGGATCTTCTTGTGAGCCCAGGCTCAGATCGTCATGCGCATCGGCACGCCGGTGACCGTATCCTCACCCGCCCCGATCGTCCGCGCCCGGCCCTTGCGACGCCGCAGTGCGGTCCAGAGTGCGGCGTAGGCGTCGAGCAGATCGGCGAGGCCGGCTCGCCGGGCGGCCTCGTCCCACTCGATGCGCAGCGGCGCGTCGGCGAAGTGCCGGCCCACGAGTGACAGCCGTTGGGTCAGCCCGGCGGCCGTGCCCTTCGGCGGCGGCGGCACACCGGCGGTCATCTCGCGGAAACAGAGCTCGGGGTGCACCTCGAACAGCCATCCGGCGCGGGACGGGTCGGCCCGCAGGAAGCGGTCCACCTCGTCGATCTTGGGCAGGAGACCGGCGGCCTGGCGGCTGAGGCCGGACCCGCCGCGCGCGGCCACCAGTTCCTGTACCCGCGGGTAGAGCGGTGACGCCGAGACCGCCTCGAGCAGAAAGCGCCCCGGCGGGGAGAAGACCGAGCTGCGGCGGCTGCCGAGGAGAGCGCGTGCCTCGACGTCGCATTCGCGGAGTCCGACCTCCTCGGGCAGGCCGATGGGAATGTCGATGGCCACCGGCGCTTCCTCTCCGCCGGGCTGCTCGCCCCGCCACGCGGCGAGGTCGGCCACGTCGGCGAAGAACGCCGTGCGCGTGCCCTCGGTCGTGGCCGCGGCGACGACCCAGCCCCGCCGGGCGCCGTCCACGCCCATCGCGAGCAGCGCCACGACTCCGGCTACCGGATCGCACCGGGCAGCCACTCGCGCACGGCCGCCGCCACCCCGTCCAGATCGCTTTTCAGGCTGTGGTTGCCGGACACGGTGACCACCTTGCGGGAGGGGCCGGGCGCAGGCAGGCCGAACGGGTCGCTGTCTCCCTGCACGACGAGCGTGGGAACGGACACGGCATCGAGCTCGTCCATACGGCTCTTCTCCGGGCGCCCCGGCGGGTGCACCGGGAAGGCCAGGCAGAGGACCGCGACGGCGCCGGTCCGCTCGGCGGTCCGGCAGGCCACCCGGGCGCCGGCCGAGCGGCCGCCGGTCACGAGTGGCAGCTCGCTTCGCAGCTCCTCGACCACCGCGCTCCAGGCGGCGTCGAGTTGCTTGGCCGGCGCGGGCGAGCGCCGTCCGGCCACGACGTACGGCTGCTCGACCAGCGCCACGCTCAGCCCGAGATCGCCGGCCACTTCCGCCACCGTCACCAGATCGCGCGCGCCCACGCCGCCAGCGGCCCCGTGGCCGAGAACGAGAGCGGCCGTGGGGTCGCGCACGGCCTGGAGGTGGACCCGGGCGGGACCGTGCGGCGTGTCGATCTCGCGCGTGCTCAAGCGCTCGGCTGTTGCAGCACCGACAGGATGTTCCCCGCGGCGTCCTTGAACCACGCGATCGGTGGGCCGGGGCCGCGCGCGACGCCCTTCTCGTCCTGCTCCATGCCGTCGTAGCGCTCGAGCTCCACCCCGCGCGCGGTCAGCTCGTCCACGGCGGCGTCGATGTCGTCGACCGGGAAGTTGAGGATCGTGTAATCCGCCGGCCGGTGATCGGGCTTGGCGTACACGAACGTGTCCCGGTCGCCCGCCAGGTGAAGCGTCATCAGGCCGGCCTCCTCGCTGATCACGGACGTCCTCAGGCCGAGCGTCTCGCCGTAGAACTCACGCGCCCGCTGCAGGTCGTCGACGGCGAATCCGCTGAATGCCCTCGTGTCGGCGAACACGCGGTCAGTCCATCCGGTCGGGCAGCCCGCAGCGCGAGAAGTACATCTCCGCCCACTTGGGCTCGATGGGCTGGTAGGGCCAGCGCTGGTAGTAGGCCGGGTCGTCGCTGTCGGTCGAGCGCACGATGAACGACGTGACCCCGGCGAGCCCGTCGTCCTCGATGGTCAGCACGTCGAGCGCGAACGGCCGGAAGGTCTGATCGGGCGGATACCAGGCGTAGCTCCCCACCGCCGCCTGGCCGCTGGCCCGGGCGGGAAGGTGGCGCCAGCGCCACTCGCCCGAGAGCGGTCCCGCGACGAGGAAGTCGGTCAGCGCCTCGCGGCCCGTGAACCAGGCTCCGAGCGGCGGCATGGTCCAGGCGGCGTCCTCGGCGAGCATGTCGACCACCGCATCCACGTCCCCGCGGCTCATGGCGTCCATGTAGCTCTCGACCACCTTCTGCAGGCGCTCGTCGCCGAGCGTCCGCAGCGTCGCCTGCTGGCTCTGCTCGGGAAGTCGCTCGTCGACAGTCTGCCGGGCGCGCTGAAGGGCGCTGTTCACCGAGGCCACGCTGGTCGCCATCGTTTCGGCGGTCTCCTGGGCCGAGAAGCCCAGCACGTCACGGAGGATCAGCGCGGCCCGCTGGTTGGGCGGCAGGTGCTGGAGCGCCGCCACGAACGCCAGCTCGACGCTCTCGCGCAGTTCGTAACGGGCCTCCGGGGCCACGAAGCCGTCTCCCAGGCCGGCGCCCTCCTCGGGGTAGGCCTCCACCCACACCGACTCGGCCAGCGGAAGCCCGAGCCCGTCGTGGGTATCTACGGACGGCCCGTGGTCGTACGGAAGCACGCGCTTGGGCCGGCGCCCGATCGCGTCGAGCGAGGCGTTGGTGGCGATCGTGTACAGCCACGAGCGCAGCGAGCTGCGGCCCTCGAAGCGAGCCAGCCCGCGCCAGGCGCGAAGCAGGGCGTCCTGGAGCGCATCCTCGGCGTCGTGGACGGAGCCGAGCATCCGGTAGCAATGGGCGTGCAGCTCGCGGCGGTGCGGCTCGACCAGCTGGCTGAAGGCGTCCTCGTTGCCCTGGGCGGCCGCCTCGAGCAGCTCCCGCTCCTGGGCGCTCGGACTGGTGCGGGCGGTGGCCATCGTCTTCAGGGTAGACGCCCGCCCCCTGCCCGCGAGCTCACACGCTGATCGCGAGCTTGCCCTGGGTATGGGCGGTGGCCAGCGCGCCCAGCGCGCCGGGTGCCTGCTCCAAGCTGTACTCGGCCTGGAGAGGGACCTCCAGGTCTCCGTCGGCCAGCAGCCGGCCCAGGCGCTCCAGGGCAGCCGGATCGGGGCTCGCCACGATCGCGAAGCGGCCGGGGCCTTCGCCGACCGCCCCCAGCGGCGAGGCGGCGCGGCCGTCGGGCCTCAGCGCGGCAGCGTACGCGCCAAACGCCTCCTCCGAGTACGACACCAGGTCGACGATCGCGTCGACGCCGTCGGGGTGGGTCTCGCGCACGGCTTCCGCCACGTCGCCGTTTCGCTCGACGATCTCGCTCACCCCCAGCCCGCGCAGGTAGCTGTCGTCCTCCAGCTGGGCCGGTGCGATCACGTGCGCGCCGGCCCGTGCGGCGAGCTGCACGGCGAAGCTGCCCACGCCGCCGGTCGCGCCGACCACGAGGACGCTCTGGCCCTCGCCGAGCTCCAGAGCATCGACGCAGAGCAGGGCGGTGATGCCGGCCAGCGGCGTGGCGCCGGCCGCGGCTGCGTCCACTGCGGCGGGCCGGGCGGCCACCAGGCTCTCCGGCACCGCGATCAGCTCGGCCCAGCTGCCGTCGTGCACGGCCGGGTCGAAGTGCGGGATGTATCCGAAGACATCGTCGCCTTCCTCGAAACGGCCGGCGCCGGCGCCTGCCTGCTCGACAACGCCGGCGTAGTCGCGGCCCAGCACGACCGGGAACTCGTACTCGGCCATGCCCTTGAGCATGCCGGCGGCGATCGCGTTGTCGACCGGATTGGCCGAGCTGGCCTGCACGCGCACGAGCAGCTCGCCGTCGCCGGGCTCAGGCGCCGGCAGGTCCTCCTGCAGGACCGGAGACGCGTCGAAATCCGTTAGCACGATTGCTTTCATCAGCGGAGAGGGTGGGATTCGAACCCACGAGGCAGTTTGACCCGCCCACACGATTTCCAGTCGTGCACCTTAAGCCGCTCGGTCACCTCTCCGGAGCGGATCCGAAGCCTAGAAGCATCAGAGCCCGAGCTCGCGCACGCCGCGTTCCCGCCAGCCCAGGTGGTGGGCCAGCTCGTGGCGCAGCGTACGCTCGACCTGGTCCCGCAGCAGCTCGGGGTCCCAGCCGAAGTCGCGCTCGAGGGTGTCCTGATAGAGCACGATCCGATCGGGGTAGTCGTCGCGGGCGACGGTGTCGCCGAAGTAGTGACCGTACGCCCGGTGCTCGGCGCCACGGCGAGAGACCACGACGGGCGTGGTGTCGAGCAGCCGCTGGAAGCCGTCGGGCAGGCGGTCGATCGCCTCGGCCACCAGCAGGTCGAACTCGGTCGCCTCAGTGCGCAGGTCCGGCTGGTGAGCGAGCTCCTCGCTCCGGCGCACGAGCCGCTCGAACTCGTGCTCCGGCATCCCGTCCCGGCCGGTCAGCGCCACGGTGGCCCAGGCGGTCAGCAACAAGAGCAGGAGTCCGCCGCCGGCAAACACGGCCAGGCCCTCCGCTCCCGAGAGCGAGGGCGGGTTCAGGAGCAGCAGAAGAAGGCCGACGGCGAACAGTGCCGCCAGGCCCGCCTTGATCGGTCCCCGGAACGCGTCCTTCACCAGACCGAGGGTAATCGGCCCGGCCCGGCACTCGGGCTACTCCTGATCCTCCGCGCCCGCGGCGCCGGGGTTGCCGGTCGCGGTGCCCTCCTCGCCCGGCACACCGGGGGTGTCCTCCTCGGCCTGCTCCGGCTGCGCGCCGGGAACCTTGGAGTCGCTCTGCTTGGACTCCCAGTCGCTGCGGGCCTCGTCGATATCACGGCCCACGTTGTCGGACCGCTCCTCCAGCTCGTCCGCCTCGCGCTCCAGCCGCCGCCCTTGTTCCTCGTGCTCCATGCCGAAGCTTGTACCCCTCGGAGGCGGCGGGAAAAACCGCGCTACGGGGCGACCGACACTCGGACCGGCCCACCGCGCTCGTCCACCTTCGCCGTCCAGTCGTAGGGCAGCCGCGCCGAGCGGCCGGGCACCAGGCGCCGCAGGCGCCCGCGCCACAGGGGCCGACCGTCCTGCTCGATCCGGATCCGGGGGAGGCGGAGAAAGGCCCGGGAGCGCAGCACGAAGCGCCCGCGCGCTGGGGGCCCGTCCCGGGGCGCCACCACGTTCGGCACGGCCCAGAACAGCGGGGCCTCGCACACGACCGGCACCCGCGAGTCCGGCCAGGGCGCGTAGCCGCCAAGGTGGCGGGCCGCGCCGGCGGCGGCGTGGCGGCCGCCGAGCGCCGCAACGTCCGCGGTCTCCGCGCCGTGCAGCAGGTTCCCGCCCGCGAACGTGCCCGGGCGGCCGGTGCGCAGGCTGGAGTCCACGGCCGGCCCGCGGGTGGCGGGGTCGAGCGCGATGCCCGCGCGGACCGCCAGCTCGTGGTCGGGAACCCAGTCGGCGCTGAAGACCACGATGTCGCAAGGCAGGCACCACGCGCGGCCGGAGTCGAGGTCGGTGAGCTCCACCTCCTCCACGCGCGCGTGGCCATGCACGGCGGAGACCGCCGTGCGGGTCCAGAGCGGCACCCGGTGACGCAGCGCGGCGCCCGCGCGGAAGACCTCGAGCGACTGGTGACGGGGCAGCTCGGTGACCATGCCGACGGCTCGCGCCCCTCCGTGAGCCAGCGTCGCGATCGCCGAGAAGCTCACGTGCTCCGCGCCCACGATCAGCGCCCGGCTGCCCGGGCGCCGGCCCTGGAGGTACACGAGCTGCTGCAGCTGGCCGGTGGTCATAGTGCCCTGCGGCCGCGAGCCCGGCACGAGTCGGGCCGAGCGGGGGCGCTCGCGGCAGCCGGTGGCGAGGATGACGACTCCGGGCGCCACAGTCTCGCGTCCGCCGGGGCTCGTGAGCTCCAGGACGCCGTCGGGCGACCAGTCCGTGACCATCGTCTCGGCCCGCAGCTCCACCCCCGCCTCGTGCGCCAGCCGGACGTAGGCCCGGGCATAGGCCGGGCCGGAGAGTGGCCGGCGCAGGTCACGCAGCCCGAAGCCCTGGTGGCGGGCGTGACGCGGGATGCCACCGGCCTCCGCCTCGCGCTCGAGCAGGAGCACGTCGGGCGCGCCGCGGCGCCGGAGCTCCACCGCGGCGGCCAGCCCCGCGGGGCCGCCGCCGACCACAACGGCTGGCCCGGTGCTCACTGCTCCAGCAGCGCCTGCAGCTGCGCCCCGCAGTAGAAGCCCTGGCAGCGGCCCAGGTGGGCCCGGGTGCGCCGGCGCAGCCCGTCGAGATCCTGCGGGGGAATCGGGCTGCGCAGGGCGTCGCGGATCTCGCCGCCCGTCACGCGCTCGCAGAAGCAGACGATGCGCCCGTACTCGGGGTCGCGCTCGATCAGGTCGGCGCGCTCGTACGGACGGGGGAAGGCCTCGCCCAGGTTGGGCATCCGCAGCTCGGGGAGCTCGTCCCGGGGCGCCAGCCACAGGCCGTCGCGGCCGAGCTCGGTGCGCACGTGCTCGGCGATCGCCATCGCGCCGGTGAGCCCCGTCGACCGGATGCCGCCCACGCAGGCGTAGCCCTCGTCCACGCTGATCTGGTAGTCGGACTGCTCGGTGGCCGCCCTCAGGCCCGCGTACACCGCGGTCACCTCGTGTTCGAGCAGGGCCGGCATGATCCGCTTGCCCTCACGGCGCAGGTAGGCGAGCCCCGAGGCGGTCGAGCCGCTGTCGTCCTTTCGCTCGACGTCCTCGGCGGTGGGCCCGAGCATCACGTTGCCGAAGACCGTGGGCGCGATCAGCACCCCCTTGCTCACCTTGGTGGGCACGGCCAGCAGTATGTGCCGCACCAGCGGGCGGGCCAGCTTGTCGAACACCACCAGCTCACCGCGGCGCGGCGTGATCGTGAAGCGACTGTGGCCGAGCATGCGGTCGATCTCGTCCGAGAACAGCCCGGCGGCGTTGACCAGGTAGCCAGCGCTGAGACGCCCCCGCGACGTTGTCAGGCCGAAGCCCCCGCCGTCCAGCCGCTCCACGGCGGACACCGCCTCGCGCAGGCGCAGATCACAGCCGGCGAGAACAGCCTCGGTGGCGAACGCCAGCGGCGTCGTGAAGGGGCAGACGAGTCCCTCGCCCGGGACCTCCAGCGCCCCCTGCGCGCCGGGGCCAAGGTGCCGCTCTCGCTCGTACAGCTCCCCGGGGCCTAGCTCGCGCAGCGTGTCGTGCCCGTTCTCTCGCGCGCGATCGGCGATACCCGGGAACTCGGCCAGCTGCTCCTCGTTCCACGCGACCAGCAGCGCGCCCGTCCGCTCCACTGGGATGCCGACCCGGGACGCGTACTCGCCCAGCAGCTCGTACCCGCGCGGCACCAACCGCGCCTCGAGGGTGCCGGGCGTTGCGTCGAAGCCCGTGTGCAGCAGCGCCGTGTTCGCCTTGCTCGTGCCGGCGCCAACGTCGGAAGCGGCGTCGAGCAGCGTGAGGCGGAGGTCGTGGCGGCTGAGGTCACGCGCGATTGCCGCGCCGACCACGCCGGCGCCCACGATGGCCACGTCGGTGTCGAAGCCGCGCGTCACGGGCGGAGTATCGCGCGGGCCGCTACTGACTCAGCCGGAACAGCCGCAAGGCCTCGTGCTCCAGCGGCAGCTCCTCGACCGTCGCGAACGGGGCAGACCGAAGGGTCTCGGGCGCCTCTCCGCGCTCGCGGGCCGCAAGCACCACGCCGTCCTCGGAGAGGGCGTTCGGGATCGCGGTGAGAGCGTCGGGCGGTAGACCGGGGTCGAGCGCGAGCACCAGCTCGTAGTGGCCGAGCTCGGCCAGGCGCCCCGCGCCGCCCTCGTGGAAGCGCACGCGTGAGTCGAGGCCCGCCTCGATCGCCTCGCGGCGGGCTTCCGCCAGACAGGCGGCGTCAGGGTCGAAGCCCTCGACCAGGACGTCCAGGAACTCGGCGGCGATCGCGAGGGCCGCCTCACCCCGGCCGCAGCCGAGTTCGGCCACGAGTGCCCAGCGGCGGGTCTCCAGCCGCGCGACCACGTCGGGCATGGCGTCCAGGCCATCGATCGCCAGCTCTCCCCTGTTGGTGCCTTCAGCCATTCCTCCGCGCTACAGGGTCGCGCGTGGCGCCGGGGGCGGGTATGGGGGAAGTCCCTAAACGTCCAGGCCGGCGCGCTCGCGCTCCACGAGCCGGGCGATGCCGGTCCGCGAGGTCACGCCCAGCTTGGCCATGGCGCTCGAGACGTGCTTCTCCACCGTTTTCTCGCTGAGGAACAGCTGCGCCGCGATCTGCTTGTTCGTCCGGGCCTCGGCGACCAGGTCGGCCACCTCGCGCTCGCGCGCGGTCAGCGCGCCCAGCTCGCCCGTGGTCGCTCCCGCCTGGGCGGCGGCCGGCGCCGGCCGGGGGCGCTCGCCCAGCTTGCGCAGCACCCGCAACGCCGCGTCGCGATAGCCGGCGGCGCCGCGCGTATCCAGCTCGGCCGCGGCCGCCCGCAGCAATTCCCTGGCCTCGTCCTCACGCCCGTCGGCCACGAGGGCCTCGCCGGCCAGCGTCCGGCAGCGGCCGGCCCACAGCACCGCGCCGACGCTCTCCGCCGCACCGGCCCCCTCGAGCGCGACCGAGGCCCCCCGGGCCGCCTCGCCCTGAGCCAGGGCCACCGAGGCGTCGATGTGGGCGAGCACGGCGCCGAAAGTGCCCTGATCGCGGCCGCCCGCCTCGACGGGGGCGCTGCCGGCCCAGGTGACGGCCTCCTCGGTGCGGCCCGCCGCCAGCAGGCTGCGCACCGTAACGTCGAGCGTCCGCAGCCGGTCGAGCGGCGAGAGCCGCTCGTCCACCCAGCCGAACTCCTCGAGCGTCGCCAAGGCCCGCCCGGCGTCTCCGGCCGCAAGGTGGGCGGCGGCCAACCCCCAGCCCGCCGCGGAGGGCGGCGCCTCACGCGTCCGCTCGGCGGCCACCTCCCCCTGGGCGAGGGCCTCCTCGATACGGCCCTGCGCCACCGCGACCCAGGCGGCCAGCTGCGAGCCCCAGTACTCCAGCGTTGTGTTGCCGGAGATCAGAACGGTCTCCAGCGTCTCTTCGGCGTCCTCCCGGGCCCGCGCCAGGTCGCCGATGCGTTCCGCCGCGTAGCCGCGCAGCGCCACGAAGCTGGTCGCCAGCAGCCCCTGGCCCGTGCGGCGGGCCAGCTCCAGGCCGCGTTCTGCGCTCTGGGCGGTCTCTGCCCGGTCGCAGTACAGCTGCAGGGCCGCAAGCCAAAGAAGCGTCTGCAGCCGCTCGCCTAGCTGCTCGTCGGTCAGGGCTTCCACGAGCGCCGACGCCTCGTCCAAGCTGCGCTCGGCTGCGGCCAGGGGCGCATCCGTTCCCCTCAAGGTGGTGTTGAGCGCATCGGCCGCGCGCAGCGCCGCCGCCGCCTCCAGCTCAGGGGCGCCAGCATTGCGCGCCGCGGCCCGGGCCTCGTCGGCGAGGACGGCGACCGACCCGAAATCGCCGCACGACTCCCGCTCGTATCCCAGCTCGAGCGTAAGAATCGCAAACTGCCGGTGGGCGTCCTTGGGCAGGGCCAAGCGGGCTTCCTCGAGCAAGCGGCGCGCCTCCTCGGGCCGGCCGAGCCAGACCCCGAGGTGGGCCAGTTCGGCGACCACGTCTGTGCGCTCCGGGTCCGCCGCCTCCGGCAACAAGCCGAGCGCCTGGTGCAGCACGTCCCGGGCCTCGACCATACGGTCCGCTGAGGTGAGCGACTCCGCTTGCGCGCGCAGGAGCGAGAGACGGCGCTGGTCGTGCTCCGGCCCATCAGGCAGCAGGCGCAGGGCGGCGCCGTACCAGCCGGCGGCGGTCCCGGGCGCGCCGCGAGCGCTTTCCTTGGCGGCAGTGGCCAGTAGTTCCACCGCGTCGAGGTCGCCCGGCCGCGCGGCCCGTTCGGTGTGGTGAGCGCGCTGGGCCGGGGTGGCACCGCGGGCGGCCAGCGCCTCAGCGGCCCGGGCGTGCGCGGCAAGGCGGGAGCCGCCGGGTGTGCCCTCGTACACGGCGCGGCGGACCAGCGGATGCCGGAAGCGAAAGCGTCGCGGCTGGTCGGTTGGTCGAACGACGTCGGTCTCCAACAGCTCGTCGAGTGCGGTGAGCACGGCGTCCTCCTGCACCCCGGCGGCTGCGCCCGCCAACTCGGGCTCGAAGGGGTCGCCGGCGATGGCGGCGCCCTCCAGCACAGCGCGCGTCTCCAAGGGCAGGTCGGCCAATTCGCCGGCCAGGGCGGCCTTCACCGCGCGAGGAACGCCGGCAGCGACAGGACGCCTCGCGGCCACGCGCGGATCGGCGGGGGCGCTGCGGGCCAGCGCCTGCAGATAGAAGGGGTTGCCGCCGCTCTCGCGGTGCAGACGGAGCAGCGCCGAGCTGCCCAGCCCCGGCAGCAGCGCCTCCGCTGCCTCGAGCGGCAGGGGCCCGAGGTCGGCCACCTCGGCCGTGCCCGCCCGGACCGCGATCTCCAGCGCCTGCTCGAGCCCCGGGGCACGGCCCGACCGTGTTGCCAGGGCGATCAGGATGCGCCCCTCGGGTGGGCGGTGCAGCAGTAGTGCGGCGACGTCGGCGGACGCGGAGTCGGCCCAGTGGACGTCGTCGAGCAGGAGCGTGAGCGGCCGTTCACGGGCCATGAGCTCGAGGAGCGCCCTCACTGCGCGGGCGACCCGGTGGCGCTCGGCCACCGCGGCCGGCTCGGTGCCACCTGCCGCGCGGACCGTGGGCAGGACGGTCGCCAGCTGGGCCAGGTGCTCCTCGTTCACACGCTCGAGGGCGCGCATGTCCTGGCGCGTGACGTCCTCGTCGAGGGCGTCCACGAGCAGCGCGAAGGGTAGGTCGCGCTCCAGCTCGCTCGCCCGCCCTGCCAGGACCGTGTGACCGCGCTCCCGCGCGCTGCGCTGGAGCTCGGAGAGCAGGCGCGACTTGCCGATTCCCGGCTCACCACGGAGGCCCAGCGCGCGCGAGTCACCCTGCTCGGCCTCGTCCAGGGCGCGCTGCACGAGGCCAAGCTCCTGGCGGCGTCCTACCAGAGCGGCTTCGACCACAGCCACCAGCCGAGCGTAGCGCCGTCACGGGCCGGACCGGCGGCACGGCCGGACCTTCACCCTCCCAGCGGCGTAGGATCCCCCAACGCCAGTATCCCAGCCCATTGGAGGCACATCATGAGAAAGCGCTGGCTGGTAGTAGCCCTCGCTCTCTGCGCCGTCCTCGCCCTCGCGCTGCCAACTGCGGCGAGCGCGCGCGTCAAGCCACTTTTCGCCGCGATGTCCGATAGGACAGTGATTCCGGCCATACCTACCCACGACGGCGGCGGCAGCTTCACCGCGGTGATCGACAGCGAACCCACCCACGCACCCCGTTGGTTCTGCTACGGCATCGCTCTCAAGGACCTCAGCCCATTCATAGCGGTGACCTACACGGCGCACGTCCACGTGGGCGCTGCGGGCACGATCGGCCCCGAAGTGATCGATCTCAACGCCCCCTTGACCGCGGATCCGGGCGCGTCGCACGGCTGCGTCAGGCTGAACCGGACGCTGGCGGACGCGATCGCCCTGAGGCCAAGGGAGTACTACGTCGATATCCACAGCCCGCCGTTCCCCAACGGGGCGGCCCGAGGGCAGCTATTCGCTGTAGACCCCGATCTAGACCCGTACCCCACTGTAGTCCCGTAGGGAAACAAGCCGTCTTGGCGAGGCGGCGGCGTAGGATGGCCGGAACGCCGGTAGTCGAGCCCATTGGAGGCCATCCATGAGAAAGCGCTGGCCGGTAGCGGCCCTCGCGCTCTGCGCCATGCTCGTCCTCGCCCTGCCCACCGCGGCGAGCGCCCGTGTCAAGCCGCTGTTCGCGGCGTTGTCCGGCACCAACGAGATCACCGACCCCCCGATCATGAGAGGCGTCGGTGACCCCGACGGCGGCGGAAGCTTCACCGGAGTGATCGACGGCCGCGAGCTGTGCTACGGCATCGCGGTCAAGGACATCGGCGCCCCGATGGCGGCCCACATCCACAGAGGTGGGAAGAACAAGAACGGGCCGGTCGTGATCCCGCTCGTGCACCCCACCAGCGGGGACCCGGGCTCCTCCAGCGGATGCGTGACGATCAGGGCCAGGCTCGCGCGCGCGATCCGCAGGCACCCGGGCCGGTTCTACGTGAACATCCACAACGTGAAATACCCGGACGGGGCGGCGCGAGGCCAGCTCTTCGCCAGAAACCCCTAGCCCAAGGACGACAGGAACGGTCGCCGAGGGAGGCGGCGCCACCGTGGGCGGGCCCCTGTAAGGTGCCCGCCCGCGGAGAACTGCTTCCTTGTCTGCCACCACGGAGACCCACGCCTTCTCGCTCGAGCTGTCGGATGACCAGCGCGACGTTCGCGACTGGGTGCGCGGGTTCGCCGCGGGCGTGATTCGCCCGGCGGCGGCGGAGTGGGACGAGCGTGAGGAGACCCCTTGGCCGGTGATAGCCGAGGCGGCCAGGATCGGCCTCTACAGCTATGAGGCCATCGCTCAGTTCTGGGCCGATGAGAGCGGCCTGACCCTTCCTCTTGTCAACGAGGAGGTGTTCTGGGGCGACGCCGGGATCGGCATGGCGATCATGGGGACGTCGCTGGCGGTGGCGGGCATCTACTCGGCCGGCACGCCCGAGCAGCTCGTCGAGTGGGTGCCGCAGTGCTACGGCAGCGCCGACGAGCCGGCGGTGGGCGCGTTCTGCGTGTCCGAGCCCGACGCCGGCTCCGACGTGTCCTCGCTGCGCACCCGGGCCCGTTACGACCCGGCCAAGGACGAATGGGTGCTGAACGGCCAAAAGGCCTGGGCCACCAACGGGGGTATCGCGGCGGTGCACGTGGTCGTGGCCTCGGTGGAGCCCGAGCTCGGCGCCCGCGGCCAGGCGGCGTTCGTGATACCGGCCGGCACCGGCGGCCTCCAGATGGGGAGCAAGGTCAGAAAGCACGGGCTGCGCGCATCGCACACCGCCGACGTGTTCCTGGACGACTGCCGCGTGCCCGGCCCCTGCCTGCTGGGAGGCAAGGAGAAGCTCGACGAGCGCCTGGCCCGCGCCCGCGAAGGCACCCGGGCCAAGCGACAGGCCGCGATGCAGACCTTCGAGGTCAGTCGCCCGGCCGTCGGAGCGCAGGCGCTCGGCATTGCCCGCGCCGCCTACGAGTACGCGCTCGAGTACGCCAAGGAACGCGAGCAGTTCGGGCGCCCGATCATCGACAACCAGGCCATCGCCTTCGCGCTGGCGGACATGAAGATGGAGATCGACGCCGCCCGGCTGCTGGTTTGGCGGGCCTCCTGGATGGGGCGCACCGGCCAGCCGTTCGAAGCGGCCGAAGGCTCGATGTCCAAGCTGAAGGCGGGCGAGGTGGCCGTGTGGGCCACCGAGCGGGCGATGCAGATACTGGGCGGCAACGGCTACACGCGCGAGTTCCCGGTCGAGCGCATGCACCGGGATGCCAAGATCTACACCATCTTCGAGGGGACCTCGGAGATCCAGCGTCTTGTTATCGCCCGGGCGATCTCGGGCATTCAGATCCGCTAATGGGTGAGCCACTTCCGACACCCGACCGCCTCGTCTCGGCGGCAGGCCCAGCGCTGCCGCCGCGACCCCGCCTGCGCGGGGTGGTGCACCAGTGGTCGTTCTTCGTCGCGCTCGCGGCGGGCGCCGTTCTGGTCTGGCTGGCACCGTCGGGCCGGGCCACGGCGGCGTGCGCCATCTACGCCGGCGCCCTCTGCGGGCTGCTGGGCACCAGCGCGCTCTATCACCGCATCTCCTGGCGCCCGCAGATCCGTGCCTGGATGCGTCGCCTCGACCACGCGATGATCTTCGTGCTCATCGCGGGCACCTACACGCCCTTCGCGATGCTGGTGATGTCCGAACCTCTCGACGATGTCGTGCTGGTGGGCGTCTGGGCCGGCGCCCTCGCGGGAATCATCTTCACCATGGTCTGGATCGAGGCGCCCAAGTGGCTGACCGCCACCGCCTACGTGGCGCTCGGCTGGTTCTCGATCATCGCCCTTCCCCAACTGGCAGAGCGGGCCGGCCCGGGCGCGCTGGTACTGCTTGCCGCCGGAGGCGTGGCCTACACGGCGGGTGCGGTGATCTACGCGCGGCGCCGGCCTGATCCACGGCCCAGCGTGTTCGGCTACCACGAGGTCTTCCACGTACTGGTGGTGGTGGCGGCACTGGCCCACTTCGTGGCCGTGGCCGCCTTTGCGGTGCCGAGCGCGGGCGGAGGTTGAGAGAGATGCTGTTCGGACAGGAGCACGTGAGGCGGTACGAGGAGACCGACGGCGAGGAGGGCCACGACTGGCAGGGCACCACAACCCTCATCCTCACCACGACGGGCCGCAGGTCGGGCGAGCAGCGGCCGACGCCGCTCATCTACCAGCGCCACGGCGACGACTACCTCGTCGTGGCGTCCAACGGCGGGGCCGACGAGCCGCCCGCGTGGTACCGCAACGCTGCGGCGAACCCCGAGGTGGGCGTCCAGGTGAAGGCCGACCGCTTTCGCGCCCGAGCCCGCACGGCCGGCCCCGACGAGAAGCCCGACATGTGGCGCACGATGACCGCCGCCTGGCCTGCCTACGACCGCTATCAGCAAAGAACCGAGCGGGAGATCCCGATCGTGGTCCTGGAGCGCGCCTAGCTGATTGATTCCGCGGCCGCGTGTGCGCGGGGGCGCACCGGGACCGAGCCGGGCGAGGGGGGGTTCCTGACGTTGCGTCCAGCTGTTGGACGTTTCGTGCGGAACCCCTACCCACGTGCGCGAGGTCGCGGAATCAGTCGCTTAGCCGCTGCCCAGCGCCGCACGCGCCGCGCCGCGCCCGGTGCGCACGGCTCCCTCCATGTAACCGCACACCCACTGGTCCGAACCGCACACGTAGAAGGGCGGCTCGTGGGTGCCGTGGAGCGGGCCCACTGCCATCACGTCGCCGGGGCGCCAGCCGGTGATGTAGCCCTGGGTCCAGGGGTCGACTCCCCAGCGGCGGACGAAGACGGCCTGCGGATCGAGCGCATGCGGGCCGAAGGCCTGCGCCATCTCCTCGACCAGCTCGCGCTCGATCTGCGCGGGCGAGGTGGTGAGGAAGGCGGCCAGCCGCTCGGGCGGGACGAGCGCCGAGACGATGCCCTCCCTCTGGGTCCAGGTGCCGCCCAGTACCGCCGTCTCGAAGAACACGTCCCCGTTCTGGCCCTGCTCCTCCCAGAACGAGCGCTCGTAGGCGAAGCAGGCCTTGACGGCCAGCGCGTTGCGCTGGCGGTCGAGCGACGCCATGCGCGCCTCGGAAACGCCCTCGACCGCCACCCGGCGCAGCGGGGCCACCGGCAGGGCGCACACCACGGCGTCGGTCTCGAAGCGCTCGCCCGTCGCGGCGGTCACCGAGCAGCCGGCGGCGTCCACGCGCACGCGTGCGACCGGGGTGCTGTAGCGCACACGGTGGCCGAGCTCCGCGGCCATCCGCAGCGCGACGGTGGCCGAGCCCTCCTCCACCCGCAGGCACTCCCAGACGTCGTAGGAGTAGAAGCCGTGCGCGCCCGCGGCGGCCTCCTTGCGCAGGTCCGCCAGGAGCGAGGTTCGCTCCACCGACTCGGCCGACAGCGCGAGCATGAACAGGTCGCGCGCCCGGACCACGTTCGGCGTCGCGCCCGCCTCGCGCAGCCACTGGCCCACCGATAGCCGGTCGAGACGCTCCGCCTCGGGGTGCGACCAGGGGTCGTCGGGGTCCACGGTCCCGGCCAGGTGGGCGAACTCGCGCTCCACGCGCAGGTAGCTCTCACGGTCGGCTTCGCTCATCCAGGGGTGCGAGGGGCCCACCTCGCGCCCGCCGGCCAGCACCCAGGTGTCCTCGCCGGGCCGGCTCGGAAACGAGGGCACGAGCGCGAGCCCAAGCTCGTCGCACAGTCCGGTATACGCGGTATGGAAGGGCCCGATGACCTCCCCGCCCAGCTGAACGAGGCGGCCGTCCGCCAGCTGGGTCTGCTCCACGCGGCCGCCGGCACGAGAGCGCGCCTCGAGCACGACCACGTCGGCCCCGCCGAGCATCAGGTCGCGCGCTGCGCTCAGGCCCGCCAGGCCGCCGCCGAGCACGGCGACGTCGTGTCTCACCCGGGCGCCTCGCAGCGCACCTGATAGACGGAGATGAAGCCGGAGCGAAACCCCTGACGTGCGGTCCGCAGATAAAGGCGCCAAACCCGGACCCGCTCCTCGCCGGCAAGCCGGACGGCGTCGTCGAGGCGGTCCTCCAGGCGCCGGAGCCAGTGGCTCAGCGTCTCGGCGTAGTCCGCCGGGAGGCCCTCCACGTGATCGGTCCTCAGGCCGGCGCGTTCCAGCGCGAGCACGATGCGGGAGAGGTGCAGCGGCGCGGCGTCGGGGAACACGTAGCGCTCGGAGAACGGGCCGGCCTCCGGGTCGCCCACCCGCACGCGGGCGATGCCGTGGTTGAGCAGCCGGCCGCCCGGCCGCAGCACGGTGGCGAGCCGGCGGGCGTAGACGTCGATCTGGCTCGCGCCCACGTGCTCGACCATGCCGATGCTCGCGATGGCGTCGAAGGAGGCCGGCTCGAGCTCCCGGTAGTCGGCCACCCGGATCTCCACCCGGTCGGAGAGGCCGCGCTCGCGCACGCGGCGCCGTGCCTCCGCCGCCTGCGGCTCGGAGAGGGTGATTCCGACCACCTCGACCCCGTGCCGCTCGGCCGCGTGGATCGCGAAGCTGCCCCAGCCGCAGCCCACGTCGAGCACGCGCTGGCCGGGCTCCAGCCCGAGCTTCGTGCACACCAGCTCCAGCTTGGTCTCCTGGGCCTCCTCAAGGGTCGACGCGCCGCGCGAGAAGATCCCGCAGCTGTAGGTCATCGACTCGTCCAGGAATAGGGCGAAGAACTCGGTGGGCAGGTCGTAGTGATGCCGCACCGCGCGGGCGTCCCGCTCGGGGCTGTGGCGCCGGCCCTGCGGGCGCAGCTCGGCCGTGGGAGGCGTCGGCGGCCGCTGCAGCCCGGCGGCGCGGACGGCCGCGAGCGCCAGGCGGCCCCGGGCGGCCCGGTCCAGCGGCGGCGGCTGCCAGCGGTCGAGCAGCTCGATCACGGCGTCGAGGTCGTCGACCTCCAGCTGGCCCGAGACGTAGGCCCGCCCGATGCCCAGCTGGCCGGGGGCGCGCAGCGCGTGTCCGAGCGCCGCGGGCGAGCGTACGCGTAATACCGGCCCGCCTCCGTTGGTGGACGGCAGGCGGGTGCCGTCCCAGAAATCGATGGCGAAGGGCCGCGCCGGGAGCGCCCTCTCGAGCTCGCTGCGAAACGGGCCAGTACGTGCGAACACGGGATCTGGCGCCGGTCAGGCGGCCTCGGCTACCGCCTTCTGCGCCTGCCGCTCGGGATCCACGCGCACGACGTCCCACACGAGGCCGAGCCGCTCGAGCCCGCGGATCACGATTCCGGAGGGGTCGAACTGCGAGAGGCGAAGCCCGTGGAAGGCGGACGTCGGAAAGGCGTGATGGTTGTTGTGCCAGGCCTCGCCGAAGGTGAAAGGCGCGAGCCAGGCCAGGTTGCGCGAGTGATCGGGCGTGTCGTAGTCCTGGCGACCGAAGAAATGGCACAGCGAGTTGATGCTGTAGGTCACGTGGTGCACCACGAGCATCCGCACCGCTCCGCCCCAGAGCAGGCCGGTGAGCGCGGCGCCCAGCGAGCCGCCGATCAGCCAGCCGAGCGCGAAGGCCGCCAGCAGCCCGCCCACGACCCAGGCGACGAAGGTGCGGTCGACGAAGCTGATGACCGGGTCGCGGATCAGGTCCGGGGCGTAACGCTGCCTCTTGCCCCGGTGGGTGTGAATGAAAAGCCAGCCCACATGGGCGTGGAGCAGGCCCGTGAGGGCCCCGCGCCAGCCGCCGGCGTGGCCCACGTGCGGGCTGTGCGGGTCACCCTCCTGATCGGAGAAGCGGTGGTGCTTTCGGTGGTCGGCCACCCAGGAGATCACGGGCCCCTCGATGCTGGCCGACCCGAGCACCGCCAGGATCGCCCGCAGCGGCCGGCTGGTGGAGAAGCTCTTGTGGGTCAGGTGACGGTGAAAGCCGACGGTCACGCCGAAGCCGGTGAGCGAGTACATGATCACGAACACCGCCACGTCGCTCCAGCGCAGGAGGTCCGACCACACCTGCCAGCAGACCACTCCCAGCGCCAGGAAGGGGACCACCGTGACGGTCCCGGTGATGATGCGGTCGCGCGTCTCGTGGAGCACCGGCTCCACGTCGTTCTCCTCGCGGCGCGGCCGCGGCGCCACCAGCACGTCAGTCTCTGTCTTCAAGGCTGGACCTCTCTCCCTCCCGGTCGACCCGGTTGGCCGACGGCGCCAGCCTAGCCGGAGCCGCGGCCGTGCGTCGCGCGGGCGGCGCCGCGGCCGAGGCGGGCCGGTACGGTGCCGCGCATGTCGAAGCCGGACTTCCGGGGTCGGACCGCCGTCGTGACCGGGGCGGCCTCGGGCATCGGGCGCTCGACCGCGCTCCTCCTCGCTCGTCTCGGTGCGACCGTTCACGCGGCCGATTTGGACGAGGCCAGCGCCGCCTCGGTGGCGCGGGAGATCGAGCGCGACGGCGGCAGGGCGACCGCCCATCGGGTCGACGTGAGTGACGCCTCCGCGGTCGAGGGGCTGGCAGAGCGGGTCTACGCGGCCGAGCGCGCCGTGGACATCCTGCACAACAACGCGGGTGTCGGGCATGCGGGGCGCGTGGAGGACACCACGATCGAGGAGTGGCAGCGGGTCCTGGGCGTGAACCTGATGGGTGTGGTCCACGGGGTGCATGCCTTCGTGCCCCGGATGCTGGGCCAGGGCCGCCCGGCGCACATCGTGAACACCGCGTCGATGGCCGGGCTGGTGCCCATCCCCGAGATGGCGCCCTACGCCACGTCCAAGCACGCGGTGGTCGGGCTCACGGAGTCGCTGAACGCCGAGCTCGAGCCGCGCGGCATCCGGGTCAGCGCCGTCTGCCCCGGCGTGATCGACACGAACATCATCTCGCGCGCCCACCTCGAGGGAGATCTGTCCCAGCAGAAGGACCGCCTCGTGCGCATCTACGGACGCTACGGCTCCTCACCCGACGTCGTGGCGAAGGCCGTCGTGGACGCCGTTCAGCGGGGAAAGCTCATCCGGACCGTCCCGCGCCACCACGTCGCGTTCCTCTGGACGCTGCGGCGTATCTCGCCGCGGCTCGCTCAGCCCTTTGGCCGCGGCACCCAGCGGCTCCTGGCGGGCCGCCGCTAGCTCTCCCGGGGCCCGGGCTCCTCAGGCCGCTGCGGCGGGCGCTCGGCGCCGCCACGCGGGTTCTTCAGCGCATCGGCCGCCCGCTTGGCCTTGTCCTGGGCGCTGCCCGGCCCGCTGGCGATGTCCTTCAGCTGCTCTGCGTCCCGCTTGAGCTGGTCGGTCCCGCCCCGCTTGTCCACGACGTCCTTCGCCCTGTTCACCAGATCGCCAAAGCGCATCTCTTGTCACTCCCGTGCTCGTCGGATCGAGTAACTCAGGCTAGTGATTGATCGCGGCCTCGACGTCCTCGCGGCTCGGCTGGGGCCCGAACCCGGTCAGGCACCAAGTTGCTCCCGCTGCCTCCCAGGGACCGGGATCCTCGCCGGGCGGGTTGGACACGACGAGGTCGAAGGCGCCGTCCCCGGACCTGAGCGCCTCCACCTCCGCTGCCAGCTCGGCCAGGGCCTCCGGGCCGGGGAGGTTGACGGGGAACAGGCCATCGAAGCGGGCCGCCCGGCGCAGGGGGCGACGGTTGGGCCACGTGGCGGCCACCCACACCGGGATGCGCTCGACCGGCCTCGGCCTGAACTCGCCGTCCCAGTAGGCCTGAAGCCGCTCCAGCCCCTCGTCGAGCAGCCGGCCGCGCGTTCGCGGATCGTCCTCCTCGCCGAACCGGTCGCGGTCGAACTCGCCGCTGCGTCCGCTGCCGATTCCGACGCCGAGCACGAGCCGGCCCCCGCTGAGGCGATCGAGCGTCACGGTTTCGCGGGCCAGCTTGTGGGGACGCCTGCGAGGGAGCGGCGTGATCATGGGTCCCAGCGCGAGGCGGCGCGTGGCCGTCGCCACGGCCGCCAGGGTCACCCACGGGTCGGCCACCGCCTCCACCGGGGCCCGGTAGGTCAGGTGGTCCCAGACGAAGAACCCGTCCCAGCCCGCCCGCTCGGCCCGGGTGGCCAGCTCGGCCACCAGCCGGGGCTCCGACAGCTCGTCGAAGGGAGCGACGTAGATGGCGCGGTGGGCGGGCATCGCCCGAGACTAACCGGCCGGATCGCCGATCCAGTAGCGCGGGCCGGGCCCCTTGCGCCCGGCGCGATCGCCCGGGTTCGCGAACTGGCAGCGGTCGAGGGAGAGGCAGCCGCAGCCGATGCACTCGCCCAGGCCCGCCTTCAGGCGCTCGAGCTCGGCGATCCGTTCGTCGATCCGCTCGGACCAGCGCTGCGACAGCCGGTTCCAGTCGCGCCGTGTCGGCACGCGCTGGGGAGGAAGCTCCGCCAGCTCGGCGCCGATCTCCTCCAGCGACAGCCCGATGCGCTGGGCGAACACGATGAAGGCGATCCGCCGCAGCACGGGGCGGGGGTAGCGCCGGTGGCCGGAGCCGGCGCGCTCGGAGGTGATCAGCCCTCGCTCCTCGTAGAAGCGCAGCGCGGAGGCGGCCACGCCGCTGCGCCGTGAGACCTCGCCGATGGTCAGCACCTCGGCCATGGCCGGAGTGAATCAGCTTTTCCGCTTGACTTCAAGCTCACTTGAGCTTGTAGTCTCGTCGCTCACCCAGGAAGGAGCTCTCATGGCGGAACACCGAACGGCAAGCCGGCAGATCGTGGACGAGGTGGGCTCGTGGCCGGGAGTGGAGGTCGCGCCCGGCGCCCGCGGGTCCTCGGTGGCCTTCAAGGTCGGCCGCCGCGAGATCGGCCATCTGCACGGCGACTACGCCCTCCACACCGGCTTTCCGAAGAAGCAGTGGGCCGAGCTGCGAGCGGCGGGCCGGATCGAGCATCACCCGGTGTTCCCGGGCAAGGCCGGCCCCGCCGCCCGCAGGATCGGAAGCCCGGAGGACGTGAGCGACGCGATCGCGCTCCTGCGCCTGAACTACGATCGCGCCGCCGCGCGTCAGCGGCCCTCGGAGTAGGCGGGCCGCGCAGTGCTCAGGTCGGCGGCCGCTTCCTCCTCCTCGGCGACCGGGCTCGGCGAGCGGACCACCACGAGGGCGACCACCACGGCGACCGCGACCAAGCCCGCTCCGAGGAGGTAGGCCAGGTGATAGCCGGAGTTGAGGGCCGCCGCTGCCGGCTCGCCCTCGGCCAGCAGGCCGCCGGTGCGCTCTGTGGCGAGGGTCGCGAGCACGGCCAGCCCAATGGCTCCGCCCACCTGAACGGTCGTGTTCACCAGGCCGGAGGCCAACCCGGAGTCGCTCGGCGTGGCGCCCGACATCGCGAGCGTCATGAGCGCAGGGAAGGCCAGGCCGGCGCCCCCACCCAGCAGGAGCATCACCGGCAGGAGGTGGACCACCCAGCTTCCGTCCACCGGGGCTTGCGTGAACAGGAGCAAGCCCGCCCCCGCGGACACCAGGCCGGCCACCAGAGCAGAGCGCGGGCCGATGCCCATGATGAGACGCTCGGCGAACCCGAGCGAGAGCGTGCCCATCACGAGGCACGAGGGCAGGAAGGCCAGGCCGACCTCGAGCGGGCTGTAGCCCAGGATCCGCTGCATGTAGAGGGCGCCCAGGAAGAACATCCCGAAGAAGCCGACCACCAGCAGCGCCATCACGACGTTCGCCCCGGCGACGTTGCGCGAGCGGAACAGGCGCAGCGGCATGAGCGGGTTGGCGATGCGCGCCTGGCGAGCGACGAAGCCGGCCAGCAGCGCCAGCGCCACCGCGCCGAGCCCAAGGGTCTGGAGCGAACCCCAGCCCTGCTCGCCGGCCTCGAGCAGCGTGTAGACCCCGAGCATGAGCCCGGCCGTGAGCACCAGCGCACCGGGGACGTCCGCGCCTTCGCTCAGGCCGATGCCCTCGCGGTTCTCGACCAACCGCACGGCGAGCAGGCCGGTCGCGAGCCCCACGGGCAGGTTGATGAAGAAGATCCAGTGCCAGTTGATCGCTTCGGTGAGCACGCCGCCGGCGAGCAGCCCGATCGAGGCGCCGGCCGAGGCGACGAAGCTGTAGACGCCGATCGCCTTGGCCTGCTCGCGCGGCTCAGGGAACATCGTCACGATCATCCCGAGGATGACCGCGGAGGCGATCGCCCCGCCGGCGCCCTGGACGAACCGCGCGCCGATCAGCACGCCCTGGCTCTGCGCGGTGGCGCACAGCAGGGAGGCGCCGGTGAAGACCGCCAAGCCGACCAGGAACACCCGCCGCTGTCCGACGAGGTCGCCGATCCGGCCGGCCAGCAGAAGGAGGCCGCCGAAGGCGATCAGATAGGCGTTCACCACCCAGGCGAGGTTGCTCTGCGTGAACCCCAGGTCGTCCTGGATCGAGGGCAGGGCCACGTTCACGATCGTGGCGTCCAGCACGATCATGAGCATCCCGCCGCAGAGGACGTACAGCGCGAGCCATCTGCGCCGGTCGGGGTTGGTTGCAGTTGTCACGTTGTCTGGTTGAGTGGTCATGGGTCTGTGGGTTGAGACGGTGGTGGGTCTCGAAAGTCATCGCTCTCGCGACGTGACAACGCTCACGGACGATGAGTTCCGGCCGGCCGGGGGGTCCTAGAGTGTGGGGCCACTGATGTCGGCTCAGAGTCCACTTGCGATCGAGGCCTCCGGCCTGGTCAAGTCCTTCGGCGACGTCCGGGCCGTGGACGGCGTCGACCTCGCGGTCCGCACCGGCTCGGTCTACGGCGTTCTCGGGCCAAACGGCGCCGGCAAGACCACCACGATCCGCATGCTCGCCACCCTGCTCCGGCCCGACGCGGGGGAGGCCCGCGTGCTCGGCCACGACATCGTCGCGGAGGGCGACGCGGTCCGGGGGCTGGTGAGCCTGACCGGCCAGCTGGCCTCGGTCGACGAGGACCTCACGGGACGCGAGAACCTGATCCTGCTGGCCCGGCTGCTGGGGCTCGGCCGCCCCCAGGCCAAGGATCGGGCGGACGAGCTGCTCGAGGCCTTCGAGCTGGCCGACGCCGCGGGACGGCTGGTCAAGAAGTTCTCGGGCGGCATGCGACGCCGGCTCGATATCGCGGCCAGCATCGTGGTCACCCCTCAGGTCATGTTCCTGGACGAGCCGACCACCGGCCTCGACCCGCGTTCCCGCAACACCGTTTGGGACATCATTCGGAGCCTCGCCGGCGGGGGAACCACGATCCTCCTGTGCACGCAGTACCTGGACGAGGCCGACCAGCTCGCCGAGGGCATCGCGGTGATCGACCACGGCCGGGTGATCGCGGAGGGGACCCCGGGCCAGCTCAAGGCGTCGGTCGGCAGCGGCGCCCTGCACGTGCGCCTGCTGGAGCCCGGCCAACGACCCGAGGCCGAGCGCGTGCTCTCACGGGAGCTCGGCGCGGTGCATCTGGAGCCCGACCCGGCGGCGCTCTCGGCCTCCTGCGCGGACGCCGACCGGGCCGCCCAGGCCGTGGCCGAGCTTTCGCGCTCGGGAGTCGGAGTGGCCGACTTCTCGCTCGGTCAGCCGAGCCTCGACGAGGTGTTCCTGGCGCTGACCGGCCACCCGGCCGAGGAGGAAGGGGAAGAGGAGGAAGCGGCATGAGCCCGAACCCGACCGCCCGGGCCCAGGCCGAGCGCACCCAGGCCGAGGCGCTGCGCAAGGCCCTCGCCTCGACCCCGCGGCCGCCGCGTCCCAGCCCCGTGTCCGCGGCCCTGACCTTCGGCTGGCGGGGGATGCGGAAGATCCGGCACGTGCCCGAGCAGCTCATCGACGTGACCATCACGCCGGTGCTCTTCACGCTGCTGTTCACCTACATGTACGGAGGCGCCATCTCGGGCTCAACCGCGGAGTACCTGCAGTTCATCCTGCCCGGGACCTTGGCCATGTCCGTGCTGTTCACGACGGTCTACTCCGGGGTCTCGCTGAACACGGACATGACCCGGGGCGTGGTCGACCGCTTCCGGTCGCTTCCGATCTGGCGCCCGGCGCCGCTCGTCGGCGCCGTGCTCGGAGACAGCGTGCGCTACCTGCTGGCCGGCGCGGTGGTGGTGCTGGTCGGCGTGATCCTGGGCTACTCGCCTCCGGCGGGGGTGGGCGGAGTGATCGCGGCGATGCTCCTCGTCACCGTGTTCGCCTTCGGCCTGGCCTGGGTCTTCACCACCGTGGGGCTCCTCATGCGGACTCCCAACGCGGTGATGAACACGGGCTTCATGGCTCTGTTTCCCCTGGTCTTCATCAGCAACGCGTTCGTCCCGCCCGAGACGCTCCCCCGCGCGCTCGAGGCCTTCGTCGACGCGAACCCGATCTCGCACCTGGTGACCGCGACGCGCGGGCTCATGGACGGCAGCGCCAGCGCCGGAGAGATCGGCCTGGCGATCGGGTGGGCCGCGGCGCTCACCGCGGTCTTCGCGCCGCTCACGCTGCACCTGTATCGCAGCCGGGCCTGATGGCCCGCCGCGCCGTGGAGGAATCGAACCGCTGGCTGCTGCGGGCCCGCGACGCCATGGACCGCACCTACGCCCAGCCGCTCGACGTGCGCTCGCTCGCGCAGATCGCCCATGTCTCCGAGGCCCAGTTCATTCGCACATTCCGCGCGACCTTCGGCGAGACCCCGCACCGCTACCTGCAGCGCCGGCGGGTGGAGCGCGCGATGTTCCTGCTGCGGGAGACGGACACCAGCGTCAGCGAGATCTGCCTCGACGTGGGCTTTCTCAGCCTCGGCAGCTTCAGCCGCACCTTCAGCGAGATCGTCGGCGAGTCGCCGACCGCCTACCGCGAGAAGGCCGAGCCGACCGGGGCGCCCACCTGCTTCACGATGAGCTGGACGCGACCGAGCAGTTTTGGAGAAGCGCGGCCGTCGAGCCGGGGCTAGGGTCGCTCTCATGATCAACAGCATTCGACTCTCATCCATCTACGTCCTCGATCAGGACGAGGCGCTCGACTTCTACGTGGGCAAGCTCGGCCTCGAGGTGAACACCGACCAGGATCTGGGCTTCATGCGCTGGCTGACCGTCAGCGTCCCGGGCCAGCCCGAGCGGGAGATCCTGCTCGAGAAGCCGGGCCCGCCCGCGCACGACGAGGCGACCGCGCAGCAGGTCCGCGAAGCGGTCACCAAGGGCGCCGGCGGCGGCTGGATCGGCTTCAACACCGACGACTGCCGCGCCACTTACGAGGAGCTCCTGGCCAAGGGCGTCGAGTTCACCCAGGAGCCGACCGAACACTCCTACGGCGTCGACTGCGGCCTGCGCGACCCGTTCGGCAACGCCATCCGCATCGTCCAGCTGGCTGCCGCGCCCAGCCACGTCTGAGCACTTCCCTGGACTTCGCCCGCGGCCGGGAGGGCAGTCCGCCCGGTGAGCGATGCGCCCATTCCGGTTCCGTCGCGTCCCTCCGACGCCGAACGGGAGTGGGCGCTGCGGGCGCTGCAGGAAGGGTCGCTCGTCGACGAGCTCCGATAGTGCCAGGCCGCCGCGCTCGCTGCGGTCCTGGAGCTACTACGTGCCGCATCGCCCCTAACCGCGGCTTGCCCGGTGCGATCGGCTGCTCTACGGTGGATTAACCGGCTCCACCCCAACACGCATGGACTTCCGAATACTCGGCCCGCTCGAGGTCCTCGACCAGGGCAGGTCGATTGCGCTCGGCGGCAGCAAGCAGCGGGCCCTGCTCGCGCTGCTCCTGCTCCATCCGAACGAGACGCTGACCACCGATCGGCTGCTCGACGAAATCTGGGGGGAGCAGGCGCCGGCCAGCGCGGCCAAGACCGTTCAGGTTCACATCTCGCGGCTGCGGAAGACGCTGGCGGCTGGCGCTCAGGACGGCGGCGAGATCGTCACGCGCGAGCGCGGCTACGAGCTGCGGCTCGACCCAAACCACCTGGACGCGCACCGCTTCGAGCGGCTCGTCGACGAGGGCCGCAGCGAGCTGGCGGCGGGCCGGCCTCAGCGTGCCGCCTCGACGCTCGCTGAGGCACTCGCGCTGTGGCGCGGCGCCCCGCTCGCCGAGCTCGCTTACGAGCGCTTCGTCCAGCGCGAGGTCGCGCGGCTCGACGATCTCCGCATCGCAGCGATGGAGCAGCTGATCGAGGCGAAGCTGGCGCTCGGCGAGCACGCCCAGGTGATCGGCGAGCTCGAGTCCCTGATCGATGAGTACCCCTACCGCGAGGGACTGCGCGCACAGCTGATGCTCGCTCTCTACCGGTGCGATCGCCAGGCGGACGCGCTGCAGGCCTACCAGGAGGCGCGCCTGAGGCTCGTCGAGGACCTGGGGATCGAGCCGGGCGAGCGGCTGCGCGAGCTCGAGCGCGCGGTCCTGGCGCAGGATCCAATGCTGGCCGTGCCGGACATCCAAACGGTCGAGGAGCCACCCGAGGCGTCACCGGCGCCAGACACGGGAACGCCACAGGCGGAGGGCACGGCCGAGCCGCCGCCGGCCGTGCCAGACAGCACACGCCCCGGCCGCCGGCTCGTGAGCGTCGTCTTCGCCGACCTGGTGGGCTCGACGGGGCTTGCCGAGCGGCTCGACCCGGAATCGATGCACGCCGTGCTCGACCGCTACATGGACGTCTGCGCCGAGGTGATCGAGCGGCACGGCGGCTCGGTCGAGGGCTTCATCGGCGACGCCGTCGTCGGCGTCTTCGGCCAGACCGAGCTTCACGAGGACGACGCGATACGCGCTGTGCGAACCGCGGTCGAGCAGCGCGACGCCGGTGCCGCGCTGAGCGCCGAACTCGAGAGCGGCCAAGGCGTCCGCATCGGCATGAAGTTCGGCGTCGAGTCCGGCCAGGTGTTCGTGAGTCCGGGCGCGCGTCGGTCGCCGTTCGCCGCCGGCGACGCCTTCAACGTGGCGGCCCGGCTCGAGGGCGTGGCGCCCGAGGGCGAGATTCTGCTCGGCGACAACATCTACAACATGGTCCGAGGCGCCGTGCGCGCCGAGCGCCTCGAGCCGATGGAGGTCAAGGGCCGTGCGGCGAAGGTCCAGGCGTGGCGCCTACTCGAGCTGGAGGCCGACGGGCTCGCCCGGCTCCGCCCCGCCGGCAGCCGCTTCGTGGGGCGCGAGCGGGAGCTCGACGAGCTGCGGGCCGCCTTCACGCGTACACGCGACGAAGGAGCCTGCCACGCGGTCACCATGTTGGGCCCGGCCGGGATCGGGAAAACGCGGCTCGCCCAGGAATTCGCCGGCGAGCTGGGCGACGACGCCACGGTCGTCGTAGGTCGCTGCCTGTCCTACGGCGAGGACGTGGCCTACCGTCCGCTCCTCGAGATCGTCCGCCAGCTCGGCCGCGGCGACCCACGAGAGGTCGTCGGCGAACTGCTCGAGGGCGAGACGGCCACTGCGGAGCTGGTCCTCGCCGCCATCGGTCTGTCCGACGGGCCGGCACAGGCGGAGGAGACGTTCCTGGCCATCCGCCGGCTACTCGAGCGGGCGGCGCGCGAGCGGCCTCTCATGGTCGCAGTCGAGGACGTCCACTGGGCGGAGCCAATCCTGCTCGACCTGCTCGAGTACCTCGTGGCCTTCTCGAGCGAGCATCCGATCCTGCTCCTCTGTATCGCCCGGCCCGAAATCCTGGAGACGCGCGCTGCGTGGGGAGCCCCGCACCCGACCAGATCGCCGCTGTTCCTGGAAGCGCTCCCTGATGCGGACGCGCGCAGGCTTGTCGAGAGCGCCGGCGGAGAGGAACTGGGATCGGCCACCGCATCACGGATCGTCGGCACGGCCGAGGGCAACCCGCTCTTCCTCGAGCAGCTCGTGGCGGTCGGACCGGATGCCGGCGAGGCGCTGCCATCGAGCATCCAGGCGGTGCTCGCCGCGCGCATCGATCGCCTCGAGCCCGGCGAGCGCGCCCTGCTTGAAGACGCATCGGTCCAGGGACGCAGCTTCTACGTCGGCGCCGTAGAGGAGCTCTTACCCGACGACGAGCGGGGCAGCGCGGCCACCGACCTGGTCTCACTCGTACGGAAGCAACTGGTCCGTGGCGACCGCTCGGAGCTGGCGGGTGAGGACGCGTTCCGGTTCGCGCACGTGCTCATTCGCGAGGCCGCGTACAACGCAGTTCCAAAGCAGCGACGCGCAGAGCTCCACGAGGGGCTGGCCCGGTGGCTGGAGGGGCGGCCGGGCGCGCCGGAGGAGGCGGTCGGCCACCATCTCGCCGAGGCGTACCGCAATCGGGCCGAGCTCGGCCCGGTTGGCGAGGGCGAGAAGGAGCTGGCGACCGGCGCGGCCGAACGGTTCGGGGCCGCAGCGCGCGCGGCGCTCGTACGCGGCGATCTCCACGCGGCGGCGCACCTGCTGGAGCGCGCGGTCGCGCTCCTCGCCCCCGACGATCCGGCCCGCGCCGCGCTGCTTCCCGAGCTCGGCGCTGCGCTCCTCGACGCCGGCCGGCTTGCGGATGCGGACCGCGTGTCGGCCGAGGCGATCGAAGCCGCCGGTGGAGACCCGCGCCTGGAGGCACGTGCCCGGGTTGAGCGCGAGCTCGTGCGGCTCCAGGCTGAGACGAGCGGGCCTCACGACGGCGCCCTGCGGGTCGCCGAGTCCGCGCTCCCCGTGCTGGAAGCGCACGGCGACGAGCTCGGTCTGTGCCGGGCGTGGTGGCTGTGGGCCGAGCACTCCTTGATCGAGGGTCGGGTCGCACGTGCGGACGAAGCGTGGCGGCGCGCCGCCGAGCACGCGCGGCGCGCCGGCAACGAGCCGGCGCTGTTCGAGGTGCTGGACTGGCGTGCCGCGGCCGCCGTGTTCGGACCCACGCCCGTACCCGAGGCGATCGAGCTCTGCCAAGAGCTCCACGAGCAGGTGCGGAGCAGCCCCGTAGTGCTCGCCTCTGTGCTCCACGCGCTGGCGTCGCTGCACGCGATGAAGGGTGATCTCGAAGAGGCTCGGCGGCTCGTCGACGCCGGCGACGAGATTATTGGCGAGCTCGGCGGCCTCCACGCCGCGGTCTCACAGGAGGAAGCGCTCGTAGAGATGCTGGCCGGCCGGCCTCAGGTGGCGGAGAAGCGTCTTCGCGCAGGCTACGAACGGCTGGAGGAGATGGGCGAGAAGGCGCTGCTCGCCACGACCGCGGCGATGCTCGCGCAGGCCGTATATGCCCAGGGCCGGCGTGACGAGGCCGAGGCGCTCTGTCGGGTGAGCGAGGAAGCCGCGGCGGCGAACGACCTGGCGGCCCAGGTCACATGGAGGGGGGTGTGCGCAAAGCTGCGCGCGGAGCAGGGGCTGACGGAGGACGCGGAGGCGCTCGCCCGGGAGGCCGTGCGTCTTGCTGATCCGACGGACTTCCTCTCAATTCGCGCCGATGCGCTCCTCGACCTGGCCGCGGTCCTACGCCGTGGCGGGCAATCGAGCGATGCCGATGAGTCGATCCGTTCCGCGCTCGAGCTCTACGAGCTGAAAGGGGACGTCGTCTCCGCGGACCGCGCCCGCTCGCAGCTGGCGGCGGGTGCTTCGTCAGGCGGGGCGGACTAGCGACTTGCTTCGGCGGCCTTGCGCCTAAGCCACGAGCTCGACCGGATGGCCCCACCAGACGACCTGCTGGTCGCCGGTCTTCTTGTTCTCGATCATGGCGACCGCGACGGCGAAGGCGTCCTGTCCCGATTTCATATCTCCCTTGCCGATTTTCGCGAGCTTCATGCTCCACTCCCCGGGCACCGAAACGGTGTCGAGCTCGCCCTCACCCGTAAGGGTGTGATGGTTTCCGTGCACATCCTGATGGGTCATCTCGGTCACGGCCGCGTCTTTGTTTCCCTTGCGCTGGAAGACCCATGCGCACAGCTCGATGATCTTCTCGCTGTTGGGATCGAAGGGGCCTTTCGCGATGACGCGACCGTCCCCGTCGACCTCCAGCTTGTTCTCGAACTTCACCATCGGGCCACCACCAATCCGGGACGTCGGAATCTGTCGAGTCGATACCGACCCTACCTTGGATACGCAGGGCTTTCCAATGTTCGCTCGGACCTCGATAGACCCAATCGGCGCGCCAGGGGAGGGCACCCGACAGCGGCGACCAGCGCCGCGGTCTGCCCGGAGCTCTCGCCGGTCACGAACAGCAGCGCACCGACCGTCAACCAGGGCGACTGCTGCGAGGCCGCTACCGGCTGGGCGATGGCCGGTAGCGCAGTCCTCACGCAGTAGCAGGAGACAGGGGGAACGAGACTCCGGTCAGCTCCTGGGACAGCCGCCACAGACGCAGCGCGGTCTTGGGGTCGCGTGCCGTGCTGCTTCGCCCCACGAGCTTCGGGTGGCCGCGGGACTCGGAGAAGCCGTCCGGCCCGACGTAGCTGTCGCCGGGGAGGTCCTGCGTGGCCGCGTAGAGGGTGGGCAGGGCGCCCATCGCGTCGCTCTGGGCGATGATCCGGTTGGCCACGGCCAGCAGGGTGTTCTGCACCACGTTCTCGGTGCGGCCCTGCAGGTTTGTGGCCGCCCAGCCCGGGTGGGCCGCCAGCGCCCTCACCGGCGACCTGACCTCGTCCAGGCGCCGCTGAAGCTCGTAGGTGAACAGCAGGTTGGCCAGCTTCGACTGGCTGTAGGCGCGCCAGCGCTGGTAGCCGCCGCGCTCGTAGTTGAGGTCGTCCAGCCGGATTGATCCTCGGCGGTGGGCACCCGAGGAAACCGTCACCACCCGGTCGCGCACCCGGGGCAGCAGCAGGTTCGTGAGCGCGAAGGGGCCGAGGTGGTTGGTCCCGATCTGCAGCTCGAACCCGTCGGCGGTGCGCCGCTCGGGAGTGGCCATCACGCCGGCGTTGTTGACCAGGACATCGAGGTCCCCCTCCCACTCCTCGGCGAAGGCCCGCACCGAGCTCAAGTCGGCGAGGTCGAGCGGGCGCACCTCGGCCCGCTCGCGGATCGAGGCGGCGGCGCGCTCCCCCTTGGCGCGGTCGCGCACCGCCAGGATCACGCGCCCGCCGGCGCGAGCGAGCTCGCGCGCGGCGACCAGGCCGATCCCGCTGTTGGCTCCGGTGACCACATAGGTTCGGCCCTCGAGATCGGGGAGATCCTGCGCCGTCCACTTGGCGGAGCTCATCGGCACAAGCTAGCCGCGGCAGTCGCGCCGGCCCTAGGTCCGTCCGAGATAGGAGGCGTCCAGGAGCGAGTCCATCGACTCGATCGGGCCCCGCGCCCAATCGTCGTCGACCTCGTCCCAGCCCAGGGCGCCGATCGCGCGCTGCCAGGTCAGCGCCCGTGCGACCTTGCCCACGCGGCAGGCGTGCTCGAGCGTCACGACCAGCTCACGATGGGGTCCGAGGTCGCTGAAGACCTCGAGGTAGCCGTCGCGCAGGCGCTCGAGCTCGCCGCTCGCGACCTGATTGCGGACGAATCCGAGCCCGAGCCCCATGCTGGCGAACGGATGGGCCACGACGCTGTCGCCCCAGTCATAGAAGCGCGCCTGCCCTCGTTCGCCGACCAGGATGTTGTAGGTGTGGAGGTCGTTGTGCTCGAGGCTCGCGCCCACCGGGCTGCCCTGGAGCTGCTCGCACCAGGCGACCACCGTCGCGCGCATGCCGGCGACGCGCTCGTAGGTCGCGCGGTCGGGCGGGCCTCCCCGATGCTCGAGGTAGCCGCGAACAGCCGCGAGCGCCTCGTCGAATCGCCTCGGCATCAGCCCCGGACCCATGTCGCTGAGACCGAGGTCGAGAAGCTCGCGGGAGTGGGGCATGAGATCGCGCTGGAGCTGTCCGTATTGAGGCAGGGCTGCAGCCAGCCCCTCGGCGAGAGCGGCTCCAGTCGCGCTCTCCCCCAGCGACCGGCCGGCGTCGGGCAGCAGGATCCAGCCGCGGGCGCTGTCGACCGCCAGGGGGATGAGCACCCGCTCGGGCGACACTCGGGCGAGGAGCTCGTAGAGGCCGGCCTCGAAGGCCGTGTCGCGGCCCGTCGCCTTCAGCCATACGGGTCCCTGGGTGGTCGGGGCACGAAGCAGCGTCGCCCAGGGCCGCACGCGCGGCTGCTCGACCTCGCCGGTGCGGGCCACTCCCGCTTCGGCGAGCCGGTCGTCGAGCCAGGAGGTTGCGCGCTCCCGCCACGCGTCCGAGGACCAGACCCGGACGCCGCGGTCGAGATCGCTCAACGGACGATTCGGTAGCGCACGTGCGTGACCTGGGTCATGGTTCCTCCGTTCGGCTTTCGGAGTATGGACCGGCACGGGAAGCCGGAGTAATCGGCAGCCGCCCGTGCGCGGCCAGCGAAGCCAGCGCCCGCAGCGTCACCCCTCCGCGCCACTCCACGGTCTGCCCCGGCGACCAGTCGAGCCAGTCGAACATCCAGCCGCCGTCGTCCTGCTGTCCTCGCTCCATCCGGTCCAGGTCCGCCTCGATCTGCTCGTCGGTGAAGAGGGCGCGGCTGCGGGCCCCGGGCCTCGCCGACAGGTCCAGGGGCCTGATCCGCTCGTCCTCCGTTCCGCCCGTGACGGGCACCGAGCCGTCCGGCCCGAGCCGCGGGCGCAGACCCTCGATCGCGGCGCGGGCGCGTGCCTCGTCGGGGACCCTGTCGAGGAACCCGAGCGCGAACTTCACCCAGTACGCGTTGAGATCTTCCGGCCCGGCCAGCTTCGCCCAGCACCATCCCGTGGCGCGCTCGAGCCAGGGTTTGCGCGACCCCGCCTCCCACAGCGCGCCGGCGAGCGCGAACGTGAGGTGCGAGCCGCCGTCCGAGGGCACCATCCACGGCGCGTGGGGATGCGCGGCCGCGGTCGGAAGGACGAAGGGCACGCCGCCATCCGGATCGGCGATGTTCGCAATCCAGGCGGCAGCGCCGTCGATCAGCGGATCGTCCAACGCCCGGATCTCCGCGATGACCTCCAGCGCGTGGAGAGTCGCTGCCGGCTCGCTCTCCGGCGCGCGCACGTCGGGCTCGAGGGCGTGCCCGAAGCCACCGTCGGGGTTGCGGTAGGCGCGTAGCGCCTCGAGCACGGGTGCGACCGGCGCGCCGTGGAGCAGCACCGCGACGCGGTGACGGTCGAGCAGACGGGCGTTGGCGAGCATGAACCGCTCGGCGGCTTGGACGTCGATGGGCATGTCCCGAACCTACGCCGCGGTGAGAGCGGCGTCTTCCAGAAATCGGACAGGCGTCAGGCCGGTCAGGCGTCGCACCTCGTCGCTCATGTGCGCCTGACTCGCGTAGCCGGCCTCGAAAGCGCGGCAGGCGAGCGTGTCGCCGGCGAGCCGCACGACCCGTCTCAGGCGCCCGACTCGGGCCAGCATCTTCGGGCCGTAGCCTACGGCGGCGACCGTCCGCCGGTGGAGCTGACGCTCCCCGACCCCCAGCTCGGCCGCGATCCCAGCGACCCGGGCGTCCGGCGCGGCGAGACCGGATGCGGCGGCCCGCACCAGCGCGTCCGGCTCGGCGTGACGTCGCGCCACGGCCTCGGTGAGCAGCTGCAATCGCCGGGCCGGGTCCGCGCCGGCCACGGCCTCCTCGAGGCTCGCCCCCTGTTCGCCCCAGACCAGCGCCACCGCGATCTGCCGATCGCACAGCTCCGACGCAGGCAGGCCCAGGACGGCGCCGGCCGCGCCGGGGCGCAGGCGGATCCCCGAGGAGCGGGTCCTCGCCGGCAGATCCACGCTGCGCGGTCCCGTGTCGGCGCCGGCGATCACGAGCTCGCGCTCGGCCTGCCAGATCACGTCGACACAGCCGTCCGGCACCACCCGCTGCGCGTGATCCTCCGTCGGCTCGTTCTCCCACAGACACGCGACCACTGCCTCTAGGCCGGGTGGCGGCCGGTACTCGCGGTAGGAGGAGGCCATCGGGCCAGGTTACGCGGGGAGCGCTACTCGCGGACTGCGCCGGTGACGATCCACGCGCGGGCGGTCAGCCGGAACGGCTCGTCGCCCACGTCGAGGCGGCGCCGGAGCTCCTTCTTCAGGGCTACCCGGCGTTCGGACGGGAGCGAGCTCGCGTAGGCGCCCGAGGGCCCGACGCCGAGCTCCAGTGGCTGCCAGAGGTCCTCAAAGCCTTCGTATCCCGCCGCGACGGTGACCGGACGGACGCTCACCTCCGCGAGCCCGGCCGTCGACCACAGGTCCTCGAGCTCTGCGGGTGTGCAGAACGGCATGCAGCGCCCCTCGTCGCGGTCCGCCGCGGCCGGGTCGAGAGCGACCGCCGCGTCCCAGAAGCGCCGCAACAGCGTCATCTCCCCCGCGTAGTCCCAGACCGCCGCGGAGACCGTGCCACCCGGACCCGTCACGCGGCGCATCTCGCGCACGCCCGCAACCGGATCGGTCATGAAGTTCACCACGAGCTGAGACAGCGCATGCTCGAACCGGCCGTCCTCGAACGGCAGCGCCTCCGCGGCGGCGACCTCGACCGACACCCCAGGCAGGCGCCGGCGACAGGCGTCGGCGAAGGGAGGCGAAGGGTCGACCGCCGCCACTCGCTCGACACCGAGCAGCGCGGCCAGCTCGGTCGTGAGCGCACCCGGTCCGCAGCCGATGTCGAGCGCCCGCCGGCCGGGCCGCACCCCGGCAGCGGCGATGAGCGCCCGGGCAAGCTCGCGGCCGTAGCGCCCGATATGCCGGTCGTACGCCTCCGCCGGCGTACGGAAGGTCGCTGCTCCCGCGGGCTCGCCCATGGCTCGAGCCTGAAGCGGCCCGCCGCCGGGGTCAAGGCCGGTCGCGGCCGGCCAACGGGGCGAAGAGGCGTCTCGTTATCAGCTCGAGCACGTCGTCGCGGCTGCGGGCGCCGTGATCGGCGGCGATGAAGCCACTGCGCTTCAACGTGGCCGCTGACGTTCTGACCCGGCCCTGAGCCGGGCGACCCATGGCAGGTGGAAGTGACGATGCGCCTGATGCTCGGGGGCGACGACCGTGTCGTCGCTGGCGCGCACGAACGCCCACGTCAGCACGGTGCCGACCGCGCACAGGCCCACGAGCAGCCACATCGAGGCCGACAGTGCGGAGGCGAACGCTGCCGGCTCGGCCCGGCCCGCGTGCCGGTCATCGTCGAGCACGGCTTGAAAGACGGCGCCGGCCGCCGCGAGCGTAATCGCGCCCGCCAGCACTCGGTTCATCGCCAGCACTCCGGCTGCGATGCCCGCCTTTGCCTCCGGCATGGCCGTCATCGCCGCTGACGACATCGGCGCATATACGCAGCCGAGCGAGATCCCGAACAGCAGGTAGCCAGCGAACAACAGTCCGTAGCCGCTCGACGCGTCGACCTGCGCCAGCACGACCAATCCCGCGGTGCCAAGCGCCATGCCGATGGTCATCAGGGGGCGAACGCCGAACAGAGCGATGAGGCGTCCACCCAGCGGGGAGATTGCGATCATCGGCGCCGTCACCGGCAGGATCCGCACGCCCGCCTCGAGGGCACTGTAGCCGAGGTCGATTTGCAGGTATTGCGGCTGTAGGAACATCACCCCCCAGTAGCACCCCACCAGGGAGAACCCGGCCGCGCTGGCTCCGAAGTAGGGCCCGTTGGCGAACAGGTCGAACTCGACGATCGGCGAGCGGACGTGGTGCTCGACGAACCAGAACGCGATCAGCATCGCGACACCGATTGCGAAGACGCCGAGGGTGGCGACCGAGGTCCAGCCCCATGCCTTGCCCTCCACGAGGGCGATGACGATCGCGGCGAGGCCGATACCCACGGTGATCACGCCGGGAACGTCGATCCGGGGCGGTGCGGTCTCGTCGCGTTGCTCGGCGGTCGACGCGATCACGAGCACCACGCCGAGCAGGCAGAAGGGCAGGTTGAGCCAGAACAGCCAGCGCCAGCTGACCGCTTCGACCAAAGCGCCGCCGACCAGCGGTCCCAGGCCCAACGCCAGGGCCGACACGCCGGTCCAGATGCCGAGCGCGCGGGCACGATCGCCGCCCGGGAAGACCGTGGAGACGATCGCCAGCGAGAGCCCCAGCAGGGCCGCGCCGCCCAGGCCCTGCAGGACGCGTCCCGCGACCAGCACCTCCTCCGAGTCCGACAGCGCCGCCACCACCGACCCGCCGGCAAACGTCGCCATGCCGATCAGGAACACCCGCCGCCGCCCGAGGATGTCGCCCAGACGACCGGCGCTGACCACGAACGCGGCCAGCACAAGCAGGTAGGCGTTCACGACCCACTGCAGGCCCGCGACGGTGGCGTCCAGGTCGCGTGCGATGTCCGGAAGCGCGACGTTGATCACCGTCGAATCCAGCATGAGCACGAAGAGCCCCATGCAGGTCCCGGTCAGGGTCCACCAGCGACGGTTGGCGTCGGTCAGGCCGGGGAGCGCTCCGACCCGCGCCGCGGGAACGGTCACGACGCAATCATCGCGGCTGGCCCCTGCTCGTCAACGGGCCTCGTACGCGAGCGCGATCTGCAGCCCGGACAAGAGGGTGTGTGTCAGCGTCGCGTTGGTCCCTCGGGTGACGCGGCTTCTGCTTCGCACTCAGCGGGACGTTCGCCGAGTCCGTGCGTGGCGAGTCTTGCCGTCTTTCCGGGCGCTGTGATCGTCGCCTTCTCGCGGTTCCAGGTCGGGATGAACGCCCGCCGTGAGACCTTGTGACTCGGCAACGCGCTGGAGCAGCGAGATGAGCTGCGAGCGCTCTGACGCGTTGAGGGCAGTCAACAGCTCGGCCTCGTCCTCTTCTGCGACGCGCTGGAGCTCGGCAAGCAGCTCGCGGCCCTGGGGAGTCAGGTAGAGCGTGTACGCGCGGCGGTCGACGGGATCGCGGCGCCGCTCGGCGAGCCCGCGATGCTCGAGGTCGTCAACAAGTGCGACCACGGCGCTGCGGTGGAGCCCCAGCGCTCTGCTCAGTGCCTGCTGGGACTGGCCCTCGTTTGCGGCGAGGTGGCTGAGCATCCCGAAGTGGCGCGGGTGGAGGTCGAGGGGGGCGAGGCGCTCGGCAAAGCGCCGATGCCTGTGGGTGCCGAGCTGCACCAGCAGGAAGCCGGCACGGCGGCTCAGCCCCCGTGCCGGGACGGCCTGCACGCTGGTGGGATCTCCGGACACCGTGGCGATGGTATCGCGTGCCTAGAACTGTTTATGATATGAACAGTTCTAGTCACGGCGCACCTGGAGGGAAGGAGCAGAATGGCGACGGTCAGCGTTCGCTACATCACCGACGACGTCGACGCCGCGGTTGACTTCTACGTCGAGCGGCTCGGCTTCAACGTCGAGATGCGGCCCGGACCCGGCTTTGCGATGCTCTCGCGAGGCGACTTGCGGCTGCTGCTCAATCGGCCCGGCGCTGGCGGCGCGGGACAGCCGATGCCCGATGGCCGTGGTCCCGAGCCCGGGGGCTGGAATCGCATCCAGATTGAGGTCTCAAACCTCGAGCGCGAGGTCGAAGCATTGCGCGAGGCTGGGGCCAGCTTCCGTAACGACATCGTCACGGGACGGGGCGGCAGCCAGATCCTGCTCGAGGACCCCGCTGGCAACCCGATCGAGCTCTTCCAGCCCGCCGGTGCCTGAGCACTGGTACTCCGAACCCGGACTCCGAAGGGAGCTCAAACGATGCCATCCGTGCCGAACCTCACCACCAATGTCCTGCTACGCAGCGAGGAGACCGGCGGCCAGGTGTCCGTGACCGAGATCGTGGTCCCGCCGCGCAGCGCCGGCCCCCCGCTGCACACGCACGACTTCGACGAGGCCTTCTACATGCTTGAGGGGGAGCTGATCTTTCAAGTCGAGGACGCCCTCGTCACCAAGGGCGCGGGCGAGCTCTCCTTCGCCGCGCGCAATGTAGCCCACACGCTGGCCAACCAGAGCGACGCGCCCGCGCGCTACGTGCTCGTGTGTACGCCTGCGGGCTTCGAGCGCCACTGGGCGCGCATGGCCGCCGACGCGGCCGGGGTCGAGCCGCCCCAGTGGGCGCTGCAGCCGATCCCCGAGGTCACGGTCGTCGGTCCGCAGATCGCGGCGCAGGCGTGAGCCCGCGGCTCGCGCGGCTGTCTCGAGTAGCCGAGGAGATCACGGCAGACGGACCGGTGCTTCAGAGTCGTCGCCTTCGCGGCGGTCGGCGGCCTGGGCCGCTTACCGCCGGCGCCGACCCAGGCGGCGGCCCAAGTCGCGTGCGAGCAGAAAGCGAGTGACACGCAGGAAGAGCTTGCCCTTGAGGGCGGTGTAGGGGTACCAAAGGAGCTCCGACCCGGGGGCCAGCCGCGTCGCGGTGACCGACTGCGGGCGGCAGTACTTGCGAATCCCGTGTGCGCCACCGAGCCGCGCCCCGACGCCGGACTCCTTCCAGCCACCCTGAGGAATCCGGATCGCGGAGACGTTCACGAACATGTCGTTCACGTTGACCGCGCCGACCTCCAGGCACCGAGCGATCTGCTCACCGCGGCCGCGATCGCGAGTCCAGACACTGGCCGACAACCCGTAGCTCGAGTCGTTCGCGAACCGAATCGCCTCCTCCACGTCTTTGACCTTCATCATCGGCAGCGTCGGGCCGAAGGTCTCCTCGCGCATGCAGCTCATCGACTGATCGACGTCCACGAGCACCGTGGGCTCGAAGAACGCCCCGGGCGCGTCCGCGCGCTTGCCACCGACGAGCGCGCGTGCGCCGTTCGCCAGCGCCTCGGACACGTGCCGCCCAACAATGGCGAGCTGCGCCTGGCTGGAAAGCGACCCGATGTCGGCGTCGAAACGCTTGCCGGCGGCGCGCTGCCGCAGGCCTCGCACGCGCCCGGCTACCAGCTCCACGAACTCGTCGTAGACCGGCTCCTCGACGAAGATGCGCTCAACCGAGGTGCACGCCTGGCCGCTGTTGAACATGCCGCCCCAAACCGCGGCGTTCGCCGCCCGCTCCAGATCGGCGTCGGCCAGCACGATCATCGCGTCCTTGCCCCCGAGCTCGAGGCTGTACGGGATCAGCCGCTCGGCGGCGCGCTGCGCGATCTTCCTGCCGGTGCGCGTGGATCCGGTGAACTGGATGAAGTCGGCCTCGTCCACCAGCGCCGCGCCGGTCGCTCCCGCACCGGTCAGGCACTCCAGCACGCCCGGAGCGCCCACATCCTCGCGCCAGCCGCGCACGATCTCGCGGGTGGCCAGCGGGGTGAGCTCAGACGGCTTGATCGCGACCGCCGCGCCGGCCAACAGCGCGGGCACCGCATCCGCCAAGGCGAGCAGGACAGGGTTGTTCCAGGGGCAGACGACCCCGACGACCGGGTACGGCCGGTACGCGACCGTGAGCCGCTTGCTCGCGGTCAGCAGGTTGTGCGGTCGCGGATGCGAGTCGGCCAAGAACTTCTCGGCGCGCTTTCGGTAGTACTCGAGCAAGTCGATCGCGAAGGGAACCTCCAGGGTGGCCTCCTGCCACGGCTTTCCCGTCTCGCGCTGGAGCAGCTCCGCGACGCGCTCATCGTTGTCGAACAGCCAGTCACGCAGGCGCCCGAGCCACTGGCCTCGGCCGGTCGGTCCGAGCGCCTCCCACGCCGGCTGGTTGCCCCGCAGTCGCCCGACCGCGGCGCGCACCTCCTCGGCGCCCTGATCGGGCAAGGAGGCGACCACGGAGCCATCCGCGGGCGACCTCACCTCGAAGCCCGGACCAGGCTGCGGGCCGTTCCCCGACGGCCGCGCTCCGATCGCGTCCGCGCCCGTGGACCTGGTCTCGGGGTCGCTCGCCCCCATCAGTCGTTCGATCATCTCACCGCACGATCGGCAATGCCAATCGACACCAGGTCGCGAGCGAACGACAGGGCGACGGGAGAAGCCCGCCTGGAAGGTGCCAAGCGCCGCAGGAGGCATCGGTAGCGCGGCCGTTCCAGCGACGCCGTGAGTCAGTCGGCCGCTGAGGCGTCGAGCTCGCGCAGCCGGGAAGCGAGCGTGCGAAGCAGCGCGTACGCAACGGCGGGCTCGTCCTTGAGCACCTTCTGGAACCGCGTTCGGGCCAGCATCAGGCATATCGTCTCGGTCGTGGCCACGACGGTCGCGGAGCGCGGCGCGCCATCCAGCAGCGCCATCTCGCCGAAGTAGGCGCCAGGGCCGATCTCGATCTTGGGGCGTCCGCGACCCCGCTTCACCTCGGCGCGGCCGACGAGCAGGACGTAGAACGCGTCGCCCGGCTCACCGGCGCTGACTATGCGCGTCTTCGCGTCGAAACTGGCGGCACTCCCCAAAGCGGCGATCTTGCGAACGCGGCGAGCAGGCACGCCCTCGAACAGCGGCACCTTGGCGAGCACTTCCGCCCATAGTCGACCGGGCTTCACAGCGGGGTCATCCGCGACCGCCTGACCGGCCGTGCGCGCCGCGCGCGAGAGTTCGGAACGGTCGATGGAAGGCATCGATCTGGGGGCGACTCTACACCCGCCCGTTCCCGGCTGATGGCGACTCCGTTGCCGGTTTGGACGAACCGCGGGAGCACGGCCAGCGCGGCAGCGCACACCGGTTTGCTCAGTGGTTGCAGTGACTGGGGTACGCGAGATCTCGGTGCGGCGGTAGACTCCCGCGGGCTCCACCCGCTCCCGTGCCGCCGAGGGACGGGCCTGCGCGGCGCGCTCGGGGGAAGGATCGCCGCCGGCAGGCGTCTGGGTGAGGCGAACCTCCCGGGGCCGCCCTGCGTACCACAGACCGATGCCGTACGAAGCCGACGGATAGGACGTGCTCGACGAGGCGCATGCGTTCTGGCTGCGCGGCCCGGGGCGCGGGGAGATCCGGCCGGTCGCGCTGCCCGACCCGGGGAGCGGCGACGTGGTGGTCCGCACGCTGCGGTCCGGCGTCAGCCGCGGCACCGAGACGCTGGTGTTCCGGGGCGGCGTGCCGCCGAGCCAGCACATGGCGATGCGCGCGCCGTTCCAGGAAGGGGACTTCCCGGGACCGGTCAAGTACGGCTACCTCAGCGTCGGCGCCGTCGAGCATGGGCCGCCGGAGCTGCGCGGCCGCACGGTCTTCTGCCTGTACCCCCACCAGACGGCCTACGTGGTGCCGGCCGGCGCCGTGACCGTCGTGCCCGACGAAGTGCCGCCAGCGCGCGCCGTGCTCGCCGGCACCGTCGAAACCGCCGTCAACGCCCTTTGGGACGCAGCTCCGCTGGTCGGCGACCGCGTCGCCGTCGTCGGTGCCGGGATGGTTGGCTGCTGCGTCGCCCGCCTGCTCGCCCGGTTCCCGGCGGTCGAGGTCACGCTCGTCGACGTAGACGTGTCACGGGCCGAGGTCGCAGCCGCGCTCGGTGCCGGCTTCGCGCGGCCGGACGACGCCGCGGGCGGATGCGACCTGGTCGTGCACACGAGCGCGACGTCCGCCGGGCTTCAGTGCTCGCTCGACCTGCTCGCGCCCGAGGGCACGGTTCTCGACCTCAGCTGGTACGGCGACGCCGAGGTGCGGCTCTCGCTGGGCGGCGCGTTCCACGCGGGCCGTCTTGGGCTGCGCGCCAGCCAGGTCGGGACGATGTCCCCGGCCCGGAGCGCGCGCCGGACTACGGCCGACCGGCTGGCCCTGGCGCTCGACCTGCTGCGCGACCCTGCCTTCGACGTGGTCGTCACCGGCGAGTCGCGCTTCGACGAGCTGCCCGGCGTCATGGCGCGCCTGGCCGCGGGGAGCCTGCCGGCGCTCTGCCACACCATCACCTACGACGGGGCGTAGTGCGTGTTCAGCGTGACCATCCGCGACCACTTGATGATCGCCCACAGCCTGCGCGGCGAGGTGTTCGGGCCCGCACAGCGCCTGCACGGCGCGACGTACGTCGTCGACGCCACCTTCCGGCGCGCGACCCTCGACGCGGACGGCATCGTGGTCGACATCGGCCGCGCGGCCGAGGTGCTGCGCGCCGTGGTGGGCGATCTCACCTATCGCAATCTCGACGACGAGGTGGAGTTCGCGGGCATGAACACCACCACCGAGGCGCTCGCCCGGTTCATCGCGGACCGACTCGCCGACCGCGCGCGGGCCGGCGCCCTGGGCGACGGTGCGCTGGAGCTCGATGGGCTGGTGGTGACGCTGCACGAGTCCCACGTCGCGTGGGCGAGCTACGAGCGGCCCATGTGACCGCGGTGCACGTCATCGTGCCGGAGGGCATCGACGACCCGGCGCGGCCGAGCGGTGGCAACACGTATGACCGCCGGGTCTGCCGAGGGCTCGCCGCGCTCGGCTGGGCGGTGCACGAGCACGCCCTGCCCGGTGCCTGGCCGCGGCCCGGCGAGTCGGGGCACGCCGCTCTCGCGCGCGCCGTCCGGCGGATTCCGGATGGCGCCGTGGTCCTGCTCGACGGGCTGATCGCGTCCACCGCCCCCGAAGCGCTCGTGCCGCAGGCGCGTCGGCTGCGGCAGGTTGTGCTCGTGCACATGCCGCTCGGCCACCGCCCGCCGGACGACGAGGCCGGCGCGGTCCGAACGCGCGAGGGCGAGGTCCTCGCGGCGGCCGCCGCCATCGTCACGACCAGCGCATGGGCTCGGCGCCGGCTGGGGGAGCTGTACGCGCTGCCGGCCGACCGGGTGCACGTGACCGAGCCCGGCGTCGACGCCGCCCGCCTCGCGCCGGGGAGCACGGCCGGCGGCGCGCTTCTGTGCGTCGCGGCGTTGACGCCCGACAAGGGGCACGACGTGCTCCTCGACGGGCTCGCGACGGCGACGGACCTGTCCTGGCGCTGCGCGTGTGTGGGCAGCGTGGTCCGCGACCCGGCGTTCGCCGCCGGCGTGCGCCGGCGCGCGCGGAACAGTGGGCTGGGCGACCGGGTGCGCTTCCCGGGACCGCGCACCGGCCAGGAGCTGGACCGCGCGTACGCCGCCGCTGACCTGCTCGTGCTCGCCTCACACGCCGAGACGTACGGCATGGTCGTCACCGAGGCCCTGGCCCGCGGCCTGCCGGTCCTCGCCACCGAGGTCGGCGGAGTGACCGAGGCCCTCGGGCACGGGGAGGACGGCACCCGGCCGGGGCTGATGGTCCCACCGGGCGACCCGGCGGCCCTCGGCGCTGCGCTGCGGACGTGGCTCGGCGACGCCGAGCTGCGCGCGCGCCTGCGCCGGGCCGCCCGGGAGCGGCGCGCGTCGCTGCGCCGGTGGCCGGCCACCGCGTCCGTCCTCGCCGGCGTGCTGGCGGGAGCGGGACGATGAGTGCGGAGGGCGTCCGGGTCAGCCCGGAGTGGCTCCTCCTGCGCGAGCCGGCCGACGCGGCGGCGCGCTCGGCCGAGCTCGCCGGGCGCCTCGGGGGGCACCTCGCCGCGGCCGGCCGCCTCGTGATCCACGACCTCGGCGGCGGCAGCGGCGCGATGGGCCGCTGGCTTGCGCCGCGGCTGCCCGGGCCGCAGCACTGGGTGGTGCACGACCGGGACGCAGACCTGCTGAAGCTTGCCGCCGCCGACGCCCCGGGCCCGGCCGCGGTCACCGTCGAGGCGAGGCGGTCCGACATCACGCGCCTGACGCCGCGCGATCTCGCCGGCGCGAGCCTCATCACCGCCTCGGCGCTGCTCGACCTGCTGACGGCCGACGGGCTGGTGCGGATGCTCCGCGCCTGCACCGGGCGTCTGATGCTGCTCACGCTGACCGTCGTCGGTCGCGTCACCCTGAGCCCGGCGGACCGCCTGGACGCGCGCATGGGCGCGGCGTTCAACGCCCACCAGCGCAGCGGCGGTCTCCTCGGCCCGGACGCCGTCGCGGCGGCCGTCGAGGAGCTGCGCGCCGAGGTCCTTGTCCGGCCTAGCCCCTGGCGACTCGATGCGGCCCAAGCCGACCTGGCCGCCGAGTGGTTGGGCGGGTGGGTCGCCGCCGCCTGCGAGCAGGAGCCCGCGCTCGCCGCCGAGGCCGGCGCCTACCGGGACCGGCGCGTCGCGCAGGCGGCCTCCGGGGAGCTCGCCGTCACCGTCGACCATGCCGACTTGCTGGTGCTGCCGTGACGACCGCGTGGCGGTGGGTTCAGCTGGCCGCCGCCGCCGCGACGCTCGCCGTCCTGGTCTGGCGCCTGGGAACCGGCCCGTTCCTCGACGGCCTGCGCGCGGTCGACGGCTGGACGCTGGCGGCCGCGTCAGGCCTGGCCGCGCTGACCACCATGTGCTGCGCCTGGCGCTGGAGGATCGTGGCCCGCGGCCTCGGCGTCGACCTCCCGCTGGGTACGGCCGTGGCCGCGTACTACCGCTCGCTCTTCCTCAACGTCACACTGCCCGGCGGAGTGGTGGGCGACGTCCACCGCGGGTGGAGCCACGGCCGTGACACGAGCGACGTCGGCCGTGGGCTGCGCGCCGTGGCATGGGAGCGCTCGGCCGGGCAGGTCGTGCAGGTCGTCCTCACCGTCGCCGTCCTCCTCGTCCTGCCGTCGCCCGTGCGGGCAATCGTGCCGTTCGTCGCGCTGGCGCTTGTCGCGGCGGCAGCGGGCGTCGCGCTGTCGGCGCGCCTGCGGCCCGCCGTCGGCCGGTCCCGGTGGGCACGGCTGCGCGGCGCCGCGGCCCGCGACGTGCGCGACGGGCTGCTCGCCAAGCGGGCGTGGCCGGCCATCGCGCTCGCGTCGGCGCTCGTGGTTGCGGGCCACGCAGCCACGTTCCTGATCGCCGCGCGGAGCGCGGGGGCAACCGCGCCGCCGTCCCGGATGCTGCCGCTGGCGCTGCTCGTGCTGCTGGCCGCGGCGCTGCCCAACATCGGCGGCTGGGGGCCGCGCGAGGGCATGACGGCTTGGGCGTTCGCCGCCGCCGGGCTGGGGCCCTCGCTCGGGGTCGCCACCGCGGTCGCGTATGGCGTGATGGTGTTCGTCGCCAGCCTGCCGGGCGCCGCCGTCCTCGTCGCGGCCTGGGTTTACCGCACCAGGTCGGCGCCGTGGCCCGAGCGGCCGGCGCAGGGAGCCCCTGGTGTCTGACCGCCCGTACACCCTGCTGAGCTGCAGCGTGTCGCTCGACGGCTACCTGGGCGACCAGAAGCCTCGCCTCGCACTCTCCAACGAGGCCGACTTCGACCGGGTCGACGAGGTGCGCGCCTCCTGCGACGCGATCATGGTCGGCGCGGTCACCGTGCGCACCGACAACCCGCGGCTGCTCGTGCGCTCGGACGCCCGCCGCGAGGAGCGCGCGGCCCGCGGGCTCCCATCGTCTCCGAAGAAGATCACCGTGACAAACTCGGTGGACCTCGACGCGCGCTCGAACTTCTTCACCGCCGGCGAGGCCGAGAAGCTCGTCTACACCCCGAGCCCGCAGGTGGCCGACGCCCGCGCGCGGCTCGCGCCGCCGGCGACGATCGTGGACGGCGGCCGGCGCGTGCGCATGCGCTGGCTGACCGAGGACCTCGGTGACCGCGGCGTGGAGCGGCTGATGGTCGAGGGCGGCGGCATCGTGCACACGCAGTTCCTGGCCGACGACCTTGTCGACGAGCTCCATCTCGTCGTTGCGCCGTTCTTCGTCGGCGACTCGACCGCCCCGCGCTTCGTGAGCGACGGGCGCTTTCCGTGGAACGCGGACCGGCGCGCGACGCTCGCCGAGGTGCGTCAGATCGGCGACGTCGTGCTGCTGCGCTACGCGCTCTCACCCCGGTTCCGGGACGAATGACCACGATACGAGCCAGCCGGACGGGTCCAGCCGCCGGGCTGATCGCCCAGGTGCTGCTGCTCGCCGTCATGGCGGGGACCGCCCGGCTCGGCGCGGTGGGCTGGACCGTCGGCATCGCCTGCGCCGTGACCATGGCTACGGCGCTGGCACGCGGCCTCGCGCGCGGTCCTGGTGGGCGGCTGGGGCCGGCGTCCTGGGTGACGCTCGCCCGGGCCACGCTCGCCGTCGGCGTCGCCGCCTTGGCCGCGGACTCGTTCACGCACGGCACGCCGGTCGCGCTGCTCGTGACGCTCGCGGCCGTCGCGCTCGGGCTGGACGCGGTCGACGGATGGGTGGCGCGGCGCACCGGGATGGCGACCGAGCTGGGGGCGCGCTTCGACGGCGAGGTCGACGCGTTCCTGATCCTCGCCCTCAGCGTCTACGTCGCCCCCACGTGCGGCGCGTGGGTGCTCGCGATCGGGGCCGCGCGCTACCTGTTCCTCGCCGGCGAGTGGCTGCTGCCGTGGATGCGCGCGTCGCTGCCGCCGCGCCGCTGGCGCAAGGTCGTCGCGGCGACACAGGGGATCGTGCTGACGGTCGCGGCCGCCGCGGTCCTGCCGCTGGCGCTCACGCAGGCTCTCCTCGTCGCCGCGCTCGCGCTGCTCACGGCGTCGATGGGCCAGTGCACGTGGTGGCTGTGGCGCCGCCGGCACGAGGCACACGAACAGGTAGCGGAGGGTGACGTCGGTCAGCCTCGGCGCGGGCCGCTGCGCATCGGCCTCGCCATGGCGCTCACGGTCCTCGCCCTGCTGCTCGTCTGGGTCGCCCTCGTCGCGCCAAACCAGCCGAGCCGCCTCACCCTTGGCGAGTTCGCGCGGCTTCCCCTCGAGCTCCTCGTCGTCGTCGCCGTTGCCGCACTGCTGCCCGCCACCCCGCGTCGGGTGCTGGCGGCGGTCCTGGGAGCGGTCCTGAGCGTGCTCGTTGTCGTGAAGGTGCTCGACATCGGGTTCTTCACGGCGTTCGATCGGCCGTTCAGCATCGTCGACGACTCGGGCTACGTCGGGATCGGCATCGAGACGCTGCGCCACGCGATCGGCGGTTCAAACGCAAACCTCGTCGTCGCCGTCGCGGTCGTGCTCATTGTCGCGCTCCTCGCCCTCCCGGTCCTGGCGCTGCTGCGCGTGACGCGGATCGCCGCCGGCCACCGCGACTGGACGCTCCGGGCGGCGGTGGCGCTCGGCGTGGTCTGGGTGGCCCTCCGGGTCGTCGGCGCGCCGGTCGCCTCCTCGAGTGCGGCCGCCCTGGCCGTCGACGAGGTGCAGGCTGTGCGGGCCGGCCTGGCGGATCCTGCAGTGCTCGCCCGCGAGATCGCCCATGACCGCTTCCGCGCCACTCCTGGCAACCGGCTGCTGACGGGGCTGCGGGGCAAGGACGTCCTGGTCGTTTTCGTCGAGAGCTACGGGAGGGTCGCGGTCCAGGACTCGTCCCTCTCGCCCCGCATCGACGCCGTGCTCGAGCGGGGCGCCGCGCAGCTGCGGGCCGCCGGCTTTTCCTCGCGCAGCGCATTTCTCACCTCGCCGACCTTCGGGGGCCTCAGCTGGCTCGCGCATTCCACCCTGCAGTCGGGAGTCCGGGTCGACGGCCAGCGGCGTTACGACCAGCTCGTCCAGAACGACCGCCTCACCCTCACCCGGGCGTTCCAGCGCGCGGGGTGGCGGGCGGTCGGCGCCATGCCGGGGAACCGCCGGGCGTGGCCGGAGGGCTCGACCTTCTACCGCTACGACCGGGTCTACGACCGCCGCAACTTCGGCTACCGCGGACCGGGCTTCGGGGTGTCCCCCATGCCCGACCAGTACACCCTTCTGGCCCTGCAACGTCGCGAGCTCGCCAAGCGTCACCGGCCCCCCCTCTTCGCCGAGGTCGACCTCATCTCGAGCCACGCGCCGTGGACGCGTATTCCCCGGCTGATCTCCTGGCGCGACGTCGGCGACGGCTCGATCTTCGCCCGCCTCCAGGCGGAGGAGTCCACGAAGGCGTCGCTCTTCGGCGATGCCGAGCGGGCCCGCGCAGCCTACGGACACTCGATCGAGTACTCGCTCAACACGCTCTTCTCGTTCGTGCAGCGCTACGGCGACGAGAACCTCGTGCTCGTCGTGTTGGGCGACCACCAGCCCGCGACGCTGGTCACCGGCCAGGGTGCCAGCCACGACGTGCCCATCTCGGTCATCGCCCACGACCCCAAGGTGATGGACCAGACCGAAGGATGGGGCTGGCAGGACGGCATGTTGCCGAGCCCACAGGCGCCGGTCTGGCCGATGGCCGCGTTCCGTGACCGCTTCCTCGCCGCGTTCGGCTCGTCGCCGGCGGGCGGCTGACCCGGTGCCGACGGAGGCGCGGCCGTGATGCAGGACGACCGCGCGCCGTTCGACCGTGCGCTGCACCGCGCGCGCGTGTCGGCTTACGCTCCCGGCGACTTCGTCGGGCAGGAGAGCTTCATGACAGCCGGCGAGATCCGGGCCCTGGCGGTGCGGGTCGGCATCGGCCCCGGGGTCACGGTGCTGGACCTGTGCTGCGGCATCGGCGGGCCAGGGCGTTTTCTCACGCGGGAGCTGGACTGCGTCTACCTGGGCGTGGACGCCAGCGCGAGCGCCGTCGCCGTCGCCCGCGAGCGCGCGGGCGACCTGCCGTGCCGCTTTGCGACCGCGCACGTCCCGCCCCTCCCAGCCGGCGCCTTCGACGTCGTGCTCCTGCTCGAGACGATGCTCGCCTTCGAGGACAAGGACGCGCTGGTGCGCGAGATCGCCGTGGCGCTCCGGCCCGGCGGGCGCCTCGCCTTCACGCTCGAGGAGGGGCCACCGCTCACGATGGCCGAACGGGCGGCGATGCCCGACGCCGACACGGTCTGGCTCACCCCGCTCGACGAGATGGCCGAGTCCCTGGAGCGGGCCGGGCTCGTCGCCACGTGGCAGGAGGACCACAGCCACGTGCACCGCGCGATGGCGCAGGCGCTGGCGGACGCGTTCGCCGCGGACGCCGAGGACATCGCGGCGCAGATCGGCCGCCGGGCGCTGGACGAGCTGCTCGCCGCCCATCGGCTGTGGATCGAGTGGCTGGACGAGGGGCGGGTCCGGAAGCTCGCGCTGGTGGCGGAGCGCGCGTAGAACGCCCCGGTGGGTACCGTGCGCCGGTCTCCCTATGGGCGACGGCAATCACGTCAAAGGAGATGCATGCAGGGCGCCATCACCCAGCTCATCGCCGGTGTCCCGGTATCCGATCTCGATGCGAGCATCGATTGGTACACGCGGTTCTTCGGGCGACCCCCGGACATTCGCGTCGGGGACGAGGTGCTCTGGGACATCGACGAGCACGCAACGCTCTTCATCGAGCCGAACGTGGCGTCGGCGGGCGCCGGCAGGATCACGTTCGCGGTCGCTGGGCTCGAGGCGCTCCTGGAGCGCCTCGCTGCAGAGCGCATCGAACACGAACCGATCGAGACCTACTCGAACGGGGTCCGTCACGCGAACGTCCCCGATCCGGATGGGAACGCGATCGCGTTTGCCGAGCCACCCGGCGCCGCGAGCGCTTGACTCGCGAAGCGCGCGGCGGTCAGTTGTCGTGGTCGAGGACGTCGCGCAGCTTGCGCGCGAAGGGTTCGGGTTGGCCGGCGTATCCGAACTCGCCGCCGAGGAACCCGCCGTGGTGGCTTGGGAACACGGTGGCCTGCTGACCGAGCAGCTCGGCGGTGGCCACCGCGGTGCGTCCGGTGAAGGTGCCGTCGGACTCCTCGCCCACGGCGATCACGACGCGCGTGGGCGCCGCCGCCAGCGCGTCGACGTCGGGGCGGTAGCTGCTGACCGCCCAGGACCGGTCGGATAGCAGCGGGTCGTCGCGGGAGCCGTCGTCCTCGGCCGGCAGCCCGAAGTTCGGCGGGATCGGCCGCCGGCTGGGCGAAGTACTGGTCGCTGAACTCGCCACGCCACGAGCTCATCGCGATGAAGGCCGCCATGCCGGCGCCCGACCCGTTGGCCTCGTAGGCGTCGCGAACGCCGGCGCGGGCGCGCTCGGCCGCCGCGGCGTCAGAGAGCACCGCGATCAGCGGCGGCTCGTGCGCCACCAGCGTGCTCACGTCGTCGGGATAGGCCGCCACCAGCGCGAGCGCGGCCACCGCGCCCCCACTGGTCGCGAACAGCTCGACCGGGCCGCCGCCCAGCGCCTCGACAACGGCGTGCACGTCGTCCGCCTGGACCGCCGGCTCATGGTCGACCCGGCCGTCCTTGCGGGTGCTGCGGCCGAGGCCACGCGGGTCATAAGTAACCACGGTCCGGTCCGGGAAATGCGACGCCAACGTGGCGAAACCACTCGCGTCCATGGGCTGACCGATCATCAACAGCGGTGGGCGCCCGTCGGCGGTGGGCAGCGGCCCATCGACGTCATAGGCGATGTCGACCTCGGCGGTTTCAAGCACGTGCATCGTCGTCATGGCAGTGTTGACCTCTGTCGTAGCAAAAACTCATCGGCCCCAGCTGTGCGCCGAACAAATCGCTCACGAACGTGATGCGGCCTTCGGGAGGGTGGCATGCTATGGGCAGGGGATGCTGGCGCGCACGGTCGTACCATGCCCCTTTTTCGAATGGATCTCGAGACGGCCCTCGATCGCGGCCAGGCGGTCGCTGAGGCCGCGGAGGCCGGTGCCCCGCTCGATGTCCGCGCCGCCGACGCCGTTGTCGCTGATCTCGACCGTCAGCCGGTGGTTGCGCTTGGTCGCGGTCACCGAGGCGTGGGTCGCCGAGGCGTGCTTGGCGACGTTGGTGAGCGCCTCGGAGACGACGAAGTAGGCGGCCAGCTCGACGTGCTCGGGGAGCCTCGCGGCGGGCACGGCGCCGACCTCGACTGGCAGCGGGGCGCGGTGAGCGAGCGCCTCGACGGCGGCCCCGAGTCCCCGATCGGAGAGCACGCTCGGGTGGATCCCGCGCGCCAGCTCGCGGAGCTCCTTGAGCGCCTCGTCGAGCTCTTGGCGCGAGCGGTCCAGCAGCCGCCCGGTTTCGCCCGGCTCGGAGTCCAGCTTCTCTCGCGCCATGCGTAGGGTCAGCGCCAGCGAGACGAGCCGCTGCTGGGCTCCGTCGTGCAGGTCACGCGCCAGCCGTCGGCGTTGGTGTAATCCGAGCACGCTCAGCTCAGTCGCGTTGGCCTCGGCCACGAGGGGTTCCGGCTCTCGGTGTGGCGTCGCGATCATCTCCGTGCAAGCCGCGAAAGCGGTGGGAACAGGATCCGCTGCACAAATCGCGGCGGCGAGCTGAGCACAACCGTGTCCCCGTAGCGCTCCGCCAGCGCCGCCGCCTCGACCAGCGCGCGAATGCTCCGCGGCGAGCCGCTGTCCGAGAAACGCTCGGTGCGCGCAAGGCGCGCTCCCTCCTCGATCGACTCGCGTAGCTCCAGTGCCGGCTCGGCCTCGGCCACGAGGTGGGCCGCCCATTCGCCGGTGTTCTCAAACGAATGGCGAACACCGGGCGGGACCACCGCGCGATCGCCGGGCCCAAGCCGCTTCGACGCCCCGTCGACGTTGATCGTGATCTCGCCCTTGAGCACTTCGTAGCGCTCCTCGAGCGCCGGATGAACGTGCTCTGCGCGAACCCCACCGCCCGGATCCGTCCACATCTCGATCCGCAGCGTCTCGCCGTCGCGGCTGAACCCATAGCTCTGCTTGAACAGGGGGTCGTCGACTCTTTGCGCTTCCATCTGGCACCTTCCTTAGCGCTGTTCGCTTCGGCCGTGGGACATCGGATCTAGGCCTCCTTGTTGGCTGCGAGGTCGATGGCGATCTTCACCGTGTCGGCGACGACCGCGCTTCCGAGCCCGGCGAGGAAGGTCATCGCGAACGCCTTGCGAGAGACCTGGCCGGTCACCTCGAGGCGGAGCCGCTCCTCGCCCTCGGGGCCGGTCTCGATCCCGCCAAGCCCGGCGGTGAGCTCGACCTCGTTGGTCACGCCGTTGATCGAGAGGTCGCCGATGACGCGGAAGCTGTGGTGGTCGACCGGTTCGATCGCCTTCGACCGGAAGGTCAGCTCGGGATGGCGCTCGGCGGAGAGGAAGTCGGTCGAGCGCAGGTGCTTGTCGCGCCGGGCCTGGTTGGTGTCGACGGAGGCGGCGGCGACGCGGCCGTAGGCGCGGCTGTCGGCGGGGGTGTGGCCGATCTCGAGGGCGCCGTCGAAGTGGCGGAACTGGCCGCGCACGGTGGAGATGCCCAAGGACTTGACCGCGAACCCGACGCGGCTGTGGGCCTGGTCGACCTTCCAGCTGCCGGCGGGGATACCGATCCGGCTGCGGGGGCTGGTGGTAAGGGTGCTGGTGGCCATCAGGTCTCCTTTGGTCACATCGGCTGGACTTCGGGGGTCTATTGCTATGACCCGCCCCGACGACCGGACGTGACCGATGGATGAGCGCGAATTTCTGGCCCGGCAGTTCGAGCGTCACCGCACGCGGCTGCGTGCGGTGGCCTACCGGATGCTGGGCTCGCTGAGCGAGGCCGACGACGCCGTGCAGGAGGCCTGGCTGCGCCTCAACCGCAGCGATAGCGGGGAGATCGAGAACCTCGGCGGCTGGCTGACGACCGTCGTCTCGCGCGTGTCGCTGAACATGCTGCGCTCGCGCCAGGCGCGGCGCGAGCAGCCGCTCGGACGGCTGCCCGATCCGCTGATCGACCGGGCCGACGAGATCGATCCCGAGCACGAGGCGCTGCTGGCCGATTCCGTCGGCCTGGCGCTGCTGGTGGTGCTCGAGACGCTGTCTCCGGCCGAGCGGCTGGCGTTCGTGCTGCACGACATCTTTGCCGTGCCCTTCGACGAGATCGCGCCGATCGTCGAGCGCTCGCCCGAGGCGGCGCGCCAGCTCGCCAGCCGGGCGCGCCGACACGTGCGCGCCGAAAAACCGTGCCCGACACCGACCTCGAAACCCAACGCGAAGTGATCGACGCGTTCCTGGCCGCCGCGCGTGAGGGCGACTTCGACCGGCTGCTGGCCGTGCTCGACCCCGACGTCGTCCTGCGCCAAGACTTCGGGCCGGCCGCCGGCGCGCGCCAGCTCCGCGGCGCCGCCGCCGTCGCCGGCCAGGCGGCCAGCTACGCCCAGATCGGGCTCGACATCAGGCCGGCGCTGATCAACGGCGCCGCCGGCGCCGTCGCCTTCCGCCACGGGCAACCATTCTCAATCGGCGCCGTCACCGTCAGAAACGGCAAGATCGTCGAACTCGACTTCCTCGGCGACCCCGAACGACTCCGACAGCTCGACCTCACAAACCTCGACCCACCATCACCACACCCAGAAGGCTGAGACCGCTGCTTCGTCTGGAGGGAGGCGCCTCCGAAGACAGGAGTCTCGCGCAATGCTCGGCAGCCAATCGAAGGCGATACCTTGGGGCGGTGGCGCCCCGCCCGCGCGTCCTGACATTCGGATCGGCCGCGGCGCTTGTTGTCGCTGGTTCGATCTGCGCCGCCCTGGTCGGTGGGTTGACCGGCGAAGTGCTCGCCATCGCGCTGATCACCCTCGGTCTTGGCGCAGTTGTGCTCCTGATGTTCCTCGAGGTAGGACTGAGTGAGGAGCGGGAACTGGCGAGGAAAGAGAAGCGGGGACGGCAGCGTGCCACCGATGGAGAGCGGCGGCTTCGGCCTCGCCGGGGGCCGCGCCGGCCCGGCTAAGGATCGGCCCGGCCGGAGTGGTGGGAGGCCTCTGCTTCTTATGCTTGCCGTGTGAGCGAGGCGGACACGGGCGCGGCGCGCGACGATGAGCTACCGGTGTTCCGTAGCTCGGCACACGCGCTTGTGGATGGCGTCGCCGACCACCTCGCCGCGCTGCCCTCACGGCCGGTTTGGCAGCCGCTCCCCGACGCCCTCCGTAGACGGCTGCTCGACCTGCCCCTGCCGGAGCAGCCGGCAGCGCTGGAAGAGCTGGTCGCGATCGCCGTTCGCGATGTCCTGCCGCACGCCATGGGCAACGGCCATCCGGCCTTCTTCGGCTGGGTCAATCCGCCGCCTTCCCCGGCTGGCGTGATGGCTTCGCTGGCGGCGGCCGCGATGAACCCGAGCGTCGTCTCTGGCGATCACGCCGACGTCCATCTCGAGCGTGCGGTGGTGCGCTGGCTGGCCGAGCTCGTGGGCTTCCCGCACGCGCCGGGCGCCGGGCTGCTCACCAGCGGCGGGTCCGCCGCGACGATCGTCTGCTTCGCGGGCGCTCGCAGTCGCGCGCTGGCGGCCGCCGGCCATGACGTCCGTCGCGACGGTCTCGCCGGCGCCCCGCCGCTGATCGCCTACGTGCCGGCTGAGGCCCATAGCTGCGTGCGGCGCGCGCTGGAGCTGCTCGGCCTCGGCAGTAGCGCGATGCGAGAGGTGCCGCTCGAGGGAGGCCGGCTCGACGCGACCGCGCTGCGGGCGTCGATCGCCGCCGATCGCGCGAGCGGGGCCCTGCCGGCGCTGCTCGTCGGCTCGGCCGGCACCGTCAACGCCGGCGCGATCGACCCGCTCGACGGGCTCGCCGATGTCGCGGCCGCCGAGGACCTCTGGTTCCACGTCGACGGGGCCTACGGTGCGTTCGGCGTGCTCGACCCGGCGATCGCGGCGCGCTACCGCGGCATGGAACAGGCCGACTCGCTGGTTCTCGACCCCCACAAGTGGCTCGGCGTTCCAGTCGACGCCGGCTGCGCGCTCGTGCAGCGCGGCGACGACCTGCGCGACGCGTTCAGCCTCATCGCGCCATACCTACGCCACGACACCGACGCGCCGGTCGGCGCGTTCGCCGAATATGGGTTCGAGCAGACGAGACCCTTCCGCGCCCTCAAGACGTGGGCGACCATCGCCGCACGCGGACGCGCCGGCATCGCCGCCCAGGTGGCGCGCGCGAACGCACTCGCCCGCGAGCTGGCGACGTTGGTCGAGCGCGAACCCGAGCTAGAGCTGGCCGCTCCGCCCGAGACCTCCATCGTCGCCTTCCGCGCCCGCCCGGCGGGCTGCCCGCCCGCCAGGCTGGACGAGCTCAACCGCGCACTACCGGAGGCGGTTCAGGCGCGAGGCCGCGCCTTCGTCACCGGCACCGTCTTCGGCGGCCGCGAGACGCTGCGCGCATGCATCCTGCACCCCGACACAAGCTCGGAGCACCTCACGACCCTCGTCGCGGAAGTCGTCGCGACGGCCCGCAGCCTGACGCTGTCGGCGCCTCAACAAGGTGGTAGCAACCCGTCTCCTTGAACCGCGCCTCGGACGAGGACGAGGCGTATCGCCAGCACCCCTGCGGCGCCCATCCAGCGGCGCGGGCGCCCGCAATGCGGGCGCCCGGCCAGGCGCTCAGGAGGACCCGGCCTCCATCGCCTCCATGTTCTTGGTCACGACCTCCATGGTCCGGCCGAGCTCCTCGGTGGGGCTGAACTCGACCACCTCGGTGCCGGCGTAGAGGATCGGCGTGTGTCCTGGGCCGACGTAGTAGGCGTCGCCGCCCTCGAAGACCTCCTCGCGGTCCCCGGAGCGAAAGGCGAGCTTGCCCTTGATCACGTAGCCCATGTGCTCGCACTGGCACTCGTCGTTGGGCAGCCCTTTGAAGAAGGGGGATAGGTCGGCGTCCTGGGTGTAGGTCTCGAAGCCCACTGTCCAGCCATCCTCGAAGTGCTCGAAGTGGCCTTCGTATCCCTCGACCGTCTCATGCTCGGAAGCGGTTTCCTTCGATGCCTTCGGCATTCTGTACCTCCTGTTCAGTGAGTTCGGAGCACTCTCGTCGCTTGCACGCTGAGGTGCAAGAAATCGATCGGCTCAGCGCTTTGGATCGCCTGCCTGAACGTCACGCTCGCGCACGATGCGACCGTCCTGGAGCTCGAGGATCGCGTTGGCGACGACCTTGCGCCCGCCGGGGAACTCGCAGGTGACGGTCGCGGCGGCGCGGTTCTCGCCTGCGATGGCGTTCTCCACCGTCGCCTTCACGCCGGCGGCGGCGCAGTGCTCGAACATGCCCTTGAGCACCTCCTTGCCGTGTCGCACGCGCGGGGAGCTCGGCGGGTTGTCGCGGTCGATCTGGATCAGCTCGACCTCGTCCGCGTAGAGCGCGAGCAGCGCGTCGACGTCCCACTCCTCATAGCCGCGCCTGAGCGCCTCGAGATCGAATGATGTGCTGGTCTTGACGGTCATCGCGTACCTCCTCGGTTGTGGTGGATGTGACCGTTCGCGGGCTACGATGGCCCTTGAACCGCGGTTCAAGTCAAGGGCCGCGATCCGCGATGGATGGATTCCCGGAACTGACGATCGGCGAGGTGGCGCGCCGCGCCGGAGTGGCGACGTCCTCGATCCGCTACTACGAGCGGATCGGTCTGCTTCCCGAGCCCGATCGCGACGGGGGGCCAGCGGCGCTACGACGCGGATGTGCTCGGCAAGCTGGGGTTCATCGGCGTCGCCCAGAGCGCCGGCTTCAAGCTGCGCGAGATCAAGGAGCTCATCAAAGGTGTCGACGGCGCCGACGGCCTGGGCGAGCGATGCGCTCGCTCTCGAGCCAGAAGCTCGGCGAGGTCGAGGCTCTGCTCGAGCGCACCAAGGCGATGAAGGGCTGGCTCGAGGTGGCGAAGGAGTGCGGCTGCGCGACGCCCGCGGAGTGCGCGCTCTTCCCGGCACCCGGCGAGGAGCCCCCGGACGCCGACCTGGCGCTGCGAGTCGTCGAGGTGGACGGCAAGGACTGTCGCCGTTCCCCGGTGGACTGAGACCGCGTCCGCTGCTGGTTCCGCGTGATTGTGGGCGTGTCGGTCGCTGGGCCGGGACACCCCCAGCGTGGACGAGACGCAGGCGTGTCGCCTGATGCACGCGCCGCGGCTCAGGGCAAGCTCGCCCTGCGTCGCGTCGGGATGAGGAGAGGCGGCCTGCGGTCGTGTGCGCTGCGGCGCCTGGCCGGTCCACGCGTGGAAGGCGTGGTAGAGAGGTAGTGGCGGGCGAGTGCCTCTCGCGTCTGGTTCAGGACGCTGGCGCCGAAGGCCCTCCGCGAGACGACCGCGCCGGCAGAAAAGTGCCCGGTGCTGAGCAATTCGCCCACGCGCCGCCCTGGACGCCACCGCCCCGCGCACCGCTGCTTCGGGCCGTGCGCCCAGAAGAGGAAGCCGGCTCACTCGGCGCGACGATCACGACGACGGCGCAGTCCCGGTCACCCCTTTCGTCCGTCCGACTCGTGCATGAACTGCTGAACGGCCTCAGCAAGCCGGGCGGGCTGGTCGAGGGGGATGAGTGTGTAGCTGTCGGGTATCTCGACCAGCCGTCCCTCGCGGGAGCAGTTCGGCCAGGCGGCGTCCGTGCTCGGGCGGCATGACGCGGTCTTGGCTTGCCCAGACGATGAGTGCGGGGCGCTCGAAGCTGGGCAGGCCGTCGGCCGCTTCGAGCATCAGCTGTCGCTGTGCCGCGATCCCGCGGAGCATTCGGACGGTGTCGCGGCGGATCTCGCGCTGCGTTAGGACCGGCTTGATCCAGCGGGCGGTGGCGGCGTCGCCTCGCATCGTCAGCCAGCCGAAGGCGAGCGGGAGCCGCCTGAGCGGTCGAAGGCGCATCTGCTGCATGAACAGCCCGAACAGCGTCGGCGAGAGCTTGCCGGTCAGCACCAGCGTCTTGCCGGTCAGGCCCGGAGGGAAGTTGTCGAACGCGTCGCAGGAGACGAGCACGATCCGGCTAACGCGGGTGGCGCCGTCGCAGGCGAGCAGCTGGACGAGGGCCCCGCCGGTGTCGTTGCCGACGAGTGTGACGTCGTTCAGGTCGAGGCGATCGAGGAGCTCTGAGACGAGCCGCGCCAGCCCGCGCGGGGACAGATCGGCGTCGGCGCGCATCGGGTGGCGATGCGCGCCCATCGGCAGCGTCGGTGCGACGCACCGGTGCTCGGGAGACAGCTCGGCGATCACTTGCTCCCACAGGGAGGCGTCCATCATGAGGCCCGGCAGGAGCACGATCGCGGGGCCCTCGCCGCCGGTGTCCTCGTATTCGATCGTTCCGGCGGACAGCTCGATCCGGCTGGTCATCGCGCGCTCGCCTGCGAGCCGTCGAGCAGGTGCCGGCGCAGGAAGGACAGCTGTGCGTCGGCGGCGTGGTCGTGGCCACCCATGAAGGGCTCGTAGTGGCCACCGGGCAGGCGGACGACCTCTCCGCGGGGAGCTCGCTGGGCCGCGCGCACGGTCGGGCCGGCGGGCGCAACGCCATCATCGTCGTAGGCGAGCACCAGCAGGGGGCACTGCACGCGCGACGCGTGGCGGCCGGGCCGGTACAAGCCGACGCGCAGCGCGGAGCGGGCGGCGACCTCCTGCTGCCAGTGGGGGTACTTGTCGTCGGGATTGAGCGCCTGGCTGCCGTTGAGGGCGTCGGGCGACGTGAGGGAGGTGACGGTCCCGGGCTCGCCGGCGAGCGGCACGAGCAGCGGGGCGCGTCCGACGAGGCCGCCGGCGGCATCCAAGAGCGCACGGCCGGTGAACCGCAGGAACCCGAGCGGGGTCTGATGGCGCATCGCGTTGGGCGTGACGGCCGGGCCGTCGACGAGCGGCGTCTGGGCGATCGCCGCCGCCAGATCCGGGTTGCGCGCCGCTACCGGGATGATGTGGCCGCCTGACGCGGAGAAGCCCCAGATCGCGAGCCTGCGGGCGTCCACGCCGGGCAGGGTGCGGGCGAACGCGATCGCGGCCTGCCAGTCGGCGTGCTGCTCTCCGATGCGCGCGATCTGGCGCGGCTGACCACCGCTCTCACCGAGATGGCGGTAGTCGAAGGCGAGCACCGCGAACCCGGCGTCGTTGAACCGCTTGGCGAACAGATCCGTGCCCGGCTCCTTGGTGACGGCGAGCCCGCCGGCCATGATCACGCACGCCGCGGTTGGTCCCCGGGTAGTGCCAGGCGGCGCACGTGGTGTTGCCGCTGGGGAAGCGAACCTTGCGCCGCTCGGCGGACGGCTGCGGGGCGGCGTCCGATCCGGATTTGAGCGACGTGGCCTGAGCGTCGGCCGTCTCGGCGTTACTGGGTGCCATGGGGGAGCTGGTTCCTTGCTTCACGTTCATGTCAGTTCCTTCTGGGTTGTGAGTCGTCTGCGCCCCGCATGGACGTCGGGCGCCGAAATCGGTCGGAAACTGCCGGGAGCCGCTCGTCAGCACGTCGAGTCGAGCCAGTGCTCGAACGTCGGGCTGCGAGCATGGCGCCCGGGCCTGGCAACAGGGCACCGTTCACATTGAGGTCGCGGTCCGGATCGTCCGGGTCGCTCATTTATGTGCCTGCATTGCTTCTGTCCTTTGCTTCGTTGAGGTCTCGTAGTGGTGACGAACTGCGGACAGCTCGCGGACGGCTGAGCCCGCCTCCGCTACGCCCGTGCGGCCGCGGGCTCGGGGCCCTGGGCGAGCTCGGGCCGGGCGCCGGGGCGCAGGAGGCTGCCGCAGACCAGCGCGCCGATGGCGAAGATGGCCGCCGCCCACAGGAACGCGGTGGTGTATCCGTCTACGGCCGCCTGCTGCAGCACCTCGGGACCCGGCACGCGACCCGACAGGTAGTCGGTCGCGGCGGAGGCGGCCAGCGTGCTCAGCAGGGCGGTGCCGATCGAGCCGCCGATCTGCTGCGAGGTGTTGACCATGCCCGAGGCGACGCCGCTGTCCTTTTCCGGCACGACGGTGGCGATCGCGAACGACGGCGCCACGGTCAGCCCGAAGCCGACCCCGATCAGGATCAGCGACGGGAGCACGTGGGTGGCGTATCCCGTGTCGACGCCGATGCGCGTCAGCAGCACCATGCCGAGGCCGGCGGTGAGCATCCCGGCCGGGACCAGCGGGCGCGGCGCCGGTGCGCGGCAGCAGGCGCGTGCTCACGATCCCGACGGTGGGCGCGATCGAGAAGCTCAGCGGCAGGAACGCGAGTCCGGTCTCGAGCGCCGTGAAGCCCTTCGTGTCCTGCAGGTAGAAGGTGAGGAACAGGAAGAGGCCGAAGAGACCGGCGCTGGCCGTTCCGATCGCGAGGAAGGAGGCGCCGCGGTCGCGGTCGGTGACCACCCGCAGCGGTAGCAGCGGGTTCGCCACCCGGCGCTGCAGGGCGACGAAGGCGGCCAGCAGGACGGCGCTGCCGATCAGGAAGCCGAGTGTGACGGGATCGCCCCAGCCGTCGGACTCCGCGCGCGCCAGGCCGAACACGAGCGCGAACAGGCCCGCCGACGCGGTGAGCGCGCCGGGGACGTCGAGCCGTGACCGCGAGGTCGCGGGAACATGGTGCAGCAGGCGCGTGCCGGCGATCGCGGCCGGGACCGCGAAGGCGATCGACACGTACAGGCACCAGCGCCAGTCGAGCACCTCGGTCAGCGCGCCGCCGAGCAGCAGGCCGATGGCGCCGCCCGCGCCGGCGATCCCGGCGTAGATGCCGAAGGCCTTGCCGCGTTCGGCGGGGTCGGTGAATGTCGTGGCCAGGAGCGAGAGGGCGGCAGGGGCGAGCAGCGCGCCGAAGGCGCCCTGCAGCGCGCGGGCCGCCACGAGCAGGTCGAAGCTCTGGGCGGCCCCGCCGAGGGCCGACGCGCCGGCGAAGCCGAGCAGGCCGGCGACGAACGTCCACTTGCGGCTGAAGAGGTCGGCGATGCGGCCGCCGAGCAGCAGCAGGCTGCCGAACGCCAGCGCATAGGCCGTGATCACCCACTGCCGGTCGTCGTCGGAGAAGCCGAGGTCCTGCTGGGCGGACGGGAGCGCGATGTTCACGATCGTCACGTCGAGCACGACCATCAGCTGGGCGATGCCGATGATTGCGAGGATCAGCCAGCGGCGGTCGTGATGGGCATCTGCGGAAGAGGACATGAGGGCAACCTTTGTATCCGGAGAGCAGTTCTCCGGTTACGGTAGCACACAACTGGAGATACGATCTCCGGTTCTCTACCATGTGCCCGATGACGAACCCTGAGCCCGCCCCGCTGCGCGCCGACGCCGAGCGCAACCGGCAGCGGCTGCTCGACGCCGCGCGCGAGGTGTTCGCCACCCGAGGCCTCGACGTGACGCTCGACGAGATCGCGCGCCACGCCGGCGTCGGCACGGGGACGGCCTACCGCCGCTTCGCCAACAAGAACGCGCTGATAGAGGAGCTGATGGTCGACCGCCTCGGCGACGTCGAGGCGATCGCCAGCGAGTGCCTGGAGGAGCCCGACCCGTGGCTCGGGCTCTCCGGGTTCTTCGAGCGCGCGCTCGCGATGATGGCCTCCGACCGCGGGCTCAAGGACGTCATGTTCTCGGCCGGCCGCGGAGGCGAGCGGCTCGCCGCTGCGCGCCAGGAGGTAGCCAGGGTGACCACGAAGCTCGTGCGACGGGCCGTCGAGGCGGGCGTGGTACGAAGCGACCTCGCGCCGACCGACCTCCCGCTCATCAACCTCATGCTCAACACCCTGATCGACTTCGGCCGCGAGGTCGAGCCCGACCTCTACCGGCGCTTCCTCGCAATCACGCTCGACGGGCTGCGGCCCCAGCGGCAGGCGACAGAGCCGCTCCCCGTCGGGCCGCTCGATCTCCCCCGCTTCGCGCAAGCCCTGGCCGACCAGCGGCGCTAGCGGCGGCGAGCGCGCGGTCGCATCGGCGCGCTCGGAGGTCGTCGGGAGGGAGACCCTGCCGAGGGGCCGCTGGGGACGCCCGCATCCGTCTTGATAGCGGGGAGCGGTGAGTGTCGCGTTGGAGCCGCTCCCGCATCCCCGAGATGCGCTGGACCGTCGTGGAGCCTAGTCTCACGCCGTGAACGTGGCCGGCGATCACGTCGTAATCGGAGCCGGGGGCGGCACGGGCTCGGCGGTTGTGCGCGAGCTCGCGGGCCGGGACCTGCGGGTGCGCGCCGTCACACGCTCGGGCAAGGGGGATGTGCCGGAGGGTGTCGAGCAGGTGGCGGCCGACGTCGGCACTTCCGAAGGCGCTCGGCAGGCGTGCGAGGGCGCTGCCGTCGTTTACCACTGCGCACAGCCTCCCTACACGAAGTGGGCCGAGCTGTTCCGCCCGATGACCGACGCCATCCTCGCCGGCGCGGCTTCGGTGGGGGCGAAGCTCGTGTTCGCGGACAACCTGTACGTGTACGGGCCGCCCGACGGGCCGATGACCGAGGAGACACCGCAGCGGGCGCAGGGAAAGAAGGGCCGCGTGCGTGTCGAGATGGCCGACGCACTCCTCCGCGCGCACGCCGACGGGAGACTGCGGGTCACGATCGGCCGCGCCTCCGACTACTACGGCCCGCGTGGCACCACCTCGACCGTCGGCGAGAACATCATGGAGCCGCTGCTGCGCGACAAGCGGGTGCGCTGGCTCGGCTCGCTCGACCAGCCGCACACGCTCAACTACCTCGAGGACATGGCCCGCTCGCTCGTGACGTTGGGCGAGCGCGACGAGGCCGACGGTCAGGTCTGGCACCTGCCGGCGGCGGAACCGCTCACGGGCCGGCAGTTCCTCGAGCTGCTGTTCGAGGAGGCCGGGCGCGCCCCGAAGATCGGCGTCGCCTCGCGACCGGTGATCAGGATCGGGGGCCTGTTCAACCCGCTCCTCCGGGAGCTGAACGAGACGCTGTACCAGTTCGAACGGCCGTTCGTCTCGGATGCATCGAAATTCCAAGCCGCCTTCGGGCCGTTCGAGCCGACCCCGCACCGGGCGGCGGTGAGCCGCACGGTCGACTGGTTCCGGCGCCGGCACGACGCCTGACACCCGGCCCCGAGCACCAGGGGCCGACTGGGGGCGACAAACGGCGCTCAAGCGAGGCATAAACTGCCTACAGAGCGGCGTCAGCAGACCCAGCGTGCGTACAACGCCTGTTGTGCCCACGCTTATGAGCTCGGCCGGCTGGCCTTGTCGGGCCCTCCGAACTCGAAGCGACCCGTGGCGTCACGATCGCGGTCGTATCGTCTCTTGAGCGGAAACGGCGGCAACCAGGACTCGCGCCGGACGATCCAGCTTTCGTAGGTTGGCATCAGTTGGTCAGGGGCATCCAGGGATCCCACGTTCACTTCGATTTCGTCTGCGCTGCGTGCGAAAACGGAGGAGCCGCAGCGGGGACAGAAAAACCGCCCGACGTAGTCGCGTGTTTCGCCATCGATCGTCACCGCATCCTGAGGGAACACCGCGGAAGCGTGAAAAAGGGCCCCATGATGCTTGCGGCAGTCGAGACAGTGACAAATGCCGACCCGGTATGGGAGTCCCGACGCCACAATTCGGACGTTGCCGCACAGGCAACCGCCGGTGAATCGGTCCATGCTGCGTCTCCTCCAAAATCAAGCGGTGGGAATGGATACAACGGTCACTGCCCGGGGCACGACACCTCGGAGGAAGCCGAGATGCACACCCAGCGTACGCGCCGCCGTATCGCACATGAGCAGCGCTTGACCCACTAGGCCTCAGCTTGGGCCGGTCGCGCGCGCCGGCTCTGCGGGGTCGACCGTGGCCGCCCAGCTGCCGAGGAGCTTCAGCGCCTCCTCAGAGCGCGAGTCGGGCTCGGCGGTGTAGGTGAAGATCGTCAGCCCAGGGTCCGCGGCGAGGTCCAGCCGGTTGAATGTCAGGTGGAGCTCGCCAACGACGGGATGGTTGAAGTGCTTGACGCCGGTGTTGTGGAAGCGGACGTTGTGCGCGGCCCAGCGGGTGCGGAACGCCTCGCTCTGTGTCGCGAGCTCGCCGACGAGGTCTGAGAGGTCGCGGTTGTACGGGTCGCGGCCCGCGGCAGAGCGCAGGATGGCAACGGATTCGGTGGCGACGCGGTCCCAGTCGCCGTAGGACGCCTCGGCTCGCGGATCGAGGAAGACGAACCGCGCGGTGTTGACCGGCCGCGCGGGCGCAGCGTACAGCTCGGAGAACAGCGCGCGTCCGAGCTGGTTGGCGGCCAGGATGTCGAGGCGCTCGTTGCCCACGAACGCGGCGGCGCCGGTGATCGCGTCGAGGGTCCACTGGACCTCGGGCCGGACGCGCTGCTTGGCCTGGCGCCGACGAGACCGCACTGGGGTCGGCTGTGAGGCGCGGGCGAGGTCGAAGAGATGCGCGCGCTCCGCGTCGTCGAGCTCGAGCGCCCGAGCCAGTGCCTCCAGCACGCTCTCGGACACGCCGCTCATGTCGCCGCGCTCCAGGCGCGTGTAGTACGGAGCGCTCACGCCGGCCAGGACGGCTACCTCCTCGCGGCGGAGCCCGGGAACGCGGCGACTGCCGTAGGAGGCCAACCCCGCCTGCTCAGGCGTGATCCGGGCGCGGCGGGAGGTGAGGAACTCGCGGATCTCCTGCCTCGTCTCCACGCCACAAGCGTAGACCCGCCTGTCCGCGGCTGGGGGACCCTGCCAGTACCTCTCTCAACAGGGACTCCCACCTTCGCGAGATCCGCGCTTACCTGAGAGCCATGACTTCCACGAAGACCTGGTTCATCAAGAATCCGACAACCGGAGGCACACTGTCATGAAGCACGTTTCGCTGGGCGAACTTGAGGTCTCGCGCGTCGGACTCGGCACGATGGCGATGTCCGGCTATTACCTCGACCCGGGCAGCAGCGATGCCGAGTCGGTTCGCACCATCCAGCGCGCACTTGAGTTGGGCGTCACACATATCGACACCGCCGAGATCTACGGCCCGTACGCCAACGAGGAGCTCGTCGGCCGCGCGCTCGAGGGACGGCGTGACGAGGTGGTGCTGGCGACCAAGTTCGGCTTCGTCTCACACGCGGGCGGAGGCCCCGGAGTGCTCGACAGCAGCCCGGCCAACATCCGGACCGCGGTCGAGGGCTCCCTGAAGCGGCTGGCTACCGACCGCATCGACCTCTACTACCAGCACCGGGTCGACCCCAACACGCCCATCGAGGACACCGTCGGCGCCCTGGCCGAGCTGGTGACCGAAGGAAAGGTCCTGCACATCGGCCTGTCCGAGGCCGGCCACGAAACGATCCGCCGCGCACACGCCGTGCACCCGATCGCCGCCCTGCAGACCGAGTACTCCCTGTGGACCCGCGATCCGGAGGCCGAGCTGCTGCCGCTGCTGCGCGAGCTCGGCGTCGGCTTCGTGCCCTACTCGCCGCTTGGGCACGGCTTCCTCACCGGGACGATCCGCTCCCCCGAGGAGCTGAGCGACGACGACTGGCGCAAGACCAACCCGCGCTTCACCGAGGGCAACTTCGAGAAGAACCTCCGCATCGTCGATGAGGTCGAAGCCGTCGCTTCCGAGGTCGATGCCTCAGCGGCGCAGGTCGCTCTGGCCTGGCTGCTCGCGCAGGGCGACGACATCGCCCCGATCCCCGGCACCAAGCGGGTTTCCCGCGTCGAGGAGAACACGGCTGCCGACGGCATCGAGCTGAGCGCGGAGCAGATCCAACGGCTCAACGATCTCACCCCCGCCACCGGCGAACGCCACGACGAGGCCAACATGGCCGCAGTCGACGGCTGACCACGTCTTGGGGTGGCGCTCCGAGTCCACTCCGATACGCCGGCCTGGCCGTCACCCCATGACCTCCATATATGCCTGGTGTGACGCGCTTCCTGTTACGCGAACGTCCGGCCGCGACCTTCGCGCCGCGTCACGGGGCTGCTGCTGTGGACGACCACCGAGGAGTGTGACGATTGCCCCAAACTTTTGGGCGTCTCTCCTTCGGGGTAGATGAGCAGTGGGCACGAGCCTTCATTAGCAACGGCGCGCTCTGCCTCCTCAAACTACGCCGGTCCCCTCGCAGCCTGCGGGGTCCCGGCAGCGACTACCCCCCAAGGAGTTTCTATTGGCGCAACAGACTTAACCCGCGGCAGCGTGCGCGCGGATGGAAATGGGTCGTCGGTCGGCAGCGTCGCTCGTCGGCTCGCGACCGAGACCAAGCAGGCGTTCAAGACCACCGAGTTCTGGGCGATGGTCGGCCTCGTCGTGGCCATCCTGGTCAGCGCCGCCGTCATCAATGGCGGAGACAACGGCACAGACGAGTTCATCGCCCGCCAGGCATGGCTGTACGTCTCGATTCTCGGCGCGGGCTACTTCATCTCGCGCGGCCTGGCCAAGTCCGGCAGCCGCGAGCCCTACACCGAGGATCTCGGCGAGCGCACGAGCGACCGCTAGACCTCAGGCTCCGTCGTCCCGGAGACGCGATCTGGCGTCCCGGGCGGCGGACCCGAATCGATCAGCATCTCGAATTGGAGTCACATTGAGTAAGCAGCAGCAGAAGATCGTCCAGTACCTCAACGAAGCGCATGGCTCAGAGCAGGCCCTGACGCGCCAGTTGCAGTCCCAGATCGCGATGACCCCCAAGGGCCGCTATCGCAACGGGCTGGAGACCCACCTCGACCAGACCCGCCGGCACGCCGAGCGTCTCGAGGACCGCCTGCGCGAGCTGGGGCAGGGCAACAACCCGCTACAGATGGGACTGGGCGCCGTCCAGTCCGTTCTCGGGCAGGCCGTGGCGCTGACCAAGACGCCGTTCGATCTGGTTCGGGGAACCAGTGGCGAGGAGAAGGTTCTCAAGAACGCCAAGGACTCTTGCGCCGCCGAGGCGCTGGAGATGGCCACCTACACCGCACTGGCGCGGCTCGCCCGCACAACGGGCGACGGCGAGACGGAGCGGCTCGCAAGATCGATCATGGGCGACGAGCAGAAGATGCTCGACCGGCTCCTCAAGGAGATCCCTCGGCTGACCGACGCCGTGGCCCGGGCGGAGTTCCACGGTGAGGCGTCCTATGACGTGACAGACACCGGCGCAGCCGATGCGGTGCGCGAGGCAGGCGGAGCGGCCAAGCGCACGGCCCGGAAGAGCGCGGGACAGGCCAAGCGCACCGCCCGTCAGGCCCGCAAGGTGCCGGGCGTGGCGCGTGCCGAAGGCACCGTCAAGGGAGCGGCGGCCTCCGAATCGGACCTCCCGATCTCGAACTACCACGCGCTCAGCGCGGACGAGGTCCAAGACAAGCTCGCCGAGCTCTCCCAGATCGAGCTGGCCAAGGTCAACGCCTACGAGCGCAAGAACCAGAATCGCTCCACGGTCACGAGCCGGATCGACTCCCTACAGGGAGACGAGCCCTGGCCCGGCTACGACGAGCTATCTGTGGAGGAGGTCCATGCCGTGCTCTCCGAGGGAGACGACACCCGCATCAAGGCTGTCCGCAGCTACGAGCGCCAGCACAAGAACCGCGCCGGCGTGCTCCAGGCCACCGAGCGCGAGCTCAGCAACGCCTAAGAACCGTTCGAGCCAAGGGAGGGGGCCGCTCGCCGGCCCCCTCCCGGTTCTTCGACGCGCGGGGGCCGAGCCGCGCCTTCTTCCGACAACTTAGGAGAAGGTTTCGATGCCAAACGTTCGCGTCATCCCGCAGGCCAGCGACTGGGGGCTCCAAGTCGGCGGCAATGTCCGCTCGACCCAAAACACCCCAAGACGAAGCCGATCAGCAAAGGACGCCAGCTCGCCGAGCAAGAACACGGTGAACTCGTCATCCACGGCGAGGACGGCAGCATTCGCGATAAGGACAGGCACGGGAAGGACCCACGCGACATCCCTCGCTGATCGCGTCCTATCCCGACTGTGCCCGGGATCGAACTACCGGGAGGAGCTTCCCTTCGCAGCCGATCGTGATGTCCAGGTGGGGCGGAAAGTGCTGCCTTGAAAGGCGACCGCCAGTCCTCCCCACGGAACCAGAATTGCGCTCGGTTATGCCGCTGCCGCGGCTGTCTCGAGTCGGCTGAGCGCGCGGCGCAGCAGCCGTGAGACGTGCATTTGCGAGTAGCCGATGCGCTCCCCGATCTCACGCTGTTTCAGGCCGTGCAGGAAGCGCAGCTCAAGGACGGAGCACTCCAGGTCCGGCAGCTCCTTCCATTCGTTCGCTATTGCGTCGCGTTCCGCGACCAGCTCGTAGCCCGAGTCCTCGCCGCCGAGCAGCTCGACGAGCGGCGCGGCCCCATCGTCGTCACGCGCCGTTGGGGCGTCGAGTGACGCGGCCTGGTAGCTGGCGGCGGCCTGTTGCGCCTCGAGGACTTCCTCGACGGAGCATCCGATTGCGCTTGCCACCTCACGCGGCTTCGGGGACCGGCCAAGCCGCCTGGAGAGCGCCTCCGCTTCCCGACTCACCACGAGCGTGCGCTCTTGGAGGTCGCGCGGCACGTGCATCGCCCAGCCCTTGTCGCGGAAGTGGCGCTTCAGCTCGCCCAGGATGGTGGGTGCGGCATAGCTCGAGAACTTCGCGCCGCGATCCGGGTCGAAGCGATCGATCGCCTTGATCAACCCGAGGCTCGCCACCTGGAGCAGGTCGTCGAAGGGCTCGTCCGTGTAGGTGTAGCGCCGCGCGAGCTCCCGCGCGAGCGGAAGACATCGCCTCACAAGCTCCTCCCGCGCCGCCAGGTCGCCCGCCCGGTGGTAGCGGATCAGGAGCGCTCGATCGAGCTCCCGCGCGGCAGCGCGGTCGCGGCGTTCGGGGTGGGTGGCCTGGGACAGCTTCGGCGGCGCGAGGGCGACTGCACACATGGGGAACCTCCGTCGGTCTTGTTGACGCAAGGTCCGAGTCGCGACCTCGACCGGGCTGGCCGCGCAACGTCCCCTGATAACCCGAGGACATCGCTTCGCGTGGCTCTGTGCCCCTCGTCGCGCTTTCCCAGCAGACTGTCGCTGCTCCCCGATCCCACTTCGGGACCGAAACGAACTCGTATCCTACTGAGAACAGACCGGTCTGTCTACCGCTAGGCTCTCAGGCGTGTCGGCCGTCAAAGCCATCCCGCAATCGAAGCCGGGTGCGCGGGAGCGCATCCTCGACACCGCGTACGGACTCTTCTCCCGCCGTGCGGTCCGCGACGTAGGCGTGGACGAGGTGATCGAACGGGCTGGGGTGGCAAAGGCGACCCTGTACCGCCACTTCCCGTCCAAGGACGACCTGGTGATCGCGTTCCTCGAGCGCCGCGAGGAGCGCTGGACGCTGGCGTGGGTCGAGGCAGAGGCGAGGCGACGCGGCACCACACCGGAGGAACAACTCCTCGCGATCTTCGAGCTGTTCGACGAATGGTTCCAGCGCGACGACTTCGAAGCCTGCTCATTCATCAACGTGCTGCTTGAAATGGGCCCCGCGCATCCCGCCGGCCAGGCGAGCGTCCGGCATCTCGCGACCATCCGAACAGTCGTGGGTCGTCTCGCAGAGGAGGCCGCATTGCGTGACCCAGCGTCCTTCGCGCACTCGTGGCACATTCTCATGAAGGGCTCGATCGTCTCCGCCACCGAGGGCGACACCCAAGCGGCAGAGCGAGCCCGATCGATGGCACGGCTCCTAATCGAGCAACACCGCTAGCCGCTCCTCTGGCGGGACGCTGATGACGGTGACCGGCACGACCGGCGGACTTTGCTTCGCTGCCTGCCCGGCGCCGAAGTCGCCCCGGTACCGCTTTCGCGAGAGGCGGTCGCACAAAGGGAGTCGAGGCCCGATTCCCGAGGTCAAATTGCAAGCAGTGCTCGGCCAGAAGGCCGGAGAAGGGCCTACAACGCGACGTCAGCTTCGGCCGGACTGAACGACAAACTTCCTGCAAATCAGCGACTTCGACGGAGGGGGAGGGATTCGAACCCTCGGTGGACCGTAAGGCCCACAACGGTTTTCGAGACGAGGGTGAGGCGACACCGTTTTTTCGCTCTAGCGCGGACGAGATGGGCGTCTTGGCCGGCTGTGCGCTGCAGCGTTCGCTGCACTCAGCCCCCCGATCGGACCTCGCCATGAGTCGCGCCGCCTCGTACCGAGGATTTCGTGTTACCCGCCGGGACCGCGAAATCGTGCGATGGATTGGTCGGCTTCGAATGGTCACGGCCGCGCAAGTCGGCGAGCGTTTCGGGCTCGGCCGGGCGGTCGGATACGCGCGCCTCAACGGCCTAGTGAGACTTGGGCTCCTGGATCACCTTCGGATTTTTCACGCCACGCCCGGCGTCTACAGGACTACAAGAACGGGGTTAGCCGCAGTTGATCTCGACCTGCCGCCAGCGCGGGTGGACGTGCGCACCTACGAACACGACCTGCAACTGAGTCACTTAGTGATCCAGCTGGAACGGGAGTTCGGATACGACCGTCTCAGGACGGAGCGCGAGATGCGGTCGCTCGACACGCCGCTTGGGGCCGCTCCGCGCGAACGCCCGCGGTTCGCGGTGCCATTGACCGGAGGGCGAGGACAGATGCAACTGACGCCCATCGGAAACGCGCGCCTACACTTTCCGGACTGCGCGGTCATGGCTCGCGGGCACGAAGAATCGATTCTTGCCATCGAGCTGGAGCGGACGGCCAAAGGCAGGGCTCGTCTACGCGCGATCCTTTCTGCTTATGTGGCCGCACGTCATGTCGGGCTTGTTCGCTACTACCCGACTAACGGGCGGGTCCTCAAGCTCGTGGCGTCCGGAACGACCGAGCTACGCGCGACGGAGCTAGTTGAGATCGACCAACGCTTCGTCGACACCACTTCGATTTCGACGGGGGCCGCATGAGCGCGAGGCTCGCTGTCAGCCCACGGTGGCGCTGTACCTAGTGCGGTGACCACAAACGATCACCGGGTTGGTCACCCAGCCCGGGACTGAGAACGACCCCACCGGCGGTGTCGTTCACGCCGTACCCGGGCACGTTCCCGACGCTGCGCGGCCAGCACATCCGGGTGCCGGTTGTTGCCGCGCGTCCCACCGCCGTACGCCGGAAAACGCTCGCAGGCGGGGCGCCACCGCAGATACGCTTGCAACTCCCGCCTTCCCCACCGGCCGAACTTTGATTCGGCCTCGGGCCTCCAAGATCCGTGGAGAAAACGCATGAGTGATGTGGTTATCGGCACCGGCAAAGTGGTCGTGAACAGGGCGATGTCGCTGGACGGCTTCATCGCCGGTCCTGGCCACGCGATGGACTGGATCGCCGAGTACCTGCCTGCGGACGCGTTCCCGGAGGTCATGGCGGCCACGGGCGCCATGCTCATTGGCCGGGGCACGTACGAGGTCGCCAAGCGTATGGCCGACCAGGACACCGCCTACGACGGGGGAGCACAGTTCGTCCTCACCCACAAGCCTCCCGACGAGCCGGACCCTACCGTCACATTCCTCACCTGTGGACTTGAGGAAGCCGTTGCCACGGCACGCAGCGCCGCGGGCGGCAAGAACCTGGAGATCCTCGGTGCCGACGTGGCCGCCCAGTGCCTGCAGCGCGGGCTCGTCGACGAGATCCTGGTGTATGTCCTACCGGTGCTACTGGGCGACGGCGTCCGCTTCTCGCCCCCAAGCCTCGACAGGATCGACCTGGAACCTTTCAGCAACACCCAGTCGGGCGCCATCACGATGCTCCGCTTCCGTGTGCGAAAGTAGGCGCGGCCCTCCAACACTACGTCGGGCGAGTCTTCCTGTTCCACATGCAGCCGGCGGGCGACCTGCCCTCCATTGATATTCCGGCGGTGACCCAGTCCGACAACGCGTCGCCCGATCTACTTATCCAGCTACCTCAGGACGAGTTGAGTCCCACAGCCGCCGACCGCCTCTCGCCCTTTCTCGACCAGGACATCATCTCGCCGGCCGTTCTCAAACAGAACGCTGGCCTTGACCTGCAGGCGCAAGTGGACCTGCGAGCGAGATCCAAGAAAACGCCGAAGAGTGGGCCCCGCTCCTCGCTTGGTCTAACTACCCGCGCAACGCGGAACTGGAAGCCGTCTTTCGGCTCGTCTGGCGAACCTTCTTGAAGGATGAACGCAAGCACTGGGGCGCCTCGAATCCCAAGCATCTGGCGACCTTGGCGTGGCGTTTCAAGCAGGTCGGACTTTCACCGAAGGCGCTCATTCTGGAGAACGAGAAGTACTGGAATGAGCAGGCCGAGCCAAAGACCATCGATCACCTACCTCGAACGCCAGGCCGAGGCGGGGCGATGAACGTCGTGCTGCAGCCGTGCTGCACAGCGCTGCACCAACCGGGGGTCAACAGGGGACCGGAGGGGTCAGCGGTGAGGACGGAACAAGACGCCCGAGGCCGCCCGCAATCCCGCTCTCAGAGCGGGATCAAGGGCGCTGCTACGGAGGGGGAGGGATTCGAACCCTCGGTGCGCCGTAAGACGCACAACGGTTTTCGAGACCGCCCCGTTCAACCGCTCCGGCACCCCTCCATGTGGTCCTGCCGTCATTCTGCCTTCAATTTCGAACACGATCCTAGTTCGTTCACGCTACGTCCCCAGCGCCGAACGCGCGCTCGATGAACTGCATGCCGTACGTCGTGTCCGGGCTTGACGACCTCCGCTACGACCCTGCTTCGGTGGGTCGTGGTCGTGTCAGGACACGATGGGCGACACAGGCACCTCTCATCACGACGCGAAAGGCATCAGCGAGGCGACGGGCGGGGCACGCCATCCGCCGAGTGCTCCGTTGCATGGAAAGCGGGTCTTGCCACCGGGGCGCTGACACATCAGGTCGGGGGGCTGCAGCCAGGTAGGCACCGTAGGATTGCGCCTGTGCCGTTCACGCTCAGGAACCTCAAGGAGGATCTGGCGGACGTCGGGTCCAACTTCGACGGGGCGCCGGACCTGGAGTTCCGCCTTGCGACCGAGGCGCTCGAGCTCGAGCAATCCGGCCTGGGCTACCAGCGCGTGCCACCCGGCTATCGCTTTCCGTACGGCCACACGCACAAGAAGCAGGAGGAGGTGTACGTGGTCGTGCGCGGGAGCGGGCGCATGAAGCTCGACGACGAGATCGTCGAGCTCAAGGAGTGGGACATGGTGCGCGTCCCGCCCGGTACGTGGCGAGGCTACGAGGCCGGGCAGGAGGGCCTCGAGATCATCGTCATCGGCGCGCCCAACCTTGGCGACGCTCCGCGCGAAGACGTCGAGGGCCAGCGCGACTGGTGGGCTGACTAACTCGAAAAGCGCCCTCCGACAGCCGCTCTGGACGAAACGGAGCAGCGCCGTAGCCACCGGCACCCGACGTCGGGCCCTGCTCCTTCGCGAAAACGCGACAGTGACTGGATCCGGTTGTCCCATGCGGCCTGCGCCGGGTCTCCGTGAGGTGGTCGCGCAACCGCTTCTGGTAGTCCTTCCGGCTGGTGACGCTCAGGTGTGTCTCGAGCGCCGATTCCAGCTGACGCTCCTCTCCGTACGCCTCGTTCAGAAGCTCGACCAGCTTCGCGTCGCGCTCGGGAGGCCGCTTGCTTGGAAACCCGATACCTGGGTAGCGCCTAACAACCGTAAGCGAAAAGAAGAGGTCCCAGATGGCCAGCGGAAAATCGAGCTCACGCAGCGGCGGCGGCCGCAAGAAGGCACAGACGAAGGCCAAGAGCACGTCGCGCTCGCGGTCGCAGTCGGGCGGCAAGCGAAGCGGCACGGCTGCCAGCTCGCGGCGGAAGAGCACGGCGAGCGGCTCGCGCAAGCGGACCACGGCCCGCGGTCGCAGCCGGTCGCAGGCCAAGAGCTCGGACAGCTCGCTCAAGGCGAAGGCGGGCAAGGCGGCCAGCGCGGCCAAGGGACCGGCCATCGCCGCGGGCGCCGCGGCCGCGGCCTTGGCGGGCGCCGCGGTCGTGCGCTCCAAGGTCAAGTCGAGGCCGAAGGTGCTCGGCGTCCCCAAGCCCAAGCTCGACGTCGGCTCCGTGGTGAAGTCGGTGGGCAAGACGACCAAGAACCTCGGCAAGACCACCAAGAACCTGGGCAAGACGGGTCAGACCGTGGCCAAGGACGTGCAGAAGGCCGGCGAGCAGGCGGAGGATATCGGCAAGACGCTCTCCTAGAGAGAGCTCTCAGCCCAGCAGCTCGTCCACCGCGTACTGATCGGCCTCGAAGATCCAGATCTCGACGATCTGCTCGCCCTGGACGCGGTACACGTTCGCGCGCCGGATCTCGACGACGCCGTCCTCACGGTGGAAGCGCTCGCGCACGAGCAGCGCCACGCGCTGGTCGTTGGCCAGCATGTCGATCAGCTCGAGCTCGACCTCTGAGCCCTCGGAGCGGGCGCGGGCCGTGCGGATGTAGTCGATCGCCACCTGCTTCCCGCGATGTTCGCCCGCGAACTTGGAGCGGCCGGGGATGCGCAGGACGATGTCGTCGGCGAAGAAGCCGAACCCCGTGTCCCAGTCCCCGCGCATCGCGGCGTCCAGGTAGCGCTGGATGACCTCGAGCGGTGCCATTCGGACGCGATCCAACCGCACCGCAGCGAGGCAGGTCAAGCCGCCTCAGCGCCGTGAGGCGAAGAACGCGCGCAGCAGCGCCGCGGACTCGTCGGCCAGAAGGCCTCCGGCGACGACCGGGCGGTGGTTGAGCCGCGGCTCGGCGAGCACGTCCATCACGCTTCCGGCGGCGCCCGCCTTCGGGTCCTCGGCCCCGTACGCGACACGTGGCACACGGCCGAGGACGATCGCCCCGGCGCACATGGCGCAGGGCTCGAGCGTCACGTACAGGACCGTGTCCAGGAGCCGCCAGCTGCCCAGCGCCTTCGAGGCCTGACGCAGAGCGAGGATCTCGGCGTGCGCGGTTGGGTCGCCCCGCAGCTCACGCTCGTTGCAGGCCGCGCCGATCACCTCGCCGCGCGCGACCATCAGCGCTCCGATCGGCACGTCGTCGTGGTCGAGAGCGCGCTCGGCCTCACGCAGCGCCAAGCGCATGAAGTACTCGTCGCGGGGAAAGAGCGCCACGCTCATCCCCCCACCACCAGCCGGCGCCCGAGGCGGCCCTCCGCGATCCGCAAGCCAGCTGAGCAGCCCGGCGCGCCGGGCCACGCGGAGGCCGGCGGCGGCGAGCGATAGCGCCGAGGGCTGCCCGCCGCCCAGCAGGCCGTCGTCGATCAGGCCGCGGTACCAGTCGATGGTGTCCCGCAGCGTGCGGTCGAGCGGCCGGCTGCGGTAGCCGAGCTCCCGCCGCGCCTTGCGCGAGGAGCAGCGCCAGTCCTGCGCCATCAGCACGATGCCCTCCGCGGTGGGGAGCCCGGGGAAGTCGAAGCCCTGCACCTCGTGCGCCCAGACCGCCGCCTCGGGAGGCAGGACGAGCAGCGGGTGGTGGACGCCCGACAGCTCCGCCACCCGCTCGAGCAGCTCGACCCAGCGAAGGTCGTGTCCGCCCAGCACGTAGCGCTCGCCCGGCTCGCCTCGCTCGGCCGCACGGAGGTGGCCGCGGGCCACGTCGACCACGTCCACCACGTTGGTCTGACCGTCCACAAGCGCCGGGAGCCGTCCACGGAGGTAGTTGCCGATCATGCGGGTGGATGTCTCGCCGGGCAGTGAGCGGTCGACCGGAGTACCGAAGACATAGGACGGGTTGACCACCACGACCTCGACCCCTAGACGGGCGCCCGCGGCGAAGGCCTCCATCTCGCCCTCGTGCTTGGCGTCCGGGTAGGTCAAGCCGAGGCCGCCGCCGCGGTAGGGGTCGTCCTCGGTGCCGGGGCGCCCGGCAGGCGCCGGCCCGATGCCGGCCACGCTCGAGGTGAGCACCAGGCGGCGCACGCCCTCGGCGGCCGCCGCCTGCACCGCGATGCGCGGCGCAAGCGCGTTCACGCGCCAGACGCGCTCGACCGGGCGCGACCCCACGTAGCCCGCGCAGTGGAACACGAGCTCGCAGCCACGGAAGGCGCGACGCAACGCGGACCGGTCGAGCACGTCGGCCTTCACCGCCTCGACCTCGGCATCGCCCAGACGAGCCAGCCGGGTCTCGTCGCGGTAGGTGACCCGCACAGGTGAGTCGAGCTCGGACGCGAGCCGAGTGACATGGGCGCCGATGAAGCCGGTGGCGCCGGTTACGCAGGCCTTCACAACTTCTTTAGCGCTGCTTGTTATGGCATTCGTACACTGCGACCAGCACCGTAGACCAATGCCGATGTTCCGCCCTCCGCTTGCCCTCGTGGTCCTAGCCCTCGCGTCGCTGGCTCTGCCCGCGACCGCGGCCGCGAGCGACTACGTCCCCGGCGAGGTGATCGTCCACTACGAGGACGGCACGAGCGGCGCGGCGGAGTCGAGTGTCGAGCAGGACTCCGGCACCGAGACCGAGCAGGACCTGCCGGGGCAGTCCGAGCAGCTTTCGATCGAGGACGGCCAGTCGGTCCAGGCCACGATCGCGGAGCTCGAGGACGACCCGAGCGTCGCCTACGCCGTGCCGAACTGGCGGGTGCGTGCCGCCGCGTTCCAGCCCAATGATCCGGACTTTCCCCGGCAGTGGAACCTGTTCGGCCCGTTCGGCATCAACATGCCCGAGGCGTGGGAGCTCGCCGCCCAGCAGGGGGCGCCCGGTGGTCGCGGAGCCACGGTCGCCGTGCTGGACAGCGGGGTGGCCTACGAGCACTACCGCGCCTTCCGGCGGGCGCCCGACCTGCGTCGCGGCACCTTCGTCAGGGGCTGGGACTTCATCGGCCGTGACCGGCACCCCAACGACGCCTTCGGGCACGGAACCCATGTGGCCGGCACGATCGCGCAGGCCACCGACAACGCGCGAGGCCCGGCAGGGATCGCCTACGGAGCGAAGATCATGCCGCTGCGGGTGCTGGACTGGCTCGGGCTGGGCGACTCGGCCACCATCGCCCGGGCGATCCGCTTCGCGGCCCGGCGCCGGGTCGACGTGATCAACCTCAGCGTCGACTTCGACGCTCGCGTGCGTGCGGTCGACATCCCCGACGTGCTGTCGGCCCTGCGCTATGCCCGCCGCAAGGGCTCGGTGGTGGTGGCGGCGGCCGGCAACGAGGCGGACCTCGCGGTCGCCTATCCGGCGCGAGCCTCACAGGCGATCGCGGTGGGCGCGACCACCGTGACCGGTTGCGAGGCCAGCTACTCGAACGCCGGCGACGACATCGACATCGTGGCTCCCGGAGGCGGCGACGACGCCGAGAACTCGGGCAGCGCGTGGGACCGCCGGCAATGCCGGCCGGGCCGGCTCGGCAGGCCGATCCTTCAGCAGACCTTCCGGCGCGAGGGCTGGGTGCGCTCCTTCGGGCTTCCGCGCGATTACGAGGGCACGTCGATGGCGAGCCCCCACGTCGCCGCGGTCGCGGCGCTCGTGATCGCCACCGGCCGGCTCGGCGAGAACCCCTCCCCACTGGCGGTGGAGCAGCATCTCGAGGCAACCGCTCGTGACGCCGGCCGGCCCGGGTTCGATGCTTACTACGGCCATGGCCTGGTGGACGCGGCGGCGGCGCTCCGTCCTGCCGCCCCGTAGCGGTCTATTAGGTAGTCCGGATGATCATCACGCTGCAGGGAGCGTGATGGGACACCTTGTTCGGCACGCTTCCGAGCAGGAAGCGCTTCGCCCCGGTCATGCCCTTGTTGCCGACCACGATCAGGTCGGCCTTCTGCTCCTCGGCCACGTCGAGGATCGCGTCGGCGGGGTCGCCCTCGCGGGCGTGCGTCATCACGTCCATCACCCCCGCCTGCTTGATGCCCTCCGCCGCCGTGGACAACGTGTCGTCGACGTCCTCCCGCGGGTTCACCAACCACTGGAGGTCGCCGGGCACCTGCTGGCGCTCCTCACGCAGGCGTCCCTCGGGGACCGGCTCGTAGGCGCTCACCAGATGCACCTTCGCGCCCAGCTGCTGCGCCAGCTGCGCCGCCTGCCGCACCGCCTCGCCCGCGGTGTCCGAGCCATCCGTTCCGACGACCATCGAACCGATCAAGGGGATCTCCTTTGTGGCGCATCGAGACCTGAGTCCAGCTTTCGGGCCATCATATGGCCAGTCGGCCCAAGAGCTATTAGTGTTTTGGTGTGGTGTCCACACCTACGAAGTGCCTGGCCGTCGACGATCATCCGACGGTCCGCCAAGGGCTCGGCCTGATGTTCGGGCAAGCCTCCGATCTCGAGCTGGTCGGCACGGTGCAAACCGGCGAGGCGGTGCTGGAGGCGATCGAGCGCCTGCGGCCCGAGGTCGTGATCATGGACGTCCGGCTGCCGGGAATCGACGGCATCTCCGCCATCAAGCGCATCGCCGAGTCCTCCCCCGAGGTGCAGACGGTCATGTTCTCCGCCTACGGCGACAAGCGCCTGCTGTCGGACGCGATCGCCGCCGGCGCGCGCGGCTACGTGATGAAGGGGTCGCCGCCCGAGGACCTGCTGCGCGCCGTGCGCACGGTGACCGGCGGCAAGCCGTTCGTCGATCCGTCGCTCTCGCCGGCGCTGCTGATGTCGACCGTGGGCCCGGACGCTCCTCTGTCTGAGCGGGAGCGCGAGATCCTGCAGCTGCTGGCCGAGGGTCTGCACACCGACGAGGTGGCGCGCCGCATCGGCCTCAGCAGCGAGACGGTCAAGTCCGACACCAAACGGGCGATCCTGAAGCTCGAGGCGGATACGCGGGTGCACGCGGTGGCGATCGCGTTGCGCCAGGCGATCATCGAGTAGTCCGGCGGGCTTTAGAGTGGGGAGGGCGTGGAGCTACCCCGCTTCTGGATCGTCCTGCAGCTCCTGATCGTGATCTTCATCCTGATCGGCGCGGTGATCGCGATCACGAAGCTGGCCTGATCGGCTCCTGCTCCGGGTCGCCGATCTCCGCTCCGGGCGTGGGCGGAAGCTCGATGTCCGACCGTCTTCGGTCATGCTCGTTCTCCTCGATCTGCTTGACCCAGAACTCGTCAACGGAGATCACGAGCAGCGAGAGGATCGGCACCGCCACGAACAGCCCGGCGACCCCGAACAGCTGCCCGACCACCACCACGCCGATGGCGATGACGGCCGGGTGCAGGCGCACCGTCTGGGACATGACCAGCGGGATGATCACGTTGCTCTCCACCTGCTGGACGGCGACGTAGGCCAGCAGCACGATGAGCGCCTTGCCGGGCGAGTCGGTCAGGGCGAGCAGGATCGGGGGGATCGCCCCGGCGATCGCGCCGAAGTAGGGAACGACCACCAGCAACGCCGACAGGACCGCGAAGAAGATCGCGAACTCGAGGCCGATCAGCGACAGCGCGATGAACACGCAGGACGCCGGTGACGATCATGTCCACCCCGACCCCCTGCATCCAGCCGATCCAGGCGGACCGCAGCCGCTCGGCCCAGCGGAGCACGTGGTCGCGCCGCGAGGGCGGGGCGAGGCTGACCAGTCCGTCGACGAGCGGTTCGGGGCGCACCGCCATGTAGTAGGCGGTGATCAGGATGAGCACGAGAACGGCCAGGATCCCGGCGACGTTGAGCGCCGATGGAGGTGATCGGGCCGATCAGCCGCTCCGGGTCCTCGGTCCACTTCTCGGCGAACTCCTCCACCCGGTCGCCCACCTGGCCCGGGTTCTGCCCGGTGAGGTCGGCGTAGTAGCCCTCCAGGTCGGCGGTGATGCCGGGCACGTCGTCGACGAAGTCCTGCGTCTGTTCGATGAAGGGTGGGATCAGGAGGGCGACGATCACCGCGACCAGCGCGACAGCCCCCAGCAGGCTGAGCAGGGCACCGGCGGCCCGGGGCACCCCCCGGCGCTCGAGCTTCGTCGCCGCGTCCGCGAGGGGGATGGAGATGATGACCGTGACGAGCATCGCGAGCAGCAGCGTCACCAGTTGGCGGAAGAGCAGGCCGAACAGCAGCAGGCCCGCCGCGAGCAGGACCGCCCGGTAGGCCACATGGGGGGTCGTCGGTTCGCCGCTCATCGCCCCTGCCTACGGTACCCACGCGGGCGCCTCCAGGGCGCCCGCTGAGACTGCGTGGTTGTGTGGGGGTGGCCTCAGGTCCGGCGCTCGAGATCGGCCACGTCCTGGGCCTTCTCGTCCGCCCGCTCCTGGGCGTCGGCGAGCTCTTCCTTCTTCTCGCCCTTGCGCTCCTCGCGGCGGCCCTCGGCGCGCAGCGAGCTGTCGTCGGTCAGGTCGCCGGCGGCCTTCTTGGCCCGGCCGGTGATCTTGTCCAGGATGCTCATATCCAGTGGATACCCGCCCACAGGGTGGGGAAACAGCCGTCCGGCGCCGCCCCTAGCGTCCGCAGGAGATGCGCCTGATCGTCGCCCGTTGCGAGGTCCTCTACACCGGCCGGCTCACCGCCGTGCTGCCCGAGGCGCTGCGTCTCTTGATGCTGAAGTCGGACGGGTCGGTGATGGTGCACGCCGATAGCGGCGGCTTCAAGCCCCAGAACTGGATGACGCCGCCCACCGTGATCGAGGAAGAGCCCGGTCGCATGGTGGTCCGCAAGCGCGGCGGCGAGGATCAGCTCGAGATCCGCATCGCCGAGACCGTGTCGGACGTGACCCACGACATGGGCGAGGCGGCCGCGCTGGAGAAGGAGGGCGTGGAGCGCGAGCTCCAGGAGCTGCTGGCCGCGCAGCCCGGCCGGTGTGGCGAAGGGCTCCGGCTCGTGAGGCGCGAGTGGCCAACGGACATCGGGCCGGTTGACCTCATGTGCCGTGACGGCAGCGACGGCTACGTCGCGGTCGAGATCAAACGGGTCGGGACGATCGAGGCCGTCGAGCAGCTTACGCGCTACCTGGAGCGGATCGTCACGGCGCCCGGGCTGCGGGGCTGCCGCGGAGTGCTCGCCGCACAGGCCATCAAGCCCCAGGCCCGTGTGCTGGCGGAAGCGCGCGGCGTGTCCTGCGTCGAGGTGGACCTGGCCGTGCTTCGCGGGGCGCGCGAGCCCGAGCTCACGCTGTTCGCCGGATAGCCCGCCGGCTCAGGCCGTTCCGACGAGCGCCGCCAGCTCGCCCACCTGCCGCTCCACCGCATCGGGCTCCGCGGGCCGGAGGTAGAAGAGCGCGCGGTGCACGCCGACGTCGCGGATGCGCTCGAGCGCGCGCACGTCTGGCTTCGCTCCGAACACCGTGACGGGGATCGGCCCGCGGCCGGCCGCCTCGGCTAGCCGCTGCAGGTCGGCGATGCGCCCGCCGAGGTCCTCCGGGCTCTTCACCCGGTTGGGCATCCACTCGTCACCGAAGGCCACCACCCGGTCGAGCACCTTCTCGCCCGTTCCTCCCACCAGTATCGGCGGGTGGGGCTCCTGGCGCGGCTTTGGCCAGGACCAGGCCGGCTCGAAGTCCACGTGCTCGCCGTGGTACTCGGCCTCGTCGCTGGTCCAGATCGCCTTCATCGCCTCGATCCGCTCGCGCATGAGCGAGAAGCGTCGCGCGGGGTCGGTGCCGTGGTGGCGCATCTCCTCGCGGTTCCAGCCGGCGCCGACGCCGAAAAGGAAGCGCCCACCCGAGAGGTGGTCGAGGCTGGCCACCTCCTTCGCGGTCGTGATCGGATCGCGCTGGATGACGAGACAGATGCCGGTGCCCGAGCTTCAGCCGCTCGGTCACCGCCGCCGCCATCGCGAGGCCCACGAAGGGGTCGTGGGTGTGGCTGTACTCCGGCGGCAGCTCGCCGCCTGGCGGGCCAGGGCGTCTCGCGGCTCGACCGGGATATGAGTGTGCTCGGGGAAGAAGAGCGACTCGAAGCCGCGCTCCTCCGCCAGGCGGGCGAGCCGCACCGGGGCGATCGTGTAGTCCGCGGGGAAGATGATCAGGCCGAGTTCCATCGCAGCGGCAAACGCTCCAGTCCGTAGATCCCGTGTATCGAGCCCAGTTCCGGCTCCCCGTCCAGCGCCAGGCCGGGCATGCGGCTGGGCAGGAAGGTGAGCGCCTCCTGCAGCTCGGCCCGGGCAAGGTTGGCCCCCAGGCAGTAGTGGATGCCCGCCCCGAAGGTCAGCGGCTTGGCCGGGCCGCGCTCGGTGGTGATGTCGAAGTCGTCCGGGTGGCCGTCCACGCCGTCCCGGTTGCCCGTGAACGAGCAGACCATCACGACGGTGTCGGCCGGGAAGGTCACCCCGCGGTGCTCCACCTCCTCGTGCAGCAGCCGCGCGGTGAAGGGCGTGATCGGCTCGTAGCGCAGGATCTCCTCCACCGCCTGGGGGACCAGCTCCGGACGCTCGGCGAGCAGCGCCCACTGCTCGCCGTGAAGGGCGAACAGCCGCAGTCCGTGCGCCAGCTGCGACTGCGTCGTGTCCACTCCTCCCGACCAGCACGTTCAGCACGAGGTTCATGCACTCCACGTCGGAGAGCCGGTCGCCCTCGTGCGAGGCCGCGATGAGCGTGGAGATCAGGTCGTCCCCGGGCTCGTCGCGGCGGCGCTCGATCAACGCGCCGGCCCAGTCGTAGAACTCCTCGCACGCGCGCTCGATCGCCTCGCGCTCGTTGAGCAGGCTGGGCCCGTCGAACTGGCGCTGGATCAGGTTCGACCACTCGTACAGCTTGGGCGCGTCATAGAGCGGGGCGCCCATCACCCGGGCGATCGTGAGCGAGGGGTAGGGCTTGGCCAGGTCGGCGACGAGCTCGCAGCTCGTGCGCCCCGCCAGCGACTCCCAGAGCCGGGCGAGGAACTCGCGCATGGCCGGCCGCCAGCGGTCGGCGGCCCGGGGCGTGAAGGCCGGGTTCACCAGGTTGCGCAGCCGCCGGTGCTGATCGCCGTTGACGTGCAGGATGTTGCGGCGCATCTCCTCGAGCAGCGGCCCCTCGGGCACCTCGAACATCTCGGCGATGCGCATCCCCGGGAATGTGGCGGCGCGGGTGCGCAGGAAGAACGCGGCCGACTCCCGGTCGAGCACGAAATAGCCGAACGGCGAGGTGGCAAGCCAGCCCCGCCGGCGCACGTCGTCCATCACCTCGTGGAAGCGGTCGCCCTTGAGGTCCGGGCCGAAGTAGTCGAGCTCGGGTAGCTCGAGCTCCGAAACGAGGGTCATGGGCGGCCGGACGTTACCCTGGATGGAGAGATGAGCTTCCTCTTCCGACACAAGACCGATATGCCCGACCCGGCGGACGCGCTGCCGGGCCGCGATCAGCGCCCGTTCAGCGTGCCCGAGACGCACTTCGTGCTCGGCACGCCGCTCGAGCCCCCGTTCCCGGAGGACGCCGAGCAGGTCGTGTTCGGCATGGGCTGCTTCTGGGGAGCCGAGCGCGACTTCTGGCAGGCGCCCGGGGTCTACACCACCGCCGTGGGCTACGCCGGCGGCTTCACGCCCAACCCCACCTACGAGGAGGTGTGCAGCGGGCGCACGGGGCACAACGAGGTCGTGCTGGTGGTGCACCGTGCCGTGGACATCTCGTTCGACGAGCTGCTGCGACTGTTCTGGGAGGGCCATGATCCGACGCAGGGCATGCGCCAGGGCAACGACGTCGGAACCCAGTACCGCTCGGGCATCTACACCACGACCGAGGCCCAGCAGGAGGCCGCGCTGGCCTCCCGTGAGCGCTACGCCGAGCGCCTGGGCGCCGCCGGCTACGGGGAGATCACCACGGAGATCGAGGACGCGCCCGAGTTCTTCTACGCCGAGGACTACCACCAGCAGTACCTGGCGAAGAACCCCGGCGGCTACTGCGGGATCGGCGGCACCGGGGTCAGCTGCCAGGTGGGCGTCGCCTAGCCGCAAGCAGCCGGCTCGGCCGGCTGCGCGCGGAACGATCTCCGGACCCTCAGGCCAAGAGCCGGGCCATCACCTGAAGCCGCGGGTCGGCCTCCCCGGGCCAGCGGTCCACGTCGGCCGGCCACCAGGCCCAGTCGTCGTGCTCGGCGTCGGGCACCGGCTCGCAGCCGTCCGGGACCGTCGCCAGCCCCACGACCATGGCCACCCCGCCGGACAGCGCCACCAGCGCCTCCACGGTCAGCCTTTCCGGCACCAGCTTCCACTCCTCCTGAAGCTCGCGCGACAGCGTCTGGGCAGGGCTCTCTCCCAGGTCGACCGCCCCGCCGGCGCCGAGCGCCCAGCGCTCCGCCCAGGTGGAGACCCAGCTAGCCCGCCGGCCGGCAAGCCAGCGTCCATCGGCGGTGCGTACGACGCACAGAGCGGTGAGGCTGTCCGCGTCCGAGTCCTCGACGAGCCGCAGCGCCCAGCGGGCCGGCTGCAGCACCAGCTCGAGCCGCTCGTCGCGGGCCTCCCAGCCGGCGAGCCGTGTGGCCATGCCGTCGTGCGCCGGCGAACCGCGGGCGCGCAGGCTCTTCACCGCGTCGTCGGCGCGACGATCCACGTCGGCGGGCGGCTCGTAGGGCTCGTCGTGCCAGCGGACCCCAACCTGCTCCGGGGTCCAGGGCCCGCGGGCGAGCATGCCGGGCCGGGGAACCGTCACGAGCCCAGCTCGTCGCGCAGGCGCCGGATGTCCGCCCGCAGGTCGGCCACGTCGGCCTCGAGCGCAGTGACCCGCTCCTCCAGCCCAGCGGGCTCGGGCCGCGCCACCGAGGCCGGCGGCGACACGGCAGCCTCGGTCTCTCCGTCGCCCTCGAGAAGCTGCGCGAAGCGCTCCTCGCGCTGGCCGGGCCGGCGCCCGAGCCGCACCGCCAGCCCGCGCTGGACCAGCCCGCTCAGGCTGTCCTCGAGCTCAGCCATCCCCGCGAAGCCGTACAGCCGCTCCGTGCGCTGCTTGAGCTCTCCCGGCGTCTGGGGCCCGCGCAGCATCAGCACGCAGACGAGGGCTATCTCGGCGGCCGACAGCCCGAGCGCGCTGTCGAGAGTGTGCCGGTACTTCATCGCTCGCCGGTTCGACCAGCTCGCGAGTGTGGCCCACTTGCGCTGTATCAGGCGGTCGAGGGCGCCCTTGATCTCGCTCTCGTCGTAATCCACGACCGGATCGCGGTTGGTGGACTGGTTGCAGGCCAGGCGCAGGGTGTTCAGGGTCAGCGGGTAGACGTCGGGTGTGGTCCGCTGCTTCTCGACGAGGCAGCCGACCACGCGGATCTCGGCGGCGTCGGGCTCCACGCTCCAGAAGCTACCGGCAGCCGGGCGGGCGGCGGGCGTTGCGCAGCACCCTTTGAAGCCGGACGGGCTCGGCGGTCATGATGCCGTCGACGCACAGCCGCACGAGCCGGCGCCAGCTGCCGGGCGCGTCGCGGTCGTCGCCCGAGAACCAGTTCTGCCAGGCGTAGCCCTCGCGGTGGGCCCGGGCGACGTTCTCCTTGGTGGTCACCTCGAGAAGGTTCCCGCCGACCCGGGTGGTGATCGGCACCTGGAAGGCGGCCACGCCCTCGCCGGGGGAGGCTCCCCCCAGGAGCCAGCCCGCCACACCGTCGACGCCGGGGGCTACGTCGATCCGCGGGACCAGCTCGTGGAAACGCTCCACGGCGGCCTGTTTGAACGACACCACGATCAGGTCCCGGCGCCGCGTCGTGCGCAGCAGCCGGGCCAGCACCTCGGCGTTGCGGACGTACTCGGCGTCCTCCTCGGCGGGCGTGCGTCCCTTGATCTCGATGTTGATGGGGGTGTCGGGGAAGGCCCTCATCACCTGACGCAGCGTGGGAATCCGGAAGTCCGCGGCCGAGAACCCGCAGGGCGGCTTGCGGCGGCCGCGGGCCACTCCCCGGAAGGGGTAGGCCGAGCGCGGCCGGCCGTGGTCGTAGTGGTCGGGTTCGCGCGGCGAGAACCAGTAGGCGGCGTCGAGCCGCCGCAGTTGCCGCAGCGTCTTCGACGCGACCGTGCCGCGACCGTTGGTCTTGCCGTTCACCGTGGTGTCGTGCATGACCACCACCCGCCTGTCCCGGGTCACCCCGACGTCCAGCTCCAGCATGTCCGCACCGGCGGCCACCGCCTTACGGAAGGCGTACATGGTGTTCGAGGGGAACTCGTCCTCGCCGCCCTGGTGGGCGATGTTGAGCGGCTGTGGCTTGATCCAGCGGTTGGCGGCCGAGGCCGAAGGCGCTCCCCAGGCGGTCGCGAGCACCGCGGCCAGGACACTGAGGACGAGCACCCGCACCGGCGGCCAAGCTACCAGGCCCCGGCTGGGTGCAGGCTGCCATGCTCAGAGGGGTGAGCGTCTACCTGCGCATCCTCCGCAGCCCGGGGGTCGCCCTGCTGGTGCTTGCCACCTTGGTCGGACGCCTCCCGATCGGGATCAGCGGCCTGGCGATCCTGCTCTACGTGCGCGAGGTCACCGGCTCGTTCGCCGCGGCCGGCTTGTGCACCGGCGCGCTCGCGCTCGGCAGCGCCACCGGAGCGCCGTTGCAGGGGCGTCTGGTCGACCGCCGCGGGGAGGGAACCCTGCTGCCGCTGGCCGCCGCTCATGCCGCTGGCCTCCTGCTGGTGTGGGTGCTGGGCGCCGCCGGGACGCCCCCGGCCGCGATCGCCCTGGCGGCGCTGCTGGCGGGCGCTGCCATTCCTCCTCTCTCCTCGGTGCTGCGCTCGCGCTGGCCCTACCTGCTGGAGGCGCGCCCGCGGCTGATCCCCAGCGCCTTCGCGCTCGATTCGGTCCTGATCGAGATCATCTTCGTGGTTGGCCCGCTCGTTACGACGGCGATCGTGGCCACGATGGGGGCGCAGTACGCGCTGGTCGTCTCGGCAGCGTGTGTGCTCACCGGCACCACGCTCCTGCTCGCGGGGCTGCGCGGACGCAGCGGGCCCGAGCGCGGAGAGGCCGGCGGGCGAGTCCTGGGCCTGGGCGCGCTCGCCGCTCCCGGCCTGCGCACGCTGGTGCTGGCGAGCCTGCCGGTGGGTTTCTGCCTGGGGGCCATCGAGGTCGTGCTGCCCGCCTTCAGCCAGGAGGAGGGCGCCAAGGAGCTGGCCGGTGTTCTCCTCGCCGTGTGGTCGACCGCAAGCGGCGCGGCGGGCCTGCTCTACGGGGCCCGCCAGCGGGAGGCGCCGCTGGTCGACGTACACCTGCGCCTCGCCTGTCTGCTGCCGCTCGGCTGCCTCGCGCTCGTGGCCGCCACCTCACCGCTCACAATGGCGCTCCTGGCCATCCTCGCCGGCCTCCCGATCGCGCCGCTGATCGCCTCCCGCAACGAGCTGGTGGGACGGGTCGCGCCGCCCGAGACGGCGACCGAGGCGTTCACCTGGCCGCTCACCGCCCTCGTTGCCGGAGTGGCGCTGGGCGCCGCCACCAGCGGTGCCTTGGTCGAGTCCTGGTCCTGGACGGGCGCGGTGCTGCTCGCCGTGGCGGTGGGAGCGGCGGGCGCCGCCGTGATCGTCACCCGCCGAGCAACTCTGCTAGCGCCCACCGCGGTCGCCGCCGGGCCGTAGCCCGTACCCAGTCCGATGCCGGAGCTTCCCGAGGTCGAGCGTGCCCGCGGGCTGATCGAGTCCCGCGCCCTCGGCCGGACCGTGACCGGGGTCGAGGACGGCGACACCTGGGTCTGCCGCCCGCACGCGCCCGGTGAGATCGACGCCGCCCTGAAAGGCGCCACGCTCGTCTCGGCCCGGCGTCGCGGCAAGGCCATGTGGCTGGAGACCGATCGGGGGCCGTCGCTCGGGGTCCACCTCGGGATGTCGGGCCGGGTCGTGCTCGACGAGAGCGCCTCGACGCGGGGCTGGGACCGCTTCGTGATCCACTTCGCGGACGGCGGCTCGCTCGCGCTTCGCGACAAGCGCCGCCTGGGCCGGGTTGTGCTCGACCCGGACCTCTCCCGCGTGGGTCCGGACGTCGCCGAGGTCTCGCGGGGCGAGTTCCGCGCGCGGGTCGGTCGTGGCCGGGCGCCGCTGAAGGCGCGGCTGCTCAACCAGGCGGTGATCGCGGGCGTGGGCAATCTGCTCGCCGACGAGGCGCTGTGGCGAGCGCGGCTGTCCCCGCTCCGCGAGACGGGCTCGCTGTCACCGGAAGAGCTCGACCGTCTTCGCCGTGACCTGCGGGCGGCCACGCGCCGTGCGGTCCGACGGGGCGGCGTCCATACCGGCGACCTGATCCCGCATCGCCATCGCGGCGGCATCTGCCCGCGTTGCGGAGCGGCTCTGGAGCGGGCGACGGTGGGCGGGCGCACGACCTACTGGTGCCCGCGCGAGCAGCCGGGCTGACGACAAGAACCGGTCGCGACTGGGCACACTCTCCCTGGAGCCCACAACGAGGAGAGCGATGACGGTCCACCAGACGGACTCGAAGATCCCGCGCAGCCGCGATAACGACTACACGCTCGAGGCCGCATCCGGTCGCCGAGAGTTCCTGCGCGAGCGCACCGGGGTGCAGCTCGAGCACGTGGCCGAGGGCTCCTTCGACCCCGCGCTGGCTCAGGGCAACATCGAGAACTTCATCGGCGTGGCGCAGGTCCCGCTCGGCGTGGCCGGCCCCCTGCTCGTGCACGGTGAGCACGCAGAGGGTGAGTTCTACGTCCCGCTGGCCACCGCCGAGGGAACGCTGGTGGCCAGCTACAACCGTGGCATGCGCCTGTTGCGCGAGGCCGGAGGCGTCCTGACTACGGTCATGGACGACGCCATGCAACGCGCCCCCGCGTTCCTGTTCGAGAGCGCGCGCGAGGCGCGCGATTTCGCCGCCTGGCTCGACGAGCACTTCGACGAGGTCACGGAGATCGCCGAGAGCACCACCCGCACCGGCCGCCTGCGGGACATCGAGAAGTACACCGCGAGCCACATCGTCTTCTGCCGTTTCAACTACACGACCGGCGACGCCGCGGGCCAGAACCTCACCGGCAAGGCCACCGCGGTGGCGTGTGAGTGGATCCGGGCCAACTACCCGAAGCTCGAGCACTACTTCCTCGAGTCCAACTTCGCCACCGACAAGAAGAGCTCGCAGGTCAACATGCTCCACACGCGCGGGAAGCGTGTGGTGGCCGAGGCCACCATCCCCCGCGACCTGATCCAGGACATCATGCACGCCGACCCGGAGCTGCTCTGGCGGGCCCGGCTCGTGTCGAACCTGGGCGGCTTCATGTCGGGCGCGAACAACAACGGCGCCCACTCGGCCAATGGGATCACCGCGACGTTCATCGCCACCGGGCAGGACGTCGCCAACGTCGCCGAGTCCTCCGCGGCGTTCAACTACGGCGAGCTGCGGTCGAACGGCGACTTCTACTTCTCGGTCACGATCCCCTCCCTCATCGTCGCGACCTACGGCGGGGGGACGGGGCTGGCCACCCAGCGCGAGTGCCTCGAGCTGATGGGCTGCTACGGGACGGGCAAGGTGCTCAAGTTCGCCGAGATCATCGCCGCCACCGTGCTCTGCGGCGAGCTGTCGCTGGGATCGGCGATCGTGGCGGAGGAGTGGGTCCAGGCGCACGACCTCTTCGGCCGCAACCGGCCCTGACTACTCGGACCAGAAGTCCGCTTCCAGCTCGAGGTCGCGGCCCTCGGTGTTCGGCGCTCCGAAGGCCAGCACCTCCACGCCGTCCGGCCCGGCCTCGATGCCGCGGGTGGTCGCCCCCGGCACCCGGACCGCGTCCCACTCTCTCAGCTCGACCAGCTCGTCCTCGAGCTTCATCAGCGCGCTGCCTCGCACGACCACGTAGATCTCCTCCTGCTCTCCGTGGCGGTGCCCGAAGGGCATACGGAAGCCGGGCGCGAACCGGAAGTGGCTGATTCCCGAGTTCTCGAGCTCGAGCGGCACCCGGGCGAAGCGCGCCTCGACGTTGGGGGCGTAGCCGAAACGGGGCGCCTGGTCCTCCACCTCTCTCAGATTCACGACGGTATACGGGGCCATCCGTTCCTCCTCCATTGACACGGCTCACCGGCTTGTGTTCGGATCTACCCACCCGAGCACGAAGCGAGGCGGCATGCCACCGAACCTGGATGAGTTCTCAGCCGACGACCTGCTCCTGGAGCTGCGAGCGCGGGAGGAGGACGCCCGCGACGAGGACGAGCCCGAGCTGCCGTCGGACGAGGCCGAGGACGAGGCGGAGGAGGACTTCCTCAACCCCGCCCTGGCCGACGTGGACACCGAGACGCTCGCCAGCGTCCTCTACGAGCGCCAGAAGGTCATATACGGCACCGACGACCGCAAGGACATCTTCGAAATCACCAACGACGCTCTGCTCAAGGACTCCGACTGCGTGGTGGCCCTGTTCGAGAAGGACAGCGTTCGCGACAACGGCGACGGCACCTCGACGCTGCAGACCGAGCAGTTCGGGACAGCGAACGACCTGTGCAGCAGCGAGCCCTTCCGCCGGCAGCCGGTTGGTGCGTTCTGCAGCGGCTTCCTCGTGGCGCCCGACGTGGTGGTCACAGCCGGCCACTGCGTGGACCCGCCCACCACGGCGGTGCTGAGGGACATCCGCTTCGTGTTCGGCTTCAGGATGGTGAGCGCCACCCAGCCGCCCGGGCCGATCCCCAACAGCGAGATCTACAGCGGCCGCCGGCTCCTGGGCCGGCAGATGACCCAGGCGGGGTTGGACTGGGCGGTGGTCCGGCTCGACCGCCGCGTCACCGGGCACCGGCCCGCGCCGGTGCGCCGCCGGCGACGGATCGGCCGCGGCGCGCGTGTCCACGTGATCGGCCATCCGGTGGGGCTGCCGGCGAAGCTCGCGGGCAACGCCATCGTGCGTGACAACACGCCGAACCCCTTCTTCGTGGCCAACCTGGACACCTACGGCGGCAACTCGGGGTCGCCGGTGTTCAACTCCCGGACCCACCGCGTCGAGGGGATCCTGGTACGGGGCGAGCGCGACTTCGTGACCCGCGGCAACTGCACCGTCTCGTTCGTGTGCCCCACCACCGGCTGCCGGGGCGAGGACGTGACCCGCATCACAAAGCTGGTGAACCTGATCCCCCCGCCGCCGTAGCGGACGTCCTCCTGGGCGCCGGGACCCTAGGACAGACCCTCCTGGTAGTCCGCCACGTCTGGAGGGAGTCTGATCGCGGGATCGAGCCTGGCCGCCGCCAGCGTCGCCGCGATCAACGCCTGGGCGAGTATCTCGACCAGCTCGTCGAGCTCGACGTCGCGGCGCTCGATCCACTCCAGGGTGGCCACCTCCACCGAGCCGATCCAAGACCGGGCCGTGATGCCCATGAGCGGTGATTCGCCGCCGGCGCCGGGGATGCCCGCGAGCACGCGCTGGACGAAGGCCTGGCGGCGTTCCTCGATGATCGCCGCGATCTCGGGGTCACCCGCCGCGGCCTGTCGCAGCGCGGCGTGGGCGCCGGGCCGCTCGGCGACGGTCTCGAAGTAGCGGCGCAGGCCCTGGCGCAGCTGCTCGAGCGGCGGCAGGGCGGGATCGGGCTCGGCCTCGCGGAGCCGCTCCGAAGCGTGCCGGATGGAGGCCACGTAGAAGTCGCGCTTGCCGCCGAAGTAGTGGTAGAGCAGACCGCGCGAGACCCCACAGGCGGCGGCGATCTCGTCGATCGACACGTCCTCGTAGGGGCGTTCGGCGAACAGCTCCACGCCCGCGTCGAGCAGCTGCTCGCGGCGGACGTCGACGGCCAGCCGGGTGCGGGCCGGGGCGGTCACGGGCTCCACTGTAGGCGGGAGGTTCGCCGCCAGGCTAAAATCTTGTTGTACGCTAATTCAATAGCGATCAGCGCCGCCCAGCCGAGATTCGAGTTCCCCTCCGGCTATGCGCCGGCGTCCCCGGCCGGGCCCGCCGCCGCCGACGCGCCCGAGGCGCTGCCGCCGGCGATCGGAGCGCCGCGTCAGCTCCAGACCCTCCGCTTCAGCATCCGCCAGATCGAGTTCGTCTTCCGCGCGCGGCGAGAGCTGGGCGAGGTCTTCCGCATGAGGGGGATGATCAACCGCGACGTGATCGCGGTGACCAGTCACCCGGACCACCTCAAGTCGCTGTTCACCGCCAGACCCGAGCAGGCGCCGTCGCTCACCGGCGAGTCGCCGCTGCGGCCGATCGTCGGGCCCAACTCGGTGCTGACGGCGACCGGCCCGCGGCACATGCGTCAGCGCAAGCTGCTGCTTCCGCCCTTCCACGGCGAGGCCGTCGAGCGCTACGTCGAGATGATCGCCGAGGCCGCCGACAGGGAGATCGAGCGCTGGCCGCTGGGGCGACCTTTCCCCCTCGCGCCGCGCATGCAGGCCGTGACCCTGGACGTGATCATGGCCGGGATCTTCGGGATCGAGAGGCGCCCGGCGCGTGGCACCCGTGAGCACGGGCTTCGCCGGGCGGTGCGCCTGGTGCTCGCCCTCTCCACCCGTCCCGAGGCGCAAGTGGCCGAGCTGCTCAACCTCGGGCGCCACGAGCCGGTGGGCGCCATCCGGGCCGTTCTCGGCTACCTCGACCGCCACGTCTACAGGGTGATTGCGGCTCGCCGCTCCCAGCCCGACGCTGCCCGGGGCGCCGACATCCTCTCGCTCCTGCTCGACGCCGAGACCGAGGACGGGGAGCGCCTCACGGACAAGGAGCTGCGCGACGAGCTGCTGACGCTCGTGCTCGCGGGCCACGAGACCACGGCCAACTCCCTGGCCTGGATCCTCGAGCGCCTGCTGCGCACGCCGGCGAGCTACGACCGGCTGCGCGAGACCGTGCGCTCGGGCGAGGACCCCGAGGGCTACCTCGAGGCGACGATCCACGAGGGCATGCGCGCCCGCCCGGTCATCCCGGTCATCGGCCGCAGCGTGACCGTGCCCTGGCAGCTCGGCGAGTACCGGGTGCCGGCCGGCGCCTCGGTGCTGATCAGCATTCTGCTGGTCCACCACCGCGACGACGTGTACCCGGATCCTTTCTCGTTCCGTCCCGAGCGCTTCGTCGGCCGCAAGCCCGGCACGTACACCTGGATTCCGTTCGGGGGCGGGATCCGCCGCTGCCTGGGCGCGTCGCTGGCCATGGCCGAACAGCGTGTGGTGCTCGAGGCGATCGCCCGGCGCACGGACCTCTTCGCGCCTGACCCCGCGCCGGAACACGCTCGCCACCGAAACGTGACGATGATCCCCGAGCACGGCGCGCGGGTGGTGCTCGCCGAGCGCCGGCCGGCGTAGGAGCTCAGTCCGCGGCCGGGCCCTTGCCCCCCAGGGCCTCGAGCTCGACCATCTCGTGCTCCGCGACCAGGCTCAGCACCGCCGCGACCTCCTCGCTGCCCCGGATCCGATCGATCGCAGCGTCGAGGTCGGCCTGGCTCCGCCACAGCTCCGTGATCCAGACCTCGTCCGGGTTGCCGGCCGAACGGTTGACCAGGTACAGCAGGCAGCCGGGGTCGCCGGTCAGCTCCTCGGCGGCGGCCAGCATGCGGGCGGCCAGCTCCCGGCCGCGCCCTTCGTGGGCGACCATCTGTCCGTAGCGGGCGAGCTGGCTCATGGGCCCGTCGGGCCGAAGCGCTCGGTCCGTATCCGCTCCGGCTCGTAGCCGGCCTCGAGCAGCAGGCGGGTGGCCGACTCGACGAACCCGTTCGAGCCGCACACGAACGCCGTCCCGGCGTCCAGCCCGGCCGCAGCGATCAGATCCGCGTCGATGCGACCGCGCGGGCCCGACCAATCAGCCGGCGCCTCGCGTGTATAGGTGACCAGGGCCTCGTCGCCCAGCTCGTCGGCGTAGATCACGTCGTCCGGGCCGCGCACCGAGTAGACGAGCCGCATGGGGAGCTCGGGCATGGTGCGGCGGCGGTGGCGCAGGATCGCCATCAGCGGCACCACGCCGGAGCCGCCGCCCACCAGGAGGACGGGTGCCTCGCCGCGCCAGACGAAGTAGGCGGCGAAGGGGCCCCGCACCTCGACCTGGTCGCCCACCACCACGACGTCGTGGAAGTAGGGCGATACCTCGCCGTCGTCAAGGCGGTCGATTGTCAGCTCGATCTCGCCCTCGTCCAGCGGGGAGGAGGCGATCGAGTAGGAGCGCTGAGCCTGATAGCCGTCGGGCGCGGTCAGCCGGACGTCGTAGTGCTGGCCCGGCAGGTGCGCCATCCACATCGGCAGCTCGATGCGGAAGGACTTGACGCGCGGCGTCTCGTCCCTGATCGCCGTGACCGTTCCGATCTGCCAGCGGCCGGGTGCTCGCTGCTCAACCGGCGTCAGTCGCTCCAATAGCGCTCTTCCTTCCAGGGGTCGCCGCGGTTGTGGTAGCCGTTCCTCTCCCAGAAGCCGGGCTCGTCGTGGTCCATCACCCGCAGCCCCGCGAGCCACTTGGCGCTCTTCCAGAAGTACAGGTGGGGCACGAGCAGCCGGGCCGGACCGCCGTGCTCGCGTGGAAGCGGCTCCCCCTCGTGCTCGGTCACCACCCACGCGCGCCCGCCTCGAAGGTCCGCGAGCGGGAGGTTGGTGGTGTAACCGCCGTAGGAGAAGGCGATCGCGAACTCGCCCTGGGGATCCGCCTCGGACAGGAGCGCCTCGACGGGCACGCCGCGGAAGCTGGTGCCGAGCTTGGACCACTTGGTCACACAGTGGATGTCGCAGGGCACGTCCTCGAAGGCCAGGCGATGGAAGTCCTCCCAGTCCCACTCCCGCTGCCGTCGCACCATCCCGTCCACCCGGAAGCCCCACTCCTCGGGCCGAATGGCCGGGGTGGGCCCGGCGGTGAGAACCGGGAACCCGGACTCCGCGTACTGGCCCGGGGGGAGGCGGTCGCCGAGCCCTTCGGGCGCGGGCCGGCGGCGCCGGGTGAACCCACGGGAGAGGAAGCCGCTCATGTCCGGAAAACTAAACCCAAACGAAACGCACGTCGATGTCGGCGAACTCGCTGAAACGCCGGCGGTTGAACACGTGGGGCATCACCTCGACCACGAACCGCGCCGCCGGGGTCCAGACGGCCACCCAGCCGACCACCACGATCGCCTGCGAGATGCCCTGGACCAGCACGTGATCACTGACGTGATCCAGTGCGCTGGACACGAGGATCGTGGCGAACAGCACCACGATCCCAAGGCGGGCGGCGATCTTCTGGTGGCGGGACAGCGGGTCGATGGCGCTGAGCGGCCCCGAGGCCGCCCGCAGGCTCCGGTGAATGGACGCGCGAACCGCGGCCTCGTCGGTGCGCTCGCGGTCCGCGGCGGGCGCATAGATGGTCAGGAACTGCGGGGGGTTGTGGCGCACCGTCTCCCAGTCGTCCAGAAGCGCCCAGCGGACGTCTGCGGACAGATCCCGGCGGGCGACCGGCGCAGCATCGAGCGGCCAGAACAGCTCGTCGATCGAGGAGAGCCGAATCGCGAACTCGGTGGGATCGCCCTTGCTCACAGAGGTGGAGTTCGCGCCACAACACGCCGAGCCCTTCCCGGTGGTCACAATGCGGCCGTCGCCTCACCCGCCGAGAGGAGAGATTGATCGCCTCTCGGGAGCCAGGGATCCGACGCCTTGACACTCGCGACATAGCGATATATCGTTGATGCATCGTGACCGTCAAAGATAGGAGGCATCGATGCATCGGCACGAGTTCAAGGGCGGCGGTCTGCGCGGCCGCCACGGGAGAGGCTGGGGCCCGATGAGAGGGCACCGGCACGGCATGCACGGCGGCTGGGGCTGGCCCGGCGGAGAGCGGCGGCGGCGAATGCGCCGCGGCGACGTTCGCGCGGCGGTGCTCGTCCTGCTCGACGAGGGCGCGATGACCGGCTACGGCCTGATGGCTGAGATCGAGCGGCGCTCGGAAGGCGCCTGGCGGCCGAGCCCGGGCTCGGTCTACCCGACGCTGGCTCTGCTCGAGGACGAGGGTCTGATCCGGCCCCAGGCCGGGGAGGGCCGCACGCCCTACGAACTAACAGACGAAGGCCGCGCCCACGTCGAGGAGCGGCGTGAACAGCTCGGCGAGCCGTGGACCAAGTCCGCCGAGGGCTTCGGCGAGGGCCGCCTCGAGGTGCGCTCGCTGGTCACCCAGCTGGCCGCCGCCTCCTATCAGGTGGCGATGGCGGGCGACGACGCGCAGCTCGCCCGGGCGAAGGAGATCCTCACGGAGGCACGCCGCTCGCTCTACCGCATCCTCGCGGACGAGGAGCCGGGCGAGACCGAGGACTGAGCCAGGGCGCCGTATACGGGGCAGCGGCCCTCCGCGTGCCCGCAGGCCCGCGCGTCGCACAGCCGGCACATGAACCGCTCCGCGCCGGGACCGCGCATCATCCCGACCAGCAGGCGGGACAGCAGGAAGTCGAGCTGTCTGCGCTCGTCCTCGGACAGCGTCGACAGGGCCCCCTCCAGCACGTCACCTCGGGCCGCCGTGACGCGCCGCGCGGCGCGGCGGCCCGAGCGCGTGAGCCTCACCGCGGTGGTGCGGCGGTCCCTCCCCTCCCCGCGTTCCAGGTACCCCTCTTCCTCGAGACGGTCGACCAGCCGCACCGTTCCCGACGACGTGAGGCCGAGCACGCGGCGCAGCAGATCGATCGTCGGTCGATCGAGGAAGTGGTCCAGCGAGGAGAGCGCGGCAGCCGCGGTCTCGCTCTCGCCCAGGGTGTCGGCCAGCGCTTCCGAGAGGCGATCGTGCACCACCAGCGCGAGCGCGCCGAGGAGGTTGGCGGTGTGACCGCTCTCCGCCTGGGTCGCCAAGGCGCTCAGTCGAAGCGGTAGTTGAGCGACACGCTGGGCTCGCCCCCCAACGGCGCCACCAGCTCTCCCTCCCCGGCGATCCCCTCCAGGTCGCCCGTGCCCGACCCGGCGACGATCGTCAGGGGGCCCTTCGCCTCCTTGCCGTCGAAGCTGCCGCTGCTCTCGAGCACCAGGCTGCCCGAGCGCTCGCCGACGCGCCCCACGACACGTGCGAACCCGACGAAGTCGGCGGTCTGGTCGGGCCGGTAACACATGAGCCAATCCGCTCGGCCATCGCCCTCGATGTCGCCGTCGAACGACTGTTTGACGCTCGCGCGGGTGAGCTTGCCGCCGCTTTCGGTCTCGACGTACGGCTGCTCGTCCCAGGACTCGATCTTGAAGCTGCCTTGCGCTTGGGTGCTCATCGTTGTCTCCCTGCTCCGGGAAATTAATGTGTGACTCATACACATATGCCCGCTGGCCGATGGAGCCAAACCTCCCCCTCGGCTGTGGCCGAGGCTCTGGGACCGGCGCCGCAGCAGGGTCAGCGCGCGCCTGCGGCTGCGCGGCGAGGTCCGCGGGCGTCTGCGGTTGGCCTGGCCGATCCTGAAGACGCGCGCCCTGGCCAGGATGCGCGGGACGCTGGACGGGCGCCCGGTGCGGCTGCGGACGCCGGCGCCCTAGTAGGTCAGCCGCCTCACGCGCGCCGCCCTCGCGTCACTCCGCGCGCGTGGCCTGCACCGCCGTTCCGTACGCGCAGATCTCGGTCCAGGTACCGCCGAGCTCCGAGGTGTCGAAGCGGAAGGCGATGATCGCGTTGGCTCCCTTGGCCTCCGCCTCCTCGATCAGGCGCCGGGTGGCGTCCTCGCGGCCTTCGGCGAGCATCTTGGTCATCCCCTTGAGCTCTCCGCCGACGAGCGACTTGGCGGCCGCGCCGAGCTGCGAGCCGACGTGGCGTGAGCGGACGGTGAGCCCGAACACCTCGCCGTGCACCTCGTCGATGCGGTAGCCGGGAAGGTCGTTCATGGTGGTGATCAGCATCGTGTCTCCTTTCGGACGGCCGGCGGCGCGCGCCTGGGCGCCCGCCGCTCCACGTTCCCCGTCAGGCCGTCGCCTCTTGTCTGATCCGCGGCAGCCACTGCAGCGATCTCGGCAGCCACCAGTTCCAATCTCCGAGCAGCTTCATCGTCGCGGGCAGCAGGACCCCACGGATGATCGTGGCGTCGATCAGGATCGCGGCGGCCAGCCCGACTCCCATCTCCTTGAAGTCGATGAAGGAGAGTGTCGCGAACACGCTGAACACGAGCACCATCACGACCGCCGCCGCCGTGACCGTGCCGGCGCTCCCGGCGATCCCGCGACGCACGGCCTGCTCCGTGTCGAGCCCCCGGTCGTAGGCCTCGCGCACACGGGTCAGGATGAACACGTGGTAGTCCATCGAGAGGCCGAAGAGGATCACGAACAGGAACAGCGGCAGCCAGTTGGTGACCCCTCCGTTGGACTCGAAGCCCAGCAGCTCCTCGCCCCAGCCCTTCTGGAACACCAGGACCAGGATCCCGTAGGCGGCGCCCACCGACAGTAGGTTGAGCACGATCGCCTTGAGCGGGATCACGACCGAGCGGAACGTGACCAGCATCAGCAGGAAGGCGAGCCCGAGCACGAACGCGAAGACCAGCGGCATCCGCGTGCTCAGCAGGTCGCTGAAGTCGCTCGACTGTGCGGCCGAGCCGGTGACGGAGACGGTGGCGCCGTCCACCGCGCCGACGGTCGCCGGAACGAGCTCCTCGCGAACCTCGGCCAGCGCCTGCATCGATTCGTCGTCGGTACCGGTGCCGAGTGTCGGGATCTCGACGCTCGCCACCGTGCCGTCCTCGCTCACCTTGACTTCCGTGCCCTCGAGCAGCGTCTCCGAGGCCTCCGCCTGGCGGACGAGCTCGTCGATGCCGGCCGCAACCGGACCCTGCGTCACGTCGTCTGCCTCCACGACCACTCCGACCCCGTTGGCCTCGGAGGGAAACGCCTCCCGGTAGCGGTCGTAGGTCTGGACAGCCGGGAGGTCCCTCGGCAGGTCGTCGGTCCCGGTCTGGACCACGTTCATGCCGAGCCCCGGGATCGCGAGAGCCAGCAGCAGGCCGCCGGCGAGCACTATCGAGAGCACCGGCCGCCGCATGGCGCCGTTGACGACCGACGCCCAGAACCTCGACTCCCCGGCGGGCGGGCGGCTGCGGGTGAAGGGGATGCGGCCCTTCTCGATCCGGTCGCCCAGCCAGGCGAGCACCGCCGGCAGCACCGCCAGCGTCGCGAACATCGCAACGAACACCACGCTCACGGTCGCCACGGCAAAGGAGATGAACGTCGCGTCGCCCGTGATGAACATGCCGGCCATCGCGATCACCACGGTGAAGCCTGAGATCATCACCGCCCGGCCCGAGGTTCGTGCCGCGACCTCGAGCGACTCCCGGGTGCTGCGACCGGCGGCTCGCTCCTCACGCTCCCTGCGCATGTAGAAGAGCGCGTAGTCGACCCCGACCGCGAGTCCGATGAGCAGGATCAGCGCGTCGGTGTTGCCGCCGAGCGGGAACACCTGGCTCGGGATCGCCACGACGGCCATCGTCGCCATCACGGACGTGAGCGCGAGCACCAGCGGGACGCTCGCCGCCACCAGCGCTCCGAGGGCCACGAGCAGGACCAGCAGGGTGATCGGCAGCGAGAGCTTGCCCGCGCTGGCAACGTCCGCGTTGAGCGTGTCGTTGATCGCCTTGTTCGCGCTTCCGTCGCCGAACTGATCGATCTGGAACTCCGGGTGCGCCGCCTGCAGCGCGGCGACCGTCCCACCGCTCGGCTCCAGGTTCGTGTTGATGTCCTTCTCGTCGCCGGTCACCTCGAACTGCACGAACGCGGAGTGCCGGTCCTCCGAGATCGAACCGGCGCCCGGTGAGCGCACGTTCGCGACGTGCTCGGTCCGCTTCAGCGACTGCTCTGTCTCGGCGACCACGGCGGCGAACGCCGGATCGTCGACGGTGAGCTCCTCGCTCTCGATCAGCACGATCTCCTCCGTCGGGCTGAGGCCGGAGGCGTCGAGCGCCCGCTCGGCCTCGCCGGCCTCGCCGGCCACCTGCTCGGCGCTCGTCAGGCGCTGGGTCTCGATCACCTTCGCGTTCATCACGACACCGACCAGCACGAGGACCAGCGCCACCCAGCCCCAGATCGCCAGCTTTCGATGCGAAGCGCTCCAGCGCCCGATGCGCTCCGCCAGCGTCAACTTCTCCTCGGGGCCCGCCTCCTCTACGCGGGCCGTCTCGGGCTCCGGTGGGTCCTGGATGATGCGAGTCCTCATGACCTCTCCCCCTTGTTGAGCGGACGGGTCGAGCCTCGCCGGGCGCGGGCGCCGCGCCTAGCCAGAGGCCTGGCATCCAGGGGGGCGGTTTTCTGGTGTATCGGCCGGGAAGGCCCTAGGAACTCAGGAACAGCAGGACTGCGAGCACTCGCCGCGACTCGCTGCCCGTCGACGGCAGGCCGAGCTTGCCGAAGATCGACGAGACGTACTTCTCCACCGCCCGCTGGGTGATCACGAGCTTCTCGGCGATGCCCTGGTTCGAGCTGCCGGTGGCCATCAGCTCCAGCACCTCGCGCTCGCGGGGCGTCAGCTCGGTCAGCGGATCGTCGCTCCGCCGGCGGGAGAGCATCGTCGACACGATGATCGGGTCGAGCGCCGAACCGCCCGCGGCGACCCTGCGCACGGCGTCGACGAACTCGTCGACCTCGGTGATGCGGTCCTTGAGCAGGTAGCCGGTGCGTTCCGCCGAGTCGGCGAGCAGCTTCATCGCGAGCCCGACCTCGACGTACTGGGAGAGGACGAGCACGCCGACCTCCGGATGCTTCTCGCGGATCTCGAGCGCGGCCCGCAGCCCCTCGTCGGTGTGGCTGGGGGGCAGCCTGATGTCGACGATCACGACGTCGAGCTCGTAGCTGTTGACCTTGACCATCAGCTCGTCCGCGCTGCCGCACTGAGCGATCACGTCGAGGCCGGCGTCGCCGAGCAGCCTCGCGATGCCCTCCCGAAGCAGGACGCTGTCCTCCGCGATCGCTACTCGCACGGCAGCTCCGCCCGGACGCGGGTGCCGCCGCCGCGGGGCGTCCACACCCGCAGACTTCCACCGAGCGCCTCGACGCGATCGGCGAGCCCGCGCAGCCCTGAGCCGCGCTCGGTGTCGGCGCCGCCGACGCCGTCGTCGACCACCTCTATGACGAGGTCGCCGTCGCGCCGCACCACCTCGACCGAGGCCGAGCCGGCCTGGGCGTGCTTGGCGACATTGGTCAGGCTCTCGGAGACCACGTAGTAGGCGGCCACCTCGACGGCCTCGTCCAGGCGGTCCTCGACCTCGACGCGAAGGGTCACCGGGACGGCCGAGGTGGCGGCGAGCGACTGGAGCGCGACGGCCAGCCCGTGGCCGCTCAACACCGCCGGATGCAGGCCGCGGGCCACGTCGCGAAGCTCGTCGAGCGAGACCGCGATCTCGGCCCGGGCCTGCTCGATTCGCGCCAGTGCCTCCGGGTCGCCGTTCAGCTTGGTGCCCATCAGCCCCAGCTCCAGTGACAGGGCTATCAAGCGCTGTTGGGCGCCGTCGTGAAGGTTGCGCTCGAGTCGCTTGCGCTCCTCCTGACCGGCCTCGATCACCCTGATTCGAGACCCCTCGAGCTCCTCGAGTCGGGCTCGCAGCTCAGCCTGGAGCCGGCCGTTCTCGAGCGCGATGGCCGCGGCCGCCCGGACAGCATCGAGCAGCTCCGGCTCCTGTTCGAGCGCCGAGTCGTGCACCAGCGCGGCGACGTGCACCCCGTCGCGGTCGATGAAGGTGGTCGCTCGCCCCTCCCCCTCGCCCGGCAGACGCATCTCTCGGCCCTGTGAATCGCTCCAGCTGCCGAACTGAGGCAGCCAGTAGGCCAGCTCGAGCGAGGGGTCGCCGAGCGACCGCGCGATCGGCTCCCGCAGGTCCTGGGGCGTCGGGTCGGAGCGCAGCTCCACGAGCAGATCCCCCACCGCCGAGCGCGCGAGCCGTGCGTCCAGCAGCGCGATGAGAAAGGCGACCGGCGCCCAGCCGATGACGAAGAACGTGGCCCGCTGGACGGTGACGAACGCCTCGCCCTGGAAGAAGGCACCCATGATCAGCAGCGCGATCATCATCCCCAGTGCGACGACGAACGAGTCCACGAGCAACGCCGACGAACGGCGCAGCGGCGGTCCGGACTGGCGCCGGCGATACACGAGCACGACGATGCTGGCCAGGGCAAGCCCGGCGAGCGTGACGAGCTGGACGTCGAGGAGCGTCATCGCCAGGTCCGGTTCGTCGACGACCGCGAGCACGTTGTCTGGCCTGAAGCCGCCGAGCGCGAGGCCCACCAACTCCAGCCCCACCGCCACGAAGTACGCCGTGCCGACGATCACCCGCTCGGCAACGCCCGGCAGTCGACCGGACGGGAAGGACAGGTACACGTGGAAGAACACGGCGAAGGGAAAGAGGTCCATCGCCTGGCCGAGGGTGAAGGGGAGGGCGCCGCTGGCAGAGGCGAGGCTGGAGAGCGACGTGGCGAAGCCCGCCGCGATCATCAGGGGCCCGAGGCGGCTCTCGGGCCGGCGCCGCCACGCGACGATGCCGCTGAACACGTACGAGAGGACGATCCAGTCCAGGAGGCCCGCCTGGAGCGCCGGCTCGTCGCCCGGGAACTCGCTGGTGAGCCGGAGCGCCATCACCATGCCCGCGGCCAGAAGAGCCGCCAGCCCGATGGCCACCAGCACACCGGTGGCGGGCGCGCGCGGACTCCGGGCAGCGGGCACGATGCTTCCCATGGTTGGCGGGGCGGCTCGCTCGATGCGGCCGAGCCGAGCCTACCTCGCCGGCCCCCCGGGGCTCACCCCGGGCGGCGTCGCCCGGGGTGAGGCCAGGTACGGCTCCTACTTCTTCGGCCGGATGTTCTGATTGTGGTGGAAGGTGTTGTCCGGGTCGTAGACCGCCTTGATCTCGGCCAACCGGTCGTAGTTGTCCCGGTAGCTGGCCCGGACCCGCTCCTGGCCTTCCTCCATCATCATGTTGACGTAGGCGCCGCCGGCGGAGTGCGGGTGCAGCGCCTCCTGGTAGTCGATGCTCCAGCGCCGGATCGCGTCGACGTTCGCCGGGTCCGGATCGACGCCCGCGAACACCGCGCCGTAGTTCGCGTCGCGGTAGCTCCAGGGCGTGTCGGAGGGACCGACGTCATGGGCGGCTCCGTCGATCGGGTACAGGTGCATCGTCGACTGCGGCGTCGGCAGCTCGCGGCCGAAGCGGGCGTGGATCTCGACCGCCTCATCCGGGATGTCCTTGACGAAGTCCGCGCGCCAGTACCACTGGTCGCCGGCCGGGTATAGCCCGTCGAAGGCACTCTGGAGGGCCGGGTGCGGCATCGTGTGCGGCCCGTGGAGCAGCGGCTCCGGGAGGGCCTCCAGCAGCGGCGCCATCGCCGCGCCGGCCGCCTCCTCGTCCTCTCCTGCGTAGCACCACACGACCCCGCAGATCTTTCGCCCGTGTATCTCCTCCGGGAACGGCGGGGCGGGCGGCACGGCGCCGAACAGGAAGAACCCGCCCAGCTCGCGCGGCGCCTGCGGTAGGAACTCGCGGTAGGCCGATAGGACCTCGGCGCCGGACTCCACCGGCCAGAACGTCGGCCCGCCGACGATCGTGCCCACCTCGTGGAGGCGGAACAGGAAGGACGTGACGACCCCGAAGTTGCCGCCGCCGCCCCTGATCGCCCAGAACAGGTCGGGGTTCTCCTCGGCGCTTGCGAGCACGCGCTCGCCGCTCGCCAGCACGACTTCCGCCTCGAGCAGGTTGTCGATCGCGAGGCCGTGCTTGCGGGTCAGGTGGCCCAGGCCGCCTCCGAGGGTGAGACCGCCGACGCCCGTGGTCGAGATGATGCCGCTCGGGGTCGCGAGACCGTACTCGTTGGTTGCACGATCGACCTCGCCCCAGGTGGAGCCGCCGCCTACGCGAACGGTCCGCGCCTGCGGGTCGACCTGGACGTCCCGCATCAGCGAGAGATCGATCACGACGCCGTCGTCGCACGATCCGAGACCGGCGCCGTTGTGGCCCCCGCCGCGAACGGCCAGCACCAGGTCGTGGTCGCGTGCGAACCAGATGGCCTTCGCGACGTCATCGGGGTCCGTAGGACGTGTGATCAGCCCCGGGCGCTTGTCGATCATGCCGTTGTAGACCTTGCGGGCCTCGTCGTACGCGGAGTCCTCCGGTCCGATCACCGTTCCCTGGAATCCCCGCAGCTCCTGGCGTGCGGCGCTGGCGGCTGTGGCAACACTGCTCATCCAGTCCTCCTCGATCGCTTCGTGGTCACACCGACAGGCTGGCCGCTGCATCCGGTCCTGTCATGACCCGAGCTGACCGACTTTTGCTCCCGCCCTCCGACCCGCATCCGGGTGGGATGATCAGATCTGACTATGCAGGACCTCCCTGGCCCCCTTCGTCCCACGTCGACGTTTCCGTTCGTCGGTCGGTCGGCCGAGATGGAGCGCCTGCGAATGCTCATGCCGAGCGCCGAGGGCGAGGGGCGCCGGGTCGTACTCCTAGGCGGGGAGCCGGGCTCGGGCAAGAGCCGGCTGGTGCGCGAGTTTGCCGCCGAGGCCGCGGGCGACGGCGCCCTGGTGTTGTACGGCGCCTGCGACTCCGAGGTCCGCACTCCGTTCGGCCCCATTGTCGAGGCGCTCGACCAGCTGGTGCGGGTCACCGAGACCGACGAGCTGCGCGAGGCTCTGGGCGCGGGCGGCGGCGAGCTCACCCGCCTCCTTCCCAGCCTGGGTGCGCGGCTCGACGGCCTGGCGCCGGCGGTGGAGGCCGACCCGGATACCGAGCGACACCGGCTGCACACGGCCGTGGCCGATCTGCTGACCGGCGTCACCAGGCGCCGGCCCGCGCTCCTGGTGCTCGAGGACGCGCACTGGGCCGACGCTCCCACCCTCCTCCTCCTGCGCCATCTTGCCCGCGTGGGGAATGCGCGGGCCCTGCTGCTCGCGACGTTCCGTGACACCGACGCCGACAAGCCGGACACGCTCTCGGAGACGCTCGCCGACCTGCGGCGCTACGACGTCGCCCGGCTCCGCCTGGCGGGGCTCTCGGGCGAGGACGTGGCCGAGTTCGTCCGGCTCGCCGGCGGCGGTGAACCCGGCTCCGAGCCCCGCGAACTGACACGAGCGATCCGCGATCTCACGGAGGGCAATCCGTTCCTCGTCTGCGAGCTCTGGCGCGCTCTGGTCGAGACCGGCGCTGTCGAGCTCGAGGACGGCGAGATCCGGGTCACCCGCTCGCCCGCCGAGCTCGGCAGCCCAGAGAGCGTCCGCGAGGTCGTCAGCCAGCGCCTCTCCCGGCTGGCGCCCCGGACCACCGACCTGCTCGAGGTGGCGGCGACGGCGGGAGCGGAGTTCGACCTGGAGATCGTGCGCCGCGCCACCGCCTTCGAGGAGCCGGAGCTTCTTGCGGCGCTCGACGAGGCGGTCGGCAGCGGGATGATCGAGGAGCTGGCCGCGCGCCGGCTGGCGTGGCGATTCACCCATGAGCTCGTGCGCCGCGCGCTGTACGACCGGCTGTCCGGGATACGACGAGCCGAGTTGCATCTTCGGGTCGGCGAGGCCCTCGAGTCCGCCGATGCGCCGTCGGGCAGGGCCCTCGCCGATCTCGCCCGTCACTTCGCCGCCGCTGCCCCCTTCGGGGAGGCCGGGCGAGCGGTCGAGTACAACCTCCTGGCGGCGCGGGCGGCAGCCGCGGCGCTCGCGTTCGAGGAGGCGGCGGAACGGCTGCGCACCGCCCTGGGCTTAGGGATCGACAGCCCGGTGGAGCGTGCGGCGATCTTGCTCGAGCTGGGCCAGGCAACCCACCGAGCGGGCAAGGCGCTCGACGCGATCGCCGCATTCAGAGCTGCGGCGGACGTCGCCCGAGAGCTGGGAGACGCAGGGCTGCTGGCCCGGGCGGCGATTGGCTACGAAGACGCATGCTGGCGGCCGGGGATCTTCGACCGCGGAGCCGACGAGCTCCTCGAGGAGGCGGCGGCGGAGCTGGGAGAGGAGGACTCGGAGCTACGCGTGGGCCTCCTCAGCGGCCTCGCGCGTGCGCTCGATTTCCAGGGCAAGCGCGAGCGCGCGGCAGTCGTCCGGACGAGCGCGATCTCGATGGCCCGCCGGCTCGGGGACCAGGCTGGCCTGGCCACCGTGCTGATGCGCTCCTACTGGTCGCGCGGGACCACACCGCTCGAGGAGATCCTCGCCATGCTGACCGAGGCCAGAACCCTCGCGGAAGAGCTCGGCAACACCGAGATCTACGTCGAGGCCATGTCCTGGTGCATACCCGCCTTCGTAGCGCTCGGCGACATGCAGTCCGCCAACCGCGAGGTCGCCGTGCTGCGTGAGCACGCGGAGCGAACCGCTCAGCCGTTCATGATCCACGTGGCCGAGCACTACGCCGCCGCGCTGGCGCTCTGTGACGGTCGCCTCGAGGAGTCCGAGATCCTGGCCGAACGCTCCCATGAGCGAAGTCGGCTGCTGACCGGCCGTGACGCGTCGGGCATTCACGGGATCCAGATGTTCAGCGTCTGGCGCGAGCGCGGGCGGCTGGCGGAGCTCGCCCCCGTGGTCAGGATCCTGGCGGGCCAGGCCTCGCGCGAGGGGCCCTGGCGACCGGGGCTGGCCGCGCTGCTCGCCGAGCTCGGGATGGAGACGGAGGCGAGGCGCGAGCTCTCTCGAGCGGTCGCCGACGGGCTCGAGCCCTTCCGCGCATCGCTCTGGGTCGCCGCGCTCGCCTATCTGGCGGACGCCGCCTCGGCTCTCGGCGACGAGAAGGTTGCGGCCCTGCTCTATCCAGAGCTCGAGCCCCTCGCCGGCTCCAACGTGATGATCGGGCATCTCGTCTCCTGCTACGGCGCCGCCGATCGTTACCTCGGCATGCTCGCCGCGACACTCGGCGAGTGGGAACGCGCCGAGGCGCACTTCGAGCGAGGCATGAAGCTCAACCGGCAGATGGGAGCCGATACGTGGCTCGCGCACACGGCCTACGAGTACGGGCGCCTCATTGTCTCCCGTGACCGCGGGGACGGTCAGAAAGCCGAGCTTCTGCTGGGCGAGGCCAGCCGGCTGGCCGAGCGGATCGGCATGCCGGGCCTGCTGTCGCGGCTCCGGGCGCTCGGGTCACCGGCCGCGGCAGCGACCCTGCCGGACGGGCTCTCCCCCCGCGAGGTCCAGATCCTCGGGCTCGTGGCCCAGGGGCTGAGCAACCGCCAGGTCGGCTCGACGCTCTCGATAAGCGAGCACACGGCCGCCAACCACGTCCGCAGCATCCTGCGCAAGACCGGCTGCGCCAACCGGACCGAGGCCGCTTCCTACGCTCACCGGCACGGCCTCGCCTCGACCTGAGGCCGCGCGCGGCCAGCCCTTACGGTCTAGGATCAAAGCCATGCCGCTCTACATGATCGAGCGCAAGTTCGCCGACCAGCTGGACCTCTCGAGCGAGGACGTAGACCTCATCGACGAGGTGAACACCGACGAAGGAGTGCGCTGGGTGTTCTCGTTCCTGAGCGCGGACCGGCGCCGCACGTACTGCCTATACGAGGCGCCCTCGCCGGAAGCGATCCTGGCGGCGGCCCGGCGCGCGGACGTCCCGGCCGACGAGATCGTGGAGGTGGGCCCCGCCGCCCCGCAGCTGTCCGAACGACTCAGGGACTGGGTGGACCAGGTTCCGGCCCGCTGACCGCTCCGCTCACGGCTCGACCCCGGGCCCGGCGGCGAAGAGATCGGCGAGCAGCTGAACGGCTGACTCCCCTCCGGGCGGCGCCGCGACCTCCAGCACGATTGCGGCGTCCGTGACGGACAGCTCGAAGTCCATGAAGGCACAGCACTCCGACTCGGCGGCGACGATCTGCTCGACCCGGGCGTGGGTGGCGCGGTCGGGCCGGAAGCGGAGCAGCGCCCGGCGCTCGAAGCGCTCGACGGCGAGCAGCGCGTCCCGGCCCAGCGCGCGAATGTCCGCCGCGCGCTGAGGCATCTCGGCTGAGGTGAGGGTGCAGGCGATCGGTTCAGGTCGGCTCATGGTCACTAATGTGCACCTTGAACCTGGGTTCAAGTCAAGGGGCGCGCACATGAGTCACCCGCAGCTCACCATCGGCCAGGTGGCGGAACGGGCCGGCATCAACAGCTCGGCCGTTCGCTTCTACGAGCGCGTCGGCGTGCTGCCGGAGCCGCCGCGGGTCGGCGGGCAGCGCCGCTACGGCGAAGACACGGTCAGGCGGCTCGAGGTGATCGACATCGCCAAGCGCGCCGGCTTCAACCTCGACGAGATCCGCCTGCTGCTGAACGACTCGTCGGGCGAGACCCAGCTGCGCACCCTGGCCCGGCGCAAGCTCCCCGAGGTCCAGGCGCTGATCGCCCGCGCCGAGGCGATGCGCGACTGGCTGCTGATGGCCCAGGAGTGCCACTGCTCCTCGCTGGAGCTGTGCGCGCTGTTCGCCGGGCGCGCGCCCAGGCCACGCTCCGTACGTTAGTGGCGCTATAGGACCCAAACGTACGACGCGCGCCCTCTGCTCTGGTCACCCTCGCCCGGCGGGGCCGTCCAGCCGGGCGAGCGCCTGTTCCATGTGCCGATACTCCTCCACGCGCACGATGCTCCCGTCGCGCAGCTTCACCGCGTAGGTCTCGCTCACGTCGACGGTGATCCCGCTGCCACGCCCCCGCATCCGGGCGCTCCACGGGACGATGACCCAGTCGCCGCGCTCGATGAACTCGCCGAACTGCATGACACCCGCAAAGCGGTCCTCCCAGAGCTCTCCCAGCGACTCGGCGAAGCTGCGGAGCTCCTCGATGCCCTGGTAGGTCCGCCGGTCAGGCTCGTCCGCCGCGGTGCGCCACTCCGTGTCAGGGGCATGAGCGGCGAATGCAGTGTCGAAGTCCCCGCGCGCGAATGCGTCGAGGCTGCGGCGCACGATCTCGACGTTGTCCGCTGACACGGCACCGAGTATCGCGCCAGTCGGCGTCGCCGGCGCCTCACGCCCGCCGCGCGTACGGCTCCAGTCCTTCCATCGCGCGGGCGATCGCCCAGTTGTGGTTCCAGCGGAGGGCGGGTCGCAGCAGTGGTGTCAGCACTCTGAGGAGCCGCCGATCGGCGTGCACGCGCCAGTCGAAGCGGACATGGGTGCCGCCCGCGGTGGGAGTCAGCGTCCACGTGCCCCGGCCCCTCAGGTCGCCCTCGACCTCCGCCGATACGACACGCGGGGGCTCGAGGCGCGTGATGCGCGAGCGGGTGTGCAGGTGGTACGGGAAGCGGCCCTTGAAGTGCTGGCGGGTCACCTGCCCGAGCGCGGGTGGGCCATCCGCCTCCACGTCCAGGTACACGGGACGCCACCAGTGCGGATAGGTGCTCCCGTCCGCGATGGCCGAGAACGTGGCCTCCGGGGGGGCGGCGACGTCCCATTCGTCCACGAACACGTACTCGCGCGAGGCAGCACGCAGCAATCCGCGCGCGAGCGCCTTCTGAACGGCGAGCGGCGGCCGGGCCGCGTGACCCTCATCCGCAAAGTCGTCTACGAGCGCTGCGGCGGCCAGCGGCCGCGGCCAGCCTCCCGGAAGCACCGCGCCGTCGGCGCAGATCCGGGCCAGGCGCTCGAGGAACTGGTCGGTCCGCCCGGCCGGGCGGGTCTGAACGCGCACCCTCCCGTCGCGGCCCTTGCTGATCCTCTGGCGGTGGGGCGTGCCCGCCGGCACCTCCATGACCTGTCCCGCTCCCAGCCGGTGCACGCGACCATCGACCTGGAGCTCCAGCTCGCCTGAGAGGACCTCGAAGCGTTCGGTCTGCCCGGTGTGCACGTGGGGTTGGGCGAGAAAGCCGCGGGGCCGCCCGGCCACCACGAACTGCAGCATTTCTCCGCCGCTCTGCGCGGCGGTCCTCTCGAACTCAACTCGCACCCCCAGCGGCTCCAGCTCGAGAACGTCACCCGGCTCACTCATCTGCTTCCTCCTGGGACGGGGAAGGTGGATATAAGGGCATGCGCGCCAATCGTCTCAGCGGATCAGCTCGGAACCCCCCAAGAAGAGGCTGCGCGAGCATCTCAAGGAGACCAAGGCGCACGGCCGCGACGTGGCCGACGGAGTATTTCTCCGAGCACGAGGAGATCGCCACCTATTCGGCGATCGAGACGCTGGCCGAGGCCGTCGGAGATGCCGATAGGTGCTCGTCGCCCGCGAGCTCGATCGAACCTGCCGACGCGCAAGAATCGGCTCACGCAGGGGCAAGCCCTGGATCAGGGCGTCCCGCCGGCTGCTCGAGCGAGCTGTAGACGGCCCAGCCGACGGCGACCATGGGGACCGCGAGGAACGCGCCGACGATGCCGAGCAGCTGGGTGCCGACGATGACCGCGGTGAGGGTGACGATCGGATGCAGGCTGACCGTCTTCTGGTAGACGAGCGGGGTCACGAACATGCTGTCGAGCTGCTGGGCCACGAGGATGACGCCGGCCATCGCCACGGCCGACCCCGTGCCGTCGGCCGCGAGCGTGACGAGCACGATGACCGTGCCGGAGACCCAGGCGCCGAGGATGGGGATGAAGAGCGTCACGAAGCTCAGCAGCGCGAGCGTGCCGGCGTTCGGCGTGCCGATGACCAGCATGCCGAGGGTGATCACCGCGCTGTCGATGAGCGCGACGAGGGCAATACCCCTGATGTAGCCGCTCGCGGCGTTCCACGCGGCGGCGCCCCCTACGCCCACGCGGTCGCCGCGGCCGGCGCCGAAGCGGTTCTGCAGCCAGCCCCAGACCGCGTCGCCGCCGGTGAGGATGTAGAGGAGGAAGACGAACATCAGCAGGGCGCTGCTGACGAGCTGTGCGGCGAGTGAGAGGCCGCCGAAAAGGCCTGCGAGCAGACCGTCGGCCGCATGCTTGGCGGCCGGGAGAATGCTCTTGAGGAAGTCGCGGATCTCAGCCTCGTGATCCTTGACCCAGACGTTGTTGTCGCGCAGCCAGCTGACGACCTGGTCGGCGCCCGCACTGAGATCCTCCGCAACCCCGCCCAGATTGCCGAACAACGCATCCGCGAAGAGCCAGGCCAGCCCGGCCGTGATCAGCACGACGCCGATCAGGCTTCCCGCGATCGCCAGCCCCCGGGGGACTCCGCGGCCTGTCGCCCAGCCGACCAGCGGCAGCAGTTGGGTGCTGACGAGTGCTGCCACGATCAGCGGAAGCGTCGCCGCCCGCGCGTACCAGATCGCTCCCCCGACCAGCAGTACCCCGGCGGTGATCAGCAGCGCCTTGGCGCTCCAGCGTGCCATCGCGGTACCGGCAGCGGCGCGCGACCCAACCTCAGCCGACATGCCCGGGTACTTCGACGGTTTGCATCACCGTCCTCCGCAGCCCCCTCGACGGGCGACCTGCCGCGTCGTACGATCGCTTGAGCCGTGTCGAACAGGTGGCCAAGCGGGAGCGCGTGCTGACCTCCGGGCGATGACTCTCGCGGACTGGAACGAGGGACCGGCGCGTACGGCGATTCGCCTATCTCGAAAGCGTCACCACCGACGGCGGAATCGGACTAGGCGGCGGCCGATCCGGATTTCGCCGGCCGCGGAGTGGTCAAGGCGCTGCTGGAGAACGACCTCGCGGCGGCGAGCAGGGAGGGCAGCGACGCGGTGTCGGAGGTGCTGCTCGACACTCATCCGCGCTTCGGAGTGGCCTTCAGCGGCCTCGTGTACGGGCCGATGATCGAGCTGCTGGATCTGCTGCGTTCCCATCGCTTCCGGGTCTTCATCGTGACCGGCGGGGGCGTGGACTTCATCCGGGCGGTGGGCCCCGAGCTCTACGACGTCGAACCGGACGATGTCGTCGGCTCGGCGATCCAGGTCCAGTTCGAACGTCGCGGCGGGCGCGTCGTGCTCGTCCGAAAGGCGGCGCTGGCCGGCTCGGCGAACGAGGGGCCGCCAAAGGTGGCCGCCATCCACGCGCACATCGGGCGCCGCCCGATCATGGCGGTCGGGAACAGCGCGGGGGACCGCGAGATGCTCGAGTTCGCACACACGGGCGAGCGGCCCTCGCTGTGCCTCGTGGTGGACCACGACGACGCGGAGCGCGAGTACGCCTATGGCGGCGAAGCCGTCACCAACCCGAACGCCGAGCCGAGCCGCGACTGGAGTCGCGTCTTCGCGTAACACGCCGTGATCCGCTTCCGCGCCGGGCCCGCAGGAAGTGGCGATGTACACCTGGGCCTGCAACGAATGCGAGACCCGCCTGTGGAGCAGGGAGCGGGTTCGAGGCGGCGGCAGCTGTCCGGCGTGCGGCGCCTGGCTCCCGCAGACCGCGACCGAACCCCTGCCGCTCAGCACCAGCCCTCGTGACGCCGCGGCACGAAGCTCGGGCTCTCGTCGAACGGCCACACCTGCACGCGTTGCCGAGGCGGGGTGACCCGCGTCGAGGCGGGCTTCAGGGCAGGACTTCCAGATCCCGCTGCCGGGCGGCCACCTGCCGCGCGGTGTCGAGCAGTGCTTCGCGCACGGCGAGGACGGCGGGCCCCTCGGTGGCGGTGACCCGCGTCGCGGTGAAGATCGTTCGTTGGAGACGCTCGTCGCGGAGGCGGCGGGCGGTGATCTGCGGCATCGCCGTGGCGAGCAGCGCGGGCAGCAGGGCCACAGCTCGGCCCGAGGTGACCAGCGCGCTGAGGACCAGGCCGTCGTCGCTGCGGTGGCGGATCTCGGGCTCGAATCCGCCGAGGCGATTGCAGATGTTACGGACCACCGCGTCCAGGCCGGTCCCCCGATGGCCACTCGCCCACGCCGCGTGTTCGCAGGCGGCGAGCCGGATCGGACCTCGCTTCGTAGCCGCCGCGTGCTCGGGGTGTATATATCACGGGCTCGGTGCTATCAGCCCCAGAACGGCTCTTTCGGAGCGTCCGTACGCGCGCGGAGTAGCAGCAGGGCCTGCCTATCGCGTCAGCGCGACCGCCGCTTCGGGAGTGGCCACGTGGAAGCTGAAGCTCTCCTCGAGATACAGGCGCACCACGTCGCCGTCGTGGGACTCGTAGCCGATCGACACGTCCTGGCCGGAGTCGAATATGAAGTCTCCGCCTCGGAGACTGAGTAGAACCGCCCCGGTCACTCCCGGCGCCCACACGATCGGTCCCTCGACGATCTTGCGCAGGTGCTCGAGCAGCGGGTAGCCGCCCTGCTCCGCCGTCTCGATCGCCGAGCGGTATTGCTCGCTTCCCAGCGCCAACCCATACGGACCCGCGACGCCGCTCTGCAACAGGCGTTCGACCGCGGCGGCCACTGGCCGCGGGTACTCCTCGGGAGCCTGCCCGAGCGGCATCGGCTCGTGCGGCGTCGCCTCGCTGATACCTGTGATCACGCCCTGCCAGCCGTGTGCCACGGCGACGTTCTCGGCCACCGCGATGTCATGCGCGGCCTGGTCGAGCGCGTCCAGGTCGGTGTCGTCGGCGCCACGCTCGGCGTCTCGCAGCTCCGCCCTCGACAGCTCGAAGTCCGCTCTCACTTCGACCAGCGGCAGTACCCGGCGCCGAAGCCCGGACACTCCTCCCGAGGGCGCCGACGCCGCCGGATCGGCGCGCCCCAGGTTCGTGGCCGAGTGCTCCCAGCCACGCGGACCGGAGAAGTCGACCAGCTTGCGGGCGGCGAGCGCCGGCTTCAGCCTTTCTCTCGCCTCTTCGTCGAGCACCTGCCACACCGACTCGGAGACCGGTGCCAGTTCGCGGAGAAGATGGTTCATGGCGCGGGCTGCCTCATGCTTCCCAGCCCGAGCGAACCGTCACCGGCGGGCGCGTCCTCGACCTGGGTCGCCGCGGCGGCGGCCGGGCTCGGCGGTTCGTCGAGGAAGTCGACGGTCGGCACGAAGAACAGGTTGCCGGTGACCGCCGTCGAGAAGTCGAGGATGCGGTCGTAGTTGCCGGGCGGCTTGCCGATGAACATGTTCTCCAGCATCTGCTCGATCACCTCCGGGTTGCGGGCGTAGCCGATGAAGTAGGTGCCGAACTCTCCGGCTCCGACGCGGCCGAACGGCATGTTGAAGCGCACGATCTGGCGCTCGTCGCCGTTCGCGTCGACGATGGTGTTCAGCGCCACGTGCGAGTTCGCCGGCTTCAGCTCATCGGGAAGCTCGATGTCATTGAGCTTGGTCCGGCCGATCGCGCGCTCCTGTTCCTCGACCGGCAGCGCATCCCAGGCATCGAGGTCGTGGAGATACTTCTGAACGACGATGTAGCTCCCACCGGCGAACTGCGGGTCCTCGTCACCGATTAGGACCGCTTCGAGCGCTGCCTGGCCCTCCGGATTCTCCGTCCCGTCGACGAACCCGAGCAGGTCGCGCTCGTCGAACGACCTGAACCCGTGCACCTCATCCACCACATGCGCGTGCGCTGCGAGCCTGCTTGTCAGCCGTTGCGCGAGCTCGAAGCAGAGGTCGAGCCTGTGGGCACGGAGGTGAAACAACAGATCGCCAGGCGTCGACGGCGCGCTGTGTCTCGCGCCTGAGCACTCTGGGAAAGGATGGAGCTCCGCCGGTCGCGGCGCCCCGAACAGGCGATCCCAAACCGAGGCGCCGACGCCGACCACACACGTCAGCTCCCCCTCCGGGATCCGGAAACCCACGGACCGCCTCAGCCCGCTGACATCGGACAGCAGATCGCGGATCCCGTCCTCAGCCCCCGAGTCCACCGTCAGGGTGAGGAAGATCGCCGCCTCTGTGATCGGGCTCAGGATCGCTTCGGACCCAGTTGGCTGCCTCACGCGACACATCGTTCCATCTCGCAGCGCGAATGTCGTCCGCCCCCGGCGGTATTCGGAAGAGTCATCGTCGGGCCGACGACAAAGCGGCCGCCGTGGGTGAGGTCGCGGCGCTCGAGGCCTGGACGCGCATCGCGCTACGGGAGCTGACGGTCTCCCCGGCGCGACGGTCGGCCGTGGACGTAGCGATAACGCTCGAGCAGGCGCCGGCGCTCGGCGGTCAGGGTGCGTCGGTAAGGGCCATTGCAACGCCTATGGAGCGATCAACGAGAGTTCTTGCGTACCGCGCCCGGGGCCCCAGAGTTAACGAATTGTAAACGCCAGGAGGTTCGACAGTGCCCACCGACGCCCCGTCGCCGAAGCGAATCGCACGATTCATCGAGCCGTTCCGTGTGAGCCCGGGCTCGCACGTGAAACTCGCCAAGGACTTCGATCCCGCGTTCAAGGCGAGGGTCGAGAAGAAGAAGGACGGCGCCAGACTGCTGAATGATGGGATCGAGCTGCTCGCGGAATATCAGGCCCGGCTCGCGGCTCAAGACACGACCGGGGTCCTCGTCGTCCTTCAGGCGCTCGACGCCGCGGGCAAGGACGGGACGATCCGCCACGTGATGAGCGGCGTGAACCCCCAGGGCGTGAGAGTCGAGAGCTTCAAGGTTCCTTCGGCGCTCGACCTGGACCACGACTTCCTGCGCCGCTACCAGGAGCGCCTGCCTTCGCGTGGCGAGATCGGCATCTTCAACCGCTCCCATTACGAGGAGGTGCTCGTCGTCCGGGTGCACCGGGAGAACCTCATCCGCCAGAAGCTGCCGCTCGAGACGCGCGAGAACCACATTTGGAAGCACCGATACGAGGCAATCAACAACTGGGAGCGGTACCTCTCCGAAAACGGCTTCCGGATAGTGAAGCTGTTCCTCAACCTTTCGAAGGAGGAGCAGCGCCTCCGCTTCCTGAGGCGCATCGACCTGCCGGAGCACAACTGGAAGTTCTCCTCACACGACGTGGAGGAGCGCCGCTACTGGGACGACTACCAGGACGCGTTCTCGCAGATGCTCAGCCACACGAGCACCGAATGGGCGCCCTGGCACGTGATCCCGGCGGACCGCAAATGGTTCGCGCGAACCGCCGCCGCGGCTGTGATCGCCAATGCGCTGATCGAGCTCGACCCGCAGTACCCGACGCTCGACGACGACGCCCTTCGAGACCTCCAGGCGGCGAAGACCGAGCTCGTATCTGAGGCGCCCAAGGGGGCGGATCCGGATCCGTTCGAACAACCGCTCGCCAAGCAGGCAAGCTGAGCAATGGCCGCCAAGTTCGTCGCCGCGATCGACCACGGCACACCAGCACGCGCTGCATCCTGTTCAGAGAGAACGGGGCCCCCGTAGCTATCGCCCAGCCTGCAAGGATCGTGAGTTACCGGCGTCGGTGACAGTCACACCGCCAGTGACGGCTCGTCCGGCGCCGAAAGGCTCAGCACGGCACCCGCCACCGCGGGAGAGGCGCCGAGCTTGGCCTCCAGCGCGCGCAGCCGGGCGGCGACGTGCGACTCGATCTCGTCGCCGGCGAGGTCGACGCGGCCGACGATCGAGACCATCCGCGGACCGACGATCTCCAGCCGCAGAGAGGTCACGCGGGCAACGTCCGGCATGTCGAGCAATGCCCGCACCGCCGCCGCACGTATACGGGGGTCAGCCTCCTCGCCGACCAGGAACTGGCGATTCCGGTTGAAGAGCACCATCGCGACCCCGGCCAGCAGCAAGCCGATCAGAATGGACCCGATGGCGTCCGGGGTCGCGGAGTCCGTCAGCTGGTGCGCGGACAGACCGACGGCCGCGACGACCAAGCCGATCAGAGCGGCGGCGTCTTCCGCGAACACGGCTCGTAATGTCGGATCGGAGGTTGCCATGAGCTGCTCGATCAGGTCCCGCTGCATGCTGCCGGCCTCCGCCTTGAGTTGCCGAACCGACCGCAAGAACGAGATCCCTTCGACGACGAAGGCAAACGCGAGTACGACATAGCCGACGATGAAATCGGTTGCCGGCGCTGGAGCGAGGAGCTCCTGGATGCCGTGGGTAACCGACACGGCGGCACCGGCCACGAATAGGCCGAGTGCGGCGAGCAGCGACCAAACATACGCCTCTCGCCCGTGCCCGAGTGGATGCGCCCGGTCACGTGGTCGCCGGGAGCGTCGCTGGGCAACGAGCAGCAAGACCTGGTTGCCCGTGTCCGCCCAAGAATGCGCCGCCTCGGCCAGCAGCGAGGCCGACCCAGTCACTACCGCTGCAACCGACTTCGCGATTGCGACCAGGAGGTTGGCAGCGAAGGCGATTAGAACGGTCGTGACACTGGCGGACGCGGTGGCATCCGACGGCTCCGCTTGCGGGCCGCGAAGCTGCTTCGAGACCGTCGCTGTAGCTAGGTCGGCTCGCCCCACTGGCCATCACCGTGATCGCGCGTCCGCTGATCGGCGATGGCCGGGGAACCATCCGGCGCGAAACCGGCTTGCCTCAGCATTCGCCGGAGATCCACCACGATCTGGACGTCGACGTCCTTGCCATGAGGTGCGGGAAGCACCTCGGTCTCAGGACCGAGCGACAGGCGGAGCTTGCCATTGTGCTCGTGAGTCACGGTTCCGATCGCCTCGAGCAGCGATACGACCTCGCGCCACTCGATGTTGTGGCTCGTCGGCCGAGCGAAGATCTTCTCGACGGTGTCGCGATGACGGCCGCTTAGATGCGCTTCCACGATGACAGAGCTTGACGGGTGCGGCCGCTTCGCACAAGACGATCAGGGTTCGTGCGCCATCACCGACTGCTATCGAGCCCCAGACCGAGGAGGCTTGACCGGCCAGGGCACCGGTCGCCGGCCGCCTCCTCCCTCCCTCAGGCGGGCACTCGCTCCCGCCGCCATGCCAGGGCGCGCGCTCGTTCAGTCCGCGCCAAGAGGGGGGTATCAGTCAACCGACCGCGGGTCACAGATAATCCCGGCGATGCCGGAAGGCGCACGCATAGCGCTGGCGGACGACGACGTCCTGTTGCGGGAAGGCTTGGCGAGCTTGCTCGAGCGCTCCGGCTTCGAGGTCGTCGGGCAGGCAGGCGATGCGGACGAGCTGCTCACGCTCGTCCAAGAGCACGAACCGGACCTCGTCATGGTGGACATCCGGATGCCGCCACGCCATGAGGCCGAGGGGCTCGAGGCCGCCCGCGTGATTCGCAACCAGCACCCCGATACCGGCATCCTCGTCCTGTCCGCCCACGTCGACGTGGAGCCGGCGATGGAGCTGCTGGCCAGCGGCCAGCGGATCGGCTACGTCCTCAAGAGCCGGGTGACCGAGGTGGCCGAGTTGATCGAAACCGTCGAGCGGATCCTTCAAGGCGGCTCTGTGGTCGACCCAGCGCTCGTGCAGGAGCTGGTCGCGGCGCGCCGCCGCGACGACCCGCTGGAGGAGCTCACGCCGCGCGAGCGCGAGGTGCTCGCTCTGATGGCGGAGGGACGCTCAAACGCCGGCATAGCGCGCCGCCTGTGGGTGACCGAGGGGACGGTCGAGAAGCACGTCCACAGCATTCTCTCCAAGCTGAGCCTGCCCGAGACCAGCGACGACCACCGGCGCGTCCTGGCCGTGGTCGCCTTCCTCGACGCCCGCTAGACCGGGTCGTCTTCTCTCGATGCCTCAGGCCGCAACATCTCGTTGATCGTTCTGGCAGAAAGATCGGATTTCGGCAGGAAGCCCACCGCAGGGCTGTCGGCGATGAGATCGGCGAAGTCGCCCTCCGAGTACCCGGAGATCAGCACCACTCGGGGTCCCGAATCGCCATGCGCGCCGGCGAGGCTGCGGGCGACGTCGAGCCCGCTCTCCTCGCCCAGATCGATGTCGACGAGCGCTACGTCCGGCTTCAGTTCGCTCACCAGCCGAATCGCCTCTGCGCCGTTCGATGCGACCCCCACCACCTCGATGCCCTCTCGCTCCAGCAGGACCCGAGCGGCGGCCAGGAACCGGGAGTTGTCGTCGACGATGAACGAACGAAGAACCATGGCTGTGCCTGAGCATCGCAGTGGACAACCCGGTCCGCATTGCAGCTAGCCGGAAAATCGAGGGTTCCGCTGGCATGAGGCTGAAAACGGATGCTGGCGGTGCAGACAGAAGCTCCCCTCGGCGGGATCGTTTAGCGCAGCAACGCCAGCTCGTCGGAAGGGGCCAAGCATGCAGCGGACACATCCAGGCACGGTCAGCGTCGCGATCGCAGAGGGTCAGGCGCTCGTGCGCGGGGCGTTTCACGCCCTGCTCGACGGAGAGCAGGACATGACCGTGGTCGGCGAGGCCGGCGACGGCGAAGAAGCAGTCGCGGTCGCCGAGCGGGAGCGGCCGGACGTGATGCTCGTGGACATCGAGCTGCCCGGCATCGGCGGGCTCGAGGCCACCAGGCGGATCCTGACCCATCCGAGCCTTGGGGCAATGCGCGTGGTGATGCTCAGCGCGTCGGGATGCGACGAGCACCTCTTCGGAGCGCTCCGAGCTGGTGTGAGTGCTTTTTTCGCCAAGGACATGCGGCCCGCCGAGCTCGTCGAAGCCGTGCGCGCCGTCGCCTGCGGCCATACGCTGCTGTCGCGTGACGGAACTCGCCGCCTGATCGCCGAGCTCGTGTCGCAGCCGGATCCACACCGGCCCAGTCCCGAGGAGCTCGAGGAGCTCACTGCACGGGAACGCGAGGTGATGGCGCTGGTGGCCGCCGGGCTCAGTAACCAAGAGATCGCGGCCAGCCTCATCATCACCGTGGCGACCGCAAAGACGCACGTGAGCCGCGCGCTTCGGAAGGTCGACGCGCGCGACCGCGCTCAGCTCGTGGCCCTCGCGTACGAGACGGGGCTGGTGCATCCGCGCACGCAGGGGATGCACCCCGCGCCGCAGGTGACGCTCGGTCCCACACTGACCGCAGTGGCGTAGGGACGAGATTCGATGGGCGGTGGTGCTCGTCGAGTCGACGATCCTGCCACACATGACAATCGCCGACTGGCGTCGCGGCCGCGCTCGGCACACGGCGCGCCCCCTCCGAATCGAGTGGCGGTGGCGGCTTGACCTCCGACGCAAGCGATGAGCTGGATCGCCGCCATCCGGAACCCGCCCGACCTTGCGGCGAGCGAACTGGCGTCCCCCTGGCTCGTGGGTGAGTTCGTCGCGAACTACGCAGGCTGGCGCGCGGAGTCGGCCGCCGCGAGGGAAGCCTTACGCCACGACCATACGGCCGCAACGTGAGTGATCCATGAGGCGATCCGGCTAGCCGAACTCGCGCCCGAAGAGCTCACCGCGGACCACCGCGATCTCGGTCACCGCGGCTCCGAGCAGGGCATGCCGGTAGGCGGCGATCTCCACCTCGAGGTCTGCCATGTAGGCCCGGTTGGCGGTGAGCCCGGCGCGCTCGGCGTCAGTGCGCTCCTGCGCCAGTTCAAAGAGGTGCGCGCGGATCTCGGCGGTCGACATTTCGTGCTCCCTTGGCACTCGTTGACAGGCCTCAGATCCTGTACGAGCGAAAAGCCGCTGTCGTCGGGCTTGCGACGGATCTCTTGCCTGCTGCCACCGGCGTACGGCGCGGCGAGCGACCGGCCCCTGCCGTACGCCGCCAAGCCGACCCCAGGACGACGACGGGAAGGGCCGGTCGAGCTTCTCGCTTAGTAGCCGTTGTCCCAGGCCCCGGGCTGCGTTAGCACGCTGGAGTTTCTTCGTCATCAGGATCGGGGTCGGCACCTGATCCTCACTCAGCCGCCGGCAGACCTCCAGGCCGCCGATGCCGGGCAACAGGATGTCGACCGGCGCGCGATGGCTCTTTCGGCTACTCCCGGCCGGGTACCGGCAGGCCGCGGATACCCCGGAAGCCCCATGCGAAAGAGCGGTCGACGGGCTGACGACAGTCGGCCTGCACTGGTCGAGCATTCGTGCAATGTCAAAGCCAGCCGCCTTCGCCACCACAGCTCTCGCGGTCGCCGGCCTGCTCGCCCTGGGCGGGTGCAGCGACGACGGTTCCAGCCCGGCGAGAGCCGGAGCCGTGCGCACTCCCGTCTCCGCCACGGCGTTCCAGAACCAGCTCGTCCGGGTCGTGGACTCGGTCTCACCCGAGGTGGTGCAGCTCCAATGCGGCCCGGGCCTCGGCTCCGGGGTCGTCTTCGACACCCATGGGGACGTCGTCACGAACGCGCACGTCGTGGATGGCGCGAGCGAGTGCACCGTGACGCTCTCTGGTGGGGACGAGCACAAGGCCAGCACTGTCGGCAGCGACCGCGGCCACGACATCGCGGTGGTCCACCTGCGCGACGCCACACCCACGCCCGCGGCTTTCGCCGACTCCTCCAAGCTCCGTGTGGGCGAGATCGTGCTGGCGATGGGCAATCCACTCGGGCTGCGCTCCAGCGTGACCGAGGGCATCGTCTCTTCGCTGGATCGCAGCATCGCCGAATCGAGCGACGTTGAGCTGTCGGCGCTGATCCAGACAAGCGCCGAGATCAACCCCGGCAACTCGGGTGGCGCTCTTATGGACCTCGCCGGGCGGGTGATCGCGGATCCCCACGCTGACCGCGACCGACCCCGAGTTCGGCGAAGCACAGGCGCCCGGCATCGGCTTCGCCATCCCCAGTAACACCGTGCGCCGCGTGGCGAACGGCCTGATCGGGTCGGGCTGACGACAGGTATCTCTCATCAGCGGCTCACACCGTCGGCCTGGGGTCGTCGCCACGAGCAAGAAGTCCGATGTGGACGGAGGCGGCGCGAGGCATACCGGCCGCTTCCTCGGCATGCCCTACGACACTCGCGGTCCCACCCGGGCCCGCCTGCGGCGGCGCTGGTGGAACCCGGACGACCCCCGCATCCTCGTTCCAAAGTCCCGGGCCGGGGGGGCACGGGATCAACTTGGGCGCGCTGTGGCGGCGGTGAGCCCGGACAACCGTCGCCGCGGCGTTCGCCTATCCAAGCGTCCGCGCGAACAGGGGCCGCAACGTGCGGAAATGGCGGTCGCGGGCGGCCTCGTCGAACACCGGCAGGTCGGCCATCGTGTATCCGTGGAGCGCACCTGTTACGACCTCCAGGCGATAGCGCACTCCAACCGCATCGAGGGCCTCCTCGAGGACCGCGATCTGCTCGGCGGTCATGTTCGGGTCCTCGTCGGCAAATCCGAAGTACAGCTCGGACTCGATGGCAGCGGCCGAACGGTGTGGGCTGTTCGGGTCGCCGGTGACCATCCCGGCGGTGTGGAAGGCGGCGAGCGCCACCACGCGGTCGGGATGGGCCGCGGTGATCCACCAGCCCACCCGGCCACCCATGCAGTATCCGGTGATCCCGACCGGCCCCGGCGACGCGACCTCTCCCAAACAGGAAAGGTAGGCCGCGCCATCGGCCGCCAATCGCGCTGGCGTGAGCTGCCGTATCAACGGCATCATCGCCTGGAAGGTGGTCGTGCGTTGCTCGGGATCCATCAAGTCGCCGAGCTGCACCAACGGCGCGCGCCCGGCCCGGTAGAAGACGTTGGGAGCCAGCACGACATACCCGTTGGCGGCGATGCGATCGGCCATCTCCTCGGTTGTCGGCCGCAGCCCGAAGGCGTCGGTGATGTAGAGGACTCCGGGATGGGGCTCGTCGTCGGGCCGGGTGAGATAGGCGTCGGCGACCCCGTCCGGCGCAGTGCACTGAACGGTCGCTCCCATCACGCGATCAGTCGATCCCCACCGGCAGCTCCAACACGATCGAAGTACCCCCGTTCGGCGGGCTCGCCACTACGAGCGTCCCACCCAGCGCCTCGACCCGGTCGGTCAGTCCGACGATGCCGGAGCCCCGAGTGGGATCGACTCCCCCGACACCGTCGTCGACTACGGACAGATGCAGGCTCCCGTCGCGAACGCCGAGCGACACCTGCACGACCGAGGCCTCGGAATGCTTGGCAGCGTTCGCAAGCCCCTCCGAAACGACATAGTAGGCGGCGACCTCGACCGGTCCCGGCAGCCGCTCCAACGCTTCCACGTCGAGCTCCACCGGTACAGCAGAGCGCCGCGCCAGCGCCTTGATCGCCGCACCGAGTCCGCCCTGCGACAGGATCGCCGGATGCACACCGCGTGAGATTTCGCGCAGCTCGTCGAGCACCGACCTCAGCTCGACCTCCACATCGGCAAGCAAGTTCGGCTGGTCGGCGCGAGGCGCGGCCTGGACGTTCTGCAGCCCGATCCCGATCGTGATCAGCCCCTGCTGGATGCCGTCGTGCAGGTCACGCTCGATGTTTCGCCTCGTCTCGTCGGCGGTGGCGACGATGCGCGCTCGTGACGCCCTCAACTCGGCCTGGCTCTCGGCCTTGGCGATCGCGGTGGCGACGAGCTCCGCGAATCCGCCGAGCCGCTCCTCCGTCCCCGGCGCCGGGGGCTCGTGGCCGGTCGACCCGACGGCGATTGTTCCCCACAGCCGCCCCTCGACGGTGATCGGCGCTGCAACGGCGGAGCGGACCCCGAGCATGGCTGCAGTCGGGTTTGCGCCGCCGCTCTCCGCGATCCGTTCGATCCGAGCCGGACGCCCCGTGTCTCGCACGAGCTTGGTGATGGTCCCTTCGTCGATGCGAAGCCGCACGCCAAACGGCATGGCGTCGCCGGTCGCGCTCCACGCGGCCACGAGCGTGAAGGTGTCGTCCGCGTCATATCGAGACAAGAAGGTCTGGTCCGCGGACAGAAGCCGGCCGACTTCCGCCGCGACCGCCGCGAACACGGTCGGCGGCGGGGCCGCGCGCGCGACGAGCGTCGCCATGCGCCGCAGGGCGGCCTGCTCGTCGGCCACCCGGCGCAGCTCCTCGCGCGCCTCCGCGTTCGCAATCGCCGTGGCCACCAGCTCAGTGAACTCGGCCATCTGCGACTCCGTGCCTGCGGGAAACGGCGTGTCGCGCTTCGACGACGCGGCGATCACCCCCCAGAGGCGCCCACCGACCGCGATCGGACCTCCGACCGACGAGCGGATGCCGAGCTTGCGTGCCTCGATGGCAATTGGACCGGAGGCCCGCGCGAAGCTGTCCACCCGCACCGGACCGTTCGCATCGCGGACCAGCGCGGCGATGCTCGCCCCCTCCAGCTCGAACCGCGTGCCGACGGCCAGCTGGTCCCCCGCCTCCCTGTTCCAGCCCGCGACGCCGGTCACCGTGCCGTCGGGCTCGTAGCGCTCCATGCGGGCGAGGTCGGCACCCGAGAGGAGGCCGACCTCGCGGGTGACCGTCTCGAAGACCTCCGACGGCGTCGGCGCCTGCGCCACCAGCGTCGCCACACGCCGCAGCGCCGCCTGCTCCGTGGCGAGCCGACTTGCCTCCGCGGCCTCTTGCCGGGTTCGTGCCGCCAACTGGCTCACCACGACGGCCGTCGTCAGAAACACAGCCAGCCCCACCCACTCTCCAGCCGCGTCGACCGTGAAGCCGTACCGGGGAGGTATGAGCAAAAAGTCGAAGGCTGCCGCGCTCAGCGCGGATACCAGCAGCCCGAAGCCCAGTCCCCAGATCACGGAGACGGGCAGGATCGCCAACACGTAGAGCACACCCAGACTCGCCGTCGGAACGTGGCCATGCAGCAGGTCCACCACGCCGCTGACCGCGACGACGACGGCCACGCTCACGAGGAGGCCGCCAAGCGTCCGGCGAGATGGCGCTCTCACTGTGCTCATCTTGACCGCCTGGCAGGAGCGCGGCTACCCGCTCGCTCCGAATACATCCTCCGAAGTACGCGAAAGCATCCGCCCCATGTCGACGGATATCGCGGCCTACGAGAGGGTCCGCTGTACCTGGACTGCGACACCTCGAAGCGGCACTGGGAGGTCCCGCTTGAGCGGAGGAACGGAGCACCTACCTCCGGCGACGCATCCACGGGCACGGCTACCCCCGCCGCCGTAGCTGAAAGAGTCGCCTCGGAGCCGACGACACAGCCTTGCCCGGCGACGACCATGTAGCTCGAAGCCTTCCCCCGTTCTTCCCTAAGGAGGCGACATGGCCGTCATCTACGCCGTGATTGCTCTGATCGTAGTGGTGCTCGTCGGGCTGGCGCTGTCGGTCCGGATTCTGAAGCAGTACGAGCGTGCCGTGGTCTTCCGGTTGGGGCGTGTGCGGGGCGGCGCGCGGGGCCCAGGCTTGATCATGTTCGTGCCGTTCGTCAACCGGGTCGATCGCGTCTCGCTGCGCATCGTCACGATGCCGATCCAGTCGCAGGGGATCATCACCCGCGACAACGTCAGCGTCGACGTCTCGGCCGTTGCCTACTACCGGGTCGCGGACGTGATCCGCTCTGTAGTGGCGATCGAAAACGTCTCGGCGGCGATCAACCAGATCGCCCAGACCACGCTCCGCGCTGTCGTGGGGCGCCACACGCTTGACGAGACGCTGTCCGAGACGGAGACGATCAACCAGAACATCCGCAAGATCCTGGACGTCCAGACCGAGGAGTGGGGCATGGAGGTCACGGTCGTCGAGCTCAGGGACATCCAGCTCCCGGACAGCATGCAGCGCGCCATGGCTCGCCAGGCCGAGGCCGAGCGCGAGAAGCGCGCCAAGATAATCGCGGCCGAGGGCGAGTCGCTCGCCGCCGGCGAGCTGGCTCGCGCCTCAGACATCATGATGGCCCACCCGCTCGCCCTTCAGCTCCGCAACCTCCAGACCCTTCTCGAGATCTCGGTCGACAAGAACTCCACCGTCGTCTTCCCGGCTCCGCTCATGAGCACGATCGAGGAGCTCGGCTCGTTCCTGAGGCGCGAGACCGCAGCTGTCGGCAACGGCTCCCCGACTCCCGTCGTGCCGGCCGCGCACGACGGCGATCAAGCCGTCACCTGAACGCTCCGTCACTTCCGTCCGGCCGGCGAGGACGCGACCAAGTCGCCGGCCGTCCTCTTCGACGGGCGCTCGCAGGCCGACGAGCCGGGTCGACGAGTTCGAGGTCGGCGTCGGCTGCATGAGCGCCGCGGCCGACAGGGGGTCCTCCGTGGAGACGCCCGTCGTTTCCGACATGCCGGGCGTGGCGCCGGTCGCCGAATCGAACCTGGTCAAACCGTGGGGTACCCGGTTCTCTCCCAGGCCCTGCGCTCCGGCGCCCCCGGCCAGCTGCGCATCGCCGCGACGACCGCGAGCAAGATCGATGTCCGGTTCACCGTGAACGGACGCGCCGTCGACCAAGCGTCCGAAGCCGCGAACGGGTGAGGCGGGGCTCGCGCTGGCGCTCGGCGCGCTCGGCGCGCTCGGCGCGCAGCAGCGCGGCTGCCGGGACGATCGCCAGGAGCACAAGCACGAACGACCACCTGAACGTGTGGGCGAAGGCGGTGGCCAGCGGCTCGCTCAACTGTGCCCGCTCGGCCTCCGGCAGCCGGTCGAGCAGCCGTCCGCCGGCGCCACCGTGAGCCGAGAGGGCAGCGGCGCCCTCGTGCTGGAGCATCACGGCTAGGAAGGCCGTGCCGATCGAGGCGCCGATCTGCCGCAGCGAGTTGAGCGCGGCTGTGGCCCGTGGCACCTGCGACGACTCCAGCAGCGCGTATGCTGCCGCGGTCGTGGGCTGGATCGATGCGCCGAAGCCCAGGCCGCGCACGAACAGCACGACGCCGAGCAGGGCGTAGGGCGTGTCGTCGGTCACGAACGCCAAGGGCAGCGTCGCCAGGGCGGCCAGGCTGCAGCCGGCGACGGTCACCGGTCCGCCGCCGATGCTGTCTGTCAGGCGGCCGCTGATCGGCAGCATCGCGGCCGCCCCGAGCCCCTGCGGGGCGAGCAGCACGCCGGCCATCAACGCGCTCTCGCCGCGGGCGACCTGGTAGTAGAGCGGGAGCACCAGCAACGTCCCGAACAGGGCCCCGGCGAGAAAGAACGTGGCGCTGGCGGCGGCGCGGAAGCCGCGCGAGCGGAACAAGCGCACCTCGATCAGCGGCCGCGGTACGCGCAGGCTGTGCCAGGCGAAGAGTCCCACCAGAACGAGCCCTGCGACGAGCGGCCCGAAGGAAATCGGATTGTCGAACCCCCCTCGGCTCTCGCTCTCCGAGAGCCCGAAGACGACGCCGGCGAGCCCGGGGCACAGCAGCGCCGCGCCGAGCCAGTCGAACGGGCCGGGGTCGGCGCGGCCCGCGTCCGCATGCAGCAGCCGGACGGCGACGAGGGTCGCCACCACCGCGATGGGCACGTTGACGACGAAGATCCACTGCCAGGGCGCGTTGTCGACGATGAGGCCGCCGATGATCGGCCCGAAGATCGGTGCGAGCAGGATCGGCACGCCCATGATCGCCAGCGCACGGCCGATGCGCCGGGGCCCGGCGCTCTGCGCGACCAGCGTGAAGCCGACCGGAAGCAGCAGGCCGCCTCCCACACCCTGCAGGACCCGGAAGGCGATCAACCCCCCGGCCGACGTCGCGAGCGCGCACAGCGCCGAGCCAATGGCGAACACCGCGATCGCGGCGATCCAAGTCCGCTTCGAGCCGAAGCGCTCGGTCACCCAGCCCGACAGCGGGAGCACCGTCGCCAGCGCCAGCAGGTAGCCCGTGGAGACCCACTGGATGGTGCCAAGCGGTGCATGCAGGTCGTTCGACAGCGTGTCCAGCGCGACGTTGACGATCGTCGTGTCGAGGACCGCCATGATGAGTCCGAGAATCACGACGCCGGCCACGACGAGAGTGGCCCGGTCGAGGCCCCCCGATAAGTTCCTCATGCGTCGGGCGCCAGCATCAGGCGGCTGAGAAGCACGAGCGCAGGGACCGCCCCGACCCAGAGAAAGTAGACGAGCCAGTAGGCCATCTCGTCAATGCTCCTTGTCGGGAGTCGGTTTGTCGTCAGCTTCTGGAAGTGACATCGAGGTACTCCCTGAGCGGTGCCGGCTCGCGAAAGTGTCGACTCCAGACGGACGACAAGCGCGGCCTCGTCGTCGAACCCTCAGCGGTGTCCCGCAAAGCTGACCTACCACGCGTCCTCGGAGGACGCCGCTACGCGGGTGACCGCGAGCTAGCCACGTGGTCCGGTGCCCTCCGCGAGGAGATCCGCGGCGAGCGATGTCGCTTGGTGTGCCGAGCCGTTCGAGCGGAACGGCGTTGGCTAGACGTGTGAGGGTCTCGTCGTCCTCGCTCGAGGAACATGTCGGCTTCGGTTGCACCCGGTGCGACCGCGTTGACGGTGATGTTCCGGCGGGCCGACACCCCGCCGACCTCGGGACCTGCAATCGGCGCCCAACTCCGATAAGAGGGTGGGCGCGCGCCCTCCCACGGGAGTAGTTGCGCCGGGCCCATACCCCGCGGGACCGACGGCAAAGAGGCGCCTCCCGGCCGACGACAACCGGGACGCGGGGGAGGAGCCTTGTGGGGGCCCGGAACGGCACCTAGAGGAGAAGGAATGACTCGCAGCAGAACGATCGCCTATCTCGACGGCGGGGTCGAGAACAGCCGCCTGGGCAAGATCCTCGTCGACGCGAAGGGCGCCGCCCTCGTCGGTCGAGGCACGGGCTACGAGCAGTTCACAGCCCTGGACGAGGCGGCCTTATGAACTCAGCAGAGCGCAGCCCGTGGACGATTCTCGTCCTTGTATGCGTCGCGCAGTTCATGGTCGTTCTCGACGCCTCGATCGTGAACGTCGCGCTGCCGACAATCGGCAATGCGCTCAACTTCTCGGAGAGCAATCTCCCATGGGTGCTAAACGCTTACGTGCTCACCTTCGGTGGCTTCCTGCTGTTGGGCGGGCGCCTCGCGGACTTCCTCGGGCGTCGCCGCGTCTTCATGTTCGGGCTGGTCCTGTTCGCTCTAGCGTCGCTCGCCGGCGGCTTGGCCACGAACGCCGGGCAGCTGATAGCCGCGCGCGCGGTCCAGGGCCTGGGCGGGGCGATCCTCTCACCGGCGGCGCTCTCGATCCTGATCACGACATTCCGTGACGGGGCCGAGCGCAACAGGGCGCTCGGCATCTGGGGAGCCATCGCCGGCAGCGCCGGGGCTGTGGGTGTGCTGCTCGGGGGCGTGCTCACCGAGGGCCTGGGCTGGGAGTGGGTGCTCTGGGTCAACGTCCCGATCGGTGTCATCGCCGCGGCCGTTGCTCCGATGATTATCGGAGAGAGCCGCTCGGAGGGGGAGCGCCCCCCATTCGACGTTGCGGGCGCGGTGAGCATCACCGCCGGACTGTCGATCCTGGTGTACGCGGTCCTCGAGGCGAACAACGCTGGATGGGGCTCGGTCCGGACGATCGGGCTGCTCGCGGCGTCCGCCGCTCTGATCGCGGGTTTCGTCTGGATCGAGCATCGCTCCTCCGCGCCGCTCGTGCCATTCCGGATCTTCCGTTTGCGCACGCTCACGGGCGCGAACGTGGTCGGTCTTCTCCTGGGGGCGTCGCTGTTCTCCATGTTCTTCTTCATTTCCCTCTATATGCAGCAGGTGCTCGGCTACAGCGCGATCAGGGCCGGCGTCTCCTACCTGCCGCTGGCGATCACGATCATCATCTCGGCCGGGATCGCGTCGCAGCTGGTCACGCGGGTCGGCTTCAAGCGGGTGCTTGCGGTGGGGATGGTGCTCATAGCCCTGGGCCTGATCTGGTTCTCCCAGATCTCGGTCCAGGGCAGCTATGCCGCCGACATCCTCGGTCCGTCGCTGCTGGCGGGTCTGGGGTTGGGCTTCGCGTTCGTCCCCGTGACGATCGCGGCGGTTGCCGGAGTCTCCGACAGGGACTCCGGGCTGGCCAGCGGCCTGATCAACACCTCCCAGCAGGTCGGCGGCGCAGTCGGCCTGGCGGTCCTCGCCGCGGTCTCGACGTCCGTCACGGGGTCGTCGCGGGCGCCGGCGGTCCTAACAAACGGCTTCCAAGAGGCGTTTGTCACCGGGGCGGGGTTCGCCGTGCTGGGCTTGGTCGCTACGCTGATCCTCATCCGCAGCAGCGACAGCAGGGCGCACGTGGAGCTGGGCCACGGCCCTGCCTCCGACCAGCCGGCCTCGGCGTGATGCCCGGTCGCACTCCACGGTCCTGACATCGATGGGCCGCTGCCCACCGCGGACGGGCGCCCATGGTGCGCCCGTCGCTGCCGTTGCCGCCGCTGCGCGTCCCGGTGGTGTCGTGACCCAGCTCCGGCTACAGGCCGTGTTCGACGCGCTCGACGGCGATCTGGCGTGGCTGGCGGTGCAGCGCGAATCGCTGCCAGTCGCCTACGGCCGCCCGACCCGCGGCTCCCGGGGTCGCTTAGCGGCCCTTGGAGGCCTTGGCGATCAAAGGACGTGCTCCACGACGAGCATCCCCCGTCTCGAGACCAGATGCCCCAGGTCGTCCGCCAGCTGCTGGACCAGCTCGGTCGCCTGTTCCTGCCAGCGCTGGATTTCGACGATTTCCGCGATCAGGACGTAATCGGCAGCTTCAATTGACTGTCCGGGCAAGTCCAGCGGCCGCGTCAGGCGCCACTCCGACACCGTGTCCAGCGACCCGCGGACTACGTCCCGATCACCCGCCATCAGGCGCTCAAAGTCCTCTGCCAGCTCCGGCGAGCGCAGCGAAAACCACATGACAAGGGTCGCGGCAGAAGTCGTCGACGCACCCTAACGCACCCCCATGCCCCCGCCCGAGCCGAGAGGAACAACCGGCACACACACAGACCTTGATGATCGGTCAGCCCATGGACGCGAGTGGTTTCGCCACGTTGGCGTCGCATTTCCCGGACCGGACGGTGGTTACTTATGACCCGCGTGGCCTCGGCCGCAGCACCCGCAAGGACGGCCGGGTCGACCATGAGCCGGCGGTCCAGGCGGACGACGTGCACGCCGTTGTCGAGGCGCTGGGCGGCGGCCCGGTCGAGCTGTTCGCGAGCAGTGGGGGTGCGGTGGCCGCGCTGGCGCTGGTGGCGGCCTATCCCGACGACGTGAGCACGCTGGTGGCGCACGAGCCGCCGCTGATCGCGGTGCTCTCTGACGCCGCGGCGGCCGAGCGCGCCCGCGCCGGCGTTCGCGACGCCTACGAGGCCAACGGGTCGGGCGCCGGGATGGCGGCCTTCATCGCGATGAGCTCGTGGCGTGGCGAGTTCAGCGACCAGTACTTCGCCCAGCCGGCGGCCGATCCCGGACAGTTCGGGCTGCCGGCCGAGGACGACGGCTCCCGCGACGACCCGCTGCTATCCGACCGGTCCTGGGCGGTCAGCAGCTACCGCCCCGACTTCGACGCGCTGGCGGCGGCGCCCACGCGCGTCGTGATCGCCGTGGGCGAGGAGTCCGACGGCACCTTCACCGGACGCACCGCGGTGGCCACCGCCGAGCTGCTCGGTCAGCAGGCCACCGTGTTCCCAAGCCACCACGGGCATGCATCACGATCGCCGCGTCCTCGGGGAAGGTTCTCGACGTCGAACCGCCCATGGCGAGCGCCCGTCGAAACAGCGCGGTCGCCGCATGCACGCGGCGGTCTGTCCTCGTAGACCTCCATCCCCGCTGAGGATCCCCTAACCGGCGAGGGTTCCGGCCGCGGCGTCCCCTGACGCTGTCAAGGCGAAGACCCTGGGTACTCCCGCGCCCAGGGTCTTATTGGCGTCCCCGATCCCCCACGCGCCGCCGTCAAACGATAGACGTCGGCGAGGGCCTGTTGCCGCCTGCGCGCTTCGTGCCCGGCGTGCCGCTGCGTCTCCGCGAGGTTGAACCCCACCGCCGGAACGCCACCGAATGCGAGCACTCGCCCGGCTGGAAGCTCAATCTGCGACGCGTCCACCCAGTACGGCGGGCGCGGCGAGCGCTGCCGAGAGCAGGATCACGGCGGCCACCTCGAATATGAGCACCAGCTCGATCGCCGTCGCGAAGCCCACCTCCTGCCAGCCGAACAGACCGTTGCCGTAGCTCACGACCAGGCTGCCGAGCGCGACCACAGAGGTCACCACCCCGGCCACGGCGGCGAGCTCGCGTGTCCGGGCGTATGCGAGCCCCGCGATCACGATCACGCACGCGACGGCGTTAGCAAGGAACAGCGGGCCGATCCAGCGGACTCCGTGATAGAAGTCGAAGAACTGCTGGACGTGCACCACCGCCTCGCCCGCGAGCGCAACCGCGCCGAGCGCGTAGGTTGCCGAGACGAGCGTCTCGCCGCCGGCCGCAGTCCAGGGGGAACGGGCCGAGAGCCTAGTAGCCATTGCTGCTTCCCCCTGACGAGCTCTGGGTGGTGATCTCGGCGCCTGCGGGCGAGACCACGTACCAGGCCGCGCCAAAGGCGTTGACGCCCTGGCCGTTCACGTCACCCGGGTTTTGGTCGCTATCGAACAGGTAGAGCGGATGCCCGTTATATGTCACCTGTCGCGACCCGTCGGAGCGCTTCGTAGTTCCGACCTTGGACGCCGTCAGGCCGGTGCCGACCGTCGGCTTGCCGTTCGTGGTGACCGGCGGCCAGGCCACGGCGCACTGGCCCGAGCAGGTGCTCGTCACGCCCGTGTCCTTCTCGAACAGGTAGATCGTGCGGCCCTGCGAGTCGGTGAGGATCTTGCCCAGGCTGCCGCTGGTCTCGACGCCTATCGTCGCCGCATGTCCGCTCTTCGTCTTCGGTGGCGCTGCGGTCGCCTGACCGCCGTCGTCGCCGCCGCCGCAGCCGGCGACTGCCAGTGCCACGAGCGGGATCACCGCTGCGCCGGCCAGGATTGCGTGAGGCCTTTTCCGGGTCATCTGGTCTCCTTGATGCTTCTTCGGGACGATGCTTCGTACAGACCAGATGATGCGGAGCGGCAGCGCGTCTGTCATCGCCCGCAGGGCGAGTCTTTCAGGTACTCCCGCGGAGCGGCAGGGGGTCTGTCATTGCCCGCAGGGCGACTCTTTCACCTACTCCCGTGGGAGGACGCGCCCGCCCCGGGAAGCGCCGCTTCGAGCACGTCGCGTGAGCCGATACCGAGCTTGGCGAAGACCTTGTGCAGGTGGTACTTGACCCTGCGCGGCCTGATGAACAGCCGCCGAGAGCTCCCGCGCGGCGCGCGCGGCGAACGCCTCCGTGCCCATGGAGGCGAGCATCTCATGAGCGCTCCGCAGCTGCTCCCGGCCTCGCGACGAAGCCACTCACCGGGCTACAGGGATGCCGCGAGGACGTCGCGTTCGTGCGCGAACTGGCGGCGCGCCGCGTCCACCAGGGGGTAGGCCACCTCGTTCCCACCGCTGTTCCCACCGCGGCCAGATCGGTCCGCCGCGAGCGCTTGCGCGGACGGCCTGGCAAGCTCCTTCTCCACCGCGGTCCGCAGCGGCGGCAGGTGGTCGGTCACGATCTCCCAGACGCATTCGAGGTCGATGTCGAGGTAGTGCTTCCCGGAACGCCGCGATAGTCGATTGCGCCCCGAGACCGCCGGCGCATGGCGTGGTCGGGCAACAGCTGGGCCCGGTTCAGCGGGCGCCGCTCGTAGGGCTTCAGGTGCGGAAACCGACGCTCTATCCTCGCCACGCTCTCGCTCTATCCGGACACGCTCTGCCTGGCGACGAATAGGCGGAGTCCTGTTCCCAGTGCCTCCTGCCTGTCGCGCATTGCGGGAGCGCCGACGTCTTCGCTGAGTTGCGGCACTATCACCGCTGCAGCGGCGGCCGCCCGAGCCTGCCGCCACCGACCGGGGTAATCAGCTGTAACAGTACGAGTCCGACGAAGCGTCGCCGCCCTGCAGTCTGATCTGGTGCACGCGCAGGCCACGGAAGTCCTCGCCGTGGGGAAAGAAGCTCTCGTCGATGGTTAGCCCACCGTCGGGGTCTGCGTCGAGCTTGGCCATCCAGGCGCCGACGCCGTCCGGGTAGAACTGGTCGTCCCACGCCCCGTAAAGCGAGTTGGTGAAGTAGACCCGCCTGCCATCGCGGCTGACTTCGACCATCTGCGGCCCGCCGGAGAGCGGCATGTCGGCCCTGGCCGGGTGCGAAGTGCGGTTGACGATGCCGCCGAGCCGCACAGATCCCACCTGCTTCGGGTTCGTCGGGTCCGAAACGTCGAACTGCTTCATCTCGCCGGTTCCCCAGCAGGACACGTAGAGGAACTTGTCGTCGACCGAGAGGTCGATGTCGGTGATGATCGGCGGCACCGCGGCGAAGGGCTTCAGCGCGGGCGGCAGCAGGTCCGGGTCGGCGGGCTCGGCCGGGATGGTGATGACCTTCTCGACCTTCCACTCGTCGCCGTCGCGGAACCAACGCCAGACCGAACCGGACAAGTCCTCGGTGGAGATCACGACGCCGACGAAGCCCCAGGTCGCCTCGGGGTCGTGAGACGGGCGGACCTCCAGCGCCATTTGATGCTGGGCGCCGAGGTCGACGCTCTGCAGGTGCTCACCCGCGGCGAGGTCCCAGAAATGGATGGCGTGGCCGTATTTCTGGCCCAGCAGTAGTTCTGGCACGATGCCGTCCTCGATCATCGAAGGGCTGCCCCACTCGCTGGAGATCAGCACGTTCTGATTGAGGTGCCACCAGGCGTCGTAGTGGAAGTGCTGCGGCCCGCGGTCTGTCTCCCAGGCGCGCAGGACCTCGAAGGTCTCGTGGTCGAGCAGCGCGATCCCGCCCGGTCCGTCGTCGTCGCCTTCGGCGCCGCCCAGGCAGGTGAGGAAGACCCCGTCGGGTCCGCAGTGCAGGGTGTGCGGACGGGAGTAGCCGGCCTTTGCGGAAAGTGTCGAACCGTCGATCGTCTTGACCAGCGTCGGTTGGCGGGGGTCCGCCGCGGTGTCGAGCACGTGGATGTTCGATGAGCGCAGGCCCGGCACCAGGAGGTAGCGGCGCGCGAGGCCTTCGATGTCGTGGCCCTCGTGCTTGAGCGCGCTGCTGCAAGCGTTCCAACCGAAGTGGTGCAACTCGTCACCGAGGGCGGGGACGTCAGTCCAACCGACCACCCGCCCAAAGGTGTCAGAGGCCGGATTCACATCGATGACGGTCATCGCGTCGTTCTTCTGCGCGGCCCGGTCGAAGGCCACCACGTAGGCGAGCTGTTCGCCAGGAGCGGCCGCGGCCTCTGCGGCGGTCCGGTAGAAGGTGGGATCGATCGTCGGTTGAGCCATTCGAAGATCTCCTCATCTGGGACGGCGCTGCTCCGAGTCACATGCCAGCCGCCAGGTCGTTGAGCTAAATCCTAGTCCGGGCCAGGCGACATCCGCGGCGCTCCGGCGATCCCCACCTGGCTCTCCCTTGCAACGAACGGAAAGCCCCTCGACGACGTCCGACTCACGACCGCATCGGGCAAGACCAGAAGCCACCAACCGAACCGAATGCCGTCTTAGGCGCGACCGCGGGCCGCGCCGGGGTCGCAGCCGATCAGCGTCACGTCTCTCTGGGGGCGCGCCACACTTCAAGGCCGTGAGCCACCAGCGCGAGCATTGGAAGCGCATCTACACCGAGAAGGCGCCGGACGCGGTCAGCTGGTTCGAGGCGGTCCCGCGCGCTTCGCTGGCGATGATCGACGAGCTCGCCCTGCCGCTCGACGCGCCGATCGCCGACGTAGGGGGCGGCGCGTCGCACCTCGCGGCCGAGCTCGTGGACCGCGGCTACACGGACGTCACCGTGGCCGACATCTCCGGGGAGGCGCTCGAGCGCGCCCGTGACGGCTTCGCCGCGGCGGACCGCGTCACCTGGGTCATCGCCGACGTCCGCGCGCACGACTTCGGCCGCCGCTTCCGGCTCTGGCACGACCGCGCCGTGTTCCAGTTCATGGTCTCCGCCGAGAACCGTCGTGCCTACGTGGCGACTCTCGAGCGCAGCCTCGATCCCGGGGGTCACGCGATCGTTGCGACCTTCGGGCCGAACGGCCCGACCCGGTGCAGCGGCCTGCCGGTGGCGCGCTACGGCCCCCGTCAACTCGCCGCCGAGCTTGGTGCCGGGCTCGACCTCGTCTCCAGCCGGGAGGTCGTCCACACCACGCCCGCCGGAACCGCCGAGCAGTTCATATACGCGCGGCTTCGCCGATCACAGACGGAGCGCGTCGAGCTGAGTCGGTCGATGAACTACCGGCAGTCTCCGTGCGCATAGACAAGGGCTTCGAGACGGCCGCCTCGGACCGCCTGGCCGAAACCGCTGGGGACGCCCGCATCCCTACCCTAATAGAGCGGGAGCGGAGTCCGTAAGGGGATCCGTAAGGGGATCCCCCTGTGGTAAAAGGGTCGCGGATGCCGGACACCACCTGCCACATGTCGATCTCGCTCGACGGTTTCGTCGCCGGGCCGGACCAGAGTCGCGAGCACCCGCTCGGGAAGCGCGGAAGGGAGCTCCACAGCTGGCACCTCGGCGACGAGCGCGTCAACGAGGCCGACGAGACCGCGAACGGCTGGCTCATGCGCCCGCGCGGCGCCTACCTCATGGGCCGCAACATGTTCGGGCCGACCCGCGGCGAGTGGGAGGAGGACTGGCGCGGCTGGTGGGGGCCCGAGCCGCCTTACCACGCACCGGTGTTCGTGCTCACCCATCACGCCCGCGAGCCGATCGAGATGGAGGGCGGGACGACCTTCCACTTCGTCACCGCAGGCTTCGACGCCGCCTACGCACAGGCGCGTGAGACGGCCGGCGACGACGGCGTAGACATCGCGGGCGGCGCCTCCACCGTTCGGCAGGCGCTCGTCGCCGGGGTCGTCGACGAGCTCACGCTCGACATCGCCCCAGTCCTGCTCGGGTCCGGCGAGCGGATCTTCGACGGCGTCGAATCTCTCGGGTTGGAGCCCATCGAGGTGCTGCATTCGCCGCTGGCCACGCACATCCGCTACCGCCGAGCGAGCTGAATGCCGGCTCCCGATACGTCTACGAGGCACCGCTCCGAGTCTCCCGATGCGGACGGCCAGTGACCCACTTCTGGCGTCCCGCAGGGGAACCCCGGCCGGGGACCTCGCGGCCGCATGACCGTCGCCGAACCTATGCGGTCGGCGAGTGTCCCGTAACACCCGCCCGCTGAAGCTCCCGATGAGGGGGCGTCAAACGAACAACCAGCCGCTCCCGCGTTCAGACGCGAACGGGCGCGTCGCCGGCCGAGTCCGGCGCGACCCCCTGAGGAGAAGCTCCAGCCGGATGCCCAAGGGGCCGCTCTCCTCCTCCCGCGTAGATGCGATCGTCCGGTGCCGAGGCCTTGTGGATGCCCGCTCCCAACGAAGGCGCTCGTCTGATCGCCCTGGTGCCAGGATGGCGCAGTGGTCGAGATCGTCACCAAGCGGCTCACGTTGCGAAGGTTTCGGTCCGATGACCTGCCGGCGTTCGTGGCCTATCGCAGCGACCCCGAAGTCGCGCGCTACCAGTCCTGGGACAGCACCTATTCGATGGCCGATGCGCGGCGGTTTCTGGCCTCACAGCATGGGGTAGCGTTCGGCCGGCCGGGAGCGTGGTTGCAACTGGCGACGGTCAGCCGGGTCACCGGGGCTCTGTGCGGCGACTGCGCCGTGCGCGTCACAACCGATCAGCCGGAGACCGCCGAAATAGGCATCACGCTGGCGCGAGCTAGCCAGCGCCGTGGCCTGGCAAGCGAGGCGCTTGTCGCAGTCATGGGCAAGCTGTTCGAGGATCACGGGATCCATCGGATCTATGCCGAGGCCGACGACCGTAACGTTGCTATCCATCGACTTCTCGAACGCCTGGCCTTTCGCTGCGAGGCGCGCCTAGTCGAAGCCGACTGGTTCAAGGGCGAGTGGTCCACGCTGCGCATCTACGCAATCCTGCGCCGGGAATGGCGAGCGCCGCCGAACGCCACGGGTCCCTAGCCGTTCCCTGACCTCGAGCGCCATCGGCCCGTCTGGTTCGCGCGCAAGCGAGCTTCTCAATGACCACTTCGGCGACGCGCGCTCGGGACGAGGACCAGGCGCCAGCGGACCGGCTCGCCGCTCTTACCCTCCCGCGTGGATAGGAGGAGGGCTCCCGGTCGATCGGCGCAGGGCGACCCGCGCTAGCCTTGGGCTCCCGCATGAGTGTCGAGGCGGCACTCGACTGGCGTGACCGCCAGGTTTCGGCCGCGGAGGCGGTCTCGGTCGTGCGCCCTGGCGACAGGGTCTTCGTCGGCAGCGCCTGCGCCACTCCGCGGACTCTGGTGGATGCCCTGGAGCAGTTCAGGCGGTCCGGGGTTGTCCTCGTGCATTTTCTCACCGACCGCGTGGGCACGGGTGACCCGCCCCACTCGAACTATCGGCATCGCGTGTTCTACGTCGGGCGCGACGTTCGCGCCCTGCGTGATGTCCGCGCTCTGCGCGAGTCGGGTCTGGTGGAGTACGTGCCACTCTCGCTCGGGGACGTCCCCGGGCTGTTCCGCAATGGACAGATCCCGCTTGACGTCGCGATGGTGCAGGTCGCGCCGCCCGATCCGGACGGTACCTGCAGCCTGGGGATATCGGTGGACGTGACCAAGGCCGCGGCGCTGGCCGCCCGCACGGTGATCGCCGAGGTCAACCCCGCGATGCCTCGCACCGCTGGTGACAGCCGGATTCCGGTCGATCGAATCGCGAGTTTCGTGCCGGTCGAGACCCCCGTGGTGGAGTATCTCCACGACCCGGCTGGCGAGGTGGCCGAGCAGATCGCCCGCTACGTCGCCCGGCTGATCGACGATCGGTCCACGCTTCAGGTGGGCCTCGGCCGAGTACCGAACGAGATGCTGGCTCACCTGACCAACCGGCGCGACCTGGCGATCCACTCGGACGTCATCACGGAGCCGATCGTCGATCTCGTCGCCGCCGGCGTCGTCACCGGCCCGGTCGCGACGAGCTGGGCGATGGGCTCGAGGCGCCTCTACGACCTGGTGGACGACGATGCCCGCTTCGCCTTTCATCCGATCGAGTACATCTGCGACCCAACGGTCATCGGGAGCCGGGAGCGGATGGTGTCGGTGACCCAGGCCTTCACCATCGACCTCACCGGTCAGGTGTCAACCGAAAGCCTCGACGGGGCGCTGTACGGGGGAGTCTCCACCGGGCCGGCGTTTCACCGCGGGGCTCTCGCCTCTCCCGGCGGAATGGCAATCGTCTGCCTTGCCTCGCGGACCCCGGCCGGCCGGTCGGCCATCTCGCTCGAGCTTGGTCCCGGCGAGGCGGTGGCGATCCCGCGGGCGGACGTCCACTGGGTGATCACCGAGTACGGCACCGCGTACCTGTTCGGCCGCTCGCTTGCCGAGCGCGCGGTCGCGCTGATCGAGATCGCGCACCCCGATGTCCGCAGGGAGCTGCTCGACGCCGCCATCGAGAGCGGCCTTGTCGGTGCCACGCAGCAGCTGCGCAGCCGCACCGCTTATCCGGTAGCCCAGGTGCGCGACGTGCCGCTACGCGACGGCCGCGAGGTGCGCCTGCGCCCCACGCGCACGAGCGACACCCGGGCGATGCAGGACCTGTTCTATCGACTCAGCGAGAAGGACCGGGAGACCCGGTTCCTCCATAAGCTGAGCTCGCTCACCGACAGCGCCGCCCAATACCTGTGCAGCGTCGACTACGAGGAGGAGATGGCCTTCGCCGCCGTCGTCGGGCCGTCGGCGCACGAACGCATCGTGGCCGCCAGCTGCTACTACCTGAGTCCTGCCACCGGCCTGGCCGAGGTCGCGTACATGGTGGATCCGGACTGGCAGGGCGTGGGCCTGGGGGGGATTCTGCACGCGGGGCTGGTCGAGTACGCCCGCGAGCACGGCGCTCGCGGCCTGACCGCGGACGTGCTGCTCGGCAATTCGCGCATGATGCGCGTCTTCGAACGCGGCGATCACTCGCTCAGCGTCAAGACGGACGCGGGCGTCCAAGAGCTGACCATGCTCTTCTAACGGCCAGGATCGTGTCTCGGAGCGCTAGCCGGACGCGACGTGTGAGGAGTCGGCCGTGCCCGCCGAGACGGACCTCTCGCACCTGGTGCGCGAGCCGAGCTGCCCCGTCCGCCTGTCGACCCACTCACCGGCATCGACTCGTCGGCGCCGAACCGGGTCGCGTCGTCTTCGCGCTGCCCGCGAGCCCGTGGCTCCGCAACGAGTGGGGCACGGCGTACGGCGGGAACCTGACCCTGCCGGCAAGTCGGCCGCGGCCGCCGCCGTGCAGGCGACCGCCAGCCGCGGCACCAGCTTCACGGCGCTCGACGTCAAGATCACCTTCCTTCAAGCGGTCGCCGCCGATGGCCGCGAGCTGCTCGCGACCGGAACCGTTCTGCACCGGGGCAAGCGGCTCGCGATCGCCACCGCAGACGTGATGCACGGCGGTGTCCTGGTAGCGGTCCTGACCGGGGCGACCGCGCTAACGCCGTCCGCGAGCCCGGCCTACAGCGGCCGGCCACGAGCCGTAGCAGCCGCGCCGTCCCTTGTGAATCGGCGACATCGTTCCCTCTAGACAAATGTCTACCCACGATCGCTGTCGGGTGCAAGGACGCGTGCGAGTTGAGCGTCGCCAGACGCGCGGAAGGGACAAAGCGGGAGCGCGGGTCGACAGTGCTGGTTCTCCACACATTCGGCAATCGCGAGGCGCCGATCGCGTGCCGGCGCACGCCTGGCTGGTGCCGGGCAGACGGCTCGTGTGACCCGCCAGCGGTTTGCGCAGGTTGCGCGATGCGACAGGAGGGATAGCCGCATCCGTCGATGATGAGCCGGTGCTCGGAGCCGGTAGCGAGGACTGTCGCGGCTCGGGTCCGGGCGCGAACACCCTCGGGAGCGCTCGGCTTCTTTGGTTGAGGGCGGTCGCGTTCACCGGGCGGCGCCGCCCCGCCCAGATGGCTGACGGTGTTTGGCGGCGTCCGTACCATCGCTCTCGTGAGCCCGGGCGAGATCGAGCAGGGAGTGACTGTGGTTCTTCCCCGGGAGCCGGCGCCATGATCGTGGAGGCCTGCAAGCACACACGGATCAGGCGCCAAGCTGGGAGCACGGATGCTTAGGGGTGACGCACCCGATCGGGCCCGCCGAGCACGGGACGGTCGGCAGTGAACGGCCTATCCGCAAGGAGCGGCTCAACCCGTGCTGCGGCGGCGCGCGATCGGCCCGCCTACACGCCCGACCGGCTGGCCGAGCGGATGCTGGCGTCGGGTCGCGCCCGGGAGGGCGAGCGCAAGCTCGTGACGGTGCTGTTCGCAGACGTGGTCGGCTCGATGGAGTTGGCCGAGCGGCTCGGCCCGGAGGAGTGGCGGCGGGTGATGGATCGCTGCTTGGCGATCCTGTGCGAGGGGGTCCACCGCTTCGATGGGATGGTGGATCAGTTCACGGGCGATGGGCTGATGGCTCTGTTCGGGGCGCCCCTCGCACAGGAGGACCACGCCGCCCGCGCCTGTCACGCCGCGCTGCGGCTGCTGGAGCAGCTCACCGGCTACGCAGCCGAGCTGCGCCGCGCCCGCGGGTTGGAGTTTGCGGTCCGCATCGGGCTGAACTCCGGCGAGGTGGTGACGGGGACGATCGGGGACGACCTGACGCTGCAATACGCCGCCGTCGGCCACACGGTGGGGTTGGGGAGGCGGGTCGAGTCGCTGGCGGCCCCGAACACCACGTTCGTGTCGCAGGACACCGCGGCGCTAGTGGAGGGCTACTTCGAGCTGCGCGATCGCGGCATGCGCGAGGTCAAGGGCGTGAGCGAGCCGGTGCGTGTCTATGAGCTGGCGGGGCTGGGGCCCCTGCGAAGCCATCTCGAGGTATCGCGGGCGCGTGGCCTGTCGCGGTTCGTGGGACGCGAGCGGGAGCTGGCGGCCCTCCAGTCGGCGCTCGCGAGCGCCCGTGAGGGCTCCGGCCAGGTGGTGGGGATCGTGGGCGAGGCGGGGATCGGCAAGAGCCGCCTCTGCTACGAGTTCGGCGAGCGCTGCCGCACGAGCGGGATCGAGGTGCGGGCCGGGCAGTGCACCGCCCGCGGCGCGCGCCAGCCGCTGCTGCTTGTGCGCGAGCTCGTGCGCTCCGTGTTCGGCGTCACCGACTGGGATACCGAGCGGGCGGTCCGCGACAAGGTGGCGGGCCGGGCCCTTCTCCTCGACCCGTCGGTCGAGGGCGAGCTGCCGCTCATCCTCGAGCTGCTCGGAATCCCAGGCGATGGGCCCTCCGCGGGCTCGGAGCGAGATGGCGAGCGGCTCTTTCCGACACTGAGGCGCCTGCTGCTCGGCGGGCCGGGGGCTGGGCCGGGCGTGATCGTGGTCGAGGAGCTGCGCTGGATCGATCCACCGAGTGAGGCGTTCCTGAAGGCGCTCGCCGAGGCGCTGTCCTCCACGCCCACCCTGTTGGTCGCGAGTTTTCGGCCGGAATACCGGGCCCGTTGGCTCCGGGCCTTCAATTACACGGCGCTTCCGCTGCGACCGCTCGATGAACCGTCGCTTGCCGCCCTTCTCCGCGATCGGCTCGGCACCGATCCCTCGCTCGCGCCGCTGGCCGAGCGCATCCCGGACCGCGTGGGCGGCAACCCTTTCTTCGTCGAGGAGCTGATCCGCGACCTGGTCGAGAGCGGTGGCCTCGAGGGCGAGCGCCGCGCCTTTCGGGCCGCCGCTCCGATCGACGAGGCGGCGCTGCCCGCCACGGTGCAGGCGGTGCTGGCGGCGCGCATCGACCGGCTCTCCCAGCGGGACCGGACCGTCCTGCAGGCCGCGGCGGTGATCGGGCACCGGTTCACCGAGCCGCTGCTGAAGCGAGTGACCGGGCTCGACGACAAGGAGTTGGGTGCAGCGCTGCGAGCGCTGGTCGGGGCCGATCTGCTCGTCCAGAGCACTACAACCGCGGCCGGGTACGCCTTCAAGCACGACCTCACCCAGGAGGTCGCCTACCGCTCCGAGCTCAGCGAGCGGCGCGCGCGCATCCACGGCGCCGTAGCGCGCGCCCTCGAGCAGCAACACCCCGACAAGCGCGACGAGCTCGCGGCGCTGATAGCACACCACCTCGAAGAAGCCGGCGAGAGCACGCACCGCCACAGGGACGCCCACAGGCCAGAACCGCGCGGAGGACGCCGCTGACCCGCGCAAACAGAGCCCTCCGCGCTCCGCGTCAGCCGCGGTACTTCAACCATGAGCACGCCCCGCACGCGGGGTGAAACCGATTTCGATGCGACAAACGTCGAGCTCGACACGTCCCTGCTAGTCGCGAAGCGTGCGGGCCCTGGTTCGCTCAGGTCGGGGTGACTATGACTTTGCCGAGGGCGTGGCCCTCGCCGACGTGGGCCAGCGCTACGGGTAGCGCGTCGAGCGCGAACGTGCGGTCGATGTGGATGCCGACCTCGCCGGCGACGCACAGGTCGGCGAGCGGCTCAAACCGCGTCGGTCCCTCACGCACGGCGAGGACGCCGATCCGGCGTCGGGTGAGCCGGCCGGCGATCCAGCCGATCGTCAGGATGCGCAGTAGCGCGCTGACCGGCCCGCCGACGCAGCGATAGCGGCCGCCGGGGGCGAGCGCTCTCCGGTAGGCGAACACCGATCCGGTGGGCGACCAGGTCGAGGATCAAGTCGTACGGATGTTCGGAGCGCGTGAAGTCCTCGCTGCGGTAGTCGATCACCTCGTCGGCTCCGAGCGAGCGCATGAAGTCCAGCTTGCCGGCATTGTCGACTCCCGTCACGTGCGCCCCACACCGCTTGGCGAGCTGGATCGCGAAGGAGCCCGTTCCGCCACCACCCCCGTTGACCAGCACTCGACCGCCATCCGCAGCACCGTCGGTTCCCTGCAGCGCAATCGCGCCCGCTTGGGGGATCGTCGACGCCTGCGCAAACGTCAGCTCCTTCGGCTTGTGCGCGAGCGCAGCCTCGGGCGCGACCGTGAATTCGGCGAAGCCGCCCTTGAGCGCGAGGTTGTCGCCGTACACCGCGTCACCGCGCCGGAACCGGGTGACGCCCTCGCCGACGCCCTCGACCCAGCCGGCGATGTCCGAGCCGAGCGTGCGGCGCGCCGGGGTGCGCAATCCGCCGATGCGCGCGTACAGCGGCGAGCCGCGCAGACACTCCCAATCGCTGAGGTTGATCGATGTCGCGGCCACCCTGACCAGCACCTGCCCGGCGCCAGGAGACGGCGTCGGGACCTCGTCGACCCGCAACCCATCGGGCGACCCGTAGCGGTCGTAGACCGCCGCCCTCACCTCGGACCTCCCGCGCTGACGGTGCGCACGCCCACGAGCCGCGGATCCTACGCGCGTCGCTGGCTCCAAACAGGACGAACGTCGACGGCGCTCTGCCGTCCGGTCGCGATTCCGCACGCCGCTTCGACCTCGTCGGAAAGGACAACGCTGAACGGCAACGCCGCCAGTACTTCCCAGGGGCGTCGGCGCCTTGCGCTGCAGCTCTTCGACGACCAAGGCCGGTTCGGCTCGGTAACCGGGCGGATATCGAGGCTGGCTGAACACCAAGTCGCTACGGGTAGTGGGGGCAGTCGGCGCCGGGACTCGAGCAGTCTCGCTCGGCGCGCCCTCACTCGCGAGAGGGTTTGGACGTGCGGGGGTGGTTGCGGCTGCGCGCGCCGTTGCAGCGAACCTCATGGTCTCGAGAGATCCAGGCAGGTGGCGTTGGCCTCGAAGCGGGCCGGGTTCGCGGCACCGCCGCCTCCGTCGAAAACGGCAGACACAAACGCCTGGTCGCGGAGGGGGCCATTATCACGGGTGTACTCGACGTTGTGCAGCATCGCCTCGTTGTGGCCGTTGGTGTCGGTCCATTCGATCGACACGCTGAGCAGCGTTTGAGACGCGAGCTGGCACCGCGCGAGGAGAGAGGAGCGCCCGTACTCCCCGTCGTGTGCGGTGTCGTCCTCGATGGACGTCCCAAACTCGGAGGGAACTTCAACAACGTTAGCGAGCTCGGTGCCCCCGACCCCGCCGTCAGCGATGTCGAGCGCCCCGATCGTGCCACCTCTGATTTCGTCCGTGGTGATGCTGGATTCGGCGATCTCCGAGGCGCCGACGACATCTGGCGCTATCTCCGAACTACCGATGGCGTCGGTCGCTACCTCGGGGGCGCGAACCGCGTCGAGAGCGATCTCCGGGGCGGCGACACCGTTGGTGGCGATCTCCGACCCGCCGACCGCGTTCGGCTTGATCTCCGGGCTGCCGACGCCATCGGTGGCGATCTCGGGCTGGCGGACCGCGTCCTTGGCGATCTCCGGCGAACGGACAGCGTCCTTCGTGATCTCCGGCGAGCGGACCGCGTCCTTTCTGATCTCCGGGGAGCGGACGGCGTCCGTGCGGATCTGCCGCGCTCCGACGCTGTCGCGCGGGAGTGTCACCGCGGCCGCGGCCGTGCCGCCCAGCGCGACGAATAAGGCGAGACTGGCGGTGACGTTGGCGTAGCTGAGCCGGGAACGCAGCCGCGCGCGCCCCGTGCCGGTCACCTCCGAGGGTCGTTCACACCGGTCTTGCGTACCGTTGTGCTTGCCGAACACGAGGCCTTCCTTTCGTGGCTAATGCCTCAAGGACGCCTCACACCGCACGCGCATTCCAGATCCGCTCAGGGAGGACGTGGGATTTCGACGTGCCCGCTTCGTCGTGAACCGGGGGCGTGATGCGATGTGCCGGTTGTCGCCTCTCACCGGCACACATCACCGGGCGGGTCTTGCGGGATGCCGAGCACCCGCTCCGGCTCGAAAGGTGCCCGGATGCAGGGAGGGTGCCCCGTGAGGGGTTCCGCTTGCGGCATCGTCGAGCGAGCCGCTCAGCGTTCGGCGACCGCCACCGCGAACAGGAGGAGCTCTACGTGGTGATCGACGGGTCATGGCAGCTCAAGCTCGACGACACGCTCGTGGACGTCGGACCCTCTGACGTCTTCCGGGTGGCGCGGAGGTCGCCCGGGGCTTTCAGGCCCGGCCGGATGAGCTCGACGTCATCGGCGTCGGCGGCCGCCGGCCCGAGGGCGTTGCCGGCTTCTGGGACTGATCCACCGCGCCAACGTCAGGGGCGCAGGTGCTCGATCGTGAAGCCGTGGTGGTCGGCCAAACGGGCGGCGATGAGGGAGCGGTGGCAGGCCTCGGGGTCGCGCTCGACGCAGAGGAGCGCGGCGAGGCCTTCGGCGGGCAGCGCCGTGACGAGGGCGGTGAGGTCGACGCGGTCGAGGACCTCGGTCGTGTAGCGACGGACGTACTCGGGCGCGAGCTCGACCCGGGAGCGCTTGCCGACGCCGAGCCGGGCGTCCTCGGCGTACTGGAGCTGGCGCAGCTCGGTCGTCGGGGCGAGCTCGGGGTGGTGGCGATAGCCGAGCGACGCGGCGGCGAGGGCGTCCTGGAGGCGCCGGGAGTTGGCCCACGCGTACTGCGGTCCGCGAACGCCGCGGCGCTGGCGGACGTCCAGGACGAGGCGGACATCGGCCGCCGAAAGCCGCTCGAGGAACGAGTTGCCAGCAAACCCGTAGACGCCGATCGTGGCGATCGCGGACGGTGTGGGTGGCGGGTCGGTGGGGACGTGCATCGGAAAGGCGTGGGTCAGGGGGTGGAGGGGACCCCGTTCTTCGGTCCACCTGCTGTGAGAGCTGGTGGGTAGTGGGCCGTCCGCGCGCGACCGCGCGGCAGGGGACGCGATCCAGCGTCTCAGAACCCGCGGAAGGACCGCGAGGTGAGACGCTGATTGTGGACACGGCACTCGGACACCGACGGTCCGGCCCCCGGGTGCCGCCGCTGCCGCGTCGCAGAAACGGTCGATTCTGAGAATCGCTCCTCGGCGGACGCCCGGATTCCGAAGCAGAGCGGACGCGCGCTCCACGCCGCCGCATACGCCCGGTGCTCGTCCAAACCAGGCCGCGACGGGCGGCGGGGTGGCCGCTCGCATTGTGAAACTCCGCCATCCTCGAGTGATCCGGGACCAGGTTTCCGGTCACCACCCGGTAGGCGACATCCTCGACCGTGCCGAAGAACTGCAGCGGCTGGTACTGCCGGAACTCGAGGACGTCTCCGAGCTTGATGAGGTGGTCAACCATGGCCTGCTTGCCGTGAAACTCTCCGCTGATGGGCGTGCCGTCCGCGATCGTCGCCTACGGGCCCCTGACGAACGCGCCGATCAGCATCGCCCTCAAGGGCTCGCTGCGCAACAGCTCGGGACCGCGCGGGACGGCTCAATCGACGCGCCGATGCTCAACGCCCCCCAAGTCGAGCACGGCGAGCTCGGAGAGCGGCTCAAGCAGGGCAAGATCGCCGCCACCACCATGGTGCGCCGCATCGGCCGGCCGGAGGAGGTCGCTGCCGCGCTGCGTTCCTCGCCAGCGACGACTCTCGTTGGCCCACCACGGGCCCGACCCTCACCGTCTCGGGGCTGATCGCCGGCCTGAGCTCCGCTCCTGGAATCGGCCTAGCGTCGCGGTTGCCGGACGGCTCGGCCGCAGCCGTTTGTCGCGGGAGATCACCGTCACACGCACGCGCATCCGACGGTGGTGGCCGTGGCCGCGGTGGAGGACCACGCGGTTCCGTGCTCCGCGGTGGATGTGCAAGGCCACATGGCCGGACCCCAGCACGGCGCGCACGTCGTCATGGCGGTGCCCGGCGGGGCTTCGCCACGTGACGATCACCGCCTTGCCGCGGCGCCGAAGACGCAGATCGCGCGGCCGCCGCGGGCGGGGATCGCCCTTCGTCCGGTACGTCGTGACGAGGCGGTCCCTATGCGCGATCCCGCCGTTGTGCGAGACCGCGTAGATCCTGCGAACCCCGGCGTGGCCCGCGCCGGGGGTGAAGCGGAGGCGACCGCACAGCGGCCGATCGCGGTCCTCGGGGCCGTCCTTCTCTCCGCGGCAGGGCCTGCCCTTCGCCCGTCCGAGCACCTTGACCTCACTGCGGTCGGCGCTGCGCTCGACGAAGGTGATCCCGTGACCCTCGGCGTGGTACGAGTAGCCGAGGACGCGCTTGCGGCCGCGGCCGCCGACGGCGGCCTGCACTGTGGGAGGCTCGTCGGTCTCGGCCTGCCGCACATCGGCGATCGCGGACGAGCCCGGCTGCGCCTCGATTGTCCACCTGCCGGCCCGCGGGCGAGCGATGACCACGTGGGTCGCCCGCTCCGCCGGCTCCTCGGCGATCGCGTAGCGGCCTTTCTCGATCTGGCCGTCCTCCGACGGCGAGACGATGCGCCGGCCGCCCGGTCCCCTGATCACGAGCTTGGGCGGAGCCGTCCTGCCCTCGACCCGGAGGGCGACCATCGCCTCGTCGGGCAGCGTGATACGGCGGCGCCCCTGCTGCGCGGCGACGGCTGCGGAGCGCACGGCGCGGTAGGGGCCGACGTCGCACGAGTCGCCCATCACGTCGACGCTGCCGCCCCAGCGGTAGCCCAGGCCGGCCCTGAGCCTCCAGTGCCGCGACTCCCAGTGCACACGCCACGGCGCATACCACGCGAAGTCGGCGTCCTCATGGAGTTCCCAGATATCGCCTTCCAAAAGCGTGAGGCAGCCCGCTATCCCGACCGTCGACACGGTGATCTCCCCACTGATGCACGCCACGCTCGCCACGCAGACGCTTCCGTAGCCGTCGACGTTGAAGCGCACGGGCTCCTGGGTCTCGAGCCAGCCGTCGACGCCCGCGCTGACGCTGGCCACGCCGAAGTCGAACCCGGCGTGGAACCCGAAGTCGATCGAGCCGGAGGACTTGTAGGTGAAATAGCCGTCGGCCACCTGGTAGCCGAACACCGACACGCCGCCCCTCGCCGAGATGACCCACGGGCGGCTGTCGACGTACTCCACCTGGCCGTCGAGCAGCAAGGCCTTCTGCCCCCCGAAGTCGGGCCCGAAGCGGAGCGCCGCGGCGCCCGTGAACTTCATCGGCGGAGGCTGGATGCAGATCGCCAGGCCGATCCGGTCGAGGTACACGCCCGTGGCCAGCGGCACAGCATCGCCGAGGTTGGTCACCTGCGCCCCGGCGTAGCTGAACTGGTCGCCGCTCACGCCGGCGAACACCCCGACCTCGGTAGAGGACTCGGTGGGTAGCGTGATCACCGCCGCGCCATCCCAGCGCGAGACGTCCGTCCCGGCCTCGCAGCTAATCAGCGGCTGGGCGCCGAAGGCCGGCGGCGAGCACGGGTCCGTCGTGGTGCTGCCGGCGGCCGTGTACGACAGGCACAGGTCCTTGATCGCGATCTGGCCGATGTAGGCGTTCCGAACTTCCGCCTTCACGGCGTCGGCGCGGACGCCGCGATCGTCGACGCGCACGCCGACCGTGGCGGTCAGCCCGCCCGCGTCCTTCCCCGGCCCGTTTCGGAACAGGTCGGGCAGGTCTAGGACGATCCGGAACAGCGAGTAGTGCTGGCCGTCGGCGCCGTAGCCGAGGCGCAGCGCCGCGGAGCCGCCGACGCTCAGCCCGAACAGCTGCTGGTCCTGCGCCGGCTGGAACGACTCGGCATCGGCCTCGTCGCCCTGCCCGCCCTGCGGCAGCTCGAACTCGAGCAGGCCCTGGTGGACGGTGATGCCTTCCAGCGTGATCGTCGTCTCCACCGACAGGCGGCCTCCGGGCGCGTCCTCGCTCGGGCCCGAGAGCACGAGCCGCGACCCAGGCGCGACCGGCAGCGCCAGGCCGTTGACCGTCACCGTGTCGGTCGACTCCCACCGCCCCGGCTGCGACTGCGTGAGGCAGCCGGCGGTCGTAGCCTCCACGAGCCCGAAGGCGACCCGCTTCTCGCAGGCGCCCTGGGCGCTCGCCGGGGCGGCGCTCACGCCGACCAGGAGGATGGCTAGGCAGACGGCACGGCGCAGCATGGCTCTCTCCTCGCTTCGGTCATCTTGACGTCACCGGAAGGGCGGTTGTGCATGGTGGCCCGCACCCGGCGGCCGGACGGCGACGCCGAGCTCGTCCAGGAGCAACTCGACCGCCCAGTAACCGAGCCGGGTTCGGCCGGCGTGCACGCGTCGAGCGCGTCGACGAACACCCGGAAGGGCAAATCTCGCTCCGGCTCCGATGCCGACTCGTAGAGCCCGATCACCCCACGGGCGTCGGCGCGAGCGGCCAGCTCACCGAGCAGACGGGTCTTCCTGATCCCGGGCTCACCCACTAGCGCGAGCGCAGCCGAGCGTCCAGTGTCGAGCTCGGAGAGCGCGTCAGCGAACGCGCCGAGACTTTCCGCGGGCCCAACGAGATGCTCGCCTCTCGAGACCACCTCCGCTCGCCGCGAGCATACACCTGTGACACCCGCGCGTGAAATCAGGGTGTTCGATGGACGTCGGCCCATCGACTATGTGTCAGGCCGCTCCGTGCCCCGCTTCGTGCTCCACCACCGCCACGAGGCGCACGAATCGGTGTGGTGTTCGCCGCGTTTATAGCCACAACGGCTGTCAAGCGCCACGCCTCATGAGCGGCCGAGCACGGCCTCGCGTCCGCGGGAGAACACCTCGGGCGGCTCCTGGCCGGCCTGAACACTCTCCTCCTCCCGCGTGAACCCGGGCAGGCTTCCGGTCGTCGCGCATTGCAGGAGCCGGTCCGCCGCCTGGTGGCTGCTGCTTGTCGTCCATTTCGACTGTCCCCCGAGTGCTGCAAGGGACTTTCGTAAACCACGTGCTAGCGGCCAAGACCTCGTCGAACGACCCCGCGCAAGCTGCTCTCGCGCGCGTAGATCACTAGAAGACACCTCCCAGAGCCGGACCCCATCTCTATCGAAGCTTGAGTGAAACCTCGCAGTTGCGATATACCTGCCGTCTGGACCGAATGCTGCGAGGTCGTCTCCATCACCGAATCGCAGTATCTCTCGAAGGTCGTCGGCGGCACGAATCGCACATCCGTGCCCGCCGATGGCCAGCACCGCTCGGTTCGGACTAAATGCAACCGAACCGATCCCCGCAATCTCGCGAGTCCAAGCCAACTCCTGACCGCTCGGCAAGGCCACAGACGCGCTGTCTTGTCCAACTACCAGTCACCAACAACCGGCCGTCTGGGCTGAACGCCGTCGCCGCAACCCTTGTGTCGTGCGGCAAAGGGGGACGCTCGTCGCCCCCAGCCACCGACCGTAACCGCACCGTCAGGCCCGCCGCGGTCGCCAGCTGGCTTCCGTCCGCGCCAAACGACAGGCTTCTGACTCCCCAGGGTAGGAGAGCCGCTCGATTTCTCGGGCGCGCCGAAGGTCCCAGGTGACTACTCCTCCGCGGCTATCGCCGGTCACGAAGCGCCTCCCATCAAGGCTTACCGCGATTGCGCTCCGCGCGCAAGTCAGCGTCCTACCATGAGACACGCGGAACACTTCACGTCCTTATTCGATAGTCCACATGCGTGCCGTGCCATCGTCGCCAAGCGTCACCAGGTGTCCCCCGTCAGGGTGAAACGCAACTAGGTTGGAGCTTTGCCCCAGACTCACCAGTCCACCGCCGCGGTGCGTGATTCGGCAGACCTCCTGACCGTCAGGGACGGCCCAGACTCGTACTTGCTTGTCGCCGACTGATGCAGTAAGGGCCGTGCCATCGGGGCTGAAAGCAACGGAATAGATGTATCCGGCAGCTTTGTATTCACGGACCGCGCGGACAACGAGCGGCGCTTGGACCTTCGGACGAGACGTGCGCTTGGTGGTGTTGAAGAGTGACTCATCGTCAGTCGCGATTAGCTCACGAATCTGTCGCCACCGGACCTAAACGTAGAGACCTACAACTAGAGATCTACAGGGGTCCTCATCGACCCAGGACCGAGCCGGCGGACGTGGGCGCCTTGCTGACGAGGCGTCCGGAACTGGGACCCCAATGGCGAGTGACGTCAGCAATCACGCGGCTCGGCCTAGCCGGGCGGTGACGCGGAAATGATGCCAAATTGATGCCCGACCAACTCGTTGAGCGAGACGGATTCGCACCGATTGGCCTCCTTTGCAGGAGTTCCGTCGACGCGCCCGACAGGATTCGAACCTGTGACCTTCGGTTCCGTAGACCGACGCTCTATCCAGCTGAGCTACGGGCGCTCGGCTGAGAGAGGGTAGCGGGGGGTCGAGCCTTCCGACCGGAGCGGAGAGGGAGGGATTCGAACCCTCGATGGAGCGTGAACCCCATACTCGCTTAGCAGGCGAGTGCCTTCAGCCACTCGGCCACCTCTCCGGGAGGGTCGATTGTAGGCGGAGGCCGTGCCTGGCGGCTGCCAGAATCGACCGTCGTGACGGATGTCCACATCACCGAGTTCACCGATCCGGGCTGTCCATGGGCCTACAGCGCCGAGCCGTTCCGGCGCCGGCTGAACTGGCTCTACGGCGACTCCCTCGAATGGGAGGTCCGCCTGGTCGGTCTCGCGGAGCGCCCCGAGGAGTTCGAGGAGCGTGAGCTCGACCCGGAGCGCCAGGCGGCCTCCTTCAAGCGCATCTCCCGCGAGCACGGGATGCCCATCGATACCCGGGTGCGCCCGCGCATGGCGGCCACGCTGCCGGCGTGCCGGGCCGTGGTCGCGGCGCGACGGCATGCGCCGGACCGGATGCGGCTGCTCCTGCGCCGGTTACGGGTGCGCCACTTCGCCGGGCACCTTCTCGACGAGCCGGAGACCCTGCGGGACGCTGCCCTGGACGCCGGCATCGCGCCGGGAGAACTCGCGGAATGGATGGGAGAGCCCGAGACCGAACAGGAGCTGCGTGAGGACCTGAAGCAGGCGCGCCGTCCCATGCCGGCGGCGCGGATCCTCGACCACAAGCTCGCCAACTGGTCCGGCGGGCGCCGCTACACCTGCCCGTCGTACGAGATCGTGCGCCTGGCGGACGGCGTTCGCATCTCCGTCCCGGGCTTCCAGCCCTTCGGCGTCTACGACGTGATCACCGCCAACCTGGTCCCGGGGCTCGAGCGGCGTGACCCGCCGGAGACGGTGGAGGAGGTGTTGAGCTGGACGGGGACCCCACTCGCCACCCACGAGGTCGCGGTGGTCTGCGACATCTCCCACGACGAGGCCCGCGAGCGCCTCGGCCGGGTGGCGACCGAGCAGCACGTGGGCTTCGACGGCTTTTGGACTCTCGCGGGCCCGACTGACGACGGAGCCGAGCGCGCCGTCGCCGCCGCCGCCGCGGCCGCGACCGCCGCCAACGCCTAGCCTCAGCGCACTCCCTCCAGCTGCAGCAGGAACTCCTTGCGCTCGATGCCTCCGGTGTAGCCGCCCAGTGCCCCGCCGGTCCGGACCACCCGGTGGCAGGGCACGACTACCGGGATCGGGTTCGCGCCCAGGGCGTTGCCGGCCGCTCGGACGGCGCGCGGACTGCCCGCTCCGGTGGCCACCTCGGCGTAGGAGCGCAGCTCGCCGAACGGGATCCCGGCGGTCTCGCGCAGCACCGAGAGCGTGAAGCCGCGCAGCACCGACCAGTCGATCGGAAGGTCGAAGGCGGTGCGCTCGCCCTCGAAGTACTCCTCCAGCTCGCGGCGGGTGTCGTCGAGGCGCTCCGGCGCCTCCAGCATCCGGGGAGAGATCCGCGCCGCCAGGTCCCGGAGCACGTCGTCCTGAGAACCCCCGCTCGAGTAGGCCACCCGCACCAGGCCCCGCGGCGTGGCCGCGAGCGTGAGCGGACCCAGCGGCGAGTCGATCGCCGCGTAGGCGACGTCCAGCAGACCCTCCTCGGCCACCCGGTCGGCCAGCCGCCGGCTGGTCGCAGCCGGCGGAGCGGCCGGCAGCTCACCCGCCGCCTCCCGCAGGAGGCGCTCCACATCGTTCATCGCGTGTACTCCTCTCTGAGCCGCTTCAATCCCTCGTGCACGCTGCGGCGGGCCGCCTCCTCGGAGGACTCCAGCAGCAGGGCCAGCTCGGCGTAGGGCATCCCCAGCAGCGTCCGGCAGAAGACAGCCGTGCGCTGCTTCGGCGGCAGCTCCCGCAGCCGCTTCCAGAGCTCCGGCTCGCTGTTGAGGTGCTCGTGTTGTTCAGCCGGGGCCGCCGCCCGCTCGGGCACCGTCTCCACCGGCAGCGCGCGTCGCCCGCGAGCGCGATGCTGGTCCAGCGCCTTGTTCTGCGCGATGCGAAACAGCCAGGCGCGCAGGTTGTCCGCTCGCCGCAGCCTCGGGTAGGCCCGCAGGGCGGCGATCCAGGTCTCCTGGAAGACGTCGTCGGCGTCGACTGGCCCGGCCGTGGCCACGCAGAAGCGGTAGACGTCGGCACGGTGCGCGTCGAGCAGCGCCTGAAAGGGCGGCAGCCTCACGCTCATCAGAACGGCGTGGGCTCCCGCACTGTGAGATCGGGTCTCAGGAGCGAATGAAGATCGGCGCCCCGAGCGGAATCGTCTCGATCAGCCAGCGGGCGCGGGAAGGGTGGGCGCGCAGGCAGCCGAGGCTCGCGGGCTGCCCGATGCTCGACAGGTCGTTCGTGGCGTGCACGGCGAGCCGGTCGCCCCCGGGCCACCCCGCGGGCAGCCGCTGCTGGTGCCCGGTCAGGGCAAGCACGCAGCAGCCGTAGGGCGAGCCGGGGACGGTCACCCGCAGCTTGTCGGTGACCGAGAATCGGCCCTGGGGCGTCGGGTTCGAGGCACCGCCGACCGCGATGCTCATTCGGCGGACGACGCGACCGTTGTTGCGCACGACCAGCAGCCGCCGGGAGAGATCGGCGTGAAGCGACCAGCGCACGCAGCTGAGCTGCGCCTCGCCGGCGTGCAGCCAGCCGACCTCGCCGTTGCCGAGCTCGGGCGCTTGCACAGCGAGCCAGGCTTCGCGCCGGCGTACCACGCCCAGGATGCGCGGGGATTGCCACTGGGTGCGGGCAGCGAGTCGCAGTCGCGCCGGCCCGCCCGGAGCGCGGCGAAGGATCACTGCACGAGAGACATAGGCGATGGGGTGGCAGGCGGGCCGCCGCGGCACGCGCACGGGCCGGCTGATTACTGATGGATCCGCGACCGGCCTGCCTCCTCCTCCGCCCTGCTCGCGATCGGCGAACGGGGTCTGGCCCTCGGGCGAGAAGGGCCGGGGCTCGTTCCCCAGGACCGGCTCCGGCCGCGCGGTGGCGCGCTCGTCGTCGGCGCTCATGCTGGTTGCCGCAAGCACGGCAACGGGAACCAGGGCCAGTGCGGCAAGCGCACCAAGGATCAAACGCAGCCTTGGGGTCCGCGGGGAGGAGGGCATCCCCGTTCAGCGTAGTGGCGGGCGGCCCTCCAGTTCCGGGCCGGGAACGCAGCGGAGGGGGTGGGATTCGAACCCACGAGGGACCTGACGGCCCCTTCCGGCTTTCAAGGCCGGCGCATTCGACCGCTCTGCCACCCCTCCGGCGGGTGCCCGGCGAGTCTAGGCCGCCGTCGCAGCGATCGTCTCCGGGGCGCCAAAGGGATGCAGGACGGCGGGCAGCTCGACCGTGCCGTCCTCGCGCTGGTGGTTCTCGACGACCGCGATGATCGTGCGGCCAACCGCCACCGCGGTCCCGTTCAGCGTGTGCACGTGGCGCGGACCGCGGCCCTCGGCGGGGCGGTAGCGGACGTCGAGCCGGCGTGCCTGGAAGTCGGTCGTGTTCGAGCAGGAGGTCAGTTCGCGGAAGCGCTCCTGCCCGGGCAGCCAGGCCTCGAGGTCGTACTTCTTGGCCGCGGAGGCGCCGAGGTCGTCGACCGCGATGTTCACCACCCGGTACGGGATCCCCAGCGCCCCCAGGATCTCCTCCTCGATCGCGAGCAGGCGCTCGTGCTCGTCGCGTGACCTCTCGGGCTCGACGAAGCTGAACATCTCCACCTTGTCGAACTGGTGCACGCGGAAGATGCCCTGCGTGTCCTTGCCGGCGGCGCCCGCCTCGCGCCGGAAGCAAGTCGAGAGGCCTGCGTAGCGGCGCGGCAGGTCGGCGGCGGCCAGGATCTCGTCCGCGTGGAGCGAGGCCAGCGGCACCTCGCTCGTGCCGGCCAGGTATAGGTCGTCGTCGGGCACGCGGTAGATCTGCTGCTCGGTGTCGGGAAGGAATCCGGTGCCGAACAGGGCGCGCTCTCGGACCAGCACCGGCGGCACGACGGGGGTGAACCCGCGCTCCTCGAGAAGAGTGAGCGCCCACTGCACCAGAGCGAGCTGGAGGCGGACCAGCGGTCCCGTGAGGTACGCGAAGCGCGAGCCGGAGACGGCCCCAGCGGTCTCCATGTCGAGGTGGGGGCCCAGGAGCTCCACGTGGTTTCTGCCCGAGGCCCCCGCGGCGCCCTCCTCGCGCAGCACCTCGTCCTCGAGCGGCGCGGTCTCGTCGGGCAGGTTCGGCAGCTGGGCCAGGGCCTCCGCTCGCTGTTGCTCCACAGCTCGCAGCTCCTCGTCGCGCTCCTTCTCCCTCGCGGACACACCACGTACCTGGGCGATGGCCTCCGAGGCGTCCTCCCCGGCCCGCTGCTGCTCTCCGATCCGCCGGCTCGCCTCGTTCTTCTCCCGTCGCAGCCCCTCCAGCTCGGGGAGGAGCGCTCGCCGCCGGTCGTCCAGCTCGAGCGCTGTGTCGAGCAGGGCCGGGTCGACGCCACGCCGGGCGAGGGCGGCGCGAGCGGGCTCCGGGTTTTCCCTGATCTGCCTGAGGTCGAGCACGCGCTCGGGCGGTCCCGCTCTACTTGCCCGAGTACTGCGACAGGAAGTCGGCCACGGCCTCCGCGTCCTCCCCCACCACGATGTTCGCCGGCATGATCTGACCGGAGAAGCCGCCATTGCGGATCGCGAAGAGCACGTCGTCGCGGCTCTCCTTGCGCTCGTTGAAGTTCGGGCCGTTGGTCTCCTCGCCGCCCTGCAGCTGCCCCTCGGGCTTCGACCCGTAGGCGTTTGCGGCCTCGAGCGAGTGACAGCCCGAGCAGCGCTCGTTGAAGAGCTCGGCGCCGCGGCGGGCCTGCTGATCGTCCTCGGCCACCTCGATCTCGCCGCCGCAGCCGGCGGCGAGCGCGGCGAACAGCAGGCAGAGAATCGCGATCGAACGGCCCACGGCGGCGCATAGTATCCCCTGCCCTTGAGGCGCCTCGACCATGCCGAGCGCGGCATGGTGGGCAGCGTCACCGTGCGCTGAGCGCCTTAAAGCTTCCGCTTGGAAAAGCGCAGCAGGGTGCCGCCGTGGCCGGCGCGCAGGTCCACCTCGTCCATCAGGAGGCGCATGAACTCGAGACCGCGCCCGGACTCGGGCAGCTCCCCCCGGCGGGTCACCCGCGGCCGGAAGCGCCCGGTGTCGGCCACCTCGAAGACGAGCGAACCGGACTCCGCGGCGACCCTGATCCGGATCTCGTCCGACGACGAGGTGGAGCCGTGCTGGATGGCGTTCGTGACCGCCTCGCTCATCGCGAGCTTCACTTGGTAGCGAGCGTCGGTGTCGAGCCCGAACTCGGCGGCCGCGCGGTCTGCGAAATCGCGCGCCTCCTTCAATCGGCCGACGTCGGCGCTGATCGAGTGTGTCCGTGGCTCGAAGATGATCATGTCGGTCCAACCGCGCATGCAGCGGGGTCTTACGCGGCGGACCGCTAATTGGATCGCCGTTTGCTCATGCAATCCGCTCGCATCTGCGGCAGTTCCGCAGAAGAGGCTGATTTGCAGCGCTTTCTCGGGTGATCCGTCCTCTCGATGGTTGCGAAGGACCGGCCAGTGAGTGCCCGGGTGGACACCCCTGGCCCCAATTATCAAGGAGGACTCTCATGAAGAGACTCGCGATCCTGGCGGCCTTGCTGGCCGTGGGAGTCGTGGTGCCTCTGAGCATCGGCTCGAGTCACCGGGAAGCGCCCCGGATCCTGAAGGATCCCACGGCGGACAACACCGACGTCTGGGCCTACACGGCCAAGGACGCCCCGGGCAGCCTGACGGTCGTCTCGAACTGGATCCCGCTTGCGGATCCGGCCGGCGGACCGAATTTCTACCCGCTGGACGAGAACGCCCGTTACTACGTCAAGATCGACAACACGGGTGACGGCTACGAGGACGTGGCCTACCGCTGGGATTTCGACACGAAGTTCCGCAATCCCAACTCGTTCCTGTACGCGGCTCCGACCGTCGACTCGATCAAGGATCCGGACCTGAACCTGGTCCAGACCTACGACCTCTACAAGGAGACCTACAACAGGAAGCGCAAGCTGACCGGCGTCAAGCGCATCGCCAACAACGCGCCCGTGGCTCCGGACAACGTTGGGCCGAAGACGATCCCGAACTACGCCAAGGTCGAGGCGGGCGCCACCACCTCGCTGAGGGGCGGCGGCAAGACGGCCGTGATTCCGGCGGACGACGCGTTCTTCGTCGATCTCGGCACGATCTTCGACGGGGTCAACCTCGACAAGCCGGGCCGGCCGAACATCGGCCTCGGCAACCAGGGCGGCGGCAAGGACGACGTCGCCGGCTACAACACCAAGTCGTTCGTCCTGCAGGTGCCGGAGCGTGAAGTCACGCGCAACCGCAAGCAGGTCAGCGGCATGGGCTCCAAGAACGCCGTCGTCGGCGTGTGGTCGACCACCGAGCGCAAGCGCAGCTCCGTGCTCCGGTCCGCGTCCAAGCGCAAGCACGGCAAGCGCAAGCACTGGGTCCAGGTCAGCCGGCTCGGGAACCCCCTCATCAACGAGGTGATCATCCCGATCGGCATGAAGGACAAGTTCAACGCGACGTCGCCGGCCAACGACGCGAAGAACTTCGGCAAGTTCGCTCTCAACCCCGAGCCGGCGCGCATCCTGAATGCGCTGTTCAAGCTCGGGATCAAGGAGACCAACCGGACCGACATCGTGCAGGCCCTTCTCACCGGCCTGCCCGGTCTCACGCAGATCGGCAAGAACCCGGCAGCCGCCGACACGCTGAAGCTCAACCTCGGCGTGGCGCCCGCGGCGAACCCCAGCCGCTTCGGCGCCCTGGCGGGTGACACCGCCGGGTTCCCGAACGGCCGCCGGCTCGCCGACGACGTCGTCGACATCGAGCTGCGTGTGATCGCCGGCGCTCTGCTGCCCGCCAACCAGGGCGGAAAGCAGATCCCGCTCGGCGACGGAGTGGACCAGAACGACAAGCCGTTCCGGTCCTCGTTCCCGTACGTGTCGCTCGCGAACGACGGGTTCAACAGCACGCTCAAGCGGACCGAGCCGCAGCACGCCCCCGTGCCGCAGCCGCCCAACTGAGCACCGTCGGCTCCCGCGCTGCCCGCCCGCCGCTCCGGCGGGCGGGCGGCCGGGGCCACCGGCCCTCCTCCCACCCGATCTCAAGGCGATGACTGCGAACCGACCGAATCTCCTCAAGCTTCTGGCGCCGCTGGCCGCCTTCGCCAGCGTTTTCGTGTTGCTCATGGCGCTCTCGCCCTCGAGCGACATCGAGCTCCCGCAGAGCAGCGCCGGCGTGAACGCCGACATCCCGCCGGGCGCCTCCACCGACCAGCGCATCGCGATCCTCCAGCGCGCAGCGCGCGAGGGCCTTGGAGGCGCCCAGGGCTACGCCTCGCTCGGCGACGCCTACGTGCAGAAGGCCCGCGAGACCGGCGATCCCTCCTACTACTCGCGCGCGGAGCGCAGCCTCGGGCTCGCCCTGCGGCGCGACGCCCGCAACCTGGACGCCGTGCTGGGTGCCGGCACGCTGGCCGGGCTGCGCCACGACTTCCGCGAGCAGCTGCGCCTCGGAGTCGAGGCCCGCCGCCTCGCACCCGCGCTCAGCGCATCGCTCCCCGTGATCGCAGACGCGCAGATCGAGCTCGGCCGCTACGAGGCCGCCGAGCGCACGCTCCAGCGCATGCTCGACGACAAGCCCAACCTGACCTCCTACGCCCGTGTCTCCTACTACCGCGAGCTGAACGGCGACCTCGAAGGCGCTCTGCAGTCCATGCGGCTGGCCGTGTCCGCGGGCGCCGCGGCGTCCGAGAACGTCGCCTACCTGCAGACTCTGATCGGCGACCTCGAGCTGCAGCGCAACCGCCCGGCGGCCGCCCGGACGGCCTATAGGGCGGCGCTGGCCCGGCTCCCCGGCTATGCCCCCGCCGGGGCAGGACTTGCGCGCGTGGACAGCGCGGCCGGCCAACTGGGCGCCGCGGCCCGCCGGCTGCGTGACGTGGCGCAGCGGCTTCCGCTCACGAGCCACCTGATCCTGCTCGCCGACACCGACGCGGCCCGAGGCGCCAAGGTGGCCGCGGCGCGGGACCTCGATGTCGTGCGCGCCCAGCAGCAGCTACTCCGGGCGGCAGGCACCCGGCCGGACGCCGAGCTCGTCACCTTCGAGGCCGGCTACGGCGATCCACGGACCGCGGTACGGCTCGGCCGCCGGCTCTGGGCGGAAGCGCCGAGCGTGCGCAGCGCCGACGCGCTTGGCTGGGCTCTGACCCGCGCCGGCCGGCCCGACGAGGGTCTGGCCTGGTCCCGCCGCGCCCTGCGCCTGGGGACACGCGAGCCGCTGTACCACCTGCACGCCGGGCTGGCCGCACAGGCCGCCGGACGAGCGGGCCTCGCCGCCAGCGAGCTGCGGACGGCGCTGGCCGGTCGCGCGGCTCTGTCGCCGCTGCAGGCCCGCGACGCCCACGCCGCGCTGGAGGCGCTGCGATGAGGCGCGCGCTCGTAGTCCTGCTGGCGCTGGCGGCCGTGCTCATGGCGGCGCCGGCCGCTATGGCCCATCCGCTGGGGAACTTCTCCATCAACCACCTCAGCACGGTCAAGGTCTCGGACGACCGCGTGGACGTGCGCTACGTGCTGGACGAGGCGGAGATCCCAACCACCGAACAGCGCGACCTCTCCCGCACCGAGATCATCGGGCGCAAGCGGGCCGAGCTGCGCCGCAACCTGACCCTGACGGTCGACGGCCGTCGGGTCGCCCTGAGACCGCTGGAGCCGCGGCTGAGCTTCCCGCCGGGGCAGGCCGGGCTCGAGACGCTGCGGTTCGTGCAGCCCCTGCGGGCGGAGGTGCGGGACGCCGGTCGCGTGACCCTGCGCGACGAGACGTTTGCCGACCGGGTGGGCTGGAAGGCCATCGTTGCCGCCCCCGGAGAGGGAACGGCTGTGCGCTCCAGCGCGCCCTCGGGAGACCCGACCGACGGGCTGAGCCGCTACCCGGAGGACCTGCTCAACAGCCCGCTGGACCGCCGTGAGGCCCGCTTTGCCGTGGAGCCTGGCGACGGGACGCTCATGGCCCCCCGCGCCGAAGGGGAGGAGACCGTGGCCACCCGCGACGGGGGCGGCCAGGGCTTCGCCAGCCTGTTCGACGATGCCGCCTCCGGTCAGGGCGTCCTGCTCCTCCTCCTGCTCACCGCCTTCGGCTGGGGCGCGCTGCACGCGCTCTCGCCGGGCCACGGCAAGGCGATGGTGGCCGCCTACCTCATCGGCACGCGCGGGACCGCGCGGCATGCCGTGTGGCTGGGTGTGACGGTGACGATCACACACACGATGGGCGTCTTCGCCCTCGGACTCGTGACCCTGCTGCTGTCCCAGTACATCCTGCCCGAGGACCTCTATCCCTGGCTGACCCTGGCCTCGGGCCTGCTGGTGGTCTCGATCGGGGCCGGCGTGCTGCGCTCGCGGCTGCGCTGGGCCCGGGCGCGCCGCGCGTCGGGTGAGGGGCACGGGCACCACCATCACCACCATCACCACGCGCACGACCACGACCACACCGTCACGCGGCGCAGCCTGATCGCCATGGGCGCCGCCGCCGGCCTCATTCCCTGCCCGTCGGCGCTGGTCGTGCTCCTGGGCGCGATCGCGCAGCACGAGGTCGCTCTGGGCCTGCTGCTGATCGTGGCGTTCAGCGTGGGCCTCGCCGGCACTCTGACCGCGCTGGGTCTGCTCGTGGTGTATGCGCGCAGGGTCCTCCCCCGCGTGGGGCTCGACGGGCGTTTGGGCGCGGCCCTCCCGGCCGCCTCCGCGCTCGCGATCGTGATCGTGGGCTGCGTGCTGACGGTGCAGGCGGTGCCCGGCGTCGTCTGAGGGGCCACGGTGATCCAACCGGGCCGGACCTGCGAAAGAGATTGACATGGCACGGCGACGCAGTTGTAGTCTGGCTGCAATTGCAAATGACTCGCAGTTGGGCGTAGGATCGGGCTCGCTGTGACGGTTCCCCACACCGGCCCGTCGATCGCCGCGCCCGACATGGACGCCGCCGTGGAGGCGCTGCGCTCACACGGGCTGCGGGTCTCTGCGGCCCGTCGCCTGGTCCTCGAAGCGCTCTTCGCCGCGGACGGCCCGATCTCGGCCGAGCAGGTGGCGGACGGGCTGGCGGGGCGACTGCCGCGCTCCGACCTCGCCTCGGTGTACCGCAACCTGGAGACCCTCGAGGAGATGGGACTCGTCCGGCACTTCCACCTCGGCCACGGTCCCGGCCTCTACGGCCTCACCGGGCCCGGCGAGCGCGAGTACCTCGTGTGCGACTCCTGCAGCTCTGTGCGCGCCATCGCCCCCGAGGACATGGAGACCGTGCGCTCGCTGATCAAGCACGAGTTCGGCTTCGAGGCCCGCTTCTCCCACTTCCCGATCGTGGGGCTCTGCGCGGAATGCGCTCGCGAGGAGCTCCCCCACGGATCCGAGAGGAGACACGCGCATGATTGACCTCCCGCTGGCCCTACATATCCCCGACGGCTTCCTGAGCGGCGGGGTCGCGGCGATCGCCGGCTTGCTCGCGCTCGCCGCGGTGGCCTACGCGCTGCGCGTGGCCAACATCGAGCTCGACGAGGCGCGCGTGCCGCTGCTTGGCGTGCTCGCCGCGTTCACCTTCGCCGCGCAGATGTTGAACTTCCCCATCGCGGGCGGCACGAGCGGCCACTTCCTGGGCGCGGCCCTCGCCGCCGTGCTGCTCGGTCCCTGGCTGGCCTCCCTCGTGATGGCCGTGGTCATCACCGTCCAGGCCTTTGCCTTTGCCGACGGCGGCATCAGCGCACTCGGGGCCAACGTCCTCAACATGGGCGTGCTCGGGGCGCTGCTGGCGGGCCTGCTGGTCGGCGCGCTCGTCAAGGCCCTGCCCCATAGCCGCGGGGTGTTCCTGGGCATCGTGGCCGGCGTCTCCTGGCTCGCGGTGATGGTCGGCGCGGGGGCAACCAGCGTCGAGCTGGCGCTGTCCGACACCGTCCCGCTCGCCACCTCGCTGCCGGCGATGCTCGGCGTTCACTCGCTGATCGGGATCGGCGAGGCGGTGATCACCACGGTTGCGGTGGCCGCCGTCCTGGTGTCCAGGCCGGACCTGGTGGCCCTCGCGCCCGAGGAGCTCAAGGTCGTGGCGGCGCCCGCGCAGCAACCGATCGCCGAGGGGAGGCTTACGGCATGAAGGTCTCGACCCGCATCATCGTCATCCTCGGGCTCGCGTTGGCCGTGGGCCTGGCCACCGCGGTCTCGCCGTTCGCCTCGCCCCATCCGGACGGTCTGGAGAAGGTGGCCGAGCAGAAGCAGTTCCTCGACCAGGGCAAGCTGGCCGGAATCCAGGAGGACTCGCCGATCCCCGACTACGCCTTCCCGGGAGTCGACAGCGAGCGCGTGGCCACCGGCCTCGCCGGCTTCGTCGGCACGCTCGCGGTCTTTGCGATCGGGTGGGCGCTGGCCTACCTGGTCAGGCGCCGGGCCCACGAGGCGCCCGCGCGGGGAGCACCGGCCTGAGCGCGCTCTGCAACCACTCGCTCGATCTGATCGGACTGGCCGGAAACCCGGCCAGCCCAGTCCATCGCCTGGACCCTCGGGCCAAGATCGTCGGGCTGGTGGCAGTGACGCTGGTGGCGGTCACCACCCCGATCGAAGCCTGGCCGGTCTACGTGGCGTGCGCAGCGGTCCTGGCCACCGTGGCGGTGGCGGGCCGGGTCCCGGCCGCGGAGATCTGGCGGCGGGCGCGCTTCGTTCTGCCGCCGGTGCTGCTGGTCGGGCTGTTCCTGCCCTTCGTCCGCGACGGCGGCCAGGCGTGGGAGCTCGGTCCGCTGACCGCCCATGAGGAGGGACTGCGCATCTTCGCCGCGGTGGCGGCCAAGGCCGCGATCGGCACCGTTAGCGCGGTGCTCCTGGGCGTGACCACGCCGTTCCCGAGCGTGCTGCGCGGGCTCGAGGCCATGCGCGTGCCGCGCCTGTTCGTCCTGATAGCGGCCTTCATGTACCGCTACCTGTTCGTGATCGTCGAGGAGATCGGGCGCATGCGGGCGGCGCTCGCCGCGCGGGCCTACCGACCTCGCACCGCGCTCCACGCCGGCGCGCTCGGCCGGGTGGCCACCGCCATGTTCCTGCGCACCTACGCCCGTGGCGAGCGCGTCTACCACGCGATGCTCGCGCGCGGCTACCGCGGGCACATGCCCCAGCTGGCTCCGCTGGTCCTGCGGCGCGCCGACGCGCTGTTCGTGGTGCTGGTGCTCTTCGCCATCGTGCCGCTGAGAGTCGCTGCGGGGGTGCTCGGGTGAGCTGCGCGATCCACGCCTCCGGGCTCGCCTACCGTTATCCCAACGGCCAGCCCGGCCTGAGCGGCGTCGAGCTGCACGTCGACCACGGCGAGCGGGTGGCCGTCCTGGGCCCCAACGGCGCCGGCAAGACCACGCTGATGCTCCATCTGAACGGACTGATGTCCGGCAGCGGCTCGCTCGAGGTGGCCGGACTGGACGTGGGCCCTGACACGCTCGGCGAGCTCCGCCTGCGGGTGGGTCTCGTGTTCCAGGATCCCGACGACCAGCTCTTCATGCCCACCGTCCAGGAGGACGTGGCCTTCGGCCCGCTGAACATGGGACTCGAGCCCGACGAGGCGCTCGGGCGGGTGGCCGAGGCGCTCGGCTCGGTGCGCATGCAGGACGCCGGACCGCGAGCCCCCTACGAGCTCTCGATGGGCGAGCGGCGGCGGGTGGCGATCGCGACCGTCCTCGCCATGCACCCGCATCTGCTCGTCCTGGACGAGCCTTCGGCCAACCTCGACCCCCGCGCCCGCCGCGAGCTGCTCGACGTGCTGGCGCGAATCGACAGCACGATGCTCGTAACCACACACGACCTGCCGCTGGCGGCCGAGCTGTGCGAGCGCGCGGTGATCCTCGCCGCCGGCCGAGTGGTGGCCGACGGCGACTGCCGCGACGTCCTCGGCGACGCCGAGCTGCTGGCACAGCACGACCTCGAGCTGCCGGCGGGCTTCGACCTGGGCGCCATCGAACTGCGGCCGCGGCCGGGCGCGACGGTGCCGGCTGGATCACCGAGCCAGGCCACGCTCCGTACGTTAGGGGCGCTATAGGACCTCAACGTGCGGCGGACGCGCCGGTGGGCGGAGCTCAGCCCCCGCCGGTCTGATACGCCCGCAGCGCCAGCGTGAGGATCAGCAGCGCCCCCACGGTCATCACGCCCATCTCCCCCAGCGCCACCCGCCGGGCCACCGCGATCTGCTCCCGCCGCTCCAGCGCTTCGAGGTCGTCGACCGTGTCCAGCTGGCGCTGGGCCACGCCGGCGCGCATCGCCTCGCTCACCAGAGTGATGAGCAGCGGAGCGATGCCGTAGGCCACGTGCAGGCCGTCCGGGGACGACTCGCCGCGGGCGAGAAGAAGGAGGCCGATCACCACCTGGACCACCACAGTCGCCTGGGCCACGCGCAGCAGCGGCCAGAAGACGATCGAGGCGCGCGCGTCCTTGCGCAGCCAGGCCACCGCGCCCCAGCCCGCGGCCGCCGCGTTGGCCACCAGGACGGCAATCCCGGTCGCCATGTGGAGCCCGCTCAACGGGTGTCCATTCGCACTATGTGGCAGCGCTGCACAAGCTTGCGTTATACCTCCCGGCTGAAGTGCTCAAGGCTTACCTGCCAGCCCTCGTCTTTCTGCTGCTGGGTCTCGGCATCGGCCTCGCGTTCACGCTCGCGAATCACGCCCTCGGTCCGTCCCGGCCGGGCAAGGTCAAGAGCCAGCCCTACGAGAGCGGCCTGCCCTCCGAGGTCAAGGAGACCTTCCGCTTCGGGATCAGCTTCTACCTGATCGCGATGCTGTTCATCCTGTTCGACATCGAGGTCGTGTTCCTCTACCCCGTGGCGCTCCAGCTGGACGCCTTCGGGGTGTTCGCGCTCGTCGAGACGATCATCTTCGTCGTACTCCTCCTGGTGGCGTTCGTGTTCGTCTGGAAGAGAGGGGCCCTCGAGTGGAAGTGACCCGGACGAAGGTGGAGGATCTGCGCGTCCGGCAGCTGCGGGCCCAGCAGATGCTGCGCGGCGAGCTTGAGGGTGAGGACCTGGAGCGGGAGGTGCAGCAGCGGCTGCTCTTCACCAAGCTCGAGGACGCCCAGAACTGGGCGCGCAAGAACGCCCTCTTCCCGCTCGGCTTCGGGCTGGCCTGCTGCGCGATCGAGATGATCACCGTGATCGCCTCGCCCCGCAACGACCTCTCGCGCTTCGGGGCCGAGGTGATCCGCTTCTCTCCCCGCCAGGCCGACCTGCTCATCCTGTCCGGCCGTGTCTCGATCAAGATGGCGCCGATCATCCGCCGCCTCTACGAGCAGATGCTCGAGCCGAAGTGGGTGATCGCGATGGGCGCGTGCTCGTCCACCGCCGGCATGTTCAACAACTACGCCGTCGTGGCCGGGGCCGACAAGTTCCTGCCGGTCGACGTCTACGTGCCCGGCTGCCCGCCCCGGCCGGAGGCCCTCATCTACGGGATCATGAAGCTCCAGGACAAGATCATGGGCAACCCGGACATGGGCTGGCGGGAGCGCTACCAGGCGGAGGGGACCGAGGAAATTGCCTGACGCGACCGGCCTCGAGCTGATCGCGCAGCGGGTCCGCGAGCGGGTGGCCGACGACGCGGTGACGGGGACCCTCTACTTCCGCGAGCAGGCGACGCTCGAGCTGGCCCCGCCGGCAGTGAGGGACGTGCTCGCCTACCTGCGCGAGTCCGACGACGAGCCCTGGCCCTACCTGATGAGCCTGCACGGCTGCGACTACCTGCCGGAGGAGCCGCGCCTCGGCGTCCACTACCAGTTGCTCTCGATGGAGCGGGCCGAGCGCCTCAACGTGCGCACGCGGCTCGGCGTGGACGAGCCGAGGCTGGCCAGCGTGACCGACCTCTTTCCGACCGCCGACTTCCAGGAGCGCGAGGTTTTCGACATGTTCGGCGTGGTATTCGAGGGCCATCCCGACCTCCGCCGGATCCTGATGCCCGAGGACTACGAGGGCTTTCCGCAGCGGCGCGACTTCCCCATGGGCGGCGAGCCCGTGATGTTCACCTTCAACGAGGACCAGTACCCGCGCTGGTATGACTGACGAGCCCAGGCCCCCGGCCGACCCGAGCGCCGCCGCGCTGGAGGTGCCCTACCGCGAGCGCGAGCGCTCGGTGACGATGGAGCGCCTGGGCGAGCGGTTCCCCGAGCAGGACGACTTCTCGGAGGAGCTCTTCACGATCAACATCGGCCCGCACCACCCCGCGACGCACGGGGTCCTGCGACTGCTGACGACGCTCGAAGGCGAGGTGGTCCGGGACGTCAAGCCGATCATCGGCTACGTCCACACCGGCATCGAGAAGAGCTGCGAGGACCAGCAGTACTGGAAGGCGATCACGTTCGTCGAGCGCATGGACTACCTCGCCTACTACTTCAACGCGATGGCCTTCTGCATGGCGGTGGAGCGGCTGCTGGGCGAGGAGGTCCCGCCGCGCGCGCAGTTCCTGCGCGTGATCCACCTGGAGCTGAACCGGGTGGCGTCGCACCTGTTCTGGATCGCCACGGGGGCGCTCGACCTCGGCGCGATCACGATGCTCTGGTGGGGCTGCCGCGACCGTGACCTCGCGCTCGACCTGTTCGAGATGTCGAGCGGCCAGCGCATCCACACCCGCTACTTCCAGGTCGGCGGCGTGATGGAGGACATCCCGCCCGGTTTCGAGCAGAAGACGCGCGACTTCGTCGAGGTGATGCGCACCCGCATCGACCAGTACATGGCGCTGCTCGACCGCAACGAGATCTGGCTCCAGCGCACCAAGGGCACGGGCATCGTGTCCCAGGAGCGGCTGCTCGAGCTGGGTGTAACCGGCCCGCTGCTGCGCGCGTCCGGGCACGCGTGGGACCTGCGCAAGGCCACGCCCTACTGCGGCTACGAGCAGTTCGACTTCAACGTTCCGGTGGGCAGCGTGGGCGACAACTACGACCGCTTCCGCGTGCGCGTGGAGGAGATGCGCGAGTCCCTCAAGATCATCGAGCAGGCGCTCGACGGCCTGCCGGAGGGCCCCTACATCACTCCGAACCGCAAGATCGCGCTGCCGCCGCGCCACGAGCTGGCCACCTCCATGGAGGCGCTGATCCACCACTTCAAGCTCGTGACCGAGGGCTTCCGGGTGCCGCCGGGCGAGGTCTACTCGGCGATCGAGTCGCCGCGCGGGGAACTGGGCTGCTTCGTGCTGGCCGACGGATCGGCGAAGCCGGCGCGGGTGCACATGCGCGACCCGAGCTTCGTGAACCTCCAGGCGCTGCCCGAGATGGCCAAGGACTCGCTGATCGCCGACTTCATCGCATGCGTGGCGATGCTCGACCCGATCCTGGGCGGGGTCGACCGGTGACACCGGATGAACGGCATCCCTCCCTCGCCGGCCAGCCGGCGACCTCGGGCGAGGCGATGCAGCAAGCCGGCGACGAGGGCGCGCTGCGCGCGGCGTCGCTGCCTCCCGGATGGGACGAGGCCGTGCGGCTGGACGAGGACCCGGCCACCGTTCCGGACCCCGCAGACGTGGAGGTGCCCGAGGGCCTGCGCACCGAGATCGAGCGCCTGATGGGCCTCTATCCCGATCGCCATTCTGCCACGCTGCCGGCGCTCGGCGCCGCCCAGCGGCTCCACGGCTGGTGCTCGCCGGACGCCATGCGCCAGGTGGCGGCGGTGATGCAGGTGACGCCCGCCTACCTCTCGAGCGTGGCCACCTTCTACGACATGCTGCGCACCAGTCCCTCCGGCAGCCGCTACCTCTATGTGTGCACCAGCGTGGCCTGCCACGTGCGCAAAGCCAAGGCCGTCTACGACGCGGTCGCCGAGGAGGCCGCCGACCAGGGCCTGGAGGACGTGGAGGTGCGCGAGTTCGAATGCCTCGGCGCCTGCGACATGGCTCCGATGGCCTCCGCCAACGGTCGCTTCGTGGGGCCCTTGGAGGAATCCGACGCAGCCGAGATCGTGCGCGCGATGAAGGCGGGCGAGGAAGTGCTGCCCGGCCGCGGGCTGCCCGATCCCGGATATCGCCTTCCCTCCCCCGCGCCCGAGCGGGAGGGCCCGCAGGAGGAGCCGGACGTGCACCCGGCCGGCGGGACGTGGAAGGACGCGGCGGTGCTCGACGTGCCTCCGGCCGAGGGGCCGGACGAAGGAGTGCCGCCGCCGCCGGAGCCCCTCGACCCGGGCACCAGCGAAGTGCCGCGCCGCCACGACGGAAGTGACGAGCGGTGAACGAGACCCGCATCCTGCTCGCGAACATCGACGAGCCGGACCTGCACACGATCGCGGTCTACGAGCGGCTCGGCGGCTATCGCTCGCTGCGCAAGGCGCTGGAGGAGATGCGCCCGGAGGAGGTGCTTCACCAGCTGGAGCAGTCCGGGTTGCGCGGCCGGGGCGGCGCCGGGTTCTCGATGGGGAAGAAGGCCAGCTTCATCCCCAAGGGCAGCATGGACAAGTTCCTGTGCTGCAACGCGGACGAGTCCGAGCCCGGCACCTTCAAGGACCGCCTGCTGATGCAGAAGAACCCGCACATGCTGATCGAGGGCTGCGTGATCGGCTCGATCGCCGCCGCCGCCAACAAGGGCTTCATCTTCATCCGCGGCGAGTACGAGCTTCAGGCGGAGATCCTCGACGTGGCCGTGGCCGAGGCATACGAGCATGGCTTCCTCGGCGAGCGCATCCTGGGCTCCGACCACTCCTTCGACCTCGTCGTGCACCGCGGCAAGGGCGCCTACATCTGCGGGGAGGAGACCGGCCTGCTGGACGCCCTCGAGGGCAAGCGCGGAAACCCGCGGCTCAAGCCCCCCTTCCCCGCCAACCAGGGCCTCTACCAGGGGCCGACGCTGATCAACAACGTCGAGACGTTGTGCAACACGCCGTTGATCATCGAGAAGGGCGCCGAGTGGTATCGCGGCCTGGGCGAGGGCAACTCGACAGGCACCAAGGTCGTGTCGGTGTCGGGCAACGTCCGGCGGCCCGGCAACTACGAGGTCGAGCTGGGCGTCACGGGCCGGGACCTCGTCTACGGCCTCGCGGGCGGGCCCCCCGAGGGCCACAGGGTGAAATGCTGGTTCCCGGGCGGCTCCTCGGCGCCGGTCCTGCTGGAGGAGCACCTCGACCTGCCCTACACGTTCGAGGCGATGGCCAAGGCCGGCTCCATGCTCGGCTCCGGCGCGATCATCGTGGTCGACGACTCGGAGCCGCTCGTGCCGCTGGCGCTGCGGCTGGCGGAGTTCTACCGCCACGAGTCGTGCGGGAAGTGCGTGCCCTGCCGTGAGGGCACGAACTGGACCGTGAAGACCCTCGAGCGCATCGACGCGGGCGAGGGCACGCCGATGGACCTGGACATCATGGCCCAGGTTCAGGGCAACATCATCGGGAACTGTCTCTGCGTGCTGGGGGACTCCATGGCGATGCCGGTGGGCTCGATGCTCGAGCACTTCCGGGACGAGTTCGAGCAGCACATGGAGAACGCACGCGCACGCCGGGACATGGCGTCCATCGAGCCCGCGGGCGCCGGCGAGCTCGGAGCGGTGCAGGAAGCGGGAGTGGGCTAGAACCCGATGGCCCGCCCTGACCGCAACTGGATCACGTTCGAGATCAACGGCCGCGAGGTGCGGGCGCCGGAGGGCGCGATGCTGGTCGACGCCGCAAAGCACGGCGACGTCGAGATCCCCTACTTCTGCTACGAGCCCAAGCTGGGCCAGCCCGTGGGCGCCTGCCGTATGTGCCTGGTGGAGATCGAGGGCATCCCGAAGCTGCAGACCTCCTGCTCGACGCCCGTGCGCGACGGGATGGTGGTGAACACCACTTCCGACCGCGTGAAGCATGCCCACAACGCGATCGTCGAGTTCCTGCTGGTCAACCACCCGCTCGACTGCCCGGTTTGCGACAAGGGGGGCGAGTGCCCGCTGCAGGACATCTCCTACGGCTGGGGAGCGGGGCACTCGCGCTACATCGAGCCCAAGCGCCACTTCAAGAAGCCGCTCGAGCTGTCGCCGCTGGTGGCGATCGATCGCGAGCGCTGCATCCTCTGCTACCGCTGCGTGCGCTTCTCGCAGGAGGTGGCCGAGGACTACCAGCTCGTGTTCCTGGAGCGAGGCGACCACACCTTCGTGGGCACCGACAACGGCCGGCCCTACGTGGCTCCGTTCTCCGGCAACATCATCGAGCTCTGCCCGGTGGGCGCGCTGACCTCCACCGCCTATCGCTTCCGTGCCCGGCCCTGGGACATCGAGGACTCGGGCACCGTGTGCACCTTCTGCCCTTCGCAGTGCAACGTGAAGCTCACGATCCGCGACGACGCCAAGGTCGTGCGGGTGCTGGCGCGGGACAACGAGGAGGTCGATGACGGCTGGCTGTGCGACAAGGGCCGCTTCGGCTATCAGGCGTTCTCTTCGCCCGAGCGGATCACGGCGCCGATGGTGCGGGACGGCGGCTACCTGCGTGAGGTGAGCTGGGAGCGGGCGCTCTCGGAGGCCGAGGCCGCCCTCAGGAAGTCGGGAGAGAGGACCGTGGCCCACGTCGGCGGCGGCGCCACCAACGAGGAGGGCTTCCTGGTTCAGCACCTGCTGCGCAGCGGGCTCGGCTCGCCCCACGTCGCCGCCGGGCCGGCGGCCGACCCGGAGCTGACCCGGACGCTCGCCCGCACCGACCTCGCCGCCCGGGTCTCGGACATCGACCACGCCGACGCGATCCTGCTGGTGGACACGGAGCCCCTCGACGAGGCGCCCATTCTCGACCTTCGCATCCGCAAGGCCGTCCGCCGCAACCGGGCCCGGCTGCTCACCGCGTCGAGCCGTCCGTCGGCGCTCGACGTCAGCGCCACGGCCGCGCTGCGCTTCGCGCCGGGCAGCACTGAGGCAGCGCTGGCGGCGCTGGCCGCTGCGCTGGGCTCCCCGCGCGCCGCCGGACCGGACGACCTGGCCGACCGGGCGCGCGCCTGCACCGGGTTCGTGCCCGGCCGGCCGCGCGAGGCGACCCGCGTGGCGGCCACCAACGGGGGCCCCTCCGGGTCCGACGCCACCGCCGCCGTGCGCGCCCTGGCCGATGTGCTGCGCGAGGCCGGCGACGTCGTGATCCTGTGGGGCGAGCGCATCCTGTCCGGCGAGCGCGGCTCGCAGGCCGTCGAGGCGCTGCTCGCGGTGGCCGGCGAGCTGGGCATCGCCGACAAGCCCGAGTCCGGCCTGATCGGCATACCGGAGGTCGCCAACGGCCGCGGTCTGCGTGAGGTGGGCTGCGCCCCGACCCTGGGCCCGGGCCTCGCGGACGTTCCCGAAGCGGGCGAGCCGGGCAGCCCAGGCGCCCTGCTGCTCGTGGAGACCGAGGTGCCCGAGACCGTGCTGGAGGAGGCGGCCGCGGTGATTGCCTTCAGCAGCTTTCCCAGCGAGGCGCTCGAGCGCGAGGCCGACGTGATCTTCCCGGCGGAGGCCTACGCCGAGAAGGAGGGCACCGTCACCCATCCCGACGGGCGGGTCCAGCGGGTGCGCCAGGCGCTCGGCCACGCCGGCGAGGTCCGGCCCGGCTGGCAGGTGCTGGCCGATCTGTGCGAGCGGCTCGACGTGGGCACCGGCGCTCTGACCGCGCCGATGGTCACCGCGCTGGTGGCCGACGCCGTGCCCTTCTACTCCGGGCTCACGCTGGAGGAGATGGGAGGCCTGGGGGTGCGCTGGCAGGACCGGGGAGCCGCCTCGTCGCTGCCGGTGGCGCGCCCATCCGACGAGGCGCTGGCCGAACCGCCCAGGGCCTCCGGCGAGCTGCGGCTGGCGGGGGCGGCGACGCTGTGGACGGGCGGTGGGGTCAGGCATTCGCCGTCGCTGCGCTTCCTCGACGCGAACGCGCGGGCGGAGCTCTCGGTGGAGGACGCGGGCGAGCTCGGCGTGGCCAGCGGCGACGAGATCGAGCTCACCGTGAGGGGCGAGTCGGTCGTGGCCATCGTGGCCATCCGCACCGGCGTACCCCGCGGCAGCGTGTTCCTCGCGCCCGCGCTCCTCCCGGACGGCCTGGTCGAGCTCGCTCCCGCCCGGCAACCGGCGGAGGTCGGCTGATGCTCGAGAGCACGATCTGGCTGATCGTCAAGGCAATCGTGATCTTCGCGTTCATCCTCACGATCGTCCCTGTGATCCTCCTGGTCGAGCGGAAGCTGTTGGGTCGCTTCCAGGCGCGCATAGGGCCCAACCGGGTCGGCCCGTACGGCGTGCTGCAGCCGGCCGCAGACGTGTTCAAGCTGCTCTCCAAGGAGCGCTTCACGCCGGCCACGGCGGTGCCCTGGATGTTCGCGATCGCCCCGATGATCTCGATCCTCACCGCGGTGGCGACGCTGGCCATCATCCCCTTCGGGCCGAAGGGGGCCTGGGGCGGCGACGTGGGGCTCTACGGCATCGACGTGCCGATCGCGCTGCTGTACTTCTTCGCCTTCGGCTCGCTGGCCTTTTACGGGCTCATGCTGGGCGGCTGGGCGTCCGGCTCTAAGTACTCGTTCCTGGGCGCGATGCGCGCGGCGGCGCAGCTGATCTCCTACGAGGTGGCCCTCGGCCTCTCGCTGCTCGGGGTGGCCATGACCGCCGGGTCGCTGTCGGTGGTCGACATCGTCGAGTCCCAGACCTCGATCTGGTACATCGTGCCGCAGTTCGTGGGGTTCGTGATCTTCATGGCGGCCGGGTTCGCGGAGTCGGCGCGGGCTCCCTTCGACCTCCCCGAGGGTGACGCGGAGATCGTCGGCGGCTTCAACACCGAGTACGGCGGGATGCGCTTCGGCTCGTTCTTCATGGCCGAGTACATCGAGGTCGTGATCATCTCCAGCATCGCAGCCGCCTGCTTCCTCGGCGGCTGGCACGGACCGGGGCCGGTGGCGCTGGCGCCGCTGTGGATGCTCATCAAGCTGCTGGCGTTCGTGCTGCTGTTCATCTGGGTGCGCGCCTCGCTCCCGCGCCTGCGCTACGACCAGCTGATGTCGTTCGGCTGGAAGATCCTGCTGCCGCTCGCGACGCTGAACGTGCTCGTGACCGCGATCGTGCTGGTGGCCACGTGAGCGCCTGGAAGGACGCCGCGGTGCCGGTCCCTCGGGGCCCCGAGCCCGGCGGGGTGGGCGCGGCCTACCGGATCTTCGGCGAGACGCTGCGCGGCCTGCGCACCACGCTCGGCCGCGTGATCGAGGGGCCGGTGACGATCCAGTACCCGGAGGAGAAGACACCCGTCTATCCGCGCTTCCGGGGCCGGCACAAGCTGCACCGCTTCGAGGACACGGGGCACGAGAAGTGCGTGGGCTGCTCGCTCTGCGCGGCCGCCTGCCCGGCCAAATGCATCCGCGTGGTGGCGGCGGAGAACACGCCCGAGCACCAGGTGTCGGCCGGTGAGCGCTACGCGGCGGTCTACGAGATCAACATGGCCCGCTGCATCTTCTGCGGCTACTGCGAGGTGGCCTGCCCCTTCGACGCGATCACGATGGGCAACGACTACGAGCTTGCCGACTACACGCGCAGCGACCTGATATTCACGAAGGAGATGCTGCTCGCCGACCCGCCCGAGCACACGCCGCTGCGCCGCGAGGGGGAGTAGCGGTGTGGTTTGAGCAGGTCCTCTTCTTCCTGGCCGGGCTGGGCGCCCTGGCCGGCGCGATCGGCGTGATCGTCCTGCGCAACCCCTTCTACAGCGTGCTCTCCCTGGTGATCCACCTGGTCGCGCTGGCGGTGCTCTTCCTCCTGTTGAGTGCTGAGTTCCTGGCGGCGGCCCAGGTCGTGGTCTACGCCGGCGCCGTGATGGTCCTCTACATCTTCGTGGTGGCCTACATCGGCGGCCAGGACGAGGCGCTGCGACCCGACGACAGCCTGGTCAGCTCCTTCGGACCGCTGTTCGCTGTCGCCATCGGGGTCGAGCTGTGCATCGCGTTGATCGGCACCGGCCTGTCGGCGCTCGACACGCGCGGGCCGGAGGTCGGCGCCGGCTACGGCACGCCCGCGGAGATCGGCGCGCTGCTGCTCCAGCGCTTCCTCCTGCCCTTCGAGGCCGCCTCCTTCCTGCTGCTCGTGGCCGCGGTGGGCGCGATCGTGCTGGCCCGTCGCCGCCGCGGGCTCCCCGACGAGGAGCGAGCCCGGCCCCGCGCCGACCGAGACGCTCGAGGTCCGCGTGTAAATGGACATCACCTGGTTCCTCGTCCTCTCCGCCTTCATCTTCTGCATCGGCGCCACAGGCGTGATCACCAGGCGTGACCCGCTGGTGGTGCTGCTCTGTCTCGAGCTGATGCTGAACGCGGGGAACCTGGCGCTGATCGCGTTTGCGCGCATGCACGGCGGGCATGACGGCCAGATCTTCGCCCTCATCGTGATGGTCATCGCCGCCTGCGAGGTCGTGATCGGCCTCGGGATCATCGTGGCCATGTACCGCAACAGGCTCCGCATCGACGTGGATGAGATGTCGGAGCTGCGCGGGTGAGCGCCACCGGCTACGGCTGGCTCATCCTCGCCTTCCCGCTGGCGGGACTCCTGATCATCTCGGTGGGCTGGCGCGTGCTGCCCGGCCGCCTGCCCGGCTGGATCGCCAGCGCCGCCATCGGGCTCTCGTTCCTCGCCTCGATCGGCGCGCTGGTGGAGATGCAGGACCTGCCCGCCGAGGAGCGGCACCTCGTCGACTCGGCCTGGACCTACGTCGCCACCGCCGGGGTCGACGTGAACCTGGCCATCCTGATTGACCCGCTGTCGGTGTTCATGTGCCTCGTGGTGAGCGGCGTCTCGTTTCTCATCCACGTCTACTCGGTGGCCTACATGAGCAGTGACCCCGGCCACGCGCGCTACTTCGCCTACCTCAACTACTTCGTCTTCTCGATGCTGCTGCTGGTCCTCGCGGCGAACTTCGTGGTGCTCATCGTCGGCTGGGCCTTCGTGGGCGCCGCGTCGTACCTGTTGATCTCGTTCTGGTACCGCCGCACCACGGCCACGCACGCCGGCATCAAGGCCTTCGTGATGAACGTGATCGGCGACGTCGGCCTCGTGCTCGCCGCCTTCCTGCTCCTAAACGAGACCGGATCGCTCAGCTACGCGGGCGTCTTCGAGCGGGCGCCCGAGGTCTTCGGCTTCGACGACGGGACGGTGGTGGCAGCCTGCCTGCTGATCCTGGTGGGCGCCTTCGCCAAGTCGGCGCAGCTGCCGCTGCACACCTGGCTGCCCGACGCGATGGAGGGGCCCACGCCGGTCTCGGCGCTGATCCACGCCGCCACCATGGTCACCGCGGGCGTGTATCTGATCGCCCGCTGCTATCCGCTCTTCCAGCTCGCGCCCACCGCCGCCGACATCAGCGCGATCCTCGCCACCGCCACGATCCTCTTCGCGGCCACGGTGGCGCTCGCTGTGACCGACCTCAAGCGCATCATCGCCTACTCGACGATCTCGCAGATCGGCTACATGATCCTGGGCGTGTCGGCCGCGGCCTACGGCGCGGGGCTGTTCCACCTGATGACCCACGCTTTCTTCAAGGCGCTCCTGTTCATGGGTGCCGGCTCGATCATCGGCGCGATGGCCGGGATCCAGGACATCGACCGCATGGGTGGCTTCCGCAAGGCCATGCCCTTCACGTTCATCACCTTTTCGGTCGGCGCCCTGGCGCTCTCGGGCTTCCCGCTCACCGCCGGCTTCTTCTCCAAGGACGAGGTGATCGCCTACACCATGAACCGGGGCGGCGGCTGGGTGATGCTCGCGATCGCGGCGTACGTCGCGGCTGCGCTCACCGGCTTCTATGCCTTCCGGATGGTCTTCCGCGTCTTCTTCGGCGAGCCGGTGCCGGAGGCGCGCGAGCTCGAGGGCGGTCACGTGGCGCACGGCGAGCCGATGAACCCGGCCACCGGCGAGTCCGAGGACACCGACGTCGGCTTCCCCGGTCCCGAGCACGTCGTGGCCGAGCGGTCGTGGCCGATGAAGGTCGCCATGGTCCCGCTGGCGCTGCTGTCGCTGGTGGCGGGCGTGATCGCGGTGCCGGGGCTCACCGACATGCTGGAGCACTTCCTCGAGCCTACGTTCGAGCAGTCGCGCTACATCGACGACAATCCGAGCGAGGGCGCGGAGTGGACGGGCCTGGCCGCCGGCGCCGTCATCTCGCTGTCCGCCATCGCGATGGCCTACGTCTTCTACGTCCGGCGCCGCGGCATCACCCTGCGGCTCGCCGAGCGCTTCGCCACGGTCCACCGGATCCTCGTCAACAAGTGGTACTTCGACGAGCTCTATGACGCGGTCTTCGTGCGTCCCATGGCCACCGCCGGGAGCTTCGGCCGCCGCGTGATCGAGAACGACTTCGTGCAGGGCGTCATCGTGGGCGGCGCCACCGGGCTCGTTCGGGTGGGCACCTCGCTGGCGCGGGGGATCCAGACCGGCTTCCTCCGCGCCTACGCGCTGATGCTCCTGCTGGGGATCGCCGCACTGTCCCTCTACTTCCTGATCGCCAGCTCGTGACCATCCACCTCTCGATCCTGCTCTTCCTGCCGCTGGCGTCGGGCCTGCTCGGGCTCTTCCTCCCGCCTGGGCTCGCGCGCTGGTCCGTGCTCACCGGCACGCTCTGGGCACTGGCCTACGTGGTCGTGATCCTGTTCGACTTCGACAGCGGGCTGGCCGGGCTCCAGTACGTGACCGACGACAAGTGGATCGCGGAGCTGGGGATCAGCTACCAGCTCGGCGTCGACGGGCTCAACCTGTTCCTGATCGCCCTGACGGCCGTGGCCTGGGTGGCCTGCACGCTGGTGGCCTGCTTCCGCGAGCACGACCGGCCGCGCGCCTTCTTCTTCCACATGGCGCTGGCCGAGACCGCTGTGCTGGGCGCCTTCCTGGCCCAGGACCTGGCCCTGTTCATCGTCTTCTTCGACCTGATGCTCGTGCCCTTCTACTTCCTGATCGGGGGCTGGGGCGGAGCCGACCGGGTGCGGGCCACCACCAAGTTCGTGATCTACACCCTGGCCGGCTCGCTCCTGATGCTGGCCGCCGCGGTCGCGCTGGGCGTGCTGGCCACGCCGGACGGCGGCCAGATCTCGTTCTCGCTGGCCGAGCTCGAGCAGCGGTCGGTGCCGGAGGGGACCCAGCACTGGATCGTCCTCCTGTTCGCGCTCGCCTTCTTCGTCAAGGCCCCCCTCTTTCCACTGCACGGCTGGGTGCCCGAGACCTACCGGGCGACCCCGATCGTGGTGCTCGCCCTGCTGTCGGGCGTGCTCTCCAAGGTGGGGGTGTACGGCTTCCTGCGGATCGTGCTCCCGGTCATGCCCGAGGGCTCCCAGCACTGGCAGGAGCTGTTCATCGTCCTGGCCGTCTTCTCGATTCTCTACGGCTCGATCCTGGCCTTCTCGCAGGACAACGTACGCCTCGTGGTGGCCTACTCCTCGATCGCGCAGCTGGGCTTCATCGTGCTGGGGATCTTCGCCCTCGACCCCAAGGGCGCCCAGGGGGCGGTCCTCCAGATGCTCAACCACGGCCTGGTGGTCGTGCCGCTGTTCCTGCTGATCGGCGTGGTCGCGCTCCGCGCCGGGGGGAGTGAGTCGCTCGCGCAACTGGGGGGCATGGCCTTCCGGGCGCCCGTGCTCGCGGCGCTGCTCTTGATAACGACGTTCGCCACCCTGGCCATGCCGGGCTCGGCGAACTTCGTGGGCGAGTTGCTGATCCTGTTCGGCGCCCTCGAGGACAAGTTCATATACGGCGCGGTGGCGAGCGTGGGCGTGGTGCTCGCGGCGGTGTACATGATCCGCCTGTTCCAGCGCATGATGCACAACCGGGTGGGGCCCGCGGTGGATTCGCATGACGTTGGCCGTCTCGACCTGGCCGCTGTGGCGCCCCTGGTTGCGCTGATCGTGGCACTCGGCCTCTACCCGGACTTCGTGGTGGACCGCACCGAGCGCGCGACCGTGCAGAAGATCGAGCGGGCCGAGACCGTCGCGGACGAGCAGCAGGCTCGCGCGGAGCCCCAGGAGGGCGAGGTGCTGATCATCGAATGACCGCTCCGCTCGCTGCCGTCGCCGCGCCCGTGATCGACTATCGCGAGCTCTCACCTCTGCTCGCGCTGGTGGGCGGCTCGGTGGTCGTGCTCATGGTCGGCCTGTTCCGCTCCCGGGCCGTGCGCCATCAGCTTGTGCCGGCGCTCACGGCGCTCTCACTGCTCGCGGCCATCGGGCTGACGATCTGGATCTGGGAGCCGGGTGATCGCGCGCCGATCCTCGCGCGCGGCGTCTCCATGGACGCCCTGACGCTGGGCGCCTCGATGCTCTTCTACGTCGCCGGGCTGGTGGCGATAGTGCTCTCGCTGCGCGGCCGTGCCGCCCGCGAGGCCTCGCACGGGGAGTACTACTCCCTGCTGCTGGCCTCGATCGCGGGCATGGTGATCCTGGCCGGCGCCGAGAACCTGATCGTGCTCTTCGTGGGCCTCGAGCTGCTCTCGATCCCGCTCTACGTGCTGTGCGCCACCGAGCTGTGGCGCCGCACCTCGCTGGAGTCCGGGCTCAAGTATCTGGTGATCGGCTCGGTGGGCTCGGCCACGCTGCTGTACGGGCTGGCGCTGATCTACGGGGCCACCGGCTCGACGCAGCTGGGGGGGATCCAACGGGCGGTGGGCGAAACGGTGGGGATCACCGATCCGCTGCTGCTGACGGGCATCTGCTTCGCGGCCGTGGGCCTGGCCTTCAAGGCGTCGGTGGCCCCCTTCCACCAGTGGACGCCCGACGTCTACCAGGGCGCACCCACCCCCATCACGACGTTCATGGCCGTCGCGACCAAGGCGGCCGCGTTCGCCATCTTCGTGCGACTGTTCGCGTCCGCGCTGGGCCTCGCGCAGCTCGAATGGGCGCCGGCGCTGGCGACGCTGGCCACGGTGACGATCGTGATCGGGAACGTCGGCGCCATCGCCCAGCGCTCACTCAAGAGGCTGCTGGCCTGGTCGAGCGTGGCCCAGGCCGGCTACCTGTTGGCCGGCGTGGTCGTGGCCAGCGAGCTCGGGCTGCGGGCCACCTTCTTCTACCTGGCGGTGTACCTGCTGATGAACGTGGCGGCCTTCGCCGTGGTGGTCGCGCGCGAGCGGGTCTCCGAGCACGGGGACGACCTCGCCGCGATCGAGGACCTGGGCCGCACGCAGCCCTGGCTGGCGCTGCCGATGACGATCGCGATGCTCTCGCTCGCCGGCTTTCCCGCCACCGGCGGCTTCATCGGGAAGTTCTATCTCATCGACGCGAGCGTCTCCGGCGACTACACCTGGCTCGGCATCGTGATCGTGGTGGGCTCCGTCGTCTCGCTCTCCTACTACCTCCGGGTGGTGGCCGTGATGTGGATGGGCCGCTATGAGGTGGAGCTGCCCGGCCTGCCCCGCCGCCGCGTCAAGCCGGTCGCGGGCTGGTCGCCCGAGGCCGACATGCGGGCCCAGCCCGAGGTGGCGGCCGTGGCGATCCTCTTCGCGGTGGCCACCATCTTCTTCGGGCTGTGGCCGGATCCGCTGTTCGACGTCGCCCGTGACGTGGGCAGCTCCCTGTCCGCGCTGCGCTGAGACTCCCCCAGGGGGTAAGGCGCCTTTGGTCGTCATCTCGCGACCTAAAGCGCCTAACCCCCTGGCATGCCGGTCTGTCGCTGCCGGCGCGCGTCATAGGATGCGCCGCCCCATGCCCGCTCCCACCTGGCTCCGAGAGCTCGAGCGCCTCGACGCCGAGCTGTACGCCGCCATCGCGGCCGCCAACGTCCCGCCGGTCGACCGGGCGATGCACCGGCTCTCCGAAGCCGCCAACTACTCACGGTTGTGGATTGCAATCGCCGGGTTGCTCGCGATCGCGGACGGGCAGCCCGGCCGGCGCGCGGCTGTGGACGGCCTGATGTCGATCGCGCTCACGTCGGTGATCGTCAACGCCGGGCTGAAGCCGCTCGGGCGAAGGCGTCGCCCCGAGCGCGGCCCCGTGCTGGCCCGCCACGTCCGGATGCCGAGGTCGCGCTCGTTCCCCTCGGGGCACGCCGCCTCCGCCTTTGCCTTCGCCGCCGGCGTGGGCGCCACCCAGCCGCGGATCGCCCTGGCCTTGCGCGGACTGGCCGCGACCGTGGCGTACTCGCGCGTGCACACCGGCGTTCACTTTCCCGGTGATGTGGTGGTGGGAGCGCTGGTGGGCACGGCGCTCGCCCAGGTGGCCAGAGCGACCTAGCGACACCAGATAGGGTGGGCTCACAGGGGAGGAGGACGTAATGAGCGAGAACCTGGCCATGATCCTGAGCGACGCGGCGAAGCAGCACGCCGACCGCGTGGCGTTCAAGCTGGACGACTTCGAGCAGACCTACCACCAGCTCGACTGCGCGGCGGCCCGCATCGCCCACCTGCTCGACGAGAAGGGGCTGGAGCCGGGCGACCGGGTCGGTCTGATGCTGCCGAACGTGCCCTACTTCCCCGCGCTGTACTACGGGATCCTGCGCGCCGGCGGCGTGGTGGTGCCGATGAACGTGCTGCTCAAGGCGCGCGAGATCGCGTACTACCTCGGCGACTCGGGCGCGAAGCTGCTCTTCGCCTGGCACGGCTTCGCCGAGGAGGCCGAGCCGGCTGCAGCCGAGGCCGGCGCCGAGGTGATCAGCGTCAAGCCCGGCGAGTTCGAGGAGCGGGTGGGCGGCTACAGCAACGAGCACGACGTAGCCGAGAGCGGCACGGAGGACACCGCGGTGATCCTCTACACGTCGGGCACCACGGGCCAGCCCAAGGGGGCGGAGCTGACCCACGCCAACCTGCGCACGAACTGCGTCATGTCGGCTACCACGCTCGGCAGGTTCAAGCCGGGCGACGTTCTGCTCGGGGCGCTGCCGCTGTTCCACACCTTCGGCCAGACCTGCACGATGAACTGCGCGGTGGCCACGGGCGCGACCGTGACCATGCTGGCTCGCTTCGATCCGGAGAAGGCCCTCGAGGTGCTCGAGCGCGACGGGGTGACCGTCTTCCAGGGCGTGCCCACCATGTACAACGCGCTGCTGCACGCGCGCGCCGCCGACTCCGCCGACGTGTCCACCCTCCGCCTCTGCATGTCGGGTGGGGCGGCGATCCCGGTGGAGCTGCTTCGCGCCTTCGAGGAGAAGTTCGGCTGCGCGGTCCTGGAGGGCTACGGCCTGTCCGAGACGTCGCCCGTCGCCTCTTTCAACCACCCCGACAGGGAACGCAAGGCGGGCTCGATCGGCACCCCGATCGAGGGCGTGGAGATGCAGGTCTGGGACGACCAGGGCAAGGCGCTGCCGCCGGGCGAGGTGGGCGAGATCGTGATCCGCGGGCACAACGTGATGACGGGCTACTGGGGGCGCCCCGAGGCAACCGCGGAGTCGATCACCGGCGAGGGCTGGTTCAAGACCGGCGACATGGCCCGGGTGGACGAGGACGGCTACTTCTTCATCGTCGACCGCAAGAAGGACATGATCATCCGCGGCGGGTACAACGTGTATCCCCGCGAGGTGGAGGAGATCCTCTACGAGCACCCCGCGGTGCAGGAGGCTGCTGTGGTTGGAGTGCCCGACGACGCGCTGGGTGAGGAGGTCGCCGCGGCGGTCGTGCTCTGCAAGGGCGAGCAGGCCGACGCCGCCGAGTTGCGCGGATTCGTGCGCGAGCGGATCGCCGCCTACAAGTACCCGCGCAAGATCTGGTTCATCGACGAGCTGCCCAAGGGCCCCACGGGGAAGATCCTCAAGCGCGAGATCGAGGTGCCGGAGCAGGTGAGCGCCGCCGCCTCCTGACGCCGGCCCGGCTAGCCGCAAGCAGCCGGCTCGGCCGGCTGCGCGCGGAGGGCAGTACCCTCGGGCCATGTCCCTCACCGTCGGCACGGCCCCGTTCGGGAGCAACTCGGGTGGCTCGTTCAACTTCGATCCGCCCGAGTCGGTCGAGTATCTCGAGCGCTCCCCTCGCTGGGTGCGCGGGCGCCTCGGCGGCGAGACCGTGGTGGACAGCAGGAACGTCCGCCTGCTGCACGAGAGCAACCGGCTGCCGGTGTGGCTCTTCCCCGAGGAGGACGTGCGTCTTGACCGCGTGCCCGAGGACGCAGTCCGGCGGCGTCACGACCTCATGCAGATCGACTTCGACGCCCTGGACGAGTGGCTGGAGGAGGACGACGTGCAGTTCGGCCACCCGCGCGACCCCTACCACCGCATCGACGTACGGCCGACCTCGCGGCGCGTGTGCGTCAGCATCGGCGGTGAGGTCGTGGCGGACAGCGAGCGGGCGGTCGTCCTGTTCGAGACCGGGCTGCCGCCGCGCTGGTACCTGCCGCGCGAGGACCTGAAGGCCGACCTGCAGCCGAGCGACCACCGGACGGTGTGCGCCTACAAGGGCCAGGCCGAGCACTTCTCGGTGGCGGGCGAGGACGCCATCGCCTGGAGCTACGCCGAGCCCGAGCGCGAGGTGGAACCGATCCGCGAGCGGGTGGCCTTCTACGACGAGCGAGTCGATCTGGAGGTGGACGGCGAGCTCTGGGAGCGCCCCGAGACCCCCTTCTCCCGCCGGCGCTAGCGGGCTCCTCAGCTAGCCTGCCGCCGGTACGCATGGGCCCGCGCCGCGGCTTCACACGCAGAGGATTGCTCCAGGCCGGTGGCGCCGGCGCCGCCGCCCTGGGCGCGGCGGCGTGCGGCGACGACTACTTCGAGCCCACCAGCGATCACGGCTCGGACGCGCCCAACGTCGTCCTGATCTTCACCGACTCCACGCGCGCCGACTTCATCGGCGCGTACAACCGCGACGCGCGCAACAACACTCCGAACCTCGACGCTCTGGCGCGGGACTCGCTGCGCTTCGAGCTCGCTGTGCCCGAGGCCATGCCCACCGGCCCCGCCCGCCGCGCCCTGCTCACCGGGGTCCGCTCCTTCCCCTTCCGTAACTACGTGCCGACCAAGGGGCTGCCGGTGGGACCCGGGTGGATCCAGATACCGGACTTCCAGCCGATCGTGACCGAGACCCTCGGCGATGCCGACATCGAGACCGCCTACTGCACCGACAACCCGTTCCTGATCGGCCCCCGCTTCGCGAACTTCCGGCGAACGCTCGACTGGGCCCGGCCCAGCTACTCCCAGGGCGCCTACCGCTTCCTGAACAAGCCCTTCACCCGGCCCGCACCGCGCTCGGCCGTCGAGCGCTATCTGCTGCCCGAGCTGTCCGACACCGTGGAGGTGGGCCGGCTGCGCGCGATGATGGGCTGGAACAGCATCTACCGCGACGGCGACGACGACTATCCGACCGCCCGCGTGGTGCGCAGCGGGATCAACCTGCTCGACGACCTGGAGGAGCGGCGGCCCTTCTTCCTGGGGGTCGACGCCTTCGACCCGCACGAGCCGCTCGACCCACCGCGGGTGTTCATGAACCGCTTCGGCGGCCCGAAGGGCATCGAGAAGCGCGGGATCACGCCGATCCAGCCCTTCGAGACCCCCTACAGCTGGGTGATCGACGTGGACGTGGACGACGAGACGCTCGAGCGCGTCAGGGAGCTCTACGCCGCCGAGATCACCTTCATGGACGAGTGGGTCGGGCGCCTGATGAACAAGCTGGCCGACCGCAACCTCCTCGACGAGACCGTGGTCATGTACATGTCCGACCACGGCCTGACCCTCGGCGAGGACGGGGTGCTGGGCAAGCACGGCGCCCGGGCGCAGTGGCACATCTACCACGTGCCCTGCATGATCCGGCACCCGGAGGGAAAGCTCGCGAACGAGACGAGCGAGTTCTTCGCCTCGACGCACGACCTGCCGCGCACGATCCTCTCCTTCATGGGCGTGCGGGCGCCCGGCATCATGAACGGCGAGGACCTGTCGGTGATCTTCGAGGGCGCCGACCCGTCCGCGCGGCCGCACTTCACCTCCTGCTACGACAACTACGTCCTCTGCGGCGACCGCGACTGGTTCCTCCTCTCCGACAGCGAGGGCCGCCGGCGGCGGCTGTACGACAAGCGGCGCGACCCCAAGGAGCTGCGCGACGTCGCCGCCGAGCACCCGGAGGTCGTCGACCGGCTCTGGCGGGTGCTGGAGGACGAGGCCGGTGGCACCCTGCCCCAGTTCGCGCCCTCCGGCGCCAAGGCGGTGATCGGCGGGTGACGCTCACGCGCCGGGCGCTGCTGCGCCGCGGAGGAGCGACGGCCGCCGGCGCGGCGCTGGCCGGATCGGCCGTGGCTCCGCGCGCCGCCCGGGCGCAGGCCGCCGGCGACGAGCTGCCCAACGTAGTGCTGGTCGTGCTCCCGCTGGTCCGGGCCAGCCACGTGAACGCGTTCGAGGGCGACTCGCCTGCCGACACGCCCAACCTGGACGACCTCACCGGCGACTCGCTGCGCTTCGACCGCGCGATCCCGGAGTCGATGCCCGCCCTGCCGGTGCGCCGGGCGCTGCTGACCGGCATGCGCGGCTATCCCTTCCGCGACTGGCGCCGGACCGAGGGGATGCCGGCCGTACCGGGCTTCACCCCCGTCTACGACCACCAGCCGCTGATGACCGAGGTGATGCGGGCGGCCGGCGTCACGACGGTGTACGTGACGGACAACCCGGTGTTCGAAGGCGCGCGCTTTCCCGAGGTGCGGCGCAGCCCCGGGGCGCCCAAGCCTCCGAGCGGACCGCCCCAGGCGGGCATCGAGACCGAGCTCCTGCCCTCGATCGACCGCGCCGGCGAGGCCGCCGCGCGCACCATCCGGACCGGTATCGCAGCCCTCCGCGGCCTAGAGACCGAGCGCGACCGGCCGTACTTCCTCGCCATCGACGCTTTCGATCCCTACGACGTGGCCCAGGTGCCGCTGGTGTACGTCAAGCCGGGCGAGGTGGAGGAGGAGGGCATCGGCCTGATGGACGGCCGGCTGGTGGAGCTGCGCTTCAGCGACGACCAGCGCGACCGCGTGCGCGAGCGCTACGTGGAGCACGTCGAGGGCGTCGACCGCTGGGTGGGCCGCCTGATGGACGCGCTCGGGTCCGGCGACCGGCTGGAGAACACCGTGGTCTACCTTCTGAGCGACCACGGGATCGCGCTGGGCGAGCACGACTACCTGGGCCGGGCGGCCCCCACCTCGCACCGCGAGAGCTACGAGGTCCCGTACCTCATCCGCCACCCGCGCGGCGAGATGGCGGGCGACGACGTCGACTGGTACGCCTCCACCCATGACGTGGCCCCCACGATCCTGTCCCTGATGGGGCTCACCATCCCCGGCAAGATGGAAGGCGAGGACCTGACCGCCCTGTTCGACGGCGTCGAGGAGCACGACCTGCCGGAGCGCGAGAAGTTCATCACGGCGGTGGGCTCCAACATCATCGTGCGCGACAACCGCTGGCTGATGGTGGCCGACCGCGAGGAGGTCGAGCGCCGCCTCTACGACGACGACGAGGAGGCGGGCGACGACGACGAGAAGCGCTACGACGACGTGGCGGGCGACGAGCCCGGCGTGCTCACCGACCTGTCAATGATCGCGGTGGCCGCGGCCGGCGGCACGCTGCCGGAGTTCGGACCCGACGGCGCGCTGCGCCCGCCGCGCCAGCGCGGCGACGACGACAGCGACGACGACGGCATCCCCAACGACTTCGACGCAGTCGACAACGACGAGCCCGACGACGACAACGAGCCCTCGGACGAGCGCTTCGACGGGAGGAACCCGTGACCGAGGCGGCCGCGAGCCCGGGCCCGGAGCGGGTGAACCCGTCGGCCGAGTTCCTCCAAGCCAACAAGTGGCGGATCTTCGGCGTGATGATGATCGGCTGGGCGATGTCGCTGATCGACGTGTCGATCGTGAACATCACCATCCCCGAGCTGCAGGACGAGATGGACACCGACGTGGCCACGGTCACGTGGGTGATCAACGCCTACAACATCACCTTCGCGGTCCTGCTGGTGTCGATGGGGCGCCTGGCCGACCAGTTCGGGCGCCGCCGCTTCTTCGTGCTCGGGCTCGGGCTGTTCACCATCGGCTCGGCGCTCTGCGCCGCCGCCTGGAGCGTCGAGTGGCTCATCGGCTTCCGCGTGGTACAGGGGGCGGGCGCCGGGATCCTCGCGCCGCTCGGCTTCGCCATCACCGTGCTGGTCTTCCCGCCCCAGCAGCGCGGCTTCGGGCTGGCCCTGATCGCGGTGGTGGCGCTGGTGTCGTCGGCCCTCGGCCCGGTGATCGGCGGCGTGCTGGTGGAGGTGGCCAGCTGGCACTGGATCTTCCTGATCAACATCCCGTTCGGGATCCTGGGAATCGTGCTGGCCCTGCGCTGGTGGCCCGAGACCTGGGACCTGACGGCCGGGCGCCAGGTGGACGTGCGCGGGATGCTGCTGCTCGGCGGTGCGGTGCTGTTCCTCACCTTCGCGCTAGTCGAGGCCAATCCCTTCGGAGGCGACCTGCCGCTGTGGCTCAGCCTGATGCAGGGCGCCATCCTGCTCGGCGTGCTGTTCGTGTGGTGGGAGCGGCGGGCGCCCAACCCGCTCATCACGCCGGCGCTGGTGAACAACCGGCAGTTCCGCAACGCCAACCTGGGAATGCTGTTCTTCGGCGCCGGCGCGCTGGGCACGCTGCTGCTGCTGTCGCTGGTGTTCGTGAACCTGTGGGGCTACACGCAGCTGGAGGCCGCGCTCGCGATCGCCCCCGTGCCGCTCTGCGGGCTGATCGTCTGGCCCTTCGTCGGCCGGGCCGCCGACACCCGCCCGCCGGGCGAGCTGGCCAAGCCCGCGCTCATCGTGATGGCGGTGGGAATGCTGTGGGTGTCGTTCCTGCCCTCCACGGCGGGTGACGCCTGGGCCTACGTGCGCATCCTCCCCGGCCTGGCCATGATCGGGATCGGCATGGGCGTCGGCTTCCCAGCGCTGAACGTGGGCGCAATGGGGGCGGTGGCCGGGCCGGAGCTGGGCCTGGCCTCCGGGATCCTCAACACCGCCCGCCAGCTGGGGGCCGCCATCGGGGTGGCCGTGCTGATCGCGACCTTCGGAGGCGCGCTCCACGCCCACATGTCCTGGTTCGCCGACGACGACATCGAGGACGTCGTCGACGACTGGGAGATCCCGCCGCCCCTCGCCGGGCTGGTCGTCCAGTCCACCCTCCACGACTACACCGGCGGCACCCAGGACCGCTTCGACCCCAAGCCCGGCTTCGACGAGGAGGTCATCCGCGAGACGGCCGGCGCGGCCCGTGAGGGCTTCGCCTGGGCCTTCCGGCAAGCGGCGCTGCTCGTGCTCTCCGCGCTGCCGCTCATGGGCGCGCTGCGGCGCACGCCCGCGCAGGCACGGGCGGAGGCGATGGCGCGGGCGGGCGCCCAGGGCCCGCCGCCGCCGGACCCGGAGCCCGGTGACGGGGACGGCGCGGACGGTGGGGACGGCGCCGCGGCGGTACCGGCGCGGGGGGTGCAGGCGCCACCCGCCGGCGGCGTATCCTGAGAGCGTGCCCGTCCGCCTGGTGTTCCGCTGCCAGTTCTGCGAGGCGGAGCCCGACTCGCGGGCCGAGCAGAGCCTGACCGCGCAGCTGCAGGAGCTGCGCTTCGGCGAGTACGCCGACGCGGGCGCAGGCCAGTGGCTCGTGTGGCACGGCCGCGGTCCGTACGGGCCGACCCGCTACGCCTGCGCGGAGCACCGCGTGGCCCTGCGCGAGTTCGTGCGCAAGCACTACGGAACCATCGGCTGGCATCCGCACGCGCGGGTGCTGGGCGATGTCGATCCCGAGGTGCGCCGAGAGCTGGCCGGACCGCCGCCCGCCAGCCGCCGGGCCACCGCTCGGCAGCGGCGTCTCAGCCGCGGCCAGGGCGGGTTTCCCGGCCTGGTGTGAGCCGGGCGCTACCAGTCGTGTGGCCGCAGCAGCGGCCCCACGATGTGGCCGACCTCGTGCTCGTGGAGGTCGTGGGTGAAGTGGCCCGCGTACCAGAGCACCACGTTGGTGTCGCTGATCGGCTCGCCGTTGATGAACTGGTTCAGGTGCGCCCGAGCCTCGTCCAGGTCCGTGGTGAAGCCGATGCCGTCGTCGATCTGCCCCGGGCGGTGGCGTAGCGCCCAGAGATCGCCGATGCCGAAGGAATCGGCCTTTCCGTCGCCGTCGCCCGGAATCAGCGAGTAGCTCTCGCCGCTGACCGTGTTGCGCACCCTCCAGCGGCGCTTGCGCGGCTTGTGGCGCTTGCGCCGGATCTCGTGGGTCAGGGTGTGCCACTCGTCCGGCCCGCTCAGCGGCGGGTCGTTGAACTCGCCCACCTCGTTGCGCCCGCCGCCCGCGATGTCGAAGTCGAAGCGCCAGTACGCGTGGTGGAAGTGCTTGTTGCAGACGCAGCTGTCCTCCACCGCGCCGAAGCCGAAGCGGGGCCTGATCTCGCCGTTCGCGTGCAGCCGCCAGCGGCTGATGTAGCGGTACCAGCCGGCCTCGAGCTCGCTGACCACCACCACCTCCTCGCCGTCCACGTAGATCGCCACGCCGCGGAAATTGCCCTGGTCCTGGCCCGACTCGAGGATCGTCTCTGCCTTGTTGGGACAGAGCTTGAAGCCCGGGGCCACGTTGGCGCCGTTGGCCTTGAAGCGCCCCTCCTCGTTCTGCCAGTCGCGGAAGGGGCCGCAGGCGTCGTTCCGATAGCGCACGTTGAGGATCGGCACGTGCGCGCGGCGGAACACCTGCTTGCCGCGGTAGGCCACCTGGCGCAGCTCCACGCCGGAGCCGTTGGTGCCGGAGGACACCGCCGGGCGAACGGCCACGAACGTCCACAGCACCTCGCCGCCGCGGCTCACGGTGACCTTGGCGCGCCCGGGTGTGCCGAAGGGAGTCGTGGGCTGCCCTGCGTCGTCGACCCCGCACTGGGCATCCTTGGCCAGCCCACCGCCCGGCGCGCCCCCGTCGAAGTGCACGACCTCGCCCGTGCCGAGCTTCACGCCCACGATCTCGTGCCGGCCGCGGCGCCGGGTGGCGGGGCGGACGCCCACCGTCACGGTCCGCTCCACGCGACCGTCGGGCCGCTCGTCGAGCACCAGCGGCGGCATCGGGCGGTAGGTCCGCAGCTTCTTCTCCTTCAGCCCAGCGCCCAGCTTCGCGTCGGCGCGGACCCTTCGCTCCGCGGCCCGGATCTCGTCCCGGGTCGGCAGCGGTTGGCGGACCGTCTCGCGCACGGCCACCTTCTTGCCGGTCTCGATCACGAGAGTCCGCTCGTTGGTGTAGTCATAGACGGTCGCCTGGACCGCGGTGGGCGCGGCGCCGTTCTCGGACTCGGGCCCGGCGTCCAGCGGCGCCACCGACAGCACCCGGAAGTCGCTGCCCTCCAGCCGGCGCTGAACCGCCGGATCCGCGAGCGCGGCGGCGCCCACCGCCTCCACCTCGTCGGAGTTGGGACCAAACGGGACGACCTCCACCTTCAACGGGGCCACAGGGAGCTCCTCTCTGGTCGGGCCGGCGCATCATCTTCCATTGCGGCGCTCCGGTACAACTCAGAGGCTGGGGCCTGACAGGAACTCGCTGACGATGTGGTTGCAAAGGCCGGGCCTGTCAAGGAACAGCCCGTGGCCCGCGCCGGGGACGACGGCGAGCTGTGCCTGCGGCAGGCCCTGCCGCAGTGCCAGGGTGTGCGCCATCGGGATCTCGTCCTCGTCGTCGCCGACCATCACGAGCGCCGGGCCCGGGTAGCCGGCAAGGTCGGCGACCGTGAGGGTCGGCTCCTCGGACTGCATCCGGTGCAGCTTCTCGGCGATGACCGGGAAGTGCTCGGGGCCGTCGGGGGACACCGCGCCGTGGAACTCGATGAAGAAGGTCATGGTCTCCTCGTCGAGGTCGATCGCGCCGGGCGCCCAGCCGTCGTGGCGGAAGACCCCGGAAGCGAGCACCAGCCGACGCACGAGGTCGGGGCGCCTCAGCGCGGCGACCAGCGCGACCACCGCGCCGTCGCTGTGGCCGACCAGGTGGGCCGGCCCGCCCACGACCTCTTCGAGGAAGGCGACCGTCTCGCTCGCCATCAGCTCGTAGGTGATGGGTCCCGGGACGTCCGGCGTGCGCCCGTGACCGCGCCGGTCGGGCCGGTGGACATGGAAGCCGGCAGCGAGACGCGCGAGGTTGTTTTCGAAGACACGCGAGTCCGCGCCCCCCGGATGCAGCAGCAGTACCGGCTCGCCGGCGCCGTCCTCCTCGTAGTAGGCGCGGACTTCACCGAGCTGTGCGTGCGCGGGCATTGCCTTGAAAGACCGTGCAAGCGGTCCAGATTCATCGCTCGTCGGGACGGTCACTCCAGGTCGCGCCGAGACAGGAGCGCCGACGCCGCCGCAAGGGCGACCGCGAACCAGGCCATCGATTCACGAAGTTCTGCCTCGGGTGGTCCCGAACGCGGGTGATTGGCGGCCGGTTGTGGAGGGCGCTGTGGTTCCTGGTCGTGTTGTAGTGAATCAGCCAGATCGGTAGCGCGGCGGCGCGGCAGTCGGAGTTGCGGTAGCGCTGCCCGTAGGCCCACTCGCGCGCGAGCGTCTGCTGGTAGCGCTCCACCTTGCCATTGCGCTTCGGGGTGCGGGCGGGATGCGGCGATGGTGGACGCCGTGGGCGGCGAGCAGCTCGCGCAGGGAGCGGTTGTAGATGTAGGTCCAGGCGTTGTCGGTCTGCAAGCGCTTGGGCTCGATCCCGTGGCTGGCGAGGAACCGCAACGCGCGGTCGACGAAGCCGGTCACCGTCTCGGCGCGCTCGTCGGAGTGGATCTCGGTGAAGGCAAGCCGGGAGTGGTCGTCGATGATCGAGTGGCAGAACTCCCAGCCAACCCCGGCCCGCTTATCGGCCGCGGTGCGGTAGCGATCGCCGGTCACCGCATGGCCCGGGCGGCTAAAGCGGGCGAGCCGCTTGGTGTCCATCTGCAACAGATCGCCAGGGCAAGGCCACTCGAAGCGCCTGACCGCCTCCCGCGGCGCCCGCGGCAGGCGTGAGAGCTGGCGGCGTTCGAGGCAGCGACTGACGGTCGCGTGCGCCATCCCGAGCTCGGCAGCGATCAGCCGCGGCCCCCAGCCGGTCCGCCGGCGCGCTTGGCAGACACGATCGTGGACCTCCTCGCTGGAACGACTCGGCTGGTGGTGCGGCACCGCGGGCCGGTCCTCGGCCCAGGCCCCCGACTCACGCTCAGCGAGGCTCGCCAGACGCCAGCGATCGACCCAATACTGAACCGTCGCGACGCGACACCCGCCGCCAGGCCGCGGCCTGGCGGCGCGTCATCCCCTCGGTCACACACTTCTCGACCAGCTCGACCCGCTGCCAACCGGGCAGCCACCTACGCTTGCTCTGCATCTGGGCTGATGACTCCTCGCTCGTGGATCTCTCGCAGGACCCACAGCATCTGTCTCAGCCCGGATGCACTAACTCACGTTCGAGAAGGTCCCGAGGCAGGTCATCTAAGAGGGCGGGGGCGCCCAATAGGCTCCTCCCGCCCGCCATGCGCCGCATCCCCACGATCGTCAAGCGGACGTTGGTGTCGTTCTACGACGACCAGATGACCCAGCACGCCGCTGCTCTCACCTACTACGGGCTCATGTCGCTGTTCCCGGCCGCCCTGCTGGGGCTCTCGCTGCTGGGCCTGATCGGGCAGTACCCGGAGACCTACAACGCGATCATCGAATACCTGGAGGACGTGGCGCCGGCCTCGGTCGTTGAGCCGCTGGACCGCTCGCTGCGCACCGCGCTGCAGAACAAGGGGACAGCGGCCAGGGCGCTCGTGATCAGCGTGGTGCTCGCCTTCTACGGCACGACCGGCGTGCTCGAGGCGGCCCGCCGTGCGCTCAACGTCGTGTTCGAGGTGAGCTCGGGGCGTAGCTTCCTTCAGCGCAAGATCGTGGACATCGGCTCCACGATCGTCCTCATGACCCTCGTGCTGTCCAGCCTGATCATGGTCTTCGTGGGCGGCCGCTTCGCCGACGACCTGTTCGACTTCGCCGGTCTCGGCCCCACGGCCGCAAAGGTTTGGAGCCTCACCCGCTGGCCCGGGGCCGTGGCCGTCGCGATGCTCGCCTTTGCGTACGTCTACTACGTGACCCCGGACGTGAAGCAGCGCTCGTTTCGCTGGCTCACGCCCGGTGCCGTCGTGGGCGTGCTGATCTGGCTGCTGGCGTCCTACGGCCTCTCGACCTACGTGTCGCAGATCGCGGACGTGGGCGCGGTCTACGGCACCTTCGCCGCGGCGATCGTGCTGGTCCTCTGGCTGTGGCTGACCTTCGTGGCGTTGCTGTTCGGGGCGGAGCTGAACGCCGAGATCGAACGCGAGAAGCAGATCACCGAGGGGGTTCCGCGCTCCCAGACCCTCGACCTCCCGGAGATAGGCAGGAGCTGATGCCCCTCAGCCACGTCGCCCTGACGGTCAGTGACCGCGAGCGCTCGGCGGCCTTCTACGCCCGCCACTTCGGGCTGACCGAGCGCGTGCACGACGACGAGCACCTCTTCATCCTCGGCTCGGCGGACGGCTCGGTGCTGGCCCTCAGCGAGGGTCCGGTGCCCCGCGACCTCCCGCGCACCAACCACTTCGGCTTTCGGGTCGGCACGACCGACGAGGTGCGCGGAGCCCGCGAGCGCTTCCGTCAGGCCGGTGTGCCCGAGACGGAGTGGCAGGACGACGGTGTCTTCGTCCGGGTGCAGGTGGAGGACCCGGACGGCTACCGGGTCGAGCTGTTCGCCTACTGAGCGCGGGGCACCAGGACCACTCGCCAGCCGTCGGGGTCCTCGAAGGTCAGGCGCGCGCAGCTGGGCAGCGATCTCGGTCCCCCGCCTCGTCGCCGACGTAGAACACCAGCAGGTTGTCCCTGCTCGGCTCCGCGCCGGGGCTGCCCTCGGCGTGGGTGGTGAACTCCAGCTGGTATTCGGAGCCGGGCAGGCCGATGAGTACGCCGTCGTAGCCGGCATGCCCCTCGAAGCTCCCGATCTCCTTCAGGTCGAGGCCCTCCGTGTAGAAGCGCACCACCTCGTCGAGCCGGTCGGTCGGCCGGGCCACCCTGATCCGGGCGGCCAAGCGGGCGACGTTCGTCATCGGCGTAGAGCGGGCCATACCCGCAGCGCCCGCCGGGCAACCCCGGTGGCATTCTGGGCGCGGCGGCTCAGCCGGTCGCCAGGAGCGGGCGCGAGATCGCCCGCGCGGTGCGGCTCGCCTCGCCGCCGATGTAGCCGATGTGGGCCGGACGAGGGACGTAGCCCACGAACCGGAGCCCGGGAGCGGCCTCCACCGCTCCCTTGGCGCGGGGCATGCCGCGCTCGTCCAGCACACCGAGGTGGCCCAGCATCGGCTCGAGCCCAGGCCGGTAGCCCGTCGCGGCAATCACTGCGTCAGGCTCGATGCGGCTGCCGTCGGCCAACTCGACGCCGGCGGCGTCCAGGGACTCGACACCGGCGACCACCTCTATGCGCCGGTCCTTGATCGCGCCGATCACGTCCTTGTCGACGATCGCCGGGGCCACGCCGAGCCTCAGCAGGCGGGTGAAAATACCCTCCTCGGGCTCAGGGAGGCCGAACTCGGTGAGGTCGCCGACCTCGTGCCGGCGGATGAAGGAGATCACCCGGTCGGCCCTACGGGGACCCAGCTTCATCAACAGCCGGGCGACCAGCGGTCCGGGCGCGAAGCGGATGAGGATGTTCGGCGGGGTGCGAACCGACATTCGCACGCGCGCGGCCCCCCCGGTCACGAGCTCGTGGGCAATCTCCATGCCCGAGGAGCCTGCGCCCACGACCAGCACGTCGGCGCCCTGGAAGGGGGATGCGTTGCGGTAGGCGGCCGAGTGCAGAAGCCGGCCCTGGAAGCGGTCCCGGCCGGGCCAGGCGGGGATGAACGGGTTGCGCGCGTAGCCGGCGGCCACGACCACCTGATCGGCCCGCAGCTCGCCGCGCGATGTGTGCAGGAGCCAGCTCGCGCCCTCGCGGTCGAGGCGCTCCAGCCGAGTGCGCAGCCGCACGTCGAGCCGGTTCTCGGCGGCGTAGTCCTCCAGGTAGCGCACGAGCTGGTCGCGGGTGGGGAACATGGGCGTGCCCTTGGCGTAGCGTGCCCCCGGCAGCTTCGAGAAGGGGCGGCTCGAGTTGAGGCGCAGCCGGTCATAGCGGTTTCGCCACGACGAGCCCACGCCGTTGGCCTGCTCCAGAACGGTCACCGTGAACCCGGCGCGCTGGAGCTCCGCCGCCGAGGCAAGGCCGGCAGGACCGCCGCCGACCACCACTGCTGTTCGATCGTCCATGCAGAGACAGACGGAGGCAGACCGGGCGTTATTCCCGCGCGCGCTGCTCCACGAGCTCCACCAGCCGCGCGGCCGAGGCCTCGGCGGAGTCCGACTCGGTCTCGAGCGTGAGCTCCGGGCCGAGCGGTTCCTCGTAGGGGTCGGACACGCCGGTGAAGGCGGGGATCTCGCCGGCCCGCGCGCGCGAGTAGAGGCCCTTCACATCGCGCCGCTCGCACTCCTCCACCGAGGCGCGGACGTACACCTCGACAAAGCGCCTGCCCATCCGCGCCCTGGCCGCCTCGCGCGCCTCCCGGAAGGGCGACACGGCGGCCACGAAGGTCACGACCCCGTTCCGCGACAGCAGGTCGGCCACAAACGCGATGCGGCGCACGTTCTCGTCGCGATCGGCCCGCGAAAAGCCCAGCCCGGCGCACAGGTTCTGGCGCACATCGTCCCCGTCCAAGACCTCCACCCGGTAACCGCGATCCCGCAGCTGTCCGGCCGCCAGCCGCCCGACCGTCGACTTCCCCGAGCCGGACAGGCCGGTGAGCCAGAGGCAGAGGCCGGCGCCGTCACGGGCGGGCGCGGCGAGGGTGCCGTCGGCCACCGGACCGAGCACGGGCTCGTGCCCATACAGCCCGAAATCGCGGAAGCGGCTGAACAGCCGGTGCTCGGGACCGTGGTAGTCCGACGATCCGGTGGCCAGCAGCCCGAGCTCCGCGCAGCGCTTGGCGAGCAGGGCGGTCTGCTCCGGGGTGTGGGCGGGGTAGAAGACCTCCACCCCGTCCAGGCCCAGCGCGCGATAGCGGTCGATCGCTGCGAGCACCTCCTCGTCGGCCTTGACGTCCCAGAACGGGTGGGCCCAGACCGCCACTCCCGCGGCGTCGTGGATCCACGCGATCGCCTCCTCCACCGTGGGACGGGTGCGGGCCACGTAGCCGGGCCGGCCCTGGATCAGGTAGGCCGGGATGAACGAGGACACGTCGGAGTGTCCCTCCTCGGCGAGCCGCTCCGTGTTGGCCGGGTGGGCCAGGACGGCGGCCGCGAGATGGGGCCGGCCCACCGGCTTGCCGGCCTCCCGGCGGGCGTCGATCGGGGCCTGGTCGATCTGGAAGCCGAGCCCGCGCAGACGGGTCGCCATCGCCTCGGCGCGGCGCTCGCGGTCGCCCCGGGCGTCGAGCAGGCGCTCCGCCAGCAACGCGCTGCGGTGGTCGATCCCGTAGCCCAGAACGTGCAGGTCCTCATAGGCGCCGTCGACCGCCGAGATCTCCGTGGCCGGGACCACCCGCACGCCGTGCAGCGCTCCGGCCGCCAGGGCCTCGTCCACCCCGTCAACGGTGTCATGGTCGGAGAGAGCGAGCAGCTGCACGCCGGCCTCGGCGGCGTTCTCCACAACCTTCGCGGCGGGCAGCTCGCCGTCGGAATGAAGCGAATGCGACTGGAGATCGAAGGCGGGGACGCTCACGCGGCCGCCAGGATAAAGGGCCGGATCGCCGTCTACTCCACCGGGATCCCGTGCCGCATGGTGTTCTCGGTGAGCACGCGCGGCTCGGTGAACTGCAGGACGTAGTCCGGCCCGCCGGCCTTCAAGCCGCTTCCCGAGCGGCGATTGCCCCCGAAGGGCTGGCGCCCGACCATCGCCCCGGTGATGCCCCTGTTCACGTACAGGTTGCCCACCGGGGTGCGGGCGGCCACGCGCTCGATCGTGGCCGGGCTGCGCGAGAACAGGCCGCCGGTGAGGGCGAAGGGCAGGGAGTCCACGACGTCACAGGCCTCCTCGACGTCCCTCACGCGCGTGACGGCCAGCAGCGGGCCGAAGACCTCCTCGCGCAGCACGGGTGAGCCCGCGGAGAGGTCCGTGGCCACCGTGGGCGCGCAGAACCAACCGTTGGAGGGCACGTCCGCCGCCTGGGCGGCGATGGTTCCATCGCGCTCGGCCCGCTCGGCGTAGCCCAGCACGCGCTGCTGCGCCTCCTGCTCGATCACCGGCGGCACCTCGGTGGCGAGGCTCTCCGCCTGGCCCACGCGCAAGACGCTCACCGCACCGGCCAGGCGCTCGAGCAGCGAGTCGGCCACGCCCTCGTGCACGAGCACGCGCGCCGCGGCCGAGCATTTCTGGCCCGCGTAGTTGAAGGCGGACTGCACGATCCCCGGGACGGCGTCGTCGAGGTCGGCATCGGAGTCGACGATCACACAGTTCTTGCCCCCCATCTCCGACACCACGCGCTTGACGTGCGCCTGCTCGTCGGGGGTTTCGGCCGCGGCGCGCAGGATCGCCAGCCCCACGGCCCCGGAGCCCGTGAAGGCGATCACGTGCACGCTGGGATCGCGCACGAGGGCCTCGCCCGCGTCGCCGAAACCGGGCAGCAGTGCCAGAGCGCTCGGCGGCACCCCGGCGTCGTGCAGCGCCTCCACGAGCACGCCGGCGCTGCCCGGCGACTGCTCGGCCGGCTTCAGCACCGCCGCGTTGCCGGTCGCGAGCGCGGCCGCGGTCATTCCACACGGGATGGCCAGGGGAAAGTTCCAGGGCGCGATCACGGCGACCACCCCGCGGGGCACGTAGCGCATGGTGTTGCGCTCACCGGGAGCCTGTACCAGCGAGCGCCCACGATCGAGCTCGATCGCCTCGAGCGCGTAGTACTCGAGGAAGTCGATGGCCTCGCAGACGTCGGCGTCGGCCTCCGGCCAGGGCTTCGCGCACTCGCGGACCTGCAGCGCGGCCAGCTCGAGCCGGCGCTCCCGGAGCCGCGCCGCTGCCGCCCTCAGAACCCCGGCCCGGTCGGCGGCCGAGCGGCTGCCCCAGTCGCGAAAGCCGCGCGTGGCGGCCTCCACGGCGGCGGCCGCCTCCGCCGCGCCGGCCCGGCCGGCCCGGGCCACCAGCCGCTCGGGCGTGCCCGGATCGGTGGAGTCGATCCCCTCGGGCGCGCCGCGATCCCCATCGACGACCACCGGCACCTCCAGCGGCAGGCGCTCGTCCAGCTCGCGCAGCGCCTGCAGGAGCGACTCGCGGGCCGGCGCGCGCCGCAGCTCGAGGATGGGCTCGTTGCTGAATCCGGCGCCGGCGTGCTCGACAACGGTCACGGTGCCGCCAGCAGCTCCTCGATCGGCACGCCGCGCTGCTGGTCGCCGAGAAACGACTCGTTGGCGGTGTTCTCGAGCAGGCGCCGGACGAGGTAGGCCATGCCGGCCACCAGATCGCCCACCGGGCAGTAGACGCGCACGCGCATGCCGTTCTGGGCAAGCGCGGCGGCCAGGTCGTCGCCCAGCCCGCGCAGCACCTGCAGCTCGAGGTCGCGGTCCTCGCGCCCCAGGTCGCGGTTGCAGGCCACGGCATGGGCCACCGAGCGAAGGTTGTGCGAGGCGATCGCGGGCCGCACGTGCGGCCAGCCCTCCAGCAGCTTGCGGGTGAGCTCCTCGAAGTTTCGGTCCGAATCGCGCTTGTCCTCGAAGACCGGCGGCGCCCAGCCGTGCTGACGGGCCTCCACGACCTCCTGGTCCCAGTAGGCCCCCTTGACGAGCCGTACAAGCAGCGGCGTGGTTCGGCCGGCACGGCGCGCCCACTCGATCACCCGCTCCAGCAGCTCGGGCGACTCGCGCAGATACGCCTGCATCACAACTCCGGCCGACGGGCCGGCGTGGAACTCGGGCTCGTCGAGCAGCTCGGTCACGAGCTCCGTGGTGGCCTCCAGGGTGTCCACCGACTCCATGTCGATGTGCAGGTGCGCGCCCAGCTCCTTGGCCCGTACGAGCAGTGGGCGCATCCTCCGGGCGGCGTCGTCGCGTCCGACCTCAGGGGCCTCCGGCCGCAACAGCGGGCTGAGCGCCGAGACTTTCACCGAGAGGTTCACTCGCGGGAGCGGCCCGAGCGAGTCGGCCTCCAGCACCGGCCGCTCGGGCCAGCTGGGCGCCGCCTCGGCCAGGGTGTCGAGCGCTTCGCGGCAACGGCCGGCATAGCGGTCGGCCTCCGGCTGGGTCACGGTGGCCTCGCCCAGGAGGTCGAGGGACACCGCCGCGCCGCCGTCCCACAGCTCGCGGATCGTGCGCAGGGCGTCGCGCGGCGACTCGCCCACGATGAAGCGGTGGGCCATGTGCCGCACCCCCGCGGCCGCGGCCGCCCCGAGGGCCGTCCGGCCGGCCTTGGTGGACGACATCTTCATCGCCGCCTCGATCGGCGGTGGACGCTCGTCCACCTCGTGGAGGTAGCCGCTCAGGTGGCGGGCCAGGTCGTCCAGCGAACGGCAGGCGGGAGTCACGTCGACGAAGCGGAAAAGCGCCGCCTTCAGCTCGGCGTCCTGGGCCGCGAACTCCATGGCCTTCTGGTCGAGCGCGCGCAACGGATGCCGGCTGGGTCCGGGGAAGGCGGAGTGGATCGAGCGCCCCACCCGCTGCACCTCGACCTCCATCGCTCAACCGTACCGCGGGCATTAGGCTGGCGGAGATGCGGAAGCTGGTGCTGGGGCCGATGCTGCGCTACGTGGGGGAGCGCGAGGCGGTGATCTGGGTCGAGACCGACGCTGCCTGCGAGGTCGAGATCCTGGGTACGCGCGAGCCGACCTTCTGCATCTCCGGCCACCACTACGCGCTCGTCTGCATCGGCGACCTCGAGGCTGGAGAGTGGCACGAGTACGAAGTGCTGCTCGACGGGGAGCGGGTCTGGCCCGAGCCGAACTCACCCTTCCCGCCCAGCGCCTTTCGCACCTACCCGAAGGAGGGTGAGCTTCAGCTGGTGTTCGGGTCCTGCCGGGTCGCGGCGCCTCACCAGCCGCCCTTCTCGCTCACCAAGGACGACCACGAGCGTGGCCGCGAGGTGGACGCGCTGCACACGATGGCCCGGCAGATGACCCGCGACGACCGCGAGAGCTGGCCCGACGTGCTGCTGATGATCGGCGACCAGGTCTACGCCGACGAGGTCCCGCCCGCCACCCGCGCCTTCATCGAGACACGCCGCGATCCGGCCGACCCGCCTGGCGAGCGGGTGCTCGACTTCGACGAGTACGCGCAGCTCTACCGCGAGAGCTGGACCGAGCCCGCGATCCGCTGGCTGTTCTCGACCGTGTCCACCGCGATGATCTTCGACGACCACGACGTGCACGACGACTGGAACATCTCCGCCTCCTGGCTCGAGGAGATGCATGCCACCGACTGGTGGGAGGAGCACATCGTCGGGGCGCTGATGTCCTACTGGGTCTACCAGCACCTCGGCAACCTCGCCCCCGCGGCCCACGAGGAGGACAAGCTGCTGGAGCGCGTGAAGGCGGTCGACGACGGCGAGGAGATCCTGCGCGAGCTCGCCGTCAAGTGGGACCGCGACATCAGCGGCACGCGCTGGAGCTACTGCCGCGACCTGGGCGACACACGCCTGATCGTGATCGACTCCCGCGCCGGCAGGGTGCTCGAGGAGGGCCGCCGCTCGATGGTCGACGACGACGAGTGGGCCTGGATCGAGGAGCACGCCCAGGGCGACTTCGATCATCTGCTGATAGCCACGTCGCTGCCCTGGCTCCTGGGGCCGCGGGATGCACTACGCCGAGGCCTGGTCGGAGGCCGTCGTCGGTGGCGCCTGGGGAAAGCTCTGGGAGCGGCTGGGCGAGAAGGCACGGCGGACGGTGGACCTCGAGCACTGGGCGGCCTTCCAGCGCTCCTTCGCGAAGCTGCGGGAGCTGCAGCGCTCGGTGGCCGCCGGCGAGCGGGGCCGGCCGCCTGCGTCGATCGTCACGCTCTCCGGGGACGTCCATCACGCCTACCTGTTCGAAGTGGCCTTCAGGCCCGAGGCCGGCGTGAAGAGCGCGATCTGGCAGGCGGTCTGCTCGCCCTACCGCAATCCGCTCGACGGCAAGGAGCGGCTCGTGATCAGGGCCGGGATGTCGCGTCCCTTCGGCGCCGTGGCGAAGGCCGTCGCCGCCCGCGCGGGCGTGGAGGACGCGGGCATCCGCTGGCGGCTGACCGACGGCGGGCCGTGGTTCGACAACCAGGTGGCCACCCTTCTGATCGACGGCCGCGAGATGAGGATGCGGCTGGACAAGGCGGTGCCGGTGGACGAGCACGAGGCCCGCCTGGACCGCGTGCTGGACCGCCGCCTGGCCTGACCGGGGTGGCCGGTACCCTGGCCGCCGCGCCATGGACTACCCGGTGGAGAGCTTCAGCGACGAGGAGCGGGCCCTGCTGGCCCCGCACTTCACCAACCTCGACCGGCCGGTGTTCGCCCTGGTGGGCCTGCCCGAGACGGTGAAGGGCGCCCTGTTCGCCCGCTACTCGCGCTACCAGGGCGGGCTGCGCCGGCTCTACCTCGACGAGTTCGCCGAGCGCGAGCCGCGGGAGGCCTTCGACGCCTCGGAGGGTGAGCGCGCCCGCAAGCTCTACGAGCGGATCTTCCTCGGCTATGGCGACGACTCGGTCGCCCAGCTCGGCGGCGCGCACGTGGCCTGCGAATGGGTGTCGAACGTGATGACCAAGCTGCTGCAACGCGGCCGGCTCGCCGCCTACCTGGAGCAGTCGACCCGCTACATCCCCTACGACGCCCCCATGGCGCCCGGCCTCGGCTACCGCTACTGGCGCGACCCGGCCCTCGGCCCCGAGTACGAGCGGGCGATGGACCTGCTCTTCGACTCATACGCAGCGTCTCTGCCGCGGGTGGAGGCCTGGGCGGCCGAGCGCTTCCCGAGGGCCGAGGGCGAGCCCGAGTCCGCCCACCTGCGCTCGATCCGGGCCAAGGCGCTGGACCTCCTCCGCGGTCTGCTCCCGGCGGCCTCCCTCTCGCACGTGGGGATCTTCGCCACCGGCCAGGCCTACGAGCAGCTGCTGCTGCGGCTGTCGGCCTCGCCGCTTCCGGAGGCGCGCGACTACGCCCGGATGATCCTGGGTGAGCTGCAAGCGCTGATGCCGAGCTTCGTGGCCCGGGTGGACAGGCCCGAGCGCGGCGGCGAGTGGATCGCCTACCTCGAGCAACGCGAGCAGGCCGCGGACCGCTGGGCGGCCCGGCTGGGGCTGGACCGGGCGCGCTCGCGTGAGACTGCGGGTCCCGAGGTGCGCCTCCTTTCGGTGCAGGGCAGCGAGGAGGAGCTGCTGGCGGCGCTGGTGTTCGAGTCGGCGGCCTGCGGTGAGGAGGAGGCCCGGCTCGCGGTGCGCGCCCTGCCGCCCGACGAGCGCGCCACGATGCTGGCCGAGCTGGTCGGCGAGCGCGGGAACCGCCGCCACCGCCCCGGCCGCGGCTTCGAGGCGCTGCGCTACCGCTTCGAGGTGGTCTCCGACTACGGCGCCTTCCGCGATCTCCAGCGCCACCGGATGCTGACCGTGCAGTGGCAGCGCCTCGGCCCTGAGCTCGGCGCCGGCGTGCCCGACGAGCTCGAGCAGGCGGGCGTGGCCGACGCGTACCGCCAGGGACTCGAGCGCTCGGCGGCCGAGCACGCCCGCATCGGCGAGCTCGGCCGGCCCGAGCTGGCGCCCTATGCCCTCTGCCTGGGCTACCGGATTCGCTACGTGCTGGACATGAACGCCCGCGAGGCGATGCACCTGATCGAGCTGCGCTCGGGCCGCGAGGGCCACCCGGCCTACCGGGCGGTGGCCCACGCCCTGCACGCCGAGATCGCGCGCGTGCACCCCTCGGTGGCGGCGGCCATGACGTTCGTGGATCGCGACACCGAGCCGCGTCTGGAGCGGATCCTGTCGGAGATCCGGGCGCACGCCAGGAAGACCGCAACTCCGGAACCGGACCGCGGTTAGAGGGGCGACCCACCACCACAGGGGTGCCTCCGACAACTGAACGGGGGCACCCACCACCACAGGAGGATGCCCCTTGAAGCAGCGTAGCAACAGCTTCCTGCTCACCTTGGCTGCAGTCGCGGCCGCCTCGCTCGCGACGGCGGCTCTTGCCACCGCCGCGACGATCATCGGAACCGGCGGCCCCAACAATCTCACCGGGACCGACCAGCGCGACCTGATTCTCGCCCGCGGCGGGAACGACACGGTGAACGCGCTCGCGCGCGGCGACCGCGTGCTGGCCGGCCAGGGTGACGACACCGTCAACGGCAACGCCGGCCGCGACCGGCTGGTCGGCGGTGACGGCAACGACACCGTCGACGGCGGCGCCGGCCACGACCTCGCCCGCGGCGGCCAGGGCGACGACACCGTCCGGGGCGGCGGCGGCTTTCCGGGCCGGCGTGGCGACCGGCTGTTCGGCAACAAGGGCAACGACGCCGTCGCCGGTGGCCCCGGCCACGACCTGATCCGCGGCAACGCCGGAGCCGATCAGATCAACGGCGGCATCGGCTGCGACCGCATCTTCGCGGGACCGGACAACGACACGATCGCCGGCGGGCCCGGCTCCAACCTCAGGCGCTTCCGCTGTGAGCGGCTGCACGGAGGTCTCGGGGCCGACACCTCCACCGGCGGCGCCGGACGCGACTTCATGTCCGGCGGCCGGGACAACGACGTCCAGAGCGGCGGCGGCGGCTCGGACAAGCTCTTCGCCAACCAGGGTCAGGACAAGTCCCACGGCGGTGACGGACGCGACATCCTCTGGGCGCTCTCGCGCAAGGACGTGACCGCCATCGGCGACACCGCGGGCGACGAGCTCTGGGGTGACGCGGACCGCGACCGCTTCCGCGTGCGGGACGGCGAGCGGGATCTCGTGCATTGCGGCGAGGGCCGCGACCACGTGCTCGCGGACCAGTTCGACCAGGTCGACTCCGACTGCGAGCTGGTGCTGCGCCGCGACATCACCTCGCTCGACCAGGTCGAGGACGCCCCGGAGAACGAGACCGAGGACCCGGCCGAGGACGAGGACGAGGGCTGAGCCGCAAGCAGCCGGCTCGGCCGGCTGCGCGCGGTTCCGATAGCCGAAGTCGGGCGGAGCTGCGAGGGCCCGGCATCGCCGGGCCCTCGTCTTTGCGCTAGCGTCGCGCCGCGGTGCCGGTGCCCCTCCTCCACGACGTCCGGGTCGCGCCCTCGATCCTGTCGGCCGACTTCGCCCGCCTCGGCGCACAGGTCGAGCAGGTGATGGAGGCCGGCGCGCGCGTGATCCACGTGGACGTGATGGACGGCCACTTCGTGCCCCCCATCTCAATCGGCACGCTGATCGTGGAGGCCCTCCGCGACCTCGTCCACGAGCGCGAAGGCGTGCTCGACGTGCACCTGATGGTCGAGCGTCCCGAGCGCCGCGTGGAGGAGTTCGCCGCGGCCGGCGCCGACTCGATCGCCGTGCACTGGGAGGCCACCCCGCACGTGCACTATGCCCTCCAGGCCGTGAACCGGGCGGGCTGCCAGGCCGGCCTCGCCCTCAATCCCGCCACGCCCCCGGAGGTGGTGTCGGGCCTACTCGACGAGCTCGACCACGTGCTCTGCATGACCGTCAACCCCGGCTGGGGCGGCCAGCCCTACATCGAGAGCTCGACGGCCAAGGTCGCTCGCCTGCGCGAGCTGCTCGGCCCGGGAGTGCCGATCGAGGTGGACGGAGGGATCGACGCCGAGACCGCCGCGATCACCGCCGGCGCCGGGGCCACGCTGTTCGTGGCCGGCTCGTCGGTGTTCGGCCCCGGCGACCCGGCGGCGGCCTACGCCCAGGTGGCTGCCGCCGCGGGCGGGATCTAACTAGGGCCTTCTCCCCTCGAGCAGCGGCGCGGTGCCCACCAGGCGGCAGCGCGACACGCTGTCGAGGGCCTCGGGCGGCAGCGGCACGTGGGTGTGCGGCTTCACGGTGCCCGCGTCGGTGTCCAGGAACGGCCAGGCCTGGGGCACGCTGAAGGTCACCGCGCCGTTGCGGTCCACGCACTCGAGGGTCACCTGCCTGGCCCCCTCCGCGGTTGCGGGCTTGTTGAGGTCGGCGTTCGCGAGGTAGACCGTGAGCTCGCCGGGCGCTCCTTCGAGCCGCAGCCCGGGCGGGGGCCGCTCGCGGTCCGCTCCTCCGTCGCGCGAGACCAGCAGGACGACCACCGGCACGAAGATCGCGATCAGGACCACGAGCGCCACGAGCGGCGTGCGTGACGCCGCTTGCATCGTGTCCATCGTAGTATCGCCTCCATCGCCGCCGAGACCGTCAAGTTCACGCTCTCCGAGGACCGGATCCCCACCCACTGGGTCAACCTCCTCCCAGATCTCCCGGGCGACCCGCTGCCGCCGCTCAACCCGGGCACGATGGAGCCGGCCGGGCCGGACGACCTCACGCCGATCTTCCCGATGTCCCTGATCGGACAGGAGGTCTCCGGCGACCCGGAGGTGGAGATCCCGGAGGCGGTGCGGGACGCCTACCGGCTGTGGCGGCCCACGCCGCTCTACCGGGCGCACCGGTTCGAGCGCGAGCTCGATACGCCCGCCCGCATCTACTACAAGTACGAGGGCGTCTCGCCGGCCGGGTCGCACAAGCCCAACAGCGCCGTCGCGCAGGCCTACGCGAACAAGGAGGCCGGCATCGAGCGCCTGGTCACGGAGACGGGCGCCGGCCAGTGGGGCTCGGCCCTCGCCCTGGCCTGCAGCATGTTCGGGCTCGACTGCCTGGTCTACATGGTCGGCGCGAGCTACGACCAGAAGCCCTACCGGCGGGCGATGATGGAGAGCTGGGGCGCGCGGGTCATCCGCTCACCCAGCGACACCACCGATTCCGGCCGCAGCCAGGCCGCCCACACCACGGGCTCGCTGGGCATCGCGATCTCCGAGGCGGTGGAGGTGGCCGCGGGCCACGCCGGCACCAACTACGCGCTGGGCTCGGTGCTGAACCACGTCTGCCTCCACCAGACGGTGATCGGCCAGGAGGCCCTGGCGCAGATGGAGCTGGCGGGCGACGAGCCGGACGTGGTGGTGGGCTGCGTGGGGGGCGGCTCCAACTTCGCCGGCATGGCGTTCCCCTTCATTCGGAGGGTCCTCCGGGACGGGGCGCAGACGCGTTTCGTGGCGGCCGAGCCGGCGGCCTGTCCCACGCTCACCCGCGGCGTCTACCACTACGACTTCGGCGACACGGTCGGCCTCACGCCGCTGATGCCGATGTACACGCTGGGCCACGACTTCGTCCCGCCCCCGGTGCACGCCGGCGGACTGCGCTACCACGGCGACTCGCCGATCGTCTGCGGCCTGGTCAAGCACGGCTTGGTCGAGCCGCGGGCCTACAAGCAGAACGAGACGTTCGCGGCGGCGGTGCGCTTCGCGCGCACCGAGGCCATCCTTCCCGCGCCCGAGCCCGCGCACGCCATTCGCGCGGTCATGGACGAGGCCGATGCAGCGCGCGAGGCCGGCGAGGAGCGGGTGATCCTGTTCGGTCTCTGCGGCCACGGCCACTTCGACATGTCGGCCTACGACGCCTACCTGGCCGGCAAGCTGGAGGACCCGGACTTCTCGGAGGAGGAAATGCAGGCCGCGCTCGAGCGCCTGCCGGAGACGCCTGCGATCGCCTAGCCGGCTCGGCCGGTTTCTGCTCCACAGTGCTGACTTGACCCCCCACTGGGGGGCAAAGTCATCAATGCACCGGAGTTGTCGCTTCAGCCCCGCTTGCGCTTCCGCTTGCGCGACGCCGGCCGCTCGACCTCGGCCTCGGGCGCGGTCGGCTCCTCTTCGGCCTCGGGTGCGGTCGGCTCCTCTTCGGCGGCGTCGGGCTCCGGCTCGTCGCGCTCGTCCTGCCTGGGCTGCACCAGGCCACGCCGCTCGGCCGCCGAAGGCCATGGAATCGAGCGGCCGGACTCCCAGGCCGGCCCGCGCCCTCCCGGCCAGCGCCCGAGGAAGACCAGCCCGAGGGCGCCAAGCCAGAAGGCGGCGATGATCGTGGCGATCTGCGGAGCCAGCTGAAGCACCAGCAGCGCGCCCGCGACCACGCCGAGGATGCCCATGAACGGGCTGAGCAGGCCCACCCGGCGGGCCCGCAGGGGCAGCATCACGAACAGGAACGCCAGCCCCAGCAATCCCGCAAACGAGAGGGCGAACACCGGCACGTTTTGGTTGTCCTCGATGAAGCGGTCCGCCCGCCGGTCGCCGGGCTCGCCGCGGATCACGCCGCTCTCGGCGAACTCCTGGGCCAGGTCGATGCGGTCGAGGGCGCCCAGGACCTGGGCCAAGGCGAAGAGCACGGGTCCTATGACGATCAGGTAGACGAACCAGTGCGGGACGGCGGCCTCACGGTTCAGCACCGCCCTGAACAGGTAGTAGAAGACCGCGATCAGCAGCAGGGCGCCGAGCGCGTAGACGGCGGCGGAGCCGAGCACGAAGCCGGGCTTCTCGTCGACCGAGAGCAGGAAGTCCGGCAGCGGCTCGATGCCGGGGCGGTCTTCGAGCGGCGCCTGAAGCAACACCTGCTGGCCGATGAGCGCCAGCCCGGCCATGAACGCCGCCAGGGCCGCGGGCGTAGCCCAGCGAGCCTCCCACTCGAGTTGAGCTTCCTTGTCGCTCACGCCCGGCGCGCGGGATCCTCGCCGGGGGGCACCCGCGGCGGGTAGTACTCGACGTCCTCGGGCGCGACGATCCGCGACACGCGCTCGCCCACCAGCAGGACGGCATCGAGCGCCGGTGCCATAAGGCGGATGAGACCTTCGATCCGCCGCCTGGTGCGGAGCTGGTCGGGCGTGAGCGGAGCCATCAGCCGCCCCGCTGGTGGAAGTAGAACTCGGGCAGCGCCGCCTTCGCCACCTCGGCGGTGATGCGCTGGGCCTGGTGCAGGTCGCCCGCGCGGACCGCGAGGTCGTCGATGGTGACGATTCCCACGAGATCCTCCCCGGAGGTCACGGGCAGGCGGCGGATGCGGTGCTGCACCATCAGTGCCACCGCCTCCTCGATGTCCATCTCCACCTCACCGGTCACGAGCGGCCGGGACGCGTGCTGACCGGCCTTGCCGTCCGGCGTCACGTCGTCGGCCACCACGACCAGCGCGAGATCGCGATCGGTGATCACGCCCACCGGCCGCCTGCCCTCGCAGATGACCACCGAGCCGACATTGCGGTCGCGCATCAGCTCGCCCACATGTCGCAGGCTGTCGCCCGTCTCGGCGGTCACCACACCCTGGGTCATGACCTCGTTTATGCGCACGGGGGCGACTGTATCGTCCCGGCGGTGACGATCGTCCTCTACGGCGCCACCGGCTACACCGGCCGCCTCACCGCCGGCGAGCTCGTCCGGCGCGGCCTCGACCACGTGCTGAGCGGCCGCAACGAGGAGGCACTGGCACAGCTCGCCGCCGAGCACGGCGGACGCGCCCAGGCGGCCTCACTCGATGACGAGCCGGCGCTTCGCAGGCTCCTCGCGGACGCCGACGTGGTGATCAACTGCGCGGGCCCCTTCACGCTGGCGGGCGACTCCCTGGTGCGGGCGGCAGTGGAAACGCGGACCCACTACGTCGACTCCACCGGCGAGCAGTCCTTCATCCGCATGGTCTTCGAGCGCCACGGAGCGGCCGCCGAGCGCGCGGGCGTCGCCCTGGTCCCCGCGCTCGGCTTCGACTACGCGCCCGGTGACTGCCTGGCCCACCTGACCGCCCGGGGACACGAGCCGCTGGACGAGCTGGTAGTCGCCTACGCGATCCGCGGGTTCGGGATGACCCGGGGAACGCTGCGCTCGGGGCTGGAGATGATGAAGGGCGGCGACGTGATCTACGAGGACGGCGACTGGCGGCCGGCCCCGCGCGGCGTCTACCGGGCGAGCTTCGCGTTCCCGGCGCCCATCGGCACCCGGGCCGTGACGCTCTATCCCGCGGGCGAGCCGATCACGGTCCCGCGGCACACCCGCACGCATAAGGTCACCGCACTGCTCACCTCGGACACCGCCGCTCCGCACCCGGCGCTGGCCCCGCTGCTGCCCCTCGTCATGCCCGCGCTGGGGCTGGCGCTGCGCACTCCGTTCCGCGGCCTGCTGAGCCGGGCGATCGGCGCCCTCCCGGAGGGCCCGCCCGAGGACGAGCGCCGGGCGGCGTCGTTTGTGGTCGTGGCCCTCGCCAGGGCCGCCGACGGCAGCGAGGCCCGCGGCGTGATCCGGGGCAGCGACGTGTACGGGCTCACGGCGGTCACGCTGGCGGAGGGAGCGGAGCTGATGAGCGTCCCCGGCTACGACCGGGCGGGCGCGCTGGCGCCGGCCGCGGCCTACGACCCCGCGAGCTTCCTCGACGCGCTCGCCGGCCACGGCCTGTCCTGGGAGCTGTCCGGCGGGCTGACGGAGCCGGCGCTGGGCTGAGTCTCAGGCCGCCGGCGGCACGATCCGAACGACCCGGTCGTCGCCCTCCCGCGGGGCACCGCGCCCGTCGCGGTTGCTGGTCAGTGCGTAGAGAGCACCGTCGGGACCCTCGACCACGGCGCGCACGCGGCCCAGCTCGCCCTCGAACAGGGCCTCGTTCTCGCTCACCCGGGCGCCGGAGAACGAGAGCCGGCGCACCTGCTCCCCCACCAGGGCGCCGATCAGGTAGTCACCGGTCCACGCCGAGCCGGGAAGGCTCACGAAGGTGGCGCCGGAGGGGGCGATCGAGTCCTCGTAGACCGCGCGAGGAGCCGTGAAGTCGCCGTGGTCGGAGCCCTCCACCTCGGGCCAGCCGTAGTTCGCACCGGGCTCGATCAGGTTCACCTCGTCATCGCCCTCGGGCCCGTGCTCGGTGGCCACGAGCCGGTCCGAGCCCGGCTGCCAGTCCAGACCCTGCACGTTGCGGTGGCCCAGGCTGTGGACCTCGGCCCGCCCGTCCTCGATCCGCAGGATCTTGCCGTTGAGCGAGCTCTCGTCCTGGGACAGCGTGTCCTGGCCGGCATCGCCCGTGGTCGCGTACAGCGCGCCGTCGGGCCCGAAGCGGATGCGGCCGCCGTCGTGGATCGCACCGGCCTGGATCCCCTCTACGAGCACGCGGTCCTCCTCCAGGCTCTGGCCGTCGAAGCGGTAGCGGACCACCTCGTTGCCCGTGTCCGTCGTGCGGTAGAGGTAGACGAACGAGTTGGCCTCGAAGTCCGGGTCTACGGCGACCCCCAGCAGACCGCCCTCTCCGATGGCCGCAACCTCGATCTCGGCCAGCGGCTCGGGTTGGAGGCGCAGCTGTCGTGAGAGCAGTCGCACACGGCCCGGACGCTCGGTGAGCAGCGCACGTCCGTCGGGCAGGAAAGCCAGGTCCCAGGGCGCCTCCAGGCCCTCCGCCACGGTCTCGAGTCGCGGCCCGCCCTCGGAGCGCAGCAGCCCGCCGGCATCGGCCCGGGGGGCGTTCTCGGCCCGGGGCGGGCTCTGGCGGGATTCTTCGTCACCGCCGCCGCAGCCGGCCGCGGCCAGCGCGGCAACCGCGAGCGCCAGGAACGGGCGGCAGCGAGGCACCCAGCGGAGCGTAGTGGCGTGGCACCTGCGAAACCGGGTACTCCGCAGGGCATGCCCGCCCTTCGTCTCGTCATCCTGCTCGCAGCGATCCTGCTAGCCCTGCCGGCGACCGCGCTCGCCCAGGCCAAGGAGCCCACGGCCACCGGGAAGGGAGGCGCGGCGGCCACGGTCGACCTGAACGCCACCCAGGCGGCGGTTCGCACCCTCCGCGCGGGAGGCAACGCCGTGGACGCCGCGGTGGCCGCCGCGGGTGTGCTCGGCGTGACCGAGCCCTTCTCCTGCGGGATCGGCGGCGGCGGGTTCATGGTGATCCGCACCCAGGACGGACGGGTGACCACGATCGACTCGCGCGAGACGGCGCCGCGCGCGATGCGTCCCGACTCGTTCCTCGAGAACGGACGGGTGCTGCCGCTCGCCGAGGCGCGCTGGAGCGGGCTGTCGGCCGGCGTGCCCGGCACCGTCCGGGGCTGGCAGAAGGCGCTGCGGCGCTACGGGACCTGGTCGCTGCGGCGTGCCCTGCGGCCGGGCATCGAGACCGCCCGCGAGGGGTTCACAGTCGACGAGACGTTCAAGTCGCAGACCGAGCCCAACCTCGACTGGTTCGACGACGTGCCCTCCACCGAGGTGCTCTACCTGGACTCCGACGGCTCCCCGCGCGATCCGGGCACCGTGCTGCGCAACCCCGACCTCGCCCGCACCTACCGCCGGATCGCCGACCTCGGGCCGCGCGGCTTCTACCGCGGCCCGATCGCGGAGGCCATTGTGGCGGCCGCCAAGAACCCGCCCGTGGCGCCCGACGCCAACCATGTCTGGCGACCCGGCGTCATGACCGAGGCGGACCTGCGCGCCTACCGCGCGGTCAAGCGGCCGCCCACCCGGGTGGGCTACCACGGACTCGACGTGTACGGGATGGGGCCGCCTTCGAGCGGCGGCTCCACGGTGGGCGAGGCGCTCAACATCCTCGAGCGCTTCGACCTCTCGGAGAGCAAGCGCACGCAGTCACTACACCTGTTTCTGGAGGCGTCCCGCTTCTCGTTCGCCGACCGCAACGCCTACCTCGCCGACCCGGACTTCTACGACGTGCCGCTGCGCGCGCTGCTCTCGGAGCGCTTCGCCGCCCAGCGCGCGGCGCTCATCAAGCCGCGCCAGGCCGCCACCAGCCCGGTCGCGCCCGGCGACCTACGCCTCGAGACCACACACCTGACGGTGAGCGACCGCTGGGGCAACGTCGTGACCTACACGTTCACGATCGAGTCCACCGGCGGCAACGGCATCGTCGTGCCCGGCTGGGGCTTCCTGCTCAACAACGAGCTGACCGACTTCAACTACGACTCGCTCACCCATCCCAACCGGGTCGAGGGCGGCAAGCGGCCGCGCAGTTCGATGAGCCCCACGATCGTGCTCGACCGTGGCCGGCCGTTCCTGGCGGTCGGCTCCCCCGGCGGCTCGATGATCATCACCACCGTGCTGCAGGTGCTGCTGGAGCGCCTCGACCTCGGGGCCACGCTGCCCGAGGCGATCGCCTCGCCCCGGGCCAGCCAGCGCAACACCGCGATGACCATCGCCGAGCCGGCCTTCCGGGCGACAGAGGCGCCAGCCCTGGAGAGGTACCAGCACGTGTTCGACACCCAGGCGGAGATCGGCGCCGCGACCGGCATCGAGTTCCTGGGCGGCGGGCGCGTGCTTGCGGCGGCCGAGCCGGTCCGCCGCGGCGGCGGGAGCGCCGCGGTGGTGCGGCCGTAGCTCGCCGGCGGGGCCGCATCCCTAGACTCGTCTGCATGTCCTCTGAAGACCCCTTCGGCGGCCTCTTCGGCGACCCGGACGAGCTCCGGCGGCGCATGGGAGAGTTCGCCGAGCAGATGCAGGGCGCCCAGAAGGTGGCCTGGGCCGACAACGCGATCAAGCTCGCCGTGGAGATGAGCGTCGCCGGGCTCCAGCGGCTCAACCTCCAGGGCAACGCCGAGCAGCAGGCCCAGGACCTGCTCCAGGCCATGCGGCTGATCTTCCCGGAGGCCGTGATCCTCGTGCGAGAGGCGCGCGAAGGGTTCGGGACCTAGGGCCGGTACGGCCGCCTGCCGGCCACGGTCGCCTTCAGCTCGCCCGCCCCGGCGCCCCCGCCTCCGGCCGCTCGGGCGTAGCTCGCCGGGCGTCGTCCTCGGCCGCCCGGTCCTCGCGGCCGCGGCGGATCGCCTCCTTGAAGCTGCGGATCCGGAAGATGAACACGAGCGCGGTGAAGCCGATGCCGAAGGTGAGCGCCCCGATCGCGATCTGCTGCCCGACCGAGTAGGCGGCGACCGTCGAGCCCGCGGCGGTGCCCGCGAACACCTTGACCAGCAGCGCCTGCTGCACGCCCGCGCCCTGCGGCGTGAAGGGCACCGCCGCCGACACGGCGTTCACGCCCAGCACCAGCAGCACGTTCTTCACCGAGCCCCCCACCTGGAAGGCCTCGAGCAGCATCCAGAACGCGGCGAAGCGGAAGCCCCAGCCGGCGAACTGCACGTAGAACACCTCGCGGAAGTAGCGGCGTCGGTCGCGCAGGATCGTCAGCCCCTGCCGCACCCGCTCCCAGAAGGCCCGGACCCGCGCGCTGAGCAGCGCGAACGCCAGCAGCCCGCCCACCGCCAGCGCCGTGAGCAGGAAGAGCGTGAGGCGGGGGTGCTGGGCGAGGTAGGAGAGGTCGAAGGCGTTGAGCTTGGCGAAGTCCGGCGGCTTGGGGAACACACCCTGGGTGAACGCGAACAGCAGGATGAGGGAGCCCATCGCGATGTCGAAGCCGAGCTCGACCACGAAGGTGGCCGCGACCGCCGGATAGCTGGAGTTCGGCACCGAGGTCTTGGTCAGGAACAGGCGGACCACGTCGCCTCCGCGCGCCGGGATGACCGCGTTGAAGCCGTAGCCCGCGAAGTAGGCCCCCCAGATCTCCCGGAAGTTGAAGCGCTCGCCCGGATAGGCGGCGCGCAGGATGTTGAAGCTGGCGCGGGCCCGGAGCGTCAGGTAGACCGTGAACAGGGCGAGGGCCAGCACCAGCGGCCCGAGGCGCACCGCGGCCAGGTTCGAGAGGAAGTCGTCCACGGCCTCGAAGAAGGCCTCGAAGGAATCGCCGAGGGTCGCCAGGGGCACCTCCTGAAAGTTACGGTGCGGGCCGTGGAGCCCGCGCACGGATCACCCGCCGGCGTGTACTGCGGCGGCGGCGTGACCTCGCGCGTGCGTCCGCTTCCGGCGCAGGTACGCGGGCGAGCGCTTCGCCCCCGGCCACTACGTGGTGGAGGCCAGAGCGAGGCCCCGCCGCGGCACCGGCGCCGACTGAGCGATCGACGTTGTCGTCTGCCCCAGCGGCGCGAAGCGGTCGATCACCTTCTCGAGGTGGGTCACGTCGCGCAGGTGGGCCGTCACGAAGTAGCAGTCCTCGCCCGTCACGCGCACGCAGTCCACGACCTCGGGCGTCTCCTGCGCCAGCTCGGCGACGTTGTAGAGCTGCCCCGGCGCCGGCCGCACCCGGATGATCGCGGTGAGCGCCAGCCCCAGGGCGCGCGGGTCGATCTCGGCCCGGTAGCCGCGGATCACCCCGCGCTGCTCCAGCCGCTGGATGCGCTCCGCGACCGCCGGAGCCGACAGCGCGACCCGGCGACCGAGCTCGGCGATGGTCAGGCGGGCGTCCTCCTGCAGCTCGGCGAGGAGACGGCGGTTGATGTCGTCGATCTGATCTTCCTCGGCCCCGAGGCCATTTTGCCGTTGATTCACAGTCATATCACGCACTCTACCTTGGCTGGACCCTGGACAGGGGCCAATAGGCCGGTGATTCTCTGGGGCCGTGAACGACCGGGTCCCACCGCACCTGTACTTCGTCGTCAGCGCCGTGTTCCACTACCTGGGGCCGGCCTTCGCCGTGCTGCTGTTCGCCCGGGTGGACGTGCTGGGCGTGGCCTGGCTGCGGGTGGTCGCCGCGGCGGCCATCTTCGCCCTGTGGCGGCGGCCGTGGAGGGCGATCGGGGCCCTCGACCGCCGCGGCCGGCGCCTGCTGATCGGCTGGGGCGCCGTGCTGGCCGTGATGAACGCCTGCTTCTACGTGGCGATCGACCGGCTGCCGCTGGGCACGGTGGCGGCCATCGAGTTCCTGCCCGTGATCGTCCTCGCCGCCCTCGGGGCCCGCGGCCCGCGCAACATGCTCGCGCTGGTGCTGGCCGTCCCCGGCGTCTACCTGCTGACCGGTGTCCAGCTCGAGGGCCAGCCGCTCGGCGTGGCCTTCGCCTTCGCCAACGCGCTGCTGTTCGCGCTCTACATCGTGCTCGCGCACCGGGCCTCCCGGCTCGCGACGCTACCTCCCATCGACGCGCTGGCGGCCGCGATGCTGATCGCGGCTCTGTTCGTGACGCCGATCGGGGGCTGGGAGGTCGTGCCGGCCTTGACGGACCCGATCGCGCTGCTGGCCGGGATCGGGGTGGGGGTGTCGTCGTCGGTGATCCCGTACGTCTCCGACCAGCTCGCCATGCGACGCCTGTCGCGCGCGACCTACGCGCTCATGGTCTCGCTACTGCCGGCCACGGCCACCGTGATCGGGATCGTGGTGCTGGCCCAGGTGCCCACGTGGGCCGAGGCGACCGGGGTGGCGCTGGTGATCGCCGGGGTGGCGCTTCACCGCGAGCCCGAGGAGGTCCCCTCCGAGGCCGGACCGCTGCCCGAGGCCGCGTAGACCAGGTGCTCGGCCCCGCCGTGGGCCACGCGCCGGCCCTCGCGCCGCAGGCCGAGCTTCTCGGCCACCCGGATGGAGGCGTGGTTGCCGGGCCGGATCAGGGCGACGACGCGCTCGATCCCGAGCGGCCCGAAGGCCTCGTCGAGGCAGGCTCGGGCCGCCTCGGTGGCGTAGCCGCGGCCCCACCAGCGCCGCCCGAGCGTGTAGCCCAGCTCGATCTCGGGCCCGCCCTCAATCGGGGCGAGCCCTGCGTCGCCGATCAGGTCGCCCGACGAGCGCTCGATGACCGCCCAGAACGCCGGGCCCCCGCCCCGGGCTCCCCGCACATGCAGGTCGAGCGCGCGGCGGGTGTGCTCGAGCGTCGGATAGGGCGGGATCCAACGGGTGACCTCGGGGTCCCCGTAGACCGCGTGCAGCGCAGGGAGGTCGTCCGGCTCGAAGGCGCGGATCAGCAGGCGCTCGGTCAGGAACGGCAGCGGCATTCCCGCGAGCGGGTGCTCAACGCAGCACCTCCAGCACCTGCTCGTCGTGCTCCGCCGGCTTGACCCTGCGCAGGACCGCCGCGACGGCACCCTGTTCGTCGATCACGAACGTGGTGCGCTCGTTGCCCCAGTAGCGCTTGCCGTACCTGTTCTTCTCCACCCAGACGCCGTAGCGCTCCGCCACCTCGTGGTCCTCGTCGGCCAGCAGCGTGAAGCCGAGCGACTGCTTGTCGTGGAAGCGCTTGACGTCCTTCACCGAATCGGGGGAGACGCCGAGCACCACCGCGTTCGCCTCCTCGTAGTCGGCCCTGTGGTCCCGGACGCCGCAGGCCTGCGTGGTGCAGCCGGGCGTGTCCGCCCGGGGGTAGAAATAGAGGACCACCCGCCGGCCGCGCAGGCCCGAGAGACTCACGGAGTTCCCCTCCTGGTCGGGCAGCTCGAAGTCCGGGGCGGTGTCGCCCTCGTTGACGCTCATTCCCGGACTCTATGCACGCGCCACGAACCGGAGCTCGGCGGGCCGCGTATACCCGGCCATGAGCAGACGAGCCGCCCGAACAGTCGCCGTTCTAACCGCGGGCGCTGTGCTCGCGATCGCGGGCTGTGGCGGTGACGATGACGACTCCGGCAACGGCAGCGGCGGTGGAAACGGGGGCGGCGGAGGCAGTGCCTCCGGCGGCGGAAGCGGCGGCGCCGAGGCGAGCGGCGGCTCCTCGCAGCTGAAGCTGGCCGCCGACCCCAGCGGGGCGCTGAAGTTCGACAAGACGTCGCTCAGCACCAAGCCGGGCAAGGTGACCGTGGTCATGGACAACCCCTCCGACGTCCCGCACGCCATCGAGGTCGAGGGCCAGGGCGTTGAGGCCGAGGGCAAGACCGTCGGCAAGGGCGGTGTGTCGAAGGTGACGGTGGACCTCAAGAAGGGCGAGTACGAGTTCTACTGCCCGGTGGGCAACCACGCCGACGCCGGCATGGAGGGCACGCTCACCGTCAAGTGACGGCTACTTGAGCAGCTTGGACAGGCGCCGGTCTTTCAGCACACGGCCGCCGGTCTGCTCCTCCGGGCAGTAGCACATCACGTAGTCCTTGAAGTGGATGGCCTCGATCCGCTCGCCGCAGCGCGGACACGGCTCGCCCGCGCGGCGATGGACCTGCAGCGGCATCGGCAGCTTGTCGGGCACCGTGTCGCCGATCACCTGCTCGTAGTGCTCGAGCGCCCCCCCGAGCGTCTCCTCGCACGCGGCCCGCAGCGCGGCGAGCTCGTCGCCGCCGAGGTCGGACGCGCGCTGGAAGGGCGACAGGCGCGCCGTCCAGAGGATCTCGTCCACCCAGGAGCGGCCGATGCCCGCGATCGTGCGCTGGTCGCGCAACAGCGGATGCAGGTGGCGCGGCTGGTCGAGCAGGCGGGCGAGCTCGTCCGGCGGCGGCGGCGGAAGGGCGTCGGGGCCGAGGCCGGCCACCGCGTCGTCGGCCGCGACCTCGGCGCTGCGCAGGAGCTTCGCCCAGGCGCGCTGCTGGGTGCCGAACTCGCGCAGGCGCAGCTCGCGGCCGTCGGCGGTGCGAACGAGCACGCGCGAGCTCTTGTCGCGCAGCGACGCCTTCTTGTCGTACAGCTGGAGGCGGCCGGCCGACATCAGGTGCACGAGCAGGGTCAGCTCACCGGCCTCGACGGCCAGCATCTTCCCGATACGCCTCACCCCGCCCACGGTCTCGCCGGCCAGAGCGTCCAGCGGCGGATCGAAGGTCTTGAGCGCCACGAGGCCAGGGGCAAGCGCCGACTCGACCTGCGCGCCCTCCAGCGCTCGGCCGAGCCGGCGTGCGGTGATCTCGACCTCGGGCAGCTCGGGCACTCGGGTCAAGGGTACGCACGACTACCCTCCGCGCTATGAGGATCTCTGTGGCGGCCGACGAGCTGACCGGCGTGGCCGGCGCCCTGGTGGAGGAGCTGCGCCGCCGCGGCCACGAGCCGCTCGTGCACGGCGCGCTGAGCAAGGACGAGCGCGACGACTGGGCCTGGGCCAGCGAGGCGGCCGCCCGTGACGTGGCCGACGGGCGGGCCGACCAGGGCGTGGTCTGCTGCTGGACCGGCACCGGTGCCTCGATCGCGGCCAACAAGGTGGCCGGCGTGCGCGCCGCCCTATGCGGCGACGCCGAGACCGCCCGCGGCGCGCGCCGCTGGAACGACGCCAACGTGCTCGCGCTGTCACTGCGCAGCACGAGCCCGGCGCTGCTGGAGGAGATCCTCGACGGCTGGTTCGCGAGCGGCCCCAGCCCCGAGGCCGACGACGTTGCAAACGTCCGGCACCTCGACGAGATCGCCTAGCTGGCTGATTCCGCGACCTCGCGCACGCGGCGGGGTAGGGAGGGGGTTCCGCACGAAACGTCCAATAGTTGGACGCAACGTCGGGAACCCCCCTCGCCCGGCTCGGTCCCGTGCGCCCCCGCGCACACGCGGCCGCGGAATCAATCAGCTAGCTGCCTAGACCGGCTCCTTCGCGGGCTCCAGCCCGGGGCGGCCAAGCGGCCGCTGCTCGGGGTCACGCACGCCCGGGACGAACAGGAAGGCGCAGGCGAGCGCCCCCAGCAGCCCGGCGAGCGCGAGCGTCGCGCGGGCGCCGATCAGCTCGGCCACGGGGCCGGTCAGGGCGAACGAGACCGGGATCAGGCCTATCGAGACCATCCAGTCCAGGCTCGATACCCGGCCTAGCATCTCCTCCGGCACCAGCGTCTGCACCAGCGTGTTCCAGACGATCATGCCGGCCGTGGTCGCGGCAAAGGCCACCGCGGCGATCAGGCACATCTGCCACGCCGCGCCCGCCAGGGCAAAGCCGGCGTCGACGATGCCGGCCACCGCCCAGCCGGCGTACATGAAGGTCACGTGGCGCCGGGGCACGCCGGTGCGACCCAGCGTCAGCGCCACCAGGATCGAGCCGAGTCCCCCGGCCGCGAGCACCACCCCGAACACCTCGGCGTCGCCACCGAGGTCGTTGCGGATGATGTAGGGCACCAGCACCTCGATGGGCCCGTAGCTCGCGAGCAGCGCCAGCGCCGCGCCGCTGAGGGTGGCCCAGAGCCAGGCGTTGGCGCGCACGTAGGCGAAGCCCTCCGCCAGCTCGCTCCAGAGCGACTGCCCCGACCGCGGCTCCACGGGCCGCCGGCGCATGAAGGCCACGGCCACGACCGAGACGACGAACGTGGCCGCGTTCACCAGCAGGGCGGTGCCGACTCCGGCCACCGCGATCACCAGCCCGCCGAGCGCCGGCCCCGCGAAGCGCAGCCCCACCGGCTCCGTGAGCTCCTTGAGCGCGTTGGCCTGAAGCAATTCCTCCCGCGGGACCACGCCGGGCACGATCGCGGTGAAGGCCGGCGCGAACAGGGCCTCCCCCACGCCGTAGACGATCACCAGCGCCACGACGTGCCAGAGCTCCACCACGCCGGTGACCGCCAGGACGCCCAGGGTCCCGACCGCCGCGGCCCGCAGCAGGTCCGCGATGATCAGAAGCCGCCTGCGCTCGAAACGATCGCTCAGCACTCCAGTGACGAGCAGGGCAGGGACCATCGGCAGCGTCCAGGCCACTCCCACGAGCGCAAGCGCCCCGGGCGCATTCGACAGGTCGTAGACCAGCCAGGCGAGCGCCACCAGGTACACGCCGTCGCCGATCAGCGAGACCGCCTGACCGACCCACAGGAGTGCGAAATCGCGGTGCCGCAGCGCTCGGAACATCCCCTGCCGACCCTACCCCCAGGCCCGGCCTGGCGGCGACGATTGCCGCGCTCAGCCCTTGACGGTGAAGCGCACCCTCTTGCTGGACTTGTCGGCGAAGCGGTCCACCGACGTGACCTTCGCCGAGTAGCGCCCGGGCTTGAGCCGCCTGATGGTCTGCCGCACCTTGCCGTCCTGGTAGCGCTTCTTGACCTTCTTCCTGGACGCGCCCTTCACGGCCCAGGTGATGGCCGCCTCCTCGTTCAGCGTGAGGCTGAGGCGGACCGCTCGGCGCAGCCCCTTCGCCTTGAGCTGCTTGAAGGTGGTGGCCACCGTGTCGCTGCCCACCCGCACGACGCCGCGCATCGGCGGGTTGATGAAGGCGTGGGGGGTGCACACGTACGAGTACCTGCCCGCCTTGGGGAACGTGCGGCTGTAGGTCTCACCAGCCGAGCGCGGGGCGTCCCAGCGCTCGTAGTCGCCCGTGGAGCGGGTGGTGGTGTGTCCGTCGTTCTGGAAGTTCCAGGTGACCGTGTCGCCGGGCTGGACCTGGACGTCCTTGGCCACGAACTCGAAGTCCATGACGTTCACGACGCTCTCCGCGGCCGGCGCCTGGGCCGGGGCGGCCAGCGGGATCAGCAGGGCGAGAGGAGCGAGGAAACGGACCGATCGCATCACGCGGCAGGGTATACGGCCGCGAGCGCCGAACGGTTCGGTTCTCTGGCCGTAGGATCCGGCGCGGTGGCCGTACCCGACGTAGTCGACACCCCCGAGGAGGCCGCAGGGCTCGACCCGGCGGCGCTTCTCGTACGTGAGCCGCTCGAGGAGTTCCTCGACTCCCACGGCATCGGGGAAGGGCGGCTCGAGGCGCAGCGCATCGGCGAGGGCCACAGCAACTACACGTTCCTGCTCGAGCGCGGCGGCGCCCGCGTGGTCCTGCGGCGGCCGCCCCGGCCACCGTTGCCCCCGTCGGCGCACGACGTGCTGCGCGAGGCGCGCCTGCTGAAGGCGCTCGAGGGCACTCCCGTGCGGGTCCCGCGGGTGCTTGCGGTGGGCGACGACCAGGACGTGCTGGGGGTCCCCTTCTACGTCATGGAGGAGAAGCGGGGCACGGTGATCACCAGCGGGATCCCGGACGCCCTGGACCGTCCCGATGAGCGCCGCCGCATCTCGGAGGAGCTGCTCGACGCGCTGGTGGAGTTGCACGCCGTCGACTGGCGGGCCTGCGGGCTGGAGGGCTACGGCAAGCCGAGCGGTTACCTGGAGCGCCAGCTGCGCCGCTTCGGCGGCCTGTGGGAGCACAACAAGACGCGTGAGGTGCCCGTGGTGGAGGAGGTGGGCGACTGGCTCGCGAAGAACCTGCCCGCGTCGCCGGAGTCGACGATCGTCCACGGCGATTACCGCCTCGGCAACGTGATGGTGGCCGCCGAGCCGCCGCCCGACGTGGTGGCGATCTTCGACTGGGAGCTGTCCACGATCGGGGACCCTCTGGCCGACGTCGGCTACCTGACGGTCACCTGGGTCGAGCCCGGCGACCCCGACGACATGTCGTTCGCCAGCCTGTCCGCGGCCACCCGCCGGGGCGGCTTTCTCACCCGCGACGAGCTGGTGGCGCGCTACGAGGAGGGCAGCGGGCGCTCGATGTCGGCGCTGAACTGGTACCAGGCGCTCGCCCTCTGGAAGGCAGCCGTGTTCATGGAGGGCAACTACAAGCGCTTCACCTCCGGTGCCTCCGACGACGAGTACCTGGCGTCCTTCGACGAGGGCGTGCCCGCCCTGGCCGAGAAGGCGCGCGAGGTCGCCCTGTCGTGAAGGGCCTGCTGGTCGACTTCGGCGGCGTGCTCACCACCAACGTGTTCGACTCCTTCCGGGCCTTCTGCCGCGAGGAGGGGATCGACCCCGATGCGCTGCGCAACCTGTTCCGGGAGAACCCGGAGGCGCTGTCGCTGGTGCGCAGCCTCGAGACCGGGGACCTCGAGGAGGAGGACTTCGGGGAGCGCTTCGGCGAGCTGCTGGACGTCGTGCCCGAGCGCCGCGGCGGGCTGGTGGAGCGGATGTTCGGGCACGTGCGCCCGGAGGAGGAGATGGTCGAGGCCGTGCGGCGGGCCCGGGCGCAGGGCGTGAGGACAGGTCTGGTCTCGAACTCGATGGGCGCCGGCCGCTACGACCGCTCGACCTTCGCCGAGCTGTTCGACGGCGTGGTCATCTCGGGCGAGGAGGGTATGCACAAGCCGCAGCCGGCGATCTTTCACCTGGGCGCCGAGCGGGTGGGCCTCGCGCCGTCCGAGTGCGTGTTCGTGGACGATCTGCGCGAGAACTGCGAGGGCGCCGAGGCGGTCGGAATGACCGCCGTGCTGCACCGCGGCCCCGGCACGACGCTGCCGCGGCTCGAGGAGCTGCTGGGGGTGGAGCTGCGCTAACGGCGCCTCAGGCCCGGGATCCTCCCCCGCAGATCCTCGATCTCGCCGTGCAGCCCGGCGATGGTCGCGTCCACGCGGATCAGCGTGGCGTTCACGGCGGCGAGGCCCTTCTCCAGCGCCTCCGCGGTTGCGTCGAGGTCGCTGAGCTCGGCGTGTAGCGGCTGCAGCCACTGGTGCAGCTTGGCGACGTCGACCTGGAGCGCCTGAACCGAGGCGCTGAGCTCGTCTTCGGTGCGCGGAAGCGTCTTCACCGCCTCGAGCAGCTCGGAGAGGTCGCCCTCCTGCTCGGTGAGGGTCCGCAGCCCCTCGGCCAGGGCGTGGAGGTCGTCCAGCGCCCGCAGCACCAGGCGAGGGGGCACGGTCAGGGCGCCGAACACCGGGCCCAGTGTGCCAGGCTCAGAGGCCGTGCTGCTCGTGCTCTGGGACATAGACGGGACGCTCGTGGACTCCGCCGGCCACGGCCGCCACGCGTTCGAGGAGGCCTTCGCCTCCGTTGCGGGCGGCAGTCCCCGGCACGTGGAGTTCGCCGGGCGGACCGATCACCAGATCGCGCTGGGCATGCTGGACGGCAGGTCGGACGCGGTGCCGCGCCTGCTGGAGGAGATGGCCGCGGCCCTGGCCAGCCGCGAGGAGGCGATGCGGCGCGACGGCCGGGTGTACCCGGGCGTGCCCGCCACGCTCGAGGCCCTCCACGAGCACGACGGGGTCGTGCAGTCGCTGCTCACCGGAAACATCGAGGTCAACGCGGCCCTCAAGCTGGGCGCGTTCGGGCTCGAGCGCTGGGTCGACTTCGAGGTGGGCGCCTACGGGTCAGACCCCCACGAGGAGCGCTCGGATCTGGTCGCGATCGCCCGCGAGCGCGCGGCGGCCAAGCACGGAGAGACGACCGCCGCGGTCCTGGTCGGGGACACCCCGCTGGACGTGAAGGCCGCGCACGAGGCCGGCGCGCGGGCCGTGGCGGTGGCCACCGGCTTCAGCGAAGTCGAGGCGCTGCGCGCCGCCGGGCCGGAGACGGTGCTGACCGACCTCAGCGACACCCGGGCTGCCGTGGCGGCGATCGTCGGCGAGTAGATGTCCGAGGCAGCGGTTCGCGGCGGCGCGCTGGCCCCGCTGCGGCGGCCACGCTTTCGCAGAGTCTGGCTGGCCGAGGCGAGCACGGTCATGGGCGAGGGGATGTTCTTCGTCGCCGTCGCCGTGCTGGTGATCGACCTGCGCGGGCCCGGCGCCGAGGTCGGTGCGGTGCTGGCGGGGGCCTCGCTGCTGCTGGCGCTGATGCTGCCGCTGGGCGGTTGGCTCGGCGACCGCATCCAGGCCGAGCGGCTGATGTTCGCGACGAACGTCGCACGGGCCGCCCTGATGGCGCTGCTCGCCGCGCTCGTGCTGGCCGGGGAACCGCCGATGGCTGCGATCTACGCCCTGGTGGCCGCGCTGGGGGCGGTCGACGGCCTGCACTTCCCGGTCGTGTTCTCGTTCGCCCCCCGTGCGGTGCCCCCGGACGAGCTGCCCGCCGCGAACTCACTCATACAGGGCACCGAGACGGTCAGCGACCTGATCGGACCCGGCGTGGCCGCGGTGGCCATCGCGGCGCTGGGCCTCGGCGCCACGTTCGTCGCCGTCGCGGCCTGCTCGGCGCTGGCCGCGCTGGTGCTGGTGCGCGCGGCAATGGGCGCGGCGCGGCATCTGCCGGGCGCTCGCGGCCAGGACGCGGAGAGTCCGCTGGCCCAGTTCACGGCCGGCCTGCGCGTGGCCCGGGCCGAGCCCGCCGTCCGCTGGCCCCTGATCGTCATCGCGGCGCTGAGCCTGCTCGGGCTGGGGCCGTTCCTGGTCGGGGGCGCTGCGCTGGCCGAGACGCGGCTCGGAGGGGCCAGCGCGCTAGCGCTCCTGTTCTGCGGCTATGGCGCCGGGACGCTGGTGGGCCTCGCGACCGTGGCCCGCGTCGGGATCCCCGGACACCGCCGTCTGCTGGTGCTGACGACCGTGACGGTCACGGGCCTCGGCCTCGCGGGCCTGGGCCTCGTGGAGGCTCCGGGACCGGCGCTGGCGGTGGCCGCGGCGATCGGCTTGGCCGAGTCCGTGCTCGACGTCGCCCTGACCACCTGGCTGCAGGAGAGCGCGCCCGACGAGGTGATGGCGCGCGTGATGAGCCTCGTGGTCCTGGCCTACGTGGGAACCGATCCGCTCTCCTTCGCCTTCGCCGGCGCGCTGCTATCGCTGGGGATCACGGCGCTGTTTGCGATCAGCGGCGGCCTCACGGTGGTGGCCGGCCTGCTGGCGCTGTCCCGCCCGGGGCTGCGCGGTCCCTAGGGACTCGAGTGGATCACTGCCGCCACTTGACGCTGCAGCCCACGGGCTCGGTCTCCGCCGGCTCCGGCTCGCGGCCGTCGCTGAGCGCGTCCAGGGCCTCGCGCAGCCAGGCCGCGTTCTGGCTGGGGTCGCGGTGGTCGGAGTCGGGCGCGCCCGCGTAGCGCACCCGTCCGTCGCCGTCGATGACGAACACGTGCGGCGTGGTCTGCGCGCCGTAGGCCCGGGCCGCGTCCTGCGACTCGTCGCGCAGGTAGGGCAGGGGCCAGCCGCCGTCCTGCTCGACCCGCTCCCGCATCGCCTCGGCAGAGTCGTTCGGGTAGCGCTCGGCGTCGTTGGGGTTGATCGCCAGGAAATGCACCGCCGGATAGTCGCGGGCGGCCTGCGCGATGCGGTCGTGCCAGGCCAGCGCGTAGGGGCAGTGGTTGCACGTGAACACCACGGCCGTCAGCTCGCCCTCCGGCAGCGAGTGCTCGCGGCCGTCGGTATCGGGCAGGCTGAAGGCCGGGGCCTCGTCTCCAATGGCAACTGTCATGAGTCCTCCTTGGCGCGGCGGATCGCGTCGCGCAGGTCGTCGGAGTCGGGCACGGGCGAAGGGCGCCCGTCGCGCAGCCGGTACACCCGGCAGGTGAGCGAGAACGGCTCGACCTCGGGCACGGGCAGCGCGTCACGGCCGTCGATCCGGATGGTGGGCGAGCCCGGGAAGCGCTCTTGTGCGGCCTGCTCGTCGCTCGTCACCTCACGGCTCACCAGAATCCCCGGGTCGAGCCCCTCCTCGCGCAGCACGGTCTCGAGGTCTGCCCGGGCCTCCGGATGGGACGGGCAGCCGTCCCACCACAGGAGCTCAACCTTCATGGACCTCCACGCGCTCGATCCGGGCGTCCTCGACAGGCCGGTCGTTCGCTCCCCTCTCCAGCCCCTCGATGGCGTCGACGGTCTCCATCCCGGCGCTCACCTGGCCGAAGACCGTGTGCTTGCCGTCGAGCCAGGGCGCTGCGTCGGTGGTCACGATGAAGAACTGGCTGCCGTTGGTGTTCGGGCCCCGGTTGGCCATCGCCAGGGCACCGCGCACGACCTTGTTGTCGTTGAACTCGTCCTCGAACTCGTAGCCCGGGCCGCCTGTGCCGGTCCCGTGCGGGCAGCCGCCCTGGATCATGAAGTCCGGGATGACACGGTGGAAGATCAGGCCGTCGTAGTAGCTGTCGCGCGACAGCTTGAGGAAGTTCTCCACGGTTTTCGGGGCGTCCTCGTCGAAGAACTCGAGCTCGATCGGCCCGTGATTGGTGTGCATTGTCGCGCTGCTCATCGCCTGCCTGTCACCTCCACCCGGAGCGGGATACCCCGGACTCGCTTTCCGCTCACCTTCTCCACCACCTCCGAGGCCCGGGCTGCCGGCACCTCGACGAAGCTGAACCGCTCGAGCACGCGGACGTGGCGCACGTCGTCGTTCTCGAGCCGCGTGTTGTCCACCACAGCCCCCACCACGTCCGCGGGCTCCAGGCCGTCGCGGCGCCCGGCGCCCACCACCAGCTTGGAGTAGGGCACGCCGTCGCGGCTGTGCGGCTTCGTGTGGCGCGGCCGGCGGGTCTCACGGCGCTCGGAGCGCTTGCGCCGCGGGGCACGGGCGCCGTCGCCCCAAGGATCGATCTCGGTGTTGGCGTGCCGCTCGATCGCCTGCAGCTCACGACGCTGGCGCGGCGTGATCAGCGTGATCGCGCGTCCGCTCTCTCCCGCCCGGCCGGTGCGACCGATGCGGTGCACGTAGATGTCCGGCGCGTTGGGGATGTCGTAGTTCACGACATGGCTCACGCCCGTGATGTCCAGCCCGCGGGCGGCCACGTCGGTGGCCACGAGCAGCGGCTCGCGCCCGTCCTTGAAGGCGATCATCACACCGTCGCGCTGGCCCTGCGTCATGTCGCCGTGCAGCGTCTTGACCCGCACGCCCGCGTTGTCGAGCCGCCGGCCGAGCCGGTCCACGCCGATCTTCGTGCGCACGAACACGATGGCCTGCTCCGGCCGCTCGTCCTTCAGCACGCGGACCAGCGCCTCCGGCTTCTCGCCGTCGGGCACCTCCACGTAGAAGTGGTCGACGGTGTCGATGGTGAGCGTGGCCGCCTTCACCTCGATCTCGACCGGGTCGTGCATGAAGGTGTCGGCCAGGCGCCTGATCTCCGGCGGGACGGTGGCGCTGAAGAGAGCGGTCTGGCGCCCCATCGGCGCCCGCCGCAGAATCTCCTCGACGTCCTCCAGGAACCCCAGGTCGAGCATCTCGTCGGCCTCGTCCAGCACCACGTAGCGGGCCTGGTCGAGGAACAGGTGGTGACGCCCCATCATGTCCATGACGCGGCCGACCGTGCCCACCACGATCTGCGCGTCCTTCAACCGCGTGGCCTGGTCGCGGATCGGGGCGCCGCCGAACACCGCCACCACATCAGCGCTCTTGCGCTCGCCGTAGGCCCGCAGCGCCTGGGTCACCTGGATGCAGAGCTCGCGCGTGGGGGTGAGCACCAGCGCCTGGACGTCCGGGTCCTCGGGGTCGACGTACTCGATCATCGGCAGCCCGAAGGCCGCAGTCTTGCCGGTGCCGGTCTGGGCCTGGCCGACCACGTCCCGCCCCTCGAGCAAGAAAGGAATGGCCTGCTCCTGGATCGGGGTGGGGTGCTCGTAGCCCAGGTGGGCGAGCGCCTCGAGCGTGGGCGCCGTCAGGCCGAGCTCAGCAAACGTGGTCATCGGGCGATTGAGGGTATCCATCGGTCACCATTGAGCTGTGCGTGACATGAACCAGCGCTCGCTGGCCATCGGGGTCGTGGTCGCCGCCGGTGCGATCGCGCTGACCACCGCGCTGATCTATCCGCTCAAGGAAGTGGTGCCCGTTGTCTCCACGGGCACGCTCTACCTCCTGGCCGTGTTGCTGGTGGCGAGCAACTGGGGCCTCTGGCTCGGGCTGCCCACCGCGGTGGCCGGCGCGCTGGCCTGGAACTTCTTCCACATCCCCCCCACCGGGCGCTTCACCATCGCCGAGGGCGAGAACTGGCTCGCCCTGCTCGTGTTCCTCGTCGCCGCCGTCGTGGTCAGCACGCTCGCCGGGCTCGCCCGCTCGCGCGCAGAGGACGCGGAGCGGGGGCGGCGCGAGGCCGACCTCTATGCCGAGATGGCCCGCCTGCTACTCGGCGGCGAGAGCGTGGAGGACTCGCTGAAGGCGGCGGGCCGCCGCATCGCGCAGGCGCTCGACCTCCCTTCGCTGGCCATCGAGCTGACCTGGGTGGACAGCGATTCGCGTCGCCGCGCGGTGCCTCTGATCGTCGACGGCAGCCGGATCGGCACGGTGCTGGTTCCGGCGGGGACCGACCGCGAGGTCCTCGACGCGCTGCAGGACCGGGTCGTGCCCGGCCTGGAGACCCTGGTGGCCGCGGTTCGCCGGCGCGACGAGCTCGAATCACAGGTGATCGAGACCAAGGCGCTCCGGCGCTCCAACGTCGTCAAGACCACGCTCCTGCGCTCGGTGTCCCACGACCTGCGCTCGCCGCTGACCGCGATCACCGCCGCCGCAGACGGGCTGGCCTCGGACACCCTTTCGGACGAGTCCCGGCGCGAGCTGGCCTCGGTGATCCGAACCGAGAGCGCCCGCCTCTCCCGCCTGGTGGACGACCTGCTCGACCTCTCTCGGCTCCAGGCGGGCAGCATCGAGCCGCGCCAGGATTGGGTCGGGCTGGACGAGCTGGTGGACGCCGCGGCCGGCGGACTCGCGCCGCCCCCCGGCGGGTTCGATGTGCAGGTCGACGCAGGTCTGCCGCCCCTGAACGCCGACGCGGCCCAGCTGGAGCGGGCCATCGCCAACGTGCTCGAGAATGCAAGCCGTTTCGCGGGCGACCAGCCCGTCGCCGTCCGCGGCCGGGTGGCCGGCCGCCAGGTGCTGCTGCGGATCTCCGATCGCGGACCCGGGATCCCCCGCCAGGACCTGGAGCGGATCTTCGAGCCCTTCCACCGTGAGCGCGGCGCCGACGGCACCGGCTCGGGGCTCGGTCTCGCCATCGCTCGGGGCTTCCTGGAGGCAAACGGCGGCCGGATCCGAGCCGAGTCACTGCCCGGTCAGGGCACGAGCTTCGTGATCTCGCTGCCGCTGCCCGCCAAGGTCCCCGCGCCGTGAGCGGCGAGCGCGTGCTGGTGGTCGACGACGAGCGCCAGATTCTGCGTGCGCTGCGAGTGATCCTCCGGGACGCGGGCTTCGAGGTGGCCACCGCCGAGACCGCGCAGCAGGCCCTGGACGCGCTCGCCGTGCGGCCACCGGAGGCCGCCATCCTCGACCTCATCCTCCCGGACGGCAACGGCGTGGACATATGCCGCTCGATTCGCGAGTGGAGCGAGATGCCGGTGATCGTGCTCTCCGCCGTGGGCGAGGAGGCCGAGAAGGTCCGGGCGCTGGAGGCCGGTGCCGACGACTACGTGACCAAGCCCTTCGGAACCGACGAGCTGATCGCCCGCCTGCGGGCCGCGCTGCGGCGGGCCGGGCGTTCCGAGGCGGAAGAGCCTGTGCTGCGCACCGAGGGCCTGGAGCTCGACCTGGCCGCGCACCGGGTGAAGGTGAACGGCGACGAGGTCCACCTCACGCCCACGGAGTACGAGCTGCTGCGCGTGCTGATGCAGAACCGCGGCCGCCTGCTCACACACCGCGCGCTGCTGGGCCAGGTGTGGGGACCGGCCTACGAGGACGACAGCCAGGTGCTGCGCGTGCACGTGGCGAACCTGCGCCGCAAGATCGAGCCCGACCCCAGCTCGCCGCGCCACGTGCGCACCGATCCGGGCATCGGCTACCGCTTCGAGGGCTGACCTTAACGACATCTGTATACCGCCGGTGCGTTTCTTGATGACGGCTTGACGGGGCCGGAGCCATGCTCGGTTCATGTCCATTTCGCTCGCCCACTCCCACCCGCGCGAGCGGAGGCGGCCGGCGGGCCTGCGGTCGCGGGTCTGGCTTCACCGGCGCAGGCTCGACTCCGAGCTGGCCCGCGGCGCGGCACCGGATTCGAACCCCGAGCTGAGCCTGCGCGCTGAGCAGCTGCGCTCCAGCCGCTGCCGTCGTTCGTTCGCGGCCGGGATAACCCGGATCATCGAGGCGGCCCAGGAGCGCCCGAACCCGAATACCGCGGCTGTGCCCGTGATGCGGGCCGACGTCCTGACGTCGCGGCGCGAGCTGACACACGTGGCCGACCTGCTGCGCTCCGACGAGGACCTCGAGTTGCGCGGGCTGGCGCTGCTCGAGCCGTTTCTCACCGCCGGCGAGTCGCCCCTCTTCAATCCGCAGCCAGAAGACACCCTCGAGCACGCGGTGCGGCGCATCCGCGCCGCGCTGCTCCTTCACTGAGCATGGGCGGCGACGTTCTGGCCATCGTGATCGGGCTCGTCGCGTTCGCGGCGATATTCCTGCTCTTGGAGGGCCTCGAACGAGTATGAGCGGCGCCGAGCTGTTCGGGCTGGTGGTCTCGCTGCTGGTGGCCCTGTACCTCGTCTACGCGCTGCTGCGCGGGGAACGCTTGTGACCGCACAGGGCTGGCTTCAGATCGCGATCTACCTGGCGGTGCTGACCGCGCTCACCCCGCTCCTCGGGGCCTACATGGCGCGCGTCTACAGCGGGGGCCGACTGTTCCTCACGCCCGTGCTCGGCCCGGTCGAGCGCCTGACGTACCGGCTGCTGGGGGTGAACCCCGATGTCCAGCAGGACTGGAAGGGCTACGCCCGCACGACGCTGGTCTTCAGCGCGCTCTTCTTCGTCGTGCTCTACGTGATCCTGCGCACCCAGGGCATTCATCCCTTCAATCCGGAGGGCTTCGACTCAGGCACCTGGGACGTGAGCTTCAACACCGCCGCGTCCTTCGTCACGAACACCAACTGGCAGTTCTACGGCGGCGAGACCACGATGACGTACTTCTCGCAGATGGCCGGCCTCGCGGTGCAGAACTTCGTGTCCGCCGCCGTGGGCATGGCCGTGCTGGCCGCGGTGATCCGCGGCTTCGCCAGCCGCGGCGCAGCCGAGCTGGGCAACTTCTGGCAGGACCTCACCCGCACGCTGCTGTACATCCTTCTGCCGCTGTCCTTGGTGGGGGCGCTCATTCTGGTCTCGCAGGGGGTCATCCAGACCCTCAGCGGGTCCGTCACCTTCGACACGCTGGGGGGAGCCGAGCAGACGCTCGCCCTCGGCCCGGCGGCCTCCCAGATCGCCATCAAGCAGCTGGGCACCAACGGAGGCGGCTTCTTCAACGTCAACAGCGCCTTTCCGTTCGAGAACGCCACGACGCTGTCCAACTTCGTCGAGGTCCTCTTCATCCTGCTGATTCCCGCCGCTCTCACCGCCACCTTCGGGCGGATGGTGGGCAACCGACGCCAGGGCTGGGCGCTCTACGCGGCCATGGCCGTGATGCTCGTGGTGACCATCGGGGTGGCCTACGGGGCCGAGCAGAACGGCTCGCCGGCCCAGAAGGCGGCCGATGTCGCCACGGCATCCGAGAACGGCACCACCGGCGGCAACCTCGAGGGCAAGGACCAGCGCTTCGGCATCGCGAACAGCGCCATGTGGGCCGCGATCACCACCGCCGCCTCCAACGGCTCGGTGAACTCCTCCCACGACGCGTACACCGGCGCCGGCGGCACCGTCCCGCTGGTGAACATGATGACCGGAGAGGTGATCTTCGGCGGAGTCGGCTCGGGCCTCTACGGAATGCTGCTGTTCGTCCTGCTCGCCGTGTTCATCGCCGGGCTGATGGTGGGCCGGACGCCCGAGTACCTCGGCAAGAAGATCGAGGCCCGCGAGGTCAAGTACGTCCTGATCGGGACGCTCTATCCGGCCCTGGGCGTGCTCGTGTTCACGGCGCTGGCGATCGCCACCAAGTGGGGGGCGCCGTCGATCTACAACTCCGGCCCGCAGGGGTTCTCCGAGTCCCTCTACGCCTACACCTCGCAGGGCAACAACAACGGCTCGGCCTTCGCGGGCTACACCGGCTTCGTGCAGCCGAACGCCCCGGGCAACGTGGGCGCCTTCGGCATCACCTTCGCCGATCTCATGGGCGGTGTGGCCATGCTCTTCGCTCGCTTCGTGCCCCTGCTGGCGGCGCTGGGCGTGGCGGGCTCGCTGGCCACGAAGCGCGTCTCGCCGATCGGCGCCGGGACTTTCCGAACCGACACCCCCACGTTCGTGGCCCTTCTGATCTTCGTGATCGTGATCGTGGCCGCCCTCACCTTCTTCCCGGCCCTGTTGCTCGGCCCGATCGTCCAGGCCCTGACCGACCAGCTCTTCTGATCATGCGCCGCGACATCACCGCATCGCTTCTCGCCATCGTCGTCTTCACCCTGGTCCTCGGGCTCGCCTACCCGCTCCTGACCACTGGCGTGGCCCAGGTGCTGTGGCCGAACAAGGCCGACGGCAGCCAGGTCGAGGTGGACGGCCGGGTGGTGGGGTCGAGCCTGATCGGGCAGGACTTCAAGGGGCGACCGCGTTACTTCCAGTCGCGGCCGTCGGCGACCGAGTACAGCGCCAACGTCACCTTCTTCAACAACCTCGGGCCGAACAACAAGGAGCTGCGCGACCTCTTCGCAGAGAATCTCGCCGCCTACCTCAAGCGCGAGCGGCCCTTCAATCCGGGCCTTTCGGCCGGCGACGTGCCGCCGGACGCGGTCCAGACCGCCGCATCCGGCGTGGACCCGCACATCTCGCAGGCCAACGCCGCCATCCAGGCCCGCCGGGTGGCGGACGCGCGCGGGCTCGAGCTGGCCCGGGTGCAGGAGCTGGTGGACGAGAACACCGACGGCCGCACGCTGGGTGTTCTCGGCGAGCCCGGGGTGAACGTACTCGAGCTGAACCTGGCGCTCGACGCGGAGGCCTCGCGATGAGGAACAACGGCCAGAGTCTCTTCCGCGGCGCCGTGCTGCGCCGGGCGCTGCTCGACAGCCTCGTCAAGCTCGACCCGCGCGTGCAGGTGCGCAACCCGGTCATGTTCGTGGTGGAGATCGGCGCCCTGATCACCAGCGGGGGCTGGCTGATCCAGGTCTTCGGCGGCGAGCCGCTGGGCGGCGGCGACGAGCCGGCCTGGTTCGCCTTCACAGTCGCCGTCTGGTTGTGGCTCACGGTGATCTTCGCCAACCTCGCCGAGGCGCTGGCCGAGGGCCGCGGCAAGGCCCAGGCGGCCGCGCTGCGTGCGATGCGCACCGAGACCGTGGCCCGCCTGAAGGACGGCGGCGAGAAGCCCGCCACGCAGCTAGCCCGCGGCGACCTGGTGGTGGTCGAGGCGGGTGAGCTGATCCCCGGCGACGGCACGGTGATCGAGGGCATCGCGTCGGTGGACGAATCGGCGGTGACCGGCGAGTCGGCGCCGGTGATCCGCGAGTCCGGCGGCGACCGCAGCGCCGTGACCGGCGGCACCCGAGTGCTCTCCGATCGCATCGTTGTCGAGATCACCCAGGAGCCGGGCGAGAGCTTCCTCGATCGCATGATCGCCCTGGTCGAGGGCGCCGCGCGGCGCAAGACGCCGAACGAGATCGCCCTGGGCATCCTCCTGGCCGGACTCACGCTGATCTTCCTTGTGGTCACCGTCGCGCTCAGGCCCTTCGCCGAGTTCTCCGGCACCGACGTCTCCGTGACCACCCTGATCGCGCTGCTCGTGTCGCTCATCCCCACCACCATCGGGGCGCTGCTCTCGGCGATCGGCATCGCCGGCATGGACCGCCTGGTCCGCCGCAACGTGCTGGCGCTGTCCGGCCGCTCGGTGGAGGCGTCGGGCGACGTGGACGTGCTGCTGCTCGACAAGACCGGCACGATCACGCTCGGCAACCGCCAGGCCACCGAGTTTCTCCCCATGCCGGGGGTACCCGAGGCCGCGATGGCCGAGGCAGCCCAGATTGCGTCGCTGGCCGACGAGACGCCCGAGGGCCGCTCGATCGTCGTCCTCGCGAAGCAGTACGGCCTGCGCGAGCAGAGCTTCGACGCGTCGGCCCGCTTCGTCCCCTTCTCCGCGGAGACGCGCATGAGCGGCGTGGACCAGAACGGCACCCGCCTGCGCAAGGGCGCGGCCGACGCGATCATCGCCTGGGTCGAGGCCGACGGCGGCCAGGCGCCGCCCGAGCTTCAGACCACCGCCGACCGGATCGCGCGCGACGGAGGCACGCCGCTGGCCGTGGCCCGCGACAGCCAGGTGCTTGGCGTGATCTACCTGAAGGACGTGGTCAAGGAGGGGATGAGCCACCGCTTCGACCAGCTGCGAGCCATGGGCATCCGCACGGTGATGGTGACCGGCGACAACCCGCTGACCGCCGCCAAGATCGCCGACGAGTCGGGGGTCGACGACTTTCTCGCCGAGGCCACCCCCGAGCGCAAGATGGAGCTGATCCGCGACGAGCAGCGCGAGGGCAGGCTGGTGGCGATGACCGGCGACGGCACCAACGACGCCCCTGCGCTCGCCCAGGCCGACGTGGGCGTGGCCATGAACACCGGCACCCAGGCAGCGCGCGAGGCGGGCAACATGGTCGACCTCGACTCCAATCCGACGAAGCTCATCGAGATCGTGGAAATCGGCAAGCAGCTCCTCATCACCCGCGGCGCGCTCACGACCTTCTCGGTGGCCAACGACGTGGCCAAGTACTTCGCGATCCTGCCGGCGATCTTCGTGGCCACCTACGCGGCCGCGGGGGAGAGCGCCGGCCCGCTCGACGCGCTCAACGTGATGGCCCTCGGCACCCCCCAGTCCGCGATCATCTCGGCGATCGTCTTCAACGCGCTGATCATCCCGCTGCTGGTGCCCCTGGCGCTGCGCGGGGTCCACTACCGCCCGGTGGGCGCAACGGCCCTGCTGCGGCGCAACCTGCTGATCTACGGCTTCGGCGGGCTGATCGCGCCCTTCATCGGGATAAAGCTGGTCGATCTCGTCGTGCACAACCTACTCGGCGCCTGACCAGGCGGCACAATCCGGCTCCAGATGGAGGGGAGCGGACGAGGGCGTTACAAGATCTTTCTCGGCATGGCCGCCGGAGTGGGCAAGACCTTCCGGATGCTGCAGGAGGGTCAGGCCGCCCGGGCCGAGGGGCGGGACGTCGTGATCGGCTACCTCGAGCCCCATGACCGCCCCGAGACCGAGGCCCAGGCGGAGGGGCTGGAGCGCCTCCCTCGGCGCCGGCTGGAGTACCGCGGCCGCGAGCTGGAGGAGATGGACCTTCCGGCGATCTTCAACCGCGCTCCGGAGCTATGCCTCATCGACGAGCTGGCCCACACCAATGCGCCGGGCCTCGAGCACGCCAAGCGCTACGAGGACATCGACGACGTGCTGGACGCCGGCATCGACGTCTTCTCCACGGTGAACGTGCAGCACCTGGAGAGCCTCAACGACCAGGTGCTCGAGCTGACCGGCGTGCGCGTGCGCGAGACATTCCCTGACCGAGTGCTCGCCTCCGCAGACGAGGTGGTGCTCGTGGACCTCACGCCCGAGGCGCTCGTTCAGCGCCTTCAGGAGGGACGCGTCTATCCGCCGGAGCGGGTGCCCACGGCGCTGAACAGCTTCTTCCGGGTCGAGAACCTGGCCGCCCTCCGCGAGGTGGCGCTGCGCCAGGTGGCCGAGGAGGTGGAGGCCAAGCGCCTCGTCTCGCCCGCCGAGGTCCTCGGCACGCGCGAGGAGGCGCTCTTCGGCGAGGCGCCCCAGCCGGTGGCGGAACGCATTCTGGTGCTGGTCCGCCCGGGTGAGACCGCCCAGCGGGTCGTGCGCCGGGCCTGGCGCTCGGCCCAGCGCCTGTCGGCGGACCTCGACCTGCTCTACGTTGCGCCCCCGGGACGCCACCCGCGCGGCACCCAGCGCGAGCAGCTGGAGGCCCTGCGGCGGCTGGCGTCGATCCTCGGATCGCAGCTGATCGTCGAGGAGGGCGAGGACGTGGCCGAGACCGCCGCCCGGGTGGCCGGGGAGCGCGGCACGACATACGTGCTGATGGGACGCCCCCGGGAGCGCCGAGGGGTGCGCCGCCTCGAGGAGTCCCTCCCAGAGCAGCTGATGCGCCGGCTGCCGGAGGTGGACCTGGGGATCGTGGCGGACGCGCGCGGGTCCTAAGCGCGCCGGCCTTCGGGATCTGGGCTGCGTTCATGTCGCTATTCGGCACAAACGTCGCCCAGATTGAGCGGGCGAAGGCTACGCTTCCCGGCCGCATGTCGGTGACCGTTGTCGGATCCATCGCCTTTGACGCGATCAAGACGCCCTTCGGCGAGCGCGAGCGCGCGCTCGGCGGCTCCGCCGTGCATTTTTCGCTCGCCGCCAGCTACTTCACCGACGTCCGGGTCGTGGGTCCCGTGGGCGACGACTTCGGCGAGGAGGAGTACGCGGTCCTCCACCGCCACGATGTCGACACATCCGACATCGAGCATGTCCCGGGAGGAAGGACCTTCTTCTGGGCCGGCGAGTACGAGTGGAACCTCAACGTCCGCCGCACCCTGGACACCCAGCTGAACGTGTTCGGTGACTTCCAGCCCAAGCTCTCCGAGGCCTCGAAGAGCGCCGACGTCCTGTTCCTGGCGAACATCCAGCCCGACCTGCAGCGTGAGGTGCGCGAGCAGTGCCGGGTGGCCAAGCTCGCGGCCCTCGACTCGATGAACCTCTGGATCGAGACCGCGCGCGAGTCGCTGGTGCGCACGATCGGCACGGTGGACATGGCGCTTCTAAACGACGACGAGCTGCGCATGCTCACCGAGCAGCCGACCCTGCTGAAGGGGGCGCGAGAGATCATGGCCCTGGGCCCGCGGGTGGTCGTGGTCAAGCAGGGCGAGTACGGCGCGGCGCTGTTCACCGAAGGGGGGTTCTTCGCCCTCCCCGCCTACCCGCTGGAGACCGTGCTCGACCCGACGGGCGCCGGCGACGCCTTCGCCGGCGGTCTCTTGGGCTACCTCGATTCGCAGGGCGGCGCCGCCGACGAGGCCACCCTGCGGCGCGCTCTCACCTACGGCTCGGCCGTCGCTTCGTACTGGGTCGAGGAGTTCGGCTGCGAGCGAGCCGAGCGGCTCACCCGCGACGAGATCGAGGAGCGCTACGAGGCGTTCCGCGGCATGACCTCGATCGAATCTCAGACGTCGGAGACCCTCAGCCGGGAATAGCATCGCGCCCACGCGGGTAGTACCGGCGTGAGCTTCAAGGGGGAGCGCCACGAAAGCGGGTCGCCTCGGGGGCGGGTCTCACGGAAGAGACTCGCCTCCACGAACCCCTCGCCGGGTGCGGTGGCGGCGCCAACCCGGCTTTGCCCGCTCCCAAGACCGGGTACGATTCCGGCGATGAGCGGGTTCTGGGCCGTCTTCTGGCTCGCCGTGGTGCTGAAGATTCCCATCGCGGCGCTGCTCTGGATCGTCTGGTGGGCGGTCCGCGACCCACCCCTGCCTGACGTGGGCGACGACGACGGCGGCTCCGACCGCGATCCCTGGCATCCGCGCGTGCGTCCCCCGCGACCGCCACGGCGGGGTCCGCACCGCACGACCGAGACCCGGCCCCCTGCCCGCGTACGCACCGCCCGCGGCCGGCGACGGGTGCCCGCAGGCCACCGCTAGCCCGTCGCGGTAGCTTTCGGGCCGTGAACGCCTTCCACTTCTGCGGCATCGCGCTGGCGGCCTGGGCCCTGATCGTCTCCTTCCTCGGCATCACCCGGGAGAACTTCCCCGGCTCGCCCGGGGCGGAGAAGATCGTGGGCGCGATCTCCGTCCTGCTGGCCTTCGCCGCCATCGGCAGCGGCATCTACACCGCCGCCACCGAGGAAGAAGAGGAGGAGGGCGGCGAGGAGGCGGCCCTCGTTCTCCCCCGCTGAGGCCGTGCCCCCGATCGACGACGGCCATGCGGTGCACTACACGGCGGTTCCGCGGGGAACGCCGGTCTTCAGCGCGGACGAGGAGGAGGTCGGGACGGTGGTGCAGGTGCTCGACAACTACCGCGAGCACATCCTGGACGGGGTCGTGATCGAGACCTCCGCCGGCGAGCGGCGCTTCGTGGACGCTCCCGAGGTGGCCCGCACGGCCGAGCGGGGGATCACGCTGACGATTCCCGCCGAGCAGGTGGCCGAGCTTCCTCCGCCGCCCGCGGGGCAGGGCGTGCCCGGCGCAGCCCGGAAGCTGTTCCGCGGGCTGCGGCGGCGCTGAGCCCGTGGACGAGGTCGACATCGGCCGTACCCTTCTGCTCTGGTTCTGGGCGCTTGGGCTCGCCGGGATCGAGATCGAGATCGAGGGCGGCTACGGCTGGGCCGAGCGGATGCCGACGTGGTATCGAAAGCGCGCCTGGCCCTACCGCGTCTTCGGGGTCTTCATGGGCGGCCGGCCGCTCACCGGCTACCACGTGTTCGTGTTCACGATCCCGCTCCTGCTCCTGCACCTGCCCTTCGTGTCGGGCGTGGAGTGGTCGCTCGAGGGCGAGCTGCTCGCCGTCGCGGCGTACTTCGTGCTCGCCTCCGTCTGGGACTACCTCTGGTTCGTTCTCAACCCGGCCTACACGGTTCCGCGCTTCAAGCAGGGCAACGTCTGGTGGTTCGAGGTGCCCTGGATCTGGCGCTTCCCGCTCGACTACTACGTCAGCGTCGCCGTGTCGATCGTCCTGGCGGCGCTGGCGGTGTTGCCCGCGGGGGACGCGGAGCCGCTGCGCCGCCACCTGTGGATGATCGCCGGGCTCATCGTCCTCACGGCGATCGCCGTGATCGCGGCGCCGCTGTACCACCGCTGGTACCGCCACATGCGGCGTGCCGGCGCGGACGACCGCCCCGCCACGTCGACCTATCCGCCCCCCTCGCCGGAATCGGTCTGGAACGGTGGGGTACCGGACCTGAAGCCGCTCGAGGGGCCGGCCGGCGCCGACGCCGACGCCCGCCCCGCGGAAGCCTCGGCACGCCGCAGCGGCGGCCCGGGCGCCCAGTAGGGCAAAATTGCGACTCCTGGGCAACGAACGGCGCTAGCGAGGAGCACGGCATGGCGGAAGAGCGGACCCAGCAGGACGACGGCGGCGGCGTAGCCACGGCCGACGACAGCCTCACCGTCACCGACAACCGGACCGGCGAGACCTACGAGGTCGAGGTGAGCGACGGCACGGTGAAGGCGATGGACTTCCGCGAGATCAAGGTCTCCGAGGACGATTTCGGCCTCATGACCTACGACCCCGCGTTCACCAACACGGCGTCCTGCCGCAGCTCGGTCTGCTACATCGACGGCGACGCCGGGGTGCTGGAGTACCGCGGCTACCCGATCGAACAGCTGTGTGAGCAGTCCACCTATCTCGAGGTGGCCTACCTGCTGATCTACGGGGAGCTTCCGACACAGGAGCAGCTGGACGAGTGGGTGTTCGAGATAACCCACCACACCTTCGTCCACGAGAACATCAAGAAGTTCGTCGAGGGCTTCCGCTACGACGCCCATCCGATGGGGATGCTGCTCGCCACCGTCGGCGCGCTGTCCACGTTCTACCCCGACGCAAAGAACATCGACGACCGGGGCGAGCGCCACATGGCGGCCGTGCGCCTGATCGCGAAGGTGCCGACGCTCGCGGCCTTCGCCTACCGCCACAACCTCGGCCTGCCCTACGTCTATCCGGACAACGAGCTCTCCTACCCGGGCAACTTCCTCTCGATGATGTTCAAGATGACCGAGGCCCGGTACGAGCCCGACCCGCGGCTCGAGCGGGCGCTGGACGTGCTCTGGATCCTGCACGCCGATCACGAGCAGAACTGCTCGACCAACGCCGTGCGCGGGGTGGGCTCATCGCAGGTTGACCCCTACTCGGCCGTGGCCGCCGGGGTGGCCGCGCTCTACGGGCCGCTACACGGCGGCGCCAACGAGCAGGTGGTGCGGATGCTCGAGCGGATCGAGTCGGTCGACAACATCCCCGACTTCCTCGCGGGCGTGAAGGACCGCAAGGAGAAGCTGATGGGCTTCGGGCACCGCGTCTACAAGAACTACGACCCGCGTGCCCGCATCATCAAGGAGCACGTCGACCAGGTCTTCGAGGTCACCGGCCGCAACCCGAACCTGGACATCGCGATCGAGCTGGAGAAGCACGCGCTCGACGACGACTTCTTCACCGATCGCAAGCTCTACCCGAACGTGGACTTCTACTCGGGCCTCATCTACGAGGCGCTCAACCTGCCCAAGGACATGTTCACGGTGATGTTCGCGATCCCGCGCACGTCGGGCTGGGTCGCCCAGTGGAGCGAGATGCTCGAGGACGAGGCCACGAAGATCGCCCGGCCGCGTCAGATCTACACGGGCGAGAGGGAGCGCGACTACGTGGTCATACGCGAGCGCCAGAAGCGCACCGACAAGCCCACCGCGGCGACGAACCTGATCGACCCGGCCAAAGGTTGAGACGTCAGCGCAGGGCGCGGCAGATTGCCACCAGCTGCGCGCGCCGGATCAGGTCGGAGACCTCCTGGTCGCCCGGCACGTCCAGGATCTGCGCGTTGACCGAGAAGACGACTGAACGACGTCCTTTGGGGCTGCTGGCGGCGAACGCGCGGTAGCCCGGGAACGACCCGGCGGCGCCGTACATGGTGCCGCAGCGGGTGCGGTAGCGGAAGATTCCGAGGCCCGCTGAGTTGCGGCCTGGGCCGGCCGGCTGGGACTCGCCAGCCCGGAAGCGCAGCTGGCGCCGGCGCGTGCGACCGTCGAAGAGCCTGCCGGCCACGTAGGCCCGCATGAACCGGCCCAGCTCCTCGGGCGTGGTCACGATCCCTCCCGAGGCCCAGGCGCCCGCCGGATTGACTATCTCGCTCACGTCCTCCGGAGCTTGGCCGGGCTCCACGTCGTAGCCGTGGAAGTACGGCTCGGGCATCTGCACCGTTCGCGGAAGGCTCGTGTGGCGCAGCCGCAGCGGCCGGTAGATCTCGCGCGCCAGCAGCCGCTCGTAGCGCCAGCCCGTGGCCGCCTCGGCCATCAGGCCGGCGACGATGTTGTCGGTGTCCGAGTACTCGTACCGCGAGCCGGGCCTGAACCGCAGTGGATTGTCGCGGACGAATGCGGCGATCTCCCAAGGCGCGAAGTACCTCTTCGGATCGCCCCTGACGAGCTCCAGGAAGTCGGGGTCCATGATGTAGTCCGGAAGACCGCCGACATGCTGCAGCGCCTGCGCCAGCGTCACCTCGTCCGCCAGCGGCAGCAGGCCCGGCAGCCGTCGACCGATCGTGTCGCCCAGGCGCAGCCGCCGCTCGGAGACGAGCGAGAGGGCCACCGCCCCGTTCCACGACTTCGCCACGCTGGCGATGCGCATATGGTCATCTGGCGTCGGCCGCCGGCGCGTGCGGACCTCGGCGAAGCCGCGGCTGCGAAAGACGCTTGCGCTTGCCGCGCTGGATCAGCACCGATACGCCCGGCGGTCCCCCCGGAGCCTCCACGATCCGGTCGAGCGCCCGGCCCAGCCCCGGGGCGCGGAACCCGGCGCCTGCATCGGCCGTGACGATCATCGACACCGTCAGGGCCACCAGTGCAACCGCGACCATCCTGGTCACCGGGGGGACTCTACCCGGTCACGCGTTAGCCGCAGCAGTCGCAGTCTGGATCGGGGGTCGGGCCGGCCGGCCCGGCCCCTCAGATCCGGAACACCTCGACCAGCCGCTTCTCGTGCTCGGCGTCGATGCGGGCCACCACCTCGAGGTGCTCCTCGATGCCGGAGCCGCGCAGCTTGGTGGCCAGCAGCTCGTCCACCTGGAACAGGCCGGACGAGTTGTTCATGGCGATCTCGATCTTCACAGCCCGGTCGGCGCCCGGCTCGATGGTCACTGCGTCGATGGCGGTGGCCGATAGCGAGTGGATGTTGGGGCGGCGGGTCTCGAAGGGCACGCGCGAGCGGCCGGAGGCCATGTCGAGCGCATCCGCCACCCGGACGATGCCGGCCTCGATCGTGATCGGGTCGCCACGGCGCCGGTGGCCGATCACCGCGTGCAGGATCTCGGCCAGCACAACGGTCAGCTCGGGCTCCTCGTAGATCCCCTCCAGTAGGCCGGGCAGCCGGTCCGCAGCAAGAAAGAGGCTGAAGGCCTCGTGGTCGGTGCGGTGGATCGACATCCCCGTGTCATGGACGAGGCAGCCCGCCGCGATCACCACCTCGGCGTCGCGTGCTCCCATCCCGTGATCGGCCACCATCGCCGGCTCCACGCGGGCCCGGTTGAGCAGCCGGAACATGCGCAGGGCAATGTTCACCACGATCTGCACGTGTACCCAGGAGTGATCCGACATCCCGAGCCGGTCGGCGTTCACCTGCTGCATGTACCACCACGCGCGCAGTCGCTCGTCGGCATTGGCCGCCGCCAGCAGCGCCTCCAGCCGGCGGTTGCCGCGCGTGGGAGCGCGGATGTCCATCTCCGGGAGCTCCATTCCGCCTAGACGTTCGCAGACCCGCATTGCGCGTTAGGGCGATCATCCTCTGGGTGCTGTTCAAAGCGGCGCTCCTCTGCGGAGTGGTGAAAACGGCCATCGTTGGCGGCGGCTCTCTCTGGCGGCTGAGGCGCCGCGGCCCTACCGGTAGCCTTGTCCGGGTGAGGCGCGAACCCCTGCACGACGGCCACGGCCGCCGGATCTCGGACCTGCGCGTGTCGGTCACCGACCGCTGCAACTTCCGCTGCCAGTACTGCATGCCCGCCGACGGCCTGCCCTGGCTCGACCGCGAGGAGATCCTGCGCTTCGAGGAGATCGAGCGCATCGTGCGAGTGCTGGGAGAGATGGGGGTGACCGACCTCCGCTTGACCGGTGGCGAGCCGCTGGTGCGCCGCGAGTTCCCACGGCTGGTGGCGATGCTCGCCGCCGTCCCGGAGATCGAGGACATGTCGCTCACCACAAACGCCTACCTGCTGGAGCGCGACGCCGACGCCCTGGTCGAGGCGGGCATCACGCGCGTGAACGTCTCGATCGACTCGCTCCAGCGCGACCGCTTCTTCCAGCTCACCCGGCGCGACTCCCTGCCCCAGGTGCTGCGCGGGCTCGAGGCGATCGGGCGCCATCCGGAGGTGCGGCCGATCAAGGTCAACGCTGTCGCGCTGCGGGGCTTCACCGAGGACGAGGCCCTGCCCTTCGCCGAGTTTGCACGCTCGACGAGCTACCAGGTGCGCTTCATCGAGTTCATGCCGCTCGATGGTGACCACGCGTGGAGCCGAGACCAGGTCCTGACCGGCGAGGAGATCCGCGCGATCATCGCGCGCGTGCATCCGCTGGAGGAGAAGCCGCGCGAGCCCCACGCCACCGCACGCGTGTTCCGCTTCAGCGACGGCAAGGGGGAGATCGGCTTCATCAACCCCGTCTCCGAGCCCTTCTGCGCGGACTGCAACCGAATTCGCCTCACCGCCGACGGCAAGCTGCGCACCTGCCTGTTCTCGCTGAACGAGACCGACCTGCGGGCACCCCTGCGGGACGGTGTCAGCGACGACGAGCTGGAGACGATCGTTCGCGAGGCCGTGTGGCGCAAGGAGCTGAAGCACCGGGTCAACGAGCCCGGCTTCCGCCAGCCGGCGCGCACGATGTCGGCGATCGGCGGGTAGGCCGGGCCCCTCTCGCTTTTTGATGAGCTCCACTTTCTCCCGCGACACCGCCTACTCGCGCAGCCCCAAGGCTTCGAGGGCGCGTTCGTGGTCGAGGTAGCCGACGAACTTCGTCACCTTGCCGGCTCGAAGGTGGAACAACCCCGCGCCCAGCGGGTGCATCTCGGCGAGATCCAACCCACTCGTCTTGCCGCGCCCGCTGAATCGGAAAAACACGAGCACGCGCTCGTCATCGAGTTCCCGGTATTCGACCGCCTCCTGACGGAAGTCCTCCCAGGCTTCCAGCCACACACGCCAGCCCTCTGCCATGCCGGTGAGCCCACTCCACTTCCCCGGCGCGGGACCCTCGGTGGCCTCTAACTCGATTTCGGGATGCGCCCACCCGGCTGAGCTGTAGTCGCCGCGATCCCAGGCCGCGCAGATCGACCGCACGATCGCCACATTCTCCTGCGACACGGCCTACTCCCCGAGCCCGGCGGCTTCGAGGGCTTCGTCGCGGTCTGCATAGTGCTCGACGCGGGCCACCCTCCGGTCACGCACGATGTAGATCGAGCCGGCGAGCAATTCGACATCGTTCTGGGTTCCGGCCACCCGGCCGTGCACCCGCACCAGCACGAGTACCTTGTCGCCGATCGCGACGATGCGCTCTATTTCGACGCGATAGGTCTCCCAAGGTTCGAGCCAATCGAGCCAACCCCGGCGCGCGTCGTCCATACCCGTTGCCTCAACCGTGCGCTGGCCGTGTGCAATCCAAATGACGGCATAGTCGGGCTCGAAGAGCGCCTCGAGCTCGGTGCACCTTCTCGTCCAGACCGCGTCGTCTCTGATCAGGGGAACGACGTCGACGCCGTCAACGAGCAGCCTCCTGACGACCCCCACGTTCTCTTGCGCCATCGCCCGCTCCAGTATCCGCCGCTCCACGGGCGGCGTCCAGCATGGCCAAGCCCGTCCAAAGCGAGAGGGGCTAGGCCGCTCGCTCCCGCACCCAGCCGCGCCAGGCCTCGGAGACCTCGGGGATGAGCAGGCGCGACAGCTGCGAGCGATCGCCGAGGTACGCGTCCGCGAAGGCCTCGATCGTGAGGTCGTGTGCCGGGCGTGCCGCCACCTCCACCCTGTCGCCCGCCCCCAGCTCGCCCTCCTCGACGATGCGCAGGTAGGCCCCGGGCCGCCGCGCCGCCGCGAAACGCTTGAGCATCCCGGGATCGCCGAAGCGCAGTCCCAGCTTCCAGCACGGAAAGCGGGGCTCGGAGACCTCGAGCAGCACCGATCCGATGCGCCAGCGCTCGCCGATCAGGGCTCCGGTCACATCGACGCCGTGCAGCGTCAGGTTCTCGCCGAAGACGCCGTGCGGGAGCTCGCTGCCCAGCTCGCGCTCCCACCAGTCGGTGTCCTCGCGCGCGTAGGCGTAGACCGCCTTGTCGGGGCCGCCGTGGACGGAGCGGTCCGCTTGGTCGTCGCCGCCGACGTTGACGCCGCGCACGGGGACCCTGCCCGCGACCGGATGCTTCCAGATGCCCGTCTTGACCGTGACGCCGCGTCGCGGCACCTCCCGCATCTCCGCGACGTTGACCGAAAGTACGCTGCCTGCCATGGGGTACACCCTCACCATACGTAAGGGTGCGAAGGTGACCCGCGAGCGTTACAGCGACCTCGCCACCGCGCTCGGCGCGATCGAGCGCCAGGGGACCGAGATCGAACGCTCGGCCCACGCGAGGCCACGTGGAGGGACCCTCATGCGCAGGCTCGAGCCGGTCCAGCAGGTGGTGGCGCGGCTCGAGCTCTCGGGATCCGGCCGGCTGCGGGCCGGCGTGGACGTTCGCGGGGACGGCTCCAGCGAGGCCTTCACCGGCCGGGTCCGGCGCCGCCTCATCGAGCAGCGTGGGCGCGAGACGGCCTACGACGCTCTCCGGCGGGCGGTCATTGGCCCATGAGGGTCTGGCGCGTGCCCCTCCCTCGCGGAGCCGAGCCGCCCTACCGCGTGTTCCTGAACGGCGTGCCCCAGCGCGAGGGGGACGACTACGTGGTAGCCGACCACGAGCTGCGCTTCTCCAAGCCCCTGGAGAAGGAGCGGCTGGGGATGGGGCGCTGGGCGGCGATCTTCTTCGGCCTGTTCGGCTCCTACGGGAAGAACGACTCGGTCGACCTGCAGTACCGGCTCGGCGGTCGCGATGTGGCCGCGACCGGGCTCGACATCATCCCGCCGGAGGGAGAGCAGGGCTGAACCGATAGAGCGCCTGTCGCGCATCACCAAGCGGGACCCGGATGCGCCCCGCCACGACTCCCGCTGCAGCCACGACCGAGGAGGCCCTCCTCCTCCGTCGGGTCGCGGACGGGGACCACGGGAAGCCGCTCGTGGACCTCTACAACCGCTACGCCTCGCGGCTCTACGGCCTCGGCCTGCGCCTGATGGGCGACGCGGGCATGGCCGAGGAGCTGGTGCAGGAGACCTTCCTGCGCCTCTGGCGCTCGGCCACCCGCTACGACCCCGAGCGGGGCTCGGTGCGGACGTTCCTCTTCGCGATCGCCCGCCGGGTGGCCGTCGACCTGCTCCGGCGCACGGCCTCGCGGCCGCTGCCCACCGGGACCGCCGGCGAGGAGGCCGCCTCGAGCGAGGAGGCCTTCGACGCGCTCGTGCTGGGGCTCGACGTGCGCGACGCGCTCGGCGCGCTTGCGCCCAAGCAGCGGGAGGTGCTCGAATTGATCCTGGACGAGGACCTGGGACAGGCCGCTCTGGCCGCGCGCCTGGGGGTGCCGGTGGGGACCGTGAAGACCCGTATCTTCTACGGGCTCCGTGCGCTGCGGGCCGAGCTCGAGGAGCGTGGGCTGCTTGACTGATCGCGCCGGCATCCACGGCGACCTCGGTGCCTATCTCCTCGGGGTGCTCGACGAGGACGAGCTCGATCGCTTCGTCGCCCACCTGTCCGGCTGCGAGCAGTGCCGGGCGGAGGCCGCGGAGCTGGAGGGGGCGCTTGGCCTCGTGGCGCGCTCGGCGCCACCGGTAGCGCCTCCGCCCGCGCTCGAGGCGCGCACCCTGGGCGCGATCCGGGCAAACGCCGGGGGGACCCGGGCCGAGCCCCGGCGCCGTCGCCGGCTCGCCTGGCCGCGGCTCGCCCTGGGCGGCGCCATGGCTTTGGCGCTGGCCGCCGCCGTGCTCGCGGGCACGCGCCTCGACGGCGGCGTACCGGGCAGCCTCGAGCTGGAGGCCGTCCTGACCTCGCCGTCGGGGGAGACCCAGGCCACGGCCAGCGTGCGCAAGACCGGGATCGGAAGGGTGGTCGAGCTGCGCACGGACGAGCTGCCGATCCTGCCCGAAGGCCAGCACTACGAGCTCTGGTTCGTCGGGCCAGGCGACCGCCCCGGCTCACCCGAGCGCATCTCCGCCGGCACCTTCCACCCCGACCCCGAGGGGCGCTCGAACGTCCGCTTCGCAGCGGCCGTCGAGCCGCAGAGGTACCCCGAGCTCGCCATCACGCGGGAGCCCGGGGACGGCGACCCGTCTCCCGGCCGCGACGTCCTGCGTACCCGTCCGTAGACCGCGGCTACCCTATTCCGCTCATGCGAATCGACCAGCTCCTCGAGCACCGGCGGCCCGCCTTCTCGTTCGAGTTCTTCCCCCCGAAGACCGACGACGGCCAGCGCACCCTGGAGGGCACCCTGGCCGTGCTGCAGGACGACCAGCCCGACTACGTGTCCGTGACCTACGGGGCCGGTGGGACCACCCGCAACCGGACGGTGGAGATCACAAAGTGGCTGAAACAGGACCTGGGGATCGAGGCGATGGCCCACCTGTCCTGCGTGGGCGAGCCCACCGAGCGGCTGGTGGAGATCCTGGAGGAGATCCAGGGCGTGGGCATCGAGAACGTGCTGGCGCTGCGCGGCGACCCGCCGCGAGGACAGACCGACTGGACCCCGCACCCCGGCGGGCTCAGCTTCTCGGTGGAGCTGATTCGGCTGATTCGCGAGCGCTTCGAGTTCTGCGTGGGCGCGGCCTGCTTCCCCGAGGTGCACCCCGACGCCGCCGACCGCGCGAGCGACCTGCACTACGCGCGCGAGAAGGTGGAGGCCGGCGCCGGGTTTCTGATCACACAGCTCTTCTTCGACAACGAGCTCTACTTCGATTTCGTGGAGGACGCCCGCGCCGCCGGCATCGCCGTGCCGATCGTGCCGGGCATCATGCCCATAACCAACCTCGGCCAGATCAAGACCATCACCGGGATGTGCGGCGCGACGATCCCCGATGAGCTGGAACAGCAGCTCGACGGGCGCGCCGAGGACCGGGAAGCGGTTGCAGCGCTCGGGGTCGCGTACGCGACCCTCCAGTGCTCCGATCTGCTGGCTCGAGGCGCGCCCGGCATCCACTTCTACACGCTCAACCGCTCTCCCGCAACTCGGGCGATCCTGGCCGCTCTGCGCGCCGCCCACCCCTGGACGCGCGCAAAGGCGCCGGTCTAGCGTCGTGACGCCGAAGCGGCGCCCACTCGCTGGCCGCCTCTCGGCCCTGCTGGCGAGCGCCGCTGCGCTGATCGGCCCCAGCACCGCCACGGCCGTTCCGCCGGAGACTCCGCCCGAGCCGCCCGAGCCGGAGACGGACCCGAGCGAGGCTCAGAGCGAGGCGCGGGAGCAGGAGACGCCGGCGCCGCCTCTGGCGGCGGGACGGGAGGAGGCGCCGCAGCCCTCGATCGGCCAGGCCCCCCAGCCACCGCCGGCGGGCGAGCGCGACTTCGAGGTGGTGCAGCCGGGAGACACGCTGTGGTCGATCGCGCGCCACCTTCTGGGCGAGGGTGGGAGCGATGCCGAAGTGGCCGGCGAAGCCGCGCGTCTCTGGCAGCTGAACTCGGACCGGATCGGGACCGGCCACCCCGACCTGCTGCTGCCCGGCACGGTCCTGCGCCTGCGCTGAGTCAGGTCAGCGCCCAGCTCTCGGCTTCGCCCTCCTCCAGCTTGCGAACCCCGCCCTGAAGCTCCAGGTGACGCAGGTAGCAGAGCGCCTCGGTCAGGCCCCAGCCCACCATCATCTCGGGCGGCCGCTCGGAATCGAGCATCGCCGGCACCACCTCGAAGGCCGGCTGCGGCCCGTCCGCCAGCGCCCCGCGGATCCGCTCGAGACGCTCGCTCACCGCGCGCCGGTTGGCCTGAGCGAGCGCGCGGGCGTCCCGCACCGGCCGCCCGTGGCCGGCCAGCACCAGCTCCACGTCGAGACCGTCGACCACGTCGAGGCTGCTGAGGAACTCGCCCACCGGGTCGGGTGAGTACCCGTAGTCGTAGTAGAGCGACACACGGCCGAGCAGGTGGTCGCCGGACAGCAGCAGGCTGCGCTCGGTCTGATGCAGGACCACGTGGGAGGGGGCGTGACCCGGCGTCTCGTGGACGTGCCACGAGCCGAGATCCGTTTCCACCTCCACGCCGGGCACGAGATCGCGGTCGGGCAGCACGAGCTCGGCAATGCCGAAGCCCTGACCACGGCGGCTCTGCTCGAAATCGGCGAGTGCATCGGCGGGGACGCCGCTCTGGCGTGCCACCTCCAGGCGGCGCTCGAGCGCCCGCTCGGGATCGCGCGCCGCCCTGGTCATGTGCTCGTGATCGGGATGCATCCAGAGCTCGCACCCTGCCCGTTCGACGATCGGCCCCGCCTGGCCGTAGTGGTCGGAGTGGGCGTGCGTGCAGACGAGCAGCCGCACGTGCTCGAGACGCAGGCCCGCTTGGTCGAGCCCCCGCTCGAGCTGGCGCTGGGCGCCGGGCTCGTGTAGCCCCGTGTCCACCAGCACGGCCCCGCCGCCTTCGGCGATGGCGAAGGCGTTGACGTGCGGGACGCCAGGCCAGGGCAGCGGCAGGCGCAGCCGCCAGAGCCCGGGGAGGACGCGGTCGGCGCGGGCGAGCTCCCGGCGGCGCGGACTCACGGGTCGATGAGCACGCCGGGGTTGAGCACGGCCGCCGGGTCCACAGCGGCCTTGGCCGCCCGCAGCGCCTGCGCGAAGGGGTCGGGCCGCTGGCGGTCGTACCAGCGCCGGTGGTCGCGCCCGACCGCATGGTGGTGCGTGATGGTTCCGCCAGCGGCCAGGACGGCGTCGGCGGCCACGTCCTTGAGCTCGTCCCACTGCTCGAGCTCGGAGCCGCGCCGAGCGGGCGCGAGGACGGTGAAGTAGGGCGCGGCGCCGTCGGGGTAGACATGGGTCAGGCGGCAGTGCACGCGGCCCTCGCCCAAGGCCTCCCCGACGCGCTCCCGCACCCCGGCGACGAAGGCGTCGAAGCGGTCCCAGGTGATCGCCGTCTCGAAGGTCTCGGCCAGCACGCCGCCCGCCACGAGGGTGTCCCGCAGATAGGGCGCCTGCAGGAAGGCGTCGCGCCAGGCCCCCTGCGACCCGCTCCCGCCGCGCACCTCGCCCCCGTGGTCAGAGCACAGCTCCGCGGCTCGCGCCATCCACGCGTCAGGCGGGTGGTCCGCAGACTCGAAGCCCAGCACGAGCAGCGCCTGGCCCTCGGGCGCGGCCCGCGTGAGCGCCGCCTCGCCCGGGTCGAGCAGGCGGCAGTTGGAGGGATGCAGGCCGGACTGGGCGAGCGCCCGCACGGCGCGGGCGCCGGCCTCGAAGGAGTCGAACAGCACGCCCCGGGACTCCTTGAAGCGGGGCGCCGCCTGCACACGCACCCAGGCCTCGGTGATCACCCCGAGGATCCCCTCGGAGCCGATCAATAGACGGTCAGGGCTCGGGCCGGCGCCGGAGGCGGGCAGGCGGCGGCTCTCCCAGGGCCCGCGCGGCGTGAGCGCCCGAACGGACTCCACGAAGTCGTCGATGTGCGTGTGCAGCGTGGCGTAGTGCCCGCCCGCTCGGGTGGCGATCCAGCCGCCGAGCGTCGAGTACTCGAACGACTGCGGGAAGTGGCGCAGGGTCAGCCCGTGCTCGGTGAGCTGGGCCTCGAGCCCAGGACCGGTAGCGCCCGCCTGGATGCGGGCGGCGCGGGAGACCGGGTCCACGTCGAGCACCCGGTCCAGGGCCTGCAGGTCGATCGTGACGGCCCCGGCGTAGGCGCCGCGGGCGACGCGTGGCTCGACCCCGCCCACCACGCTCGTGCCGCCGCCAAACGGGAACGCGGCCGCACCGGACTCCTCGCACCAGGTCAACACGCGCTCGAGGTCGGCCTCGTCGGCCGGGTGGGCGACCACATCGGGCGGGTGATCGAAGCGGCCCCGAAAGGCCCGCACCAGGTCCCGGTACGAGCGGCCGTACGCATGCAGGGCCCGCTCGTAGGGGTCGCTCCGGCATATGGCGGCGAGCGAGTGAGGCGGCTCGAGCCGAGGAGCCGGGAGGTCCAGGTCCTGCAGGCGGGGAGGCTGCTCCACCGGCGCCGGAGCGAACCCCAGATGCTCCCGGGCGGCGGTCGCGGCCTGCTCCACCTGCTCGGGAGCGGGCTGCTGGTCCTCGAAGCCCCAGCCCCAGAACTTGCGCCGCCGGGTGGCGATCATGGCGGCGTAGCTTCGCAGGCGCTCTTGCCTTTTCGGCGGCGGGGTACAGTGAAGGGTGGGAATGGCAACGCGGGCTACGACCGTGCAAGTCACGATGCCCCAGATGGGCGAGTCCGTCAGCGAGGGGACGGTCGTCCAGTGGCTGAAGCAGGAGGGCGACCCCGTCGAGGCGGACGAGCCGCTGGTCGAGGTCTCGACCGACAAGGTCGACGCCGAGGTGCCCGCCCCGGCGGCCGGCACGCTCAGCAAGATCCTCGCCCAGCCCGACCAGACCGTGCAGGTGGGAGAGGTCCTGGGGGAGATCGACAGCGACGGAGACGGCGGGCCGGCGGACGTCGTCTCGGCGCCGCCCGAGACGGACGAGGACGCCGAGACGGTCGAGGTGACGTTCCCGGAGATGGGCGACTCGGTCGCCGAGGGCACGGTGCTGGAGTGGCGCGTGCAGCCCGGTGACAGCGTTGCCGTGGACGACGTGCTCGTCGAGATCTCGACCGACAAGGTCGACGCCGAGGTGCCCGCCCCGGTGGCCGGCACCGTAAACGAGATCCTGGTCGAGCCGGACCAGACCGTGCAGGTGGGGGCGGTGCTCTGCCGCATCGCCGCGGGCGCCGGCGCGCCCGCGGGACCGGTCCAGCCGGAGGCCAAGCCGGTGGATGAGGACGCGGCCCCGCAGCCGGCCGGGAACGGCGGCAACGCCACGCCCGTGGCGGCGCGCATAGCCGGGGCCCACGGCCTCGATCTCGCCGGCGTTGCGGGCACCGGCCCGCGCGGCCGGGTGACCAAGCACGACGTGCTGGCCGCGATCGACGGCAACGGCGCGCCCGCCGCAGCTCCTACCGCATCCGACGAGACGGAGCCCATCCGCGGCCCCGCCGCGACCCTGGTGCGCTTCATGAACGAGAGCCGCGGGATCCCCACGGCCACGAGCTTCCGGACGCTGCCGGTGGACGTGCTCGACGCGCAACGCAAGGAGCTGAAGGCTGCGGGCAAGCGCCTGTCGTTCACGCACCTGATCGCCTGGGCCATCGTGACCGCCGTGCGCGACTGGCCGGTGATGGGCCACGCCTACGGCGAGGAGGAGGGCAAGCCTCAGCGGGTCGTGCCGGGCGGCATCAATCTCGGGCTGGCCGTGGACGTGGAGCGCAAGGACGGCAGCCGCTCGCTCGTGGTGCCCGTGCTCGAAGGCGCCGACCGGATGGGCTTCGGCGACTTCGTCGCCCGCTACGACGAGCTGGTGGCCGGCGCCCGCGACAACAGCCTTTCGGCCGAGGCCTACCGCGGCGCCAACCTCACGCTCACCAACCCGGGCGGGCTGGGGACCGTGGCCTCGGTCCCCCGCCTGATGCCCGGCCAGGGCACGATCGTGGCCACCGGCGCGATCGGCTATCCGCCCGGTTTCGCGAACGTCGAGGCCGAGCGCCTGCGCGAGCTGGGCGTGCAGAAGGTCATGACCGTCACCAGCACCTACGACCACCGGGTCATCCAGGGGGCCGAGTCGGGCTCCTTCCTGCGCCGGGTCGACGAGCTGCTCCAAGGCGAGGATGGCTTCTACGACGGCGTGCTGGAGGCGCTCGACCTGTCGCCGGTGGCCGAGGGCGGCGGCGACGCAGCGGCCGTGACCGCAGCCGAGCCAGTGCCGGCCGCGACGAGTCCGGCCGCGCCGCGGGTGGCCGACGCCGCGCTACTGCAGGCCGTTCAGGCGGCCACCTCGGTCGTGAAGGCCCATCGCATGCACGGCCACCTGGCTGCCCGGATCGACCCGCTGGGGTCGTCCCCGCTCGGCGATCCCGCGCTCGAGCCGGCCACCGTCAGCCTCACCGACGAGCTCATGCGCCGCATCCCGGCCTCGGTGCTGCGCGTGGCGGTGCCGGGCGACACCTTCGCCGACGCCCTCCCCCGCCTGCGCGAGACCTACACCGGCACGATCGCCTACGAGATCGAGCACATCTCCGACCACGAGCAGCGGATCTGGCTGCGCCAGGCGGTGGAGTCCGGCGCCTACCGCGAGCCGCTCGAGAGGGACCAGCAGCGCCGCCTGCTGGAGCGCCTGTCCGAGGTCGAGGCGCTGGAGAGCTACCTCCACAAGGCGTTCCTGGGCAAGAAGCAGTTCTCGATCGAGGGCCTCGACGCGCTCGTCCCCATGCTCGACGAGACCATCGAGCTGGCCTCGGAGAACGGCGCGCGCGAGATGGTGGTGGGGATGGCGCACCGAGGACGCCTGAACGTGCTCGCACACACGGTCAGGCGGCCCTACGAGACGATCCTCGCCGAGTTCGAGGGCGAGGGCACTCTCGCCGTGGACACGGCCTCCCCCGCCGGCGGCACCGGCGACGTGAAATACCACTACGGGGCGTCCGGCACCTACACCACCGAGAGCGGCCGCAGCGTGACCGTGACGCTGTCGCCCAACCCGAGCCACCTCGAGTACGTGAACCCGGTGATCGAGGGCCGCGCGCGGGCCGACCAGACCAGCCGCAAGGCCCGCGAGCTGGTCCACGACCCGTCGGCGGTGCTGCCGGTGCTGATCCACGGCGACGCAGCCTTCCCGGGCCAGGGCATCGTTGCCGAGACCCTCAACCTCCAGGCGCTTCCCGGCTACACGACCGGCGGCACGATCCACGTGATCGCGAACAACCAGCTCGGCTTCACGACCGACCCCGACGAGAGCCGCTCCACGCGTTACGCCTCCGACCTGGCCAAGGGCTTCGACATCCCGATCATCCACGTGAACGCCGATGACGTGGAGGCCTGCATCTCGGCGGTCCGCCTGGCCCACGCCTTCCGCCAGACCTTCCAGCGCGACGCGCTCATCGACCTGATCGGCTACCGCCGCTTCGGCCACAACGAGACCGACGAGCCGGCCTACACCCAGCCGCTGATGTACGAGCGGATCAAGACGCACTCGCCCGTGCGCAAGCTCTACGCGGACCAGCTCCAGGCGGAGGGGGTGGTGAGCGAGGAGGACGTCGAGGCCATGGCGGCGCGGGCCTACCAGCAGGTGGCCGACGCGCACGAGGCCCTCAAGGAGTCGATCGGCGCCCCGCCGGAGACCGGCGAGCACGAGCTCGACCGCACCATGAGCCGCGAGCCGCGGACCACGGTGCCCGAGGAGACCCTGCGGGCGCTCAACGAGCAGCTGCTGCGGATCCCCGAGGGCTTCACCGTCCATCGCAAGCTGCGCCCCTTCCTGGAGCGCCGGGCGGAGGCGGTCGAGAAGCCCGATGGCCGCATCGACTGGTCTCACGCCGAGGCGCTCGCGTGTGCCTCCCTGCTCGCGCTGGGCGTGCCGGTCCGCCTCACCGGCCAGGACACCGAGCGCGGCACGTTCAGCCAGCGCCATGCGGTGTTGCACGATGCGGAGACCGGCGATCGCTGGTGCCCGCTCGAGCAGCTGCGCGATGCCGCCGCCCCGTTCGAGCTGCACAACAGCCCGCTCTCCGAGCAGGGCTGCCTGGGCTTCGAGTACGGCTACAGCATGCAGGCGGCCGACGCCCTGGTGCTCTGGGAGGCGCAGTTCGGCGACTTCGTCAACTCGGCCCAGGTCATCGTCGATCAGTTCATGGTGTCCGGCATGGCCAAGTGGGGTCAGACCTCCCGTCTCAGCCTGCTCCTGCCCCACGGGTACGAGGGGTCCGGGCCCGAGCATTCGAGCGCTCGCCTCGAGCGCTTCCTTCAGGCTGCGGCGGAGGGCAACATCCGGGTGGCGAACTGCACCACGCCGGCCCAGTACTTCCACCTCCTGCGCCGCCAGGCGCTGGTGTCCAAGCCGCGTCCTCTGATCGTCATGACCCCCAAGAGCCTGCTGCGGCTGCCGGCGGCGACCTCCACACTGCACGAGCTGGCCGAGGGCTCGTTCCAGCGCGTGATCGACGACGCCCGCTTCGGGGAGGGCGAGGACACCCTGGACCGTGACGGGGTGACCAAGCTGGTGCTCTGCTCGGGCAAGGTCTACTACGACATCGCGAGCCACGAGGAGATCGACAACGCCGGTCACATCGCGGTCGCTCGGGTCGAGCTGCTCTATCCCTTCCCGGAGGCCGAGTTGACGGACCTGATGGAGAGCTATCCCAACCTGGAGCGGGTGGTCTGGGTCCAGGAGGAGCCGCGCAACATGGGCGGGCGCGCCTTCATGCGCCGGCGCATGGCGAAGATCCTGCCCGAGCACCTGGCCTACGACTACATCGGCCGGCAGCTGCGGGCCGCGCCAGGCGAGGGCTACGCCGCGGCCCACAAGCGCGAGCAGTCGCGCATCGTGCGCGTGGCTCTGGACCTCGAGCAGGATCGCCTCGAGCCGGACAGCTCAGCGCAGCGACCCTTGATGTAACCGGTTAGGGTGCGAGCATGACTCGTGTGAGACGGCTTATCCCTGCCCTGGTGGGAGTGCTCGTGGCGTTGGCGGTCATGGCGCCGTCCGCGTCCGCCGCCCAGGCAACCTGCCCCGGCACCTTCGAGGTGCTCCACAACGACCGCATTGGCGCCATGCAGCTGCCCAAGGGTCCCTACGTGATAACCGTGCTCGACAGCGCGAGCATGGGCTGCACCGAGGCCTCGCGGCTGTTCACCGAGTTCCTCGAGGACTGGGACGGCCGGCTCCCGCGCCCCTGGGTCAAGAACAACTCGACCCGGACCTTCCGCTTCGGACGCGGCAGCAGTGAGGGGTTCCGTGTGACGCCCCAGAGCGGGCCCACTCCACCGAACCCGCCCCATCCCCCGTCGCGGCGAGTCTGCCCCGGCTACTTCTCGGTCCTCCACAACGACCGGATAGGCAGCTTCCAGATTCCCAAGGGGCAGTACCGGATCACGCTGCTCTCCTACCGGCCGATCACGTGCGCACGCGCGGTGAAGCTGCTCCAGGGCTTCCTCCAGGACTACGACGGCGTCCTGCCCCGGCCCTGGATCCTCGACCCGGGCACCGGGACCTTCTCGCGCGGCCACCGTCACATCGGCTTCCGGATCAAGCCGTACGTCAGCGGTGACGGTGGCGGACGCCAGGGACGCCACCCCAGCGGCGGCTACTCGAAGTGCCCGGCCACCTTCCGGGTGCTGCACAACGACAGCATCGGCTCGCTGCGACTCGCGCGCGGCAACTACAACGTGTGGGTGCGCGGGCTGTCGTGCCGGCGCTCGTCCACCCTGTTCGCCGATTTCCTGCAGAACGTCTCGGGTGCACTGCCCAGGCCCTGGGTCCTCAACGTCCCCCGCGCCACCTTCTCGCGCGGCAAGGGCGCCAGGAAGTCGTTCCGGGTGAAGGCGGTCAAGGGCTAGAGAACGCCCGGCTCAGCGGCGTCAGCCTGGATCCAGCGCTCAGCGCTTCGAGCGCTGGGCGCGGGTGAACGCCCGCGCCACCTGCTCGGAGCCGAGCCGCCGCTGAAGCCCGGCCGTGAGCCCCGGCGCGAGGCCCGCCGCCCGCGCCCCGACGCTCAGCGTGAGGGGGGCGACATCGATCTCCGGCTTGCCGGACTCGACGCCCCGAATCACCGCCCGGGCCACGTCCTCCGGGCTGCGGGTGCCCACCCAGGGAGGGAGCCGGACGCCCGAGTCGTGGAACATCCCAGCGTCGCGGACGAAGCTCGGGAAGACCACGGTCACCCCCACGCCGCTCCCGTGGAGGTCCTCACGCAGGCCGGCGGCGAAGCCGCGCAGCCCGAACTTCGTTGCCGAGTACACCGAGGAGCCGGCCGACCCGGCCTTTCCCGACAGCGACGACATCAGGACGACGTGCCCGCGCCCCCTCTCGACCATCCCGGGCAGCAGCGCCCGGGTCAGCTGCATCGGCGCACGCAGGTTCACGTCGATGGCGCGATCGATCTGCTCGGGAGAGAATTCGCTCAGCGGCCCGCTCGCCGGCAGGCCGGCGTTCGCCACCAGCACGTCGACCGCCCCGGCGTCCTCGGCCAGCGCGACCGCGCTAGCGGCGTCCGCCAGGTCGGCCACCAGCACCTCGGCCTCCCCGTCCAGGCCCTCGGCCAGCTCCTGCAGCGCCTCGCCCCGGCGCCCGCTGAGGAGCACCCGGGCGCCCTCGGCGCTCAGGGCCGTGGCGATGGCGCGGCCGAGGCCCCCGCTCGCTCCCGTCAGCAGAACCCTGGCTCCCCCAAGCTCCATCCCCGTGGACGCTACCGCGCGAGCCACCACGAGAGCGCGGGGCTCGTAGCATCAAGGCATGCTCATCGAGCACGAGGGAAAGCGGCCGCAGCTGGCCGAGTCCGCCTACGTGGCCCCCACCGCCGTGGTTTGCGGCGACGTGACCGTCGGCGAGGACGCCCGGATCCTCTTCGGAGCGGTGCTGACCGCCGAGGGCGGGCCCGTTGTGCTCGGGAACCGCTGCATCGTGATGGAGCACGCCGTGATCCGGGGGCGGCAGGGCCACCCCGCGCGGCTCGGCGATCACGTGCTGGTGGGGCCGCACGCCCACGTCAACGGCGCCGAGATCGCCGACGATGTGTTCCTCGCGACCGGCGCCTCGGTGTTCCCGGGCGCGCGCATAGGTCGCGGCTGCGAGATCCGGATCAACGGGGTCGTGCACGTGAACAGCGCGCTCGACTCCGGGGCAACCGTTCCGATCGGCTGGATCGCGGTTGGTCACCCGGCGAAGCTGTTCCCGCCCGAGGCCCACGACCAGCTGTGGCCGGTGCAGCGCAGGATGAACTTCCCGGAGACCGTGTTCGGAGTCGAGCGCTCCGAGCTCACGATGGAGAAGGTCGCGCGCCGGTACGCGGAGCGCTTCGGCCGCCACCGCGACGACCGGGTGCTGGACGACTAAAGCCCGCGCCCGGGCCGCTATCCTCGGCCCTCGTCACGCGGGCGTAGCTCAGTCGGTTTAGAGCGCCGGCCTGTCACGCCGGAGGTCGCGGGTTCGAGTCCCGTCGCTCGCGCTGGAAGAAAGCCTGCAAATTGCCGTGATCTAGCCTGAGCGGCTGGGCGGGAGAGGGTCTGGCTGACGCCAGATCCGCGCCAGAACGGCTCTGAGATCAAGACCGCAAAGGCCGCAAAGACCGAAGACCGCATAGCCACGCGCGCGCGTGAGGGCGGTCTTGAGCCCTGAGGGTGGCATCCACCGCCACAGGCTTTCGGCGGCAAGCTTGTGACCACCCTCATGGGTGATTCCGATGCGCGTCTGGGGACGGTAGAGGCACGGATGCAGTAAGTCAAGAAGCGCTCTCTTCCCTGCAAATGCACCGGCGCGCGCCGCTTTGGACCGGATGGGATGGCACCGCGCACAGGCGCCGGAATCGGGCCCTCATCCCTGTCTCATGTGGGGACGGCAGGGTCGCTCGGGCTTGCCGTCGGGCAAGCACGAGCCGATAGATGAAGATGCACTCAGATCAGACCCGAATTCCCCGGCTGCAAGCGATCTTCGAGGGCGCGAAGAGCTTCGGCCTCCCCGAGGACGACGCCTGGCGGGCGGTCGACGAGTCGCTGGATGAGGTCGGCGGGGACGCCACCGTCTCCCAGTTTCTCGAGGAGCTTGTCGGAGCGTTGGCGTGTCGGATCCTCACCGAGCAGCGGAACCCCTCGAAGGACCGCCGCGACGGACCCGAAGGGCCGCAGGTGAACTCCGACGAGCTCACCTAGCTCCCCCACGCTCATCCCCGCTTCCCGAAGCGCAGGTAGAGCGACGGCAGGACGAACAGGTTGAGAAGAGTCGCGGTCACGAGGCCGCCGAGGATCACGATTGCCATCGGATGCTCGATCTCGTGGCCGGGAATGGCGCCCGGGACGGCGAGCGGCACGAGCGCCAGGCCGGTCGCCGAGGCGGTCATCAAGATCGGCGCAAGCCGCTCACCTGCCCCGCGGAGCACGAGCCCGGGTCCGAACTCCTCTCCCTCGTGGCGCTCGAGATGCTGGAAGTGGCTGATCATCAGGATGCCGTTCCGCGCCGCGATGCCGAAGACCGTCAGGAAGCCGACCAATGAGCCGAGCGACAGCACCCCGTCCCCCAGCCACACCGCGAGCACGCCCCCCACGAGCGCCATCGGCAGGAGGAGGAAGGTCAGGATCGCCAGGCGCAGGCTGCCCAACGCCGCTTGGAGCAGCAGGAAGATCGCGACCGCTGCGGCGATTCCGAACACCAGCAGGCGATCCTGGGCGGCGTTCAGCTCCGTGGACTCCCCGAGCACCTCAGCGTGGTACTCACGCGGGAACTTGATGCCCTCGACCCGATCCTCGAGGTCGTCGACGACGGAGGCGAGGTCACGACCCTCGACATTGGCGCCGACGTCGATCCGGCGCGACTGCAGCTCGCGCTCGATGTGGTTGGGGGTCGGCGCCACGCGCACGTCGGCCACCTGGTCGAGGCGAACGGGCCGGCCGGCCGGCGTGTCGATCGGAAGCGCCTCGACGTCGCTCAGGCTGTTGCGCGCCGACGGGATGCTCCAGACGTGCACGTCGTACGCCTTGCCGCCGTCGAAGATGTCCCCGACCTCCTCGCTCGCCAGGAGCGTGGATGACTGCCGTCGGACGTCGCCCGGCTTGAGGCCGTGGCGCCGGGCCGCGGCGAGGTCGAGCTCGACCTCGATGTGCGGGAGGTCTTCCGCGAAATCGGGATGAGCGTCGATCACGCCGTCCACCTTCGCGATCTGCTCGGCGATCTGGTCCGCCTTGTCGCGCAGGACGGGTAGCTCGGGTCCGAAGATGCGCACGACGATCGTCTCGCTCGTCCCGGTGAGCACCTCCTTGATGCGCTCACGCAGGTAGGTCTGCACATCGCGGTAGAGGCCGGGATAGCCCTCCACCGTCCGCTGGACGGCCTCGAGCGTCTTGTCGTAGTCGACGTCCTCGCTGACGCTGATCCAATTCTCACCGAAGTACACGCCGTAGATCTCGTCCGACATCAGCGCCTGGCCGATGTGGGAGCCGCAGTTGCGGACACCCGGGATCTCACGCAGGTCGCGACACGCACGCACCGAGATGCGTGTCTCCTCCGACGCGCCGGTGGCCGGCTCCGTCAGCCAGTGCATTAGGAAGTCCCGCTCCTTGAAGTTCGGCAGCAACTGCGACCCGAGCGTGGGATAGGTCAAGAGGCCCGCGAGCAGCAGTCCGGCCGCGAGCGCGATCGCGGGACTGGGACGGCGGATCAGCCTTTCGAGGATCGCGCCGTAGCCCCACTTGAGGGCCCGCAGCAACGGAGAGTCGCGGTGCCGGAGATGCCCCTTCGACAGGAGGAGGAAGCAGAGAGCCGGGGTCACGGTCAGCGCGACCAGCATCGAGACCAGCACTGCCAGCCCGTACGAGAGCACGAGCGGCTGGAAGAACGATCCCGACAGGCCCTGCAGGAAGAAGACCGGCACGATCGCCACGACGTTGATCACGGTCGCGTACGTGATCGCGCTGCGGACCTCGACGGAGGCGTCGAGCACGACGCGGAACGTGGAGATGCGCTCGCCCTCCGCGCGTGCGATCCGCAATCGGCGCACGATGTTCTCCACGTCGATGATGGCGTCGTCCACCACCACCCCGATGGCGACCACGAGCCCGGCCAGGACCATCACGTTGATCGTCGTGTGAGTGAGGTCGAGCACCACGATCGCCGCGATCAGCGACAGGGGGATGGCGATCAGGCTGATGAACGTCGTACGCCACTCGACCAGGAACGCGAGGATGATGAAGATCACGAGCAACACGCCCACGAGCAGGGCCGTCGTGAGGTTGTCGATCGATTGCTCGATGAAGGTCGCCGGCCGGAAGATCGTCGTGTCGATCTCGATTCCGGGAAGGCCGGGCCGCATCTCGTCGACGGCCCGCTCGACCCCCTCGGTCACCTCCATGGTGTTCGCCCCGCGGAACTTCTGGACGATGAGCAGCAGGCCGTCGCCCTCGTTGACAACACCGGCGCCCCAGACCGGCTGGTGGTCCTCGCGCACCGCACCCAGATCGGACAGCCGCAGCACGCGGCCGCTCCTGTTGAGGACGGGGACCTTGCCGAGCTGCTCCGGCCCGATGATCGGCTGCACGTGCCGGAGGTTCATGCGCTGCCCGCCCGCCTCGACGAACCCGCCGGTGCCGGGTGCGAAGTTCTCGGTGTACGCCAGTACCCCGGCATCGACCGCGTCGGCGCTGGTCTCCATCACCCGCTCAAGGGAGACGCCGTTCTCCGCCAACTTCGCCGGATCGACCTGCACGTGGCGCTGCTGGAGCCGCTCACCGTAGATGTCCACCGCCGCGACGCCCGATACGCGCAGGAGGCGTTGCCTGATCTTCCAGTAGGAGACCGACGACAGCTCGACCAGGTTCAGGTCGTCGGAGGAGAGCCCGATCTTCATGATTCGGCTCGTCGCCGACAGCGGCGGCATCATCCACGGCGGGCTCGCCCACGTCGGCAGAGTGGGCGTGACCTGGGCGATCCGCTCCTGCACGAGCTGGCGCGCCCGCATCTCGTCGGTCCCGCGCTCGAAGATCAGCTGGATCGAGGAGAGCTGCGAGACCGACTTCGAGCGCAGCTCCTCGAGACCGGGCAGTCCGTTGAGCTGCTCCTCGATCGGAACCGTGATCAGCTCCTCAACCTCCGTAGAGGAGTTGCCCAGGGCGATCGTCTGGATCTCGACACGCGGGGGCGCGAATTCGGGGAAGACGTCGACCCGCGCGTCGGGGATCTGTGCGAAGCCGAAGACCATCGCCGCAGTCGCGCCGAAGAGCACGAGCCAGCGGAACCGCAGGCTCCTGGACACGATCCAGCGCATCAGCGACTGCCTCCCGGCCGGGTCAATGGCTCGGCACCTCGAGCTCGGTGCCATAGACCTCGGCGGCACCGACGGTCACGATCTCGGTGCCCACGGGCGGGCCCTCCGAGAGGAGCACGCGGTCCCCCTCGATCCGCTGCACCCGGACCTCTGCGCGGATGTACACGAGCGGCCTGGGACTCGTATAGACGTACGTCGTCCCCGCCGGGTCGTACAGGAGGGCGGAGTACGGGACGACCCTGCGCCCCGCGTCGCGGCGAACGCTGGCGGTGCGCAGGCCCACCCTTCTGGCTCCCTCCGCCGTGAAGCTCACCCGCTGAAGGTCGCCGCCCTCTTTAATGGGCTCGAGCTTCGAGGGTTCGTAGCCCGTCGACGACTCGGTCTCAACTTCGCTGCATCCCGCGAACGCCGCGGCGACGACTCCGATGGCGCAGGCCAGCCTCGCCCGCCTAGGTGGCCGGCGCATGCTCCCCGGCCTTCTCGGGCGCGCCCGCTCCGTCTGCCCAGCGCTGCATGAGCTCCTCCTCGGGCGAGCGGCTCGGCTGCCGATCGCCGAAGCGCAGGTAGAGCGCGGGCAGTACGAACAGGCTGAGGAGGGTGGAGGTCACGAGGCCCGCGAGCACGACCACGGCCATCGGGTGCACGACCTCGAGACCCGGCCGAGGTCCGGCGATCACGAACGGGAGCATCACGGCAGCCGTTGCGATCGCTGACGTCAGGATCGGCACGGCTCGCTCGCGAGCCCCGCGCAGGACCAGCGCGCGACCGAAGCGCTCGCCCTCGCGCTCGAGGTCCTGGAAATGGCGGATGAGCACGGCGCCCGTGCGTACGGCGAGACCGAGCAGGGCAAGAAAGCCGAGCAACGCACCGAGCGAGAGCTCGCCGCCGGCGATGAGCGCAGCGGGTACGCCGCCCGCGAGCGCCACCGGGAGCGTGAGGAAGGCCAGCGCGGCCAGGGGCCAGCTTCTGAAGGCGGCCTGGAGGAGCAGGAAGGCCGCGAGCGCCGCGGCGATCGCGAACGCGATCATCTGTGTGGCCCCCAGCTCGTCGCCGGTGCTCTCCTGCAGCACCTCGGAGTGATACTCGAGCGGGAAGGCGACGTCGCCCAGGCGGTCCTCCACCTCGGCGGCCACCGAGTCGCGACTGCGCCCCTTGACGCCCGCCACGATGTCGAGGTGGCGCGAGACGGCGTCTCGCTCGATCACGACCGGTCGCGACCTGATTTCCACGTCGGCAACCTGGCTCAGGCGCACGTGGCCGCCGTCGGGGCTATCGATCAGCAGATTGCGCACGCTCGACACGCTGCTGCGCGTGGCCGGCACTCCCTTCACGACGACGTCGAAGACCTTCTGCTTCTCGAAGACGCTGCCGACGTGGATCCCCTGCACGAGCGCGGCCGCGGCGCGACGCACGTCGCCCGGCTTGACACCGAAGCGCTGCGCCCGCTCGAGGTTGGTCTCGATCTCGACGGTCGGCTGCGTCACGGGCAGCTCGATGCGCGGGTCGGTGACGCCGTCGACGCGAGACACGATCCGGTGCACCTTGCGCGCTTCGCGCCTGAGCGTGGCCAGCTCCTGTCCGTAGATCCGCACGACGAGCGGGTCATCGGATCCGGTGAGCACGTCGATGTCGTTACCCGAGATCGGGTCGTCACCTCGGCCGAGCGCGCCGACGTCCCTGATCGTCCGATTCGAGTTGTTGACGACCTCGCCGTCGACACCGCTCGTTTCGTCGACCACGTCCCTGATCGATGCCACGGTTGCGTCGTAATCGGCGCTCGAGTCGATGCTCACCCAGAGCTCGCTGGAGTTGACGTCGACCACCCGGTCGCCCGTGACCGCCCGTCCGACGTGCGCGCCGACGTTGTCGACGCCCGGAATGGCTCGCACCTCGCGGCTGAGCTCGGTGCTGATCCGGGTCATCCGCGGGTTGGAGGTCCCGGGCCTTCCCTCCAGGCGCAGCACCAAGTCCCTGTCCTTGAAGGTTGGGATGGGCGCCGTGTCGAGGAGCGGCAGCATCGCGAGCGCGACGAGGACCGCACCGGCGGCCACGATGGGCGGCATCCTCGGACTCTGGAGCAGCCGTGACAGCACGCCCATGCAGCCGGCCACCAGCGGTCGCAGCAGTGGAGAGTCGCCGCGCCCGGGCGACCCTCGTGAGAAGAGCATCGCGGTCAGCGCCGGGCCCAGGGTTAGGGCGACCACCATGGACGCCGCGACCGCCAGCGCGTAGGAGAGCGCGAGCGGCTCGAAGAAGGCGCCGGGCCGACCCTCCATGACCGCCACGGGGAGAACCGCGAGGAGCGCTATCCAGGTCGCGTACGCCAGCGGGCTGCGCATCTCCCGCGAGCCCTGGACGACGACCTCGGCGGTCGACACGTCCCGGGCATTCTGGCGTGGCGCACGCAGGCGCCTGGACACGTTTTCGGCGCTCACCACCGCGTCATCGATCACGACGGTGATCGCGGCCGCCAGCCCCGCGAACGAGATCGCGTTGAAGGTCTCGCCGAGCAGGTCGAGCACGAGCGCAGCCGACACGAGCGACACCGGGAGCGTCGCGAGCACGATCAGCACCGTCCGCCACTGGACGAGCAGGGCGGCGACGGCCAGCGCCAACAGCACGCCGGCGATGATCAGCGTGACCGTGAGGTTGTCGATCGCCTCCTCGATGAGTGTCGCGGGCCGGAAGACGGAGGTGTCCGTGCGGGTGCCGGCAAGCCCGGGCTCGAGCTCGTCCAGCGCCTCCTCGACTCCCTCGGTGACCTCGAGCGTGCTCGCGCCGGGGAACTTCTCGACGACCAGCAGCAGGCCGTCGCGATCGTTCACCACGGCGTCACCGATCAGCGGCTGGTGACCGATGCCGACGTCCGCCACATCGGTGAGACGAAGCCTGCCGCCGGTACCTTCGACAGGCACCTTGCCGAGCGCATCGGGGTTCGCGATCTGGTCGAGGACGTTGCGGACCTGAAGTCGTTGCTGCGGGGTCTCCACGAACCCGCCGGTGCCGGGGGTCGAGCCCTCCAGGAAGCTCAACGACGAGACCGCCTGAGCGTTGCCCGCGGTCCTGATGACCTGGGGCAGCGAGACGTTCCTGTCACGCAATCGCTCGGGGCCGACCTGCACCTGCAGCTGCTGGTCGCGCATGCCCCAGATCGCCACGTTCGCAACGCCCGGCACGCCCACGAGGCGCGGCCGCAGCGTCCAGCGCGCGATCACTGAGCGCTCGATCGGCGAGAGCTGCTGCGAGGAGAGCCCGATCATCACGACGCGGCTCGACGACGACAGCGGCTGAAGCAATGTCGGAGGTGCCGATACGTGCGGCAGCGCGTGCGCCTGCGTCAACCGCTCCTGGATCAGCTGCCTGGCGCGGTAGACGTCGACGCCGGGCTCGAAGACGAGCACGATCGAAGACATGCCGGGAACCGACTTGGAGCGGATCACATCGACGCCCTGCACTCCGTTCAGCAGGTCCGCCTCCAGCGGGACCGTGATCAGCTGCTCGACCTCCTCTGCGGAGAGCCCGGGCGCCTCGGTCTGAATCTCCGCGTAGGGCGGGCTGAACTCTGGGAGGACGTCCACCGGCGCGTCGCGCAGGTGCACGATGCCGACGACGATGATCCCGACCGCGAGGCCGACGATCAGGAGTCCAAAGCGCAGGCTGGACCGGAGGACCGCGCTGATCACGAGAGGCGAACTCCCGTCCTGGTCACGGCCGCTCGGCTCACCGGAAGGCCCGCAAAGCCCTCTCGCCCTCAGACGCCCGGGCCGCGCTCATCCTGAGCTTGACCATCCACCGGAACAGGCTTGGATCGAGCTTCTCCCGTCGCCGGCGGGACAACGTTGGGGAGTCCTCTCGACGGATGTTCAGCCCGCACCGCTCGCCTGGGCAATCAAGCGCGGCATCGAGTGTCATAGGATTGAACTACTGAACACGCGCGCTACGGCCGCGTGCAAGGAATCTCCTCAATACGGGTCGCACAAATAACCATTTGTGGGGTTTGTGGGTGCAGATATGACGCGGGCGCTCGCCGGCCCGGCGATTACCGCCCCGCGTGGTCCGCGGAGCTGCGGATCTGTTTGTAGGCAGCATCGACCGCCTCGGTGCTGAGAACGCGGGTGGCGGTGTTCATCGGTGTCGCCGTTGCGCTGATCTCGAACACGTCGAGCTTCCGGATTTCGCGGATGCCATCGGCCCGCTTGACCGCGTCGACGATCAGGTAGGCAAAGCTGAAGCCGAGCGTGCCGTTAACGCCGTGAAAGTGACGCCATTTCAACGCCAAAGCGTCGCCACTTCGAGCTGGCGGGCGGCCGCTCTGCACCGCCTCCTTACCCGCGGAATCCCGCTCTGGGCGCGCCGTTTGTCCCCAGCGTTCCCGAGCGTTCTCGGGCGTCCCTGCGGGGTTCGCGGCCTGTCACGCCGGAGGTCGCGGGTTCGAGTCCCGTCGCTCGCGTTAGTCGTGGTGCGGAATCCGCCGATCGGGGGTCGCGCTCCACGCCCATTAGACGCCCAAACGCTGCGCGCTCCACCCACCAATGAGCGACTCTCGCTGAATGCGGCACCTATGTCACGTGCTTCAGTCGGCCGTGTCCGTTGCGTACTGCGGGCGCCCGGTGGGCCGATAGACCTGGATCGTCACCCCGATGGGGGTGGCCCGCGAGTCGACCAGTTCAAGTGCTATGTCCTGGCCGGTGGCGGGGAATAGCCGCGTGCCCTGGCCGACGACCACGGGATAGGTGAGCAGGGTGATCTCGTCGACCAGGTGGTTGTCGACGAGCCAGCGGACCAGGTTGCCGCTGCCGTGCACTTGCAGCTCGCCTCCCGGCTTGGCTTTCAGCTCGCCGACGGCGGCCGCGACGTCTCCGGAGAGGACGGTCGTGTCCGCCCATTGCGGGTCGGTGAGCGTGGTCGATGCCACGTACTTGGGCCGCGTGTTCAACGCCGCTGCGATGGGGCCCGAATCTGCCCTTACTCCCCAGTAGCCGGCAAAGATCTCGTAGGTCCGTCGGCCGAACAGGAATGCATCGGCGCGCTGGTAGACCTCGGCGAGGAACGTCTCGGCCTCGTTGTCGAAGAGCGGCAGAGCCCATCCGCCGCGCTCGAATTCGCCCCTGCGGTCCTCATCCGGCCCGCCGAGGCCCTGCATCACGCCGTCGACAGAGACGTTCGTGGTGGTCGTCAGTTTCATGGTCGCAGGTTCCTTCTCGTTGGTTTGGTCGTCGTTCGGTACGGGTCCAGCAAGCGGCCGTAGTGGCGCTCGATCATCCGCACCGAGGTCCCGGCGATCTTCGCCACCTCGAACACCGGCACGCCGGCTGCCAGCGCGTCGGAGACGAACGTCGCGCGCAGGTCGTAGATGCGCGCCGGCGTCGCCACCCCTGACGCCTCGACCGCCGGTGCCCACACCCGCCGCCGCCAGTTGTCGAGGTTCAGGAGTCCCCCCTGCGGTGCCGGGAACACGAGCGGACTGTCGAGCCTCGGCGGGATCGCGTCGAGCGCGTCGAGCGCCCGGCGGGAGAGCGGGACCTGTCGCCGCGCCCCGGAGGTCTTACCAAGCTCCACGACCTCGCCCCCGACACGGTCCGGCGCACGCTCAGCACCCGAGCGGCCCGGTCGATGTCGCCGCGTTCGAGGTCGGCTCCTGGCCGCTCCCGCGGCCTCTGGCGCGCTCTCGCTCACGTCTGCTCCTCGTGGACCGGCGCTCGTGCGTCGTGGTGCTCGGTGATCCAGCCCATGTCGCCGTCCACCGTCACGCTCTCGGGCGATCCAGGCCAGTACGGGACGGCCAGCGTCCCAGCCATGAACGCACGCGCCTGCTCCTCGGTGAGCGCAATCTCGGTGTAGTCGCCGTGGCCGTCGCGCAACGAGAGCGTGTACTCACGGGCCATCGGGGGAGTCTTGCAGGCGGCGGCGCCCAATCCACGCCCAAGCGGCGCTTGCCTCCGGACCGGGAACGGGTCCCGGCGAACCTGCGTACAATGTCGTCGTTTGCAGGCGATTGTGGCCGGTCGTCGCCGAGCGTCGTTTTCGTCGGCGCGGCCTGTCACGCCGGAGGTCGCGGGTTCGAGTCCCGTCGCTCGCGTTTCGAGAAAGGCGTGAAATGGCCTACACCAGGGACGACATCCGGGCAGCCGTGGAGCGCGCCGGGGACGAGCACTGGCAGGCGCTGATCCGGCATCACGAGGATGCCTATCCGGAGAGCCGCCCCACCCCCGGCGATGTCTGCAGGGCCGAGGCCGAGCGGCTCAACCAGCTCGATCTCAGCGCCGCGGAGAACCTCACGTTGGCCGAGACCCGCGTCGAGCGCACCGATTCCAGCGTCCGCATCGTGCACGTCTTCGAGTATGGGCCTGGCAAGGCTCGCCTGCTGACGGAGCCTTTCGAGGGGTACGGGGGCGACACGGCCTGAGGCGCGGCGGCTGGCGACGCCCGCCGCGCGGCGCTACGCTCTCATAGTTAGGAGTCCTAACTAGTTGGGAGGAGTGATGGAGACAGCCGGCATTGCCGGGTACACCTACGGGAACCCCGAGCTGGAGCGCTCGCCGGTCACCGAACACGACCTCGACCTGCTCAAGCGCAGCGTGCTCTTCGGCGAGGACGACGAGCGTCATCTGCGCGCAGCCGGGGAGGTGCTGCGCGACCAGGTGGAGGACGTGCTCGACGTCTGGTACGGCTTCGTGGCCTCCAACGAGCACCTGGTGCACTACTTCGCCGGTCCGGACGGGCAGCCCGACGCCGACTACCTCGCCAGGGTGCGCGTGCGCTTCGGTCAGTGGATCCGCGACCTCTGCGGGCGCCCTTGGGACCAGGACTGGCTCGACTATCAAGACGAGATCGCGCGCCGGCACACGCGCGAGAAGAAGAATCGGACCGACGGCGCCGATGCGCCCGACCAGATCCCGCTGCGCTATATGGTCGCCTTCATCTATCCGATCACGGCAACGGTGCGCGACTTCCTCGCCAACGGCGATCGCCCGCCCTCGGAGGTGGAGGACATGCATCAGGCCTGGTTCAAGGCCGTGACCCTGAGCGTCGTGCTCTGGAGCCGACCCTACGCAGGAGACGGTTGGTAGAGCGCCGGGAAGAGCCGGAAGGCCGGCTGCCTCCCGGGGCTCGCGATCTCGACACCAAGCTCGCCGCGGCCCTGGAGCGGGTCGGCCAGGCGCTGCGCACGGAGCTGCGCCAGCGGGCACGCGAGCTCGGTCTCACGCCCACCCAGGCGCAGGTTCTGCTGCGGCTCGCGCACGAACGGCAGGAGCGCCGGCGCGTGGGGACTCTGGCCGATGAGCTCGACGTGTCGGCGCCGACACTGTCCGACGCCGTCGCCGTCCTGCTGCGAAAGGGGCTGGTCGAGCGGGGGGTCGACCCCGCCGACGCTCGCGCCCGTGCACTTCGCCTCACACGCCGGGGCGAGACGGCCGCCGGCCGGCTGGCGGACTGGGACGAGCGCATCCGGCAGCCGCTCGCGGAGGTCTCGCGAACCGACAAGAAGACGTCGCTGGTGCTCCTGCTCGACCTGATCGCGCGGCTGTACCAGGACGGCGTCGTCAGCGTCGCGCGTACGTGCATCACCTGTCGGCATCTCCGCTCGGGCACGCGGGCGCGACACCACTGCGCCCTGCTCGACATGCCGCTCGAGGATGGCGACCTCCGCGTGGATTGCCCTGAACACGAGCCGGCGGCAGCCTAGGGAGACGTAAGAACGGCGCGCCCAGCGGCGCTCACTCGGGGTGGACAGCCAAAAACCCGGCACGTGTGGCGCGAGCGTTGAGCGCGACGGCGATTGTTAGCCTCGGGGCGGGCATGAGCTCGCGCCTGCCTACAAGCGCTGCTGCCAGCGGGCCTCACCGCGCGCAGACCGACTCACGCGCGTGGCTGGAAGCTCTACGAAGCTCCGGCGCAGAGCGCGCACAGGCGGTCGCACGCCTGCATCAGCTGCTCGTGGGCGCCGCCCGCTTCGAAGTGTCGCGCCGGCGCGCCGCGCTCTCGCACGTGCGCGGCGAGGAGCTCGACGACATCGCCCTCCAGGCCGCCGATGACGCGCTCGTGGCGGTCCTCGGCAAGCTCGACGACTACCGTGGCGCGAGCCGCTTCACCACCTGGGCCTACAAGTTCGCCCTGCTCGAAGCCGGGGTGCGGCTCCGCCGGCGGGCCTGGCAGGAGCGCGAAGTGGTGCTGGAGCCGGAGGCCTGGCCGCTGATGGCCGACGCCGGCGAGAGCCCCGAAGGCCAAGCCGAAAGGAACGAGCTGATGCGGGCGCTCACGCGCTCGATCGACAGCAGCCTGACCGAGCACCAGCGCGAGGTGCTGGTCGCGCTGACGCTGAAGGGTGTGCCGCTCGACGTGCTCGCCGAGCGCCTCGGGACGACCCGCGGCGCGCTCTACAAGACCCTGCACGACGCACGCCGGAAGCTGCGCTCCGATCTCGCCCAGAAAGGCTTCGCGCTCTAGCGGAATCATGGACAGGCACCCAGATCACGACACCATGAAGCGGTTGCTCGGTTCGGCTGAGCCCGAGCTGCTCTGCGACGAGTGCTTCGAGAGGCTCGACGAGTACGTCGAGCTCGAGCTGCACGGCAAGCAGGCCGACGCCCTGATCCCGGGCATGCGCGCCCATCTCGAGGGCTGTCGCGCCTGCCACGAGGACTACGAGAGCCTGCGCGAGCTCGTCCGAAGCGACGAGGCGAACGGCTAGGCACCGGGTAAGAAGTCGCGCCGCCCGGCCGCTAAGCCGGGTGACAGCTACGAGAAGGAGCCCTCCATGAGCATCACGTCGCCCACCGGCCGACGCCACTCCCGCCTTCCGCTCGCCGCTCTCGTGGCCACCGCGGCCGCGGCAGTGGCGCTGACACTCAGCGGTGTTCACGCCGCTCAGGGCCATCCCGAGGGCGAGGCCACCAAGCAGCGTGGCCTGAACGCGCAGCGCCTCGCGCTGCACGACGAGATGCGCCGTCTCTGGGAGGACCACATCACCTGGACGCGTCTGTTCATCGTCAGCGCCTCGGCCGACCTGCCCGACACGCAGGCCACCACGCGGCGGCTGCTGAAAAACCAGACGGACATCGGTGATGCGATCAAGCCGTTCTACGGGCGTGCCGCCGGCAACCGCCTCAGCGGGCTGCTCAGGGAGCACATCCTGCTCGCGGCCGCGCTGGTCACGGCCGCCAAGGCCGGCGACCAGACGGGGGTCGAGCGCGAGAGCCGGTCCTGGTACCGCAACGCGAACCAGATTGCGGGCTTCCTGCACAGGGCCAACCCGGTCCACTGGCCTCGCCGCGAGATGCGCTCGATGATGCGCGATCACCTCGACCTCACCTTGACCGAGGCCGTCGCCCACCTCGAGCGAAGGCACCGGGCCGACATCCGCGCCTATGACCGCGTCCACCGCCAGATCCTGGCCATGGCCGACATGCTCAGCGACGGGATCGCTGCGCAGTTCCCCAGGCGTTTTCGCTAGCCAGGGCGGAGGTAAGTTCCGCGCAGGTCGGGGCGCTAAGGCAGCAAGAAAGCATCTCTCGAGGAGGACCACTCATGAGCACCGCAATCGCGGGCGTCCTGCGCCCCGTGCCCATTCCGACCACGAACGTGCTGCGCCGGGACCCCGCCGCGCAGGCATTCATGCTCCTGCGGATCGCCTTCACCGTGGCCCCGATCCTGTTCGGTCTCGACAAGTTCGCCGAGGTCATGATCGGTGACTGGCCCAAGTACCTGGCGCCGGAGTACAACGACCTGATCCCCGGCAGCGCCCAGGACGCCATGTACATGGTGGGCGGAATCGAGATCGTCGCGGGCCTCGTGGTGGCGATCATGCCCCGCTTCGGCGGCCTGCTGGTCGCGGCCTGGCTCGCCGGGATCATCGTCAGCCTGCTGCTGGTCGGCGGCTACGCCGACATTGCGCTGCGCGACTTCGGCCTGCTGCTCGGTGCCCTCGCGCTGGCTCGTCTGGCGAGCGCCTACGCCCGACGCTGAGCCGGCGGCCGCCGTGCCCCTGGATCGGGTAGGTTCGCCCGGTCCAGGGAGCGATCGAGGATGAGGATCGAGATCAGCTCGTCGGACATGGGTCACTCTCTTTCTCTCTGAACCAGCGCAGCCCGGACGAGCTCCACCGGGTGACGCGCTCGCAGCCCCGTCCCGTGGGCGATCTGCTGGCGACAGGACACCCCGGTGGCGGCCACCAGGGTCTCGGTGTCGAGGGCCCTCAAGGCACCGAACAGGCGGGACTCGCCCACCTGCATCGACAGCTCGTAGTGCTCGGCCTCGAACCCGAACGAGCCGGCCATCCCGCAGCAGCCCGCGTCCAGCTCGGTGACCTCGGCGCCCGGGATGCGCTCCAGCAGCGCTACCGTCGCGGCGGTTCCGGCGAGCGCCTTCTGGTGGCAATGGCCGTGGAAGACGATCGGCCGGCCGCTGACCGGCGAGGCGGCATCCAGGCGCAGTCCACCGTCGTCGATCGCCTCCACCAGCAGCTCTTCGACCAGCTTGGCTTGGCGCGCGACCGCCTCCGCGCGCGGGTCGCCCTCGAGCAGGAGGAGGTGCTCCTCGCGCAGGGTGAGCAGGCAGGAGGGCTCACAGCCGACGATCGGCACGCCGCGCTCGGCCTCGGCGGCCAGCCGCGCGACCATGCCGGCGGCCATGTCGCGAGCCTGGTCGAGCAGGCCCTTGGAGATGCTGGCCCGCCCGCAACAGCCGGCGCTCTCCAGCCGGACGCGCCAGCCCGCCGCCTCGAGCAGCTCGATCGCGGCACGCCCGATCGCGGGCTCCGTGTAGGTGGTGAACGAGTCGGCGAGGAAGACCACCTCGCCGCGGGCAGCGGAGCCGGCCGCGCTCCGGCGCCGGTCCCAGCGCACCAGGTGCTCGCGCGTGAAGCGGGGCAGCGGGCGCCGGCGCGTGATGCCGGCCGTGCGCTCCAGCAGGGCCCGCACGGGCGGCAGCCGGCCGGGCAGGTTGGAGACCGGCGCCAGTTCCGCGCCGATCCGGTTGAGCCGCCGGATCGCTCCGAACAGCCGCGAGCGCAGCGGCACCCCGTGGACGTCCTGGTAGTGCGAGAGGAACTCGGACTTCAGCGAGGCCATGTCGACGCTCAGCGGGCACTCGCTCTTGCACGCCTTGCACTCCAGGCAGAGGTCGAGGATCTCGTGCAGCCGGTCGTCCCCCATCGCGGCGCGGGGGTCGGGTGAGGAGAGCGCCTTGACGAGCGCGTTGGCCCGACCGCGCGTCGCGTGCTCCTCCTCGCGGGTGGCCATGTACGAGGGGCACATGACGCCGCTCCCTGTCTTGCGGCACGCGCCGATCCGCTGGCAGCGGTCGGCCGCCGCGCGCATGCCGCCGGGGAACGACAGCCGCGTCGTCAGTGGCACCGGGGCGGGCAGCTGGGGGTCGCGCAGGTTCTCGGTCATGGCCGGCGCGTCGACCATCACGCCGGGGTTCAGGCGGCCGTTCGGGTCGAAGAGCGCCTTGACCTTGCGAAACGCCTCGTAGAGGTCGTCGCCGAAAACCCTGCGGTTGAACGTGCTGCGCACGAGCCCGTCGCCGTGCTCGGACGAGTTGACCCCGTCGAACTCGCTGACGAGATCGACGATCTCCTCCGCGACGGCCTGGAGCGTCTCGACCCCCTCCCGCGAGGTCAGGTCGACGAACGGCCTGATGTGCAGGCAGCCGACCGAGCAGTGCCCGTAGAAGCCGGCCTCGAGACCGTGCCGGTCGAGCACCTCGCGGAAGCGCGTGACGTAGTCGTTGAGACGCTCGGGCGCGACGGCGGTGTCCTCCACGAACGCCGCCGGGCGGCGTGCCCCCGTGCTCGCCGACATCAGCAGGCCGAGGGCAGACTTGCGCACCTTGGTCAGCGCGTCCTGCTCGGCGGCCGACTCGGCCCGCAGGGCGTGGTAGCCGTGACCGTGCTCGCGCCAGGTGGTCTCGAGGGCCTCGAGCCGGTCGTGGGCCTCCGCTTCGTCGCCGGCGAAGAAGGTCACATACAGCAGCGCGGCGGGGTCGCCCTCGAGCACCTGGGAGAGCCGCCGAAACTCGAGCTTGCTCCGCGACAGGTCGAGGATCGCCTTGTCGAGCAGCTCGATCGCAGCCGCGTCGAGCGCCAGAGCATCCTCGGTCGCGGCGATGGCGCCGGCCACCGACTCGAAGTGCCCGACGGTGAACATCTTCACCCTCGGCAGCGGCACCAGCCCGACGGTGGCCTCGGTGATCGCGACCAGCGTGCCCTCCGAGCCCGTGACGAAGCGAGCGAGATCGAACGGGCCGCCGCCGGCCAGGCGGTCGAGGCGGTAGCCGCCCGACTGGCGCCAGTGCTTCGGGTAGCCGTGCGCGATCGCATCGTGGTGCTCGCGCACGATCTCCGGCAGCCCGCGATAGAGCGCGCCCTCGAGCGTGGGGGCGGCGGCCCGGCGGGCGCGCTCGGCCTCGTCGACGGGGCCGAGGCGGGCGCGCGAGCCGTCCGAGAGAACCACCTCGAGCTCGTGGACGTGCTCGATCGTCGACCCGTAGACGATCGAGTGGCTTCCCGACGAGTTGTTGCCGATCATGCCGCCGATCGTGGCCCGGTTGAAGGTGGAGGTGTCCGGCCCGAACCCCAGTCCGAGAGGCTGCGCCGCGCGGTTGAGGTCCTCCTGGACCACCCCCGGTCCCACGCGCGCACGGGCCGTCTGGGGATCGAGCTCGTGGATGGCGTGCATGTGCCGCGAGGTGTCGAGCACGATGCCCTGCCCGGTCGTCTGGCCCGAGAGGCTCGTACCGGCGCCGCGGGTGACCACCGGCAGCTCGAAGCGCGCGGCCACCTCGATCGCCGCGGCCACGTCGCGGGCGTCGCGCGGGAACCCCACGACCAGCGGCTCGCGCGCGTACAGGCTCGCGTCGGTGGCGAACAGATGGCGGGTGTAGGCGTCCGCGCGCACTTCGCCTCGCAGCTCGCGCTTCAGCTGCGCGCCCACCTCCGCGGCGTGCGCGGCGCGGGCTGCCGGCCGTGTTTCCTCTCGGACTGCGATGGTGAGCTCGCCCTCCTCACGGGAGGCCTTACCCGACGCCGCACTTGCCAGTCTTGGAAGTGACCTACCCTCCTGGCGTGCACTACCGCAGCGGCCGCCACTTCCTGCAGATCCCGGGGCCCACGAACCTGCCGGACCGGGTGCTGCGGGCGATCGACGCGCCGACGATCGACCATCGCGGCCAGGAGTTCGCGCGGCTGGGACGCCAGCTGCTCGACGGGCTGAAGGAGGTGTTCGCGACCACCGGGCCGGTGGTCGTCTACCCCTCTTCGGGCACGGGCGCATGGGAGGCCGCGCTGGTCAACACGCTGTCGCCCGGCGACCGCGTGCTCGCGTTCGAGACCGGCCACTTCGCCACCCTGTGGCGGGCGATGGCCGAGCGCCTCGGCCTCGACGTCGAGTGGCTGCCGGGCGACTGGCGCCACGGGGCCGATCCCGAGCGCGCGGAGGCGGTGCTGCGCGCCGATCCCGGCATCAGCGCGGTGATGGTGGTGCACAACGAGACCTCCACCGGCGTGACCAGCCGGGTGTCCGAGATCCGCGCCGCGCTCGACGCCGCCGGCTCGGACGCGCTGCTGCTGGTGGACACGGTGTCCTCGCTCGGCTCGATCGACTACCGCCACGACGACTGGGGCGTGGACGTGACCGTCAGCTGCTCGCAGAAGGGGCTGATGCTGCCGGCAGGGCTGGGCTTCAACGCGGTGAGCGAGAAGGCGCGGAGCGCGGGCGCCCGCGCCCGGCTTCCGCGCTCGTACTGGGACTGGGAGCCGATCATCGCGGCCAACCAGGCGGGCTTCTGGCCCTACACGTCGGCGACGAACCTGCTCTACGGCCTGCGCGAGTCGCTGGCGATGCTGCGCGAGGAGGGGCTGCCGGCCGTCTTCGCGCGCCACCGGCGGCACGCGGCCGCGACCCGCCGGGCCGTCGAGGCGTGGGGGCTCGAGGTCCAGTGCGCCGACCCGCGCGAGTACTCGCCGACGCTCACCGGGGTGCGGCTGCCCGAGGAGCACGACGCCGACGAGGTGCGCCGGGTGGTCCTCGAGCGCTTCGACATGTCGCTCGGGGCCGGGCTGGGAAGGCTGCAGGGCCAGGTCTTCCGCATCGGCCACCTCGGCCACTTCAACGACCTGATGCTCGCCGGGACGCTGTGCGGCGTGGAGATGGGGCTGCGGGTCGCCGGCGTGCCGGTGAGCCGCGGCGTCGAGGCGGCGCTGGACGCGCTCGAGGACAAAGAGATCGCGGCCCTGTGAGCGAGGTCCTGCATGAGCGCCGCGGGTCCGCGCTGTGGGTGACGTTCAACCGCCCGCAGGCGCACAACGCGATGACCTTCGCGATGTACGAGGCGTTGTTCGAGCACTGCGAGGAGGCCGACGCCGACGACGAGGTGCGCGCGCTCGTCCTGCGCGGGGCCGGGGAGAAGGCGTTCGTGGCGGGCACGGACATCAGCCAGTTCGCCGCCTTCGACTCCGGCGACGACGGCCTCGAGTACGAGGCGACGATCGACCGCATCGTCGGCCGCCTGGAGAGGGTGGCCAAGCCGACGATCGCGGCCGTGGACGGCTACGCGATGGGCAGCGGCCTCGCGCTCTCGGCCGCCTGCGACCTGCGCGTCTGCACCCCGTCGGCGAGCTTCGGCCTGCCGATCGCCCGCACGGTCGGCAACTGCCTCTCGATGGAGAACTACGCCCGGCTGGCGGCGCTCCTGGGCGAGGCGCGGCTGAAGGAGCTCGTGTTCACCGCGCGCTCGATCGAAGCCGACGAGGCGCGCGCCATCGGGCTCGCAACCGAGGTGGTCGAAGGGCGTGAGCTCGAGGCGCACGTGGAGGCGCTCTGCGAGCGCCTGGCCGGCTACGCACCCGTCACCCTGCGGGTGACCAAGGAAGCTCTGCGTCGCCTGCGGCGCGCGGGCCTCCCGGACGGCGACGACCTCGTCCGCGAGACCTACGCGAGCGAGGACTTCCGCCGCACGGTCGAGGCCTTCCTCGCGCGGGAGCGCTAGCGCAGCCTCTGCTTGACGACCTTGCCCATCGCGTTCCGGGGCAGCTCGTCGACGAAGCGCACCTCGCGCGGCCGCTTGTGGGGGGTGAGCAGGCCCGCCACGTGGTCGGCAAGCTCCTGCGGGTCGGGCTGCCGCTCGCTGTCCTCCACCGCGACCCAGGCGACGATGCGCTCACCGAGATCGTCGTCGGGGGCGCCGGTCACGGCCACCTCCGCGACGGCGGGATGCTCGAGCAACGCCACCTCGACCTCTCCCGCGCCCACCTTGTAGCCGCCGGTCTTGATCAGGTCGGTCGAGCGGCGCCCGACGATGCGCCAGTAGCCGTCGGCGGCGCGGGTCCCGAGGTCGCCGGTGAAGAACCAGCCGTCGCGGATCGCTTCCTCGTCCGCCTCGGGCCGGTTCAGGTAGCCCGAGAAGAGGTTGGGGCCGCGCACGGCGACCTCACCGATCGTCTCGTCGTCGGACACCTCGATGTCGTCGCCGTCGTCACCGACCAGGCGGACTTCGACGCCCGCCAGCGCCCTCCCCACGTAGCCGGGCCGCCGCTCGCCGTCGGCCCGGACGGCGGTGTTCATCAACGTCTCGGTGAGTCCGTAGCGCTCGACGATGCGCTGTCCGGTGGCCTTGGCAACGCGCTCGAACACCGGGGCCGGTAGCGGCGCCGAGCCGGACACCAGCAGGCGGGCGCCGCGCAGGCCGTCCGCCACCGCCGGGTCGTGCTCGGCCGCCGCGGCCAGCCGGTTGTACATCGTCGGCACCCCGAACAGCATGGTCGCCCCGCCCTCGAACGCCGCAACGACGCGGCTCGGCTCGAACCGCCCGAGATGATCGAGCCGGCAGCCGAGGCGGAGCGGCCCGAGCATCCCGACCACTAGCCCGTGCACGTGAAAGAGCGGCAACCCGTGGGTGAGGCGGTCCTCCGGGGTCCAGTCCCACGCGTCGGCGAGCGCGTCCACGTTGCTGGCCACAGCGCGGCGTGAGAGCACGGCGCCCTTCGGCAGCCCCGTCGTCCCGGACGTGTAGACGATCAGGGCGGGGGCGTCGTCCTCCGGGGCGTCGGCGGGCAGCTCTCCCCCGCGCGCTCCCACGTCCACGCTGTCCAGAGGCGGGGCATTGTCCAGCTCGCGTAGCGCTTCGTGGGGCGCGCCCAGCAGCAGGTCAGGAGCGCTGTCCTCGAGCACATGCCGCAGCTCGGTCGTCCCGAGCTTGGGATTCACCGGCACCACTGGAACGCCTACGGCGGTCGCTCCGACGACCGCCACGCAGGTTTCCAGCGTCGGCTCGGCCCACACCGCCACGCGCTCCGTTTCCCGGAGCGTGTGAGCGACCGCCGCGCCCGCCTCGCGCAGCTCGCGGTAGCTCAGCTCGCGCCCGTCGACGCGCAGCGCGGGCTGCTCGCCCAGCTCGTGCACGGGTGGCAGCAGCCTGCCGCTAGCTCCGTTCAGCTTTCCAGCACCTCCTTCATGCACTGCTACCCGGTCGCGCCAGAAGGCCTTCATCCGCTCGGCCTGCTCGGCGTCGGGGATCCGCTCGTGCGCGAGGGCGGCGATGCTCTTGGCCTCTCCCCGCGATTCGAACGCCACCACCACCCGGGTCTCGCCGTCGCCCCAGTCGAAGCGGGCCGACCTCGGCCGGGTGGCGGTGCGCTCGCGCAGCTCGGCGCCGGGAAGCCAGCGCTCGCGCAGCGACTCGTCGACGAACGCCTCGTACAGGCGATCGACCGGCACGGCGACGGTCTTCTGTGCTGTGACCGCGAACCCGTCGGCGCGCTCCCCGACGGCGCGGAGGCCGCGGGCCCTCTCGTAGCTGACGGTGATCGTCTGCGCGCTCCAGCCGTCGACCTCCTGCTCCCCTTGGAGCCAGTGCACGTTCTCCCCGTGAGCCCGCTCGCTCGCGCCCTCGGCGTCGAGTAGCGTCGAACCACTCCTCCCAGCCGCGACCGGTCCGCCGGCGAATGACCTCGTCGGACACGACCAGCGGCGCCTCGGCGGTCGGCTTCGGCTCCTCCGCGTTGAGAAGCGACGCCCGCGCCGCCGTGTAGCTCTCGCCCGTCTTCTCCATCCGCGTGCGGACGAGCCGCTTGAATGACTTCTGCCTGGTCATCTGATGCTCCCGGTTTCACTGGCGGCGGCTCCGCGACTCACGCTCACGGCGCCCCGCCGGAAGGGGCAACAGAGACCGGCGTCCCGAGAGCTCGAGCCCCCTTTGCCCCCGCTTCAGCCGGCGGCGTGAGCGCCGGAACCGGGGGTTGGGCGCGGGACCGCGCCAACCCCCAAGCTACCAGCGAACGCCGCTGAAGGAAACAGCCTCAGGCGGTGGCGGGCGGACGACGGCCGCCGGCGCGGCGCATCACGAACCCGGCCAGAAGCAGGACGATGATCACGCCGATCAGCGCGCTGAGGATCCCGCCCCAGTCGAACACGTCGTCGTCACCGATGCCCAGCAGGCCCGTGAAGATGAGCCAGCCGACCGCCGCGCCGACGAGGCCGAGAACGATCGAGACGAGCCAGGACTTGGGCCCGCTCATGTGGGCGAAGGCGTCGTTCGGCACGAGCGCGCGGCCGATGAAGCCGGCGACGAAGCCGAGAAGCAATGCTCCAATCACCTCGGAAACCTCCTGCTAGACCAGTGCTTTCGTATCTACGCCCAGCGGAACGAATCGTTACTTCCTGTAGCGGACCAGCTCCTCCCGGTCGCTGCCTCCCGAGACACTGACGGCGAGCACCGGCCCCACCCCACGCGCGTAGAACTTGAACTCCAGGACCTTCGGCTTGAGCGGGTTGGTTTCCTTTGTCATGAGCACGCGCCGGAAGTGGCCGAAGGGGACCTCGGCCTGCTCGCGCAGGCTCACGATCTGCCCCCTGTCCTCGGCGTGGCCGGCGTAGAACTCTTGGCGGTACCTCATGCCCGGACGGGGCTTGGCGGGCATGATGATCCCGGCCCGGGCGCCGTCCACCCCCGCCTCGAACGATCCCTCGGTGGACACGACCCGGCCGTTCTCGTACTCCTTGGTGTCCTCACCGAGGTACCAGACGTTCCCTTTCCTGTCCTGGGCGTACCAGTCGTCGGTTATCTCCACCGGCTTGCCCCGCTCGGTGACCACGTCGTGGACGATCCGGGCGGTGACCCCGTTGGCGATCCTCTCCGTCTTGCGCGTGACCGTGACCACGACCTTCTGTCGCGTTCCCTCGGGGTCGGTCTCGCGATAGACCCAGCGCGCGCCGGGCTTCATCGGCCAGTAGGGGTTGTCGATCCGTGTGGTGAAGCTCCCCGGGTCGGGCGCCGCCGTGACGCCGACCAGGAGGGCCAAGGCACCTGCGGTCATGATTCCCATGCCGGAAGGTCTACGGGCGGCGCCTGAGAGGCGCCTGAGGTCAGTACTTCTCGAGAATGATCGTGTTCGCCTCGCGCGGCGGACGCTCGTAGTCCTTCCGCTTGGGACGCGCCTTCAGCTCGATGGGGCCAGGCAGCACGTCCTCGTACTCCATGCTGTCCACGACGTGGGAGATGCAGTTCAGGCGGGCCCGCCGCTTCTCGTCGGCCTCCACCGTGTACCAGGGGGCCTCGGGCGTGTGGGTGTAGCGGAACATCTCGTCCTTGGCCCGCGAGTACTCCTCCCACATGTCACGCGACTCGAGGTCCATCGGGCTGAGCTTCCAGCGGCGAGTGGGGTCGGACGAGCGCCTCTGGAAGCGGCGCTCCTGCTCGCGGTCGCTGACCGAGAACCAGTACTTGCGCAGGAGCACTCCGTCGCGGACGAGCATGCGCTCGAACTCGGGGCAGGTGCGCATGAACTCCCAGTACTCCTCGTCGCTGCAGAAGCCCATGACCCGCTCGACTCCGGCGCGGTTGTACCAGGAGCGGTCGAAGAGAACGATCTCGCCGGCCGCCGGCAGGTGCGACACGTAGCGCTGGAAGTACCACTGCGTCTTCTCGCGGTCGTTCGGCGTTCCGAGCGCGACGATCGTCGCTCCGCGCGGGTTCAAGGGCTCGATGATGCGCTTGATCGTCCCGCCCTTGCCGGCCGCGTCGCGGCCCTCGAAGAGCAGCACGACACGAAGGCCGGCGTGCTTGACCCAGTGCTGGAGCTTCACGAGCTCGAGCTGCAGCCGGACCAGCTCCTTCTCGTACTCCTTGCGCTTCATCTTCGACGGCGACGCGTCGCCGTCCTCGAGGTCGACGGGGCTCGCGGGCTGTTCGGTCATCGTGAGGCTCGTTCCCTCCGCTCGGTTGGAGTACTCCTCCTGCGGTCGCGCACCTGGGTGACGATCAGCCAGCCCAGGAAGCCCACGACCGGCACGAGGTACGCGAGCGTGGTCAGCCAGTGGCCCGCGTGCGCGATGAGCAGCATGCCCCTATGTTCGCAAAGCCGGCCTCAAGCGTTTGCCTGGGACAGCAGCCACAGCGCCAGCGTGGTGAAGCCCACCATCACGAGGAGCATCCAGTACTGCGAGCGCATCGCCTCACGCGCGCGCTCGTACAGGGCCAGCGCGCGGTCGTGTGCGAGCGTCAGCCCGGTCACGTGGCCGCCCACCACGAACGCGACCTGCCAGTACCAGGTGGCGTTGGCGCCGATCACGCCGTAGTCGATCTGGCTGTCCGCGGTGCCGAACAGGTTGGCGCCGTCGCCCAGCGGGTCGGAGGCCAGGAAGGTGATCGCCTGACCCTGGAACAGCAGCAGGGTCACGTAGTGGGCGGCCACGTACGCGAGCGCGATCGGTACGAGGGTGTGCACGAACGCGTTTGCGAGCCGGGCGCTGCTGAAGCCACCGCCCACGCTCCGCGCCCCCAGCACCCCCAGCCAGTAGAAGCCGTACACGAGCAGGATGGTCGCGACCAACCCGATCAGGAAGGTCGCCTCCAGAGCCCGCTGGGCCGACAGGCCGATGTCCTGGAAGGCCTGCGAGATGTCGGGCGCGATGCCGGTCCAGATCGGCGCCTCCGACGCGCCGTCGAAGGTGACCGAGCCGATCATCACGGCCAGCAGCATCACCGTGCCCGGGAGCGTGGGCAGGTTCGGAAGACCGGACAGCGGCCTGCGGTAGCCCACCACGTGGTCACGGGTCTCGATGGGCGAGAGGCGGGAGAAGAGGTTGAAGTAGACGGAGAAGGCTTCTCCGCGCTCGATCCAGGTCTCCACCCCGTAGAGGGCCATCGCGATGAAGGTGAGGGCCGAGTAGATCAGCGTGGCGATGGCCACGCTCTCGGGCTGATCGCCGTTGGCCGCCGCCAGCTCCAGCGCCGCGAAGGCGAAGATGCCCGCGACGGCGGGCCAGCGCCCGAGCCGCTCCGGGTAGGCCAGCGGCGCCGGCATCTCCCCGCGCGTCACCCCCTTCGCCGCCCACCCCACGGCCCGTCCGATGGCGCGCCAGGGGTTGAAGGCCTTGAACACGTCGCCCAGCAGCACGCTCACCGGCACCAGCGCCAGCCAGAAGATCACGTAGACGAAGGTGGGAGCGAAGTTGGCCGTCGGGCTCTGCGTGCCGCGCAGCCCGGTGTAGACGACGAACACGAGGAAGAAGGCGCCGATCGCGCCGCAGAGGATCTCCACCGGCCGGCCGGCCAGGCCGCGGCCGAAGGGCGCCGGGCAGCGGGCGCCAGTCCTCGCGCTGCAGGCGCGGCTCGGGCCAGAGGACGGCCAGCGCGACGAACGACACCACCAGCACCATCGCCGCCGCCCAGACGAACAGCCACTCGGGTATGGGCAGGTCCGCGCGGACGGCGAGGCCGTGCGCGAGGGGGATCACGAAGGCTGCACTACGAGGCGAGCCACCAGCGGGTCCTTGCCCGCATCCTCGGCCACGTGGCTCTCGATCTCGAAGATCCCCTCGATGTTCGCCTTGAACTTGAAGCGCCCGGGCTGTCCCGGGCCCAACCTGGCGTTCGATGTCGTAGCCGTGGAGGTGGATGTCGTCCGGGGCATCGGCGGTCACGACGATGCGGACCGTCTCTCCCTTGGTGGTGGCAATGCGCCGGACCCCGCCCACCGGGGCGCCGCCGGCGATCCTGATGCGGGCGACCTTGGGCTTGGCCGGCGGTGCCGGCGCGGTTTCGGTCCCCGGCTCGCCGTTCTCCGCGGACTCCCGGGACTCCGTCTCCGCGGGGGTGGTCTGCGCGGCCTGCTCGCCGTCATCGTCTCCTCCGCCCGGCTGGGCCAGGACGAAGGCTACGACTGCGACGAGGAGAGCCACGACGACCAGCCCGATGCGCTGGTTTCTCGACATCGTGTGGCCGAAGTATTGCAATGGCCCCGGGGTCGTCCGCAGTGCCGAAGCGGCGGGTTCGGCGGACGCGGGGGCGCGACGCCGTGGCCCAGGGACCGGGCGCGACGAGCTCCGCAGCTTGAGCTCTCCGAAGCCGAGGGCTTGGCGGTGTTGCCCCCGCCAGTCCACCGGAACTCGCCACGCCCGGGTGGGGCGCGGGGCGCGCTTGACGACTTGCCCCGGCCCCGCTCTCGCAGAATAGCGTTGGGCTGACGCAGCGGCGCGGTGAGCGAGCGTCCGGGCCGGCTAGGATCGCCCGCAGAGGGGAGTCGCCACTGGCCTGGTAGCGTGCGGCAGGCGGCGAGGTCCCGGGCCGATGTTGCGCAGGCTCCGGGAGCCGCCGAGGCGGCCTCGCTGACTGCCCGCCAAGCGCAGCAAACGCGAACGCGGCCCAGAGGGGCGCCGCTCCGCGGCTAGCCCGCTCCGAACCGCCACGCCCCTGGGCTGGCCGAGGGCCCTGCTCGAGTGGACGATGCGCTAGCGGCCACGCCTCGCCCGGCTGGTGGGGAGTTGGGCTCCGAACCCGGTGGGGCCGACCCCTTACCCCGCCCATCTGCCGCCGCGGCTACAGAGCCCGGCTACCCGGCGAGCAGCGACGGGTCGTACGTGTCGTTGTCCCCACCCGCGCGCGTGCCGGCAGGGCGGGCGGGGGCGGGGCAGCGGGCGCGGCCACGGAAACCTCCCCCGTGCGCTCCGGGTCGAACCGGTAGCCCACCCCGAAGTGGGTGTGGATGTAGGCCCAGCCCGGCGAGGAGTGCTCGAGCTTCTGGCGGACCTTGCGGATGAAGACGTCGACGGAGCGGTCGCCGTGGGCCATCGCGTAGCCCCAGACCGCCTGGTAGATCTCCTCGCGCTGGAGCACCTTGCCCTCGGCCTGGGCGAGCAGCTGCAGCACCTCGAACTCGCGCCGGGTGAGGTCGACGCTGCGCGAGTGGACGAAGGCCTGGAACTGGTCGGCCCGGATCTCGAGGTCGCCCGCCTCCAGCGGCCCCCTGTCCGCGCCGGCGGAGGCTCGCTTTCGGCGCCGGACGACGGCCTCGACGCGGGCGAGGACCTCCTCGGGGTGGCAGGGCTTCGTGACCCAGTCGTCCGCGCCCATCCGCAGGCCGCGCACCCTCTGCGCGACCGTCGAGCGGCCCGTGCAGACGACGATGCCCAGGCCGGGCAGCGTCGCGGACACCCGCTCCAGGAACTCCCACGCTCCCTGGCCCAGCACCGCCAGATCCACCACGAGGGCGTTCACCCGCATGGCGACGAACTCCTCCGTGCGCGGAGGAGCCTCGAGACACCGGTACTGCCAGCCGAGGTCGCCCGCCCGCTTGACGAGCACACGGACGAACCCCGAGTCCGAGTCCAGGATGGCGAGCCGGAGTTCGGGCATCGGGCGTGAGTCTACGTCAGTGCCCGGTCCAAACCCCTCGTTTACAGCATTTTCACAGCGGATCAACGCTCAGGTAACGGAGAAGCGTCCGGCCGATGGAATGGTCCGGACCCGATGGAGGCCAGCCTCAATCCCGACCTCGTCCAAGCCGGAGAGCTCGAGATCCGGCCCTCCGAGTTCCAGGCCCTCGCGGGCGGAAGCCGCCTCCGTCTGACGATGCGGGAGCTCGAGCTGCTGACCGCGCTCGTCGAGCGCCGCGACCGTATCGTGAGCCGCGAGGAGCTCTACCGGGTGGTCTGGGGAGAGCACTACCGCAAGTCGGACCGCTCGGTGGACGTGTACGTCGGCAAGCTGCGCCACAAGCTGGAGGAGGCGCTCCCCAACCGCCGTTTCATCCACACGCACTTTGGCTTCGGCTACCGCTTCTCGCCGGAGCGGCTCGACGCCTGAGCCGGCGCTTTCACACCTTTTTCACAGTGCGGCGACAGGTCGATAACAGACTGCCGTCCGAGCGCTGAGAGTGTGAGCCGCCGCTATGAACGACACAAGGAGAAGAGCCAGATGAGGAAGCTCCTCGCGCTCGCCGCCTGCGGCGTCCTCGCCCTGGGTGCGGCGGCCTGCGGCGACGACGACAGCAGCAGCGACAGCGGTGGCGGCGGGGGCGGCGACCTCTCCGGCACCATCCGCATCGACGGATCGAGCACGGTAGGCCCGTTCGCGCAGGCGGCCGCGGAGGAGTTCCAGGGCCAGAATCCGGAGGTCCGGGTGACCGTCGGCACCTCCGGTACCGGCGGCGGCTTCGAGAAGTTCTGCGCCGGCGAGACCGACATCTCCGACGCCTCGCGGCCGATCGAGGACGACGAGATCGCGATCTGCAAGAAGAACGGGATCTCCTACAAGGAGGTGCAGGTCGCCAACGACGGCATCTCGATCACCACGAACCCGGAGCTCAAGGTCGACTGCATGACCGTCGAGCAGCTCAAGGAGCTCTGGAACGAGGGGTCGAAGGTCACCAAGCTGAGCCAGATCGATCCGAAGCTCCCGGACACGGAGCTGAGCCTGTTCGGCCCTGGAACCGACTCGGGGACATTCGACTTCTTCACCGAGGAGATCAACGGCGAGGAGGGCGTCTCGCGCAAGAACTACCAGCCGTCCGAGGACGACAACGTGCTCGTGCAGGGCGTCGAGGGCTCGCCGGGAGGGCTCGGCTACTTCGGCTTCTCCTACTACGAGCAGAACAAGGACAAGCTGGGCCTCGTGGCGGTGGACGACGGCTCCGGCTGCGTCACGCCGAGCAGCGAGTCGATCCAGAGCGGCAAGTACAAGCCGCTGTCCCGGTCGCTGCTCATGTACCCCAGCGGCAAGGCCATGAAGAAGCCTGAGGTCAAGGCATTCATGGACTACGTGGTCGAGAACTACCAGTCCATCGCGGAGGCCTCGGCGATCGTGCCGATGAACCAGCAGCAGGCCGACAAGGCCACGTCGGCGCTCGGCGCGAGTTAGTGGACGCCGCCGCCGGAACCGAAGCGCGCGACCGCCCGGAGGTCACCCTCCGGGCGGCGCGTCCGCGGTACGGCGAGATCCTTATCAAGGGCCTGCTCGTCCTGGCGGCGTTCATCTCCGTCCTCACCACCACGGGGATCGTTTTCTCGCTCGTCGAGGAGACGGTCACCTTCTTCCGCGAGGTCCCGGTCGCCGACTATCTGTTTGGCACCGAGTGGACGCCGCTCTTCAACCCCCCCAGCTTCGGCGTCCTGCCGCTCGTGTCCGGCACGCTCATCATCAGCGCGATCGGGATGCTCGTGGCCACCCCGCTCGGGCTCGGGGCCGCCATCTACCTGAGCGAGTACGCCCGCCCGAAGGTCCGAAAGACCGTCAAGCCGATCCTCGAGCTGCTGGCGGGCGTGCCCACGATCGTCTTCGGCTACTTCGCCCTTACATTCTTCACCCCGGAGATCCTGCGCGCGATCTTCGGGAGCGAGGTCCAGATCTTCAACGGCCTGTCCGCCGGCATCATCATCGGGTTCCTCATCATTCCGACTGTCGCCTCGATCTCCGAGGACGCGATGTCCGCGGTGCCCGCGTCGCTGCGCGAGGGGGCGTTCGGGCTCGGCGGCTCGAAACTCCAGGTGACGATGCGCGTTGTGTTCCCGGCAGCGCTGTCGGGGATCGTCGCCTCGCTCGTGCTGGGCCTGTCCCGAGCCGTGGGCGAGACGATGGTCGTGCTGCTCGCCGCCGGTCTGCAGCCCCAGTGGGGCGCGAACGTGTTCCAACCGATGGAGACCATGACCGCCTTTATCGGCACCACGGCGAAGGGCGATATCTCCACCGGCTCGATCACCTACAAGACCATCTTCGCGGTGGGAATGACCCTGTTCGTGCTCACACTGATCATGAACCTGTTCTCGATTCGCTTCGTCCGCAAGTACCGGCAGGTGTACGAGTGAGCGCGCACGGCGAGGCAGTCGCCGCCCCGTCCGAGGCGATCGATCGCCCGGCCGCCTCGCGCCGGGCGAAGGACCTCGGCTTCCGCCTCGGCCTGCTCGGATGCCTCGGGATCGCGATCCTGTTGCTCGGAGTCCTCCTGGCGGACGTCGTAGCCGACGGCATCGGCCGGCTCAACCTCGATTTCATCACCAGCTTCGCCGCCACCGACGCGGAGGAGGCCGGGATCCAGGGAGCGCTCTGGGGCACGATCTGGCTGATGGTCGTGTGCACCCTGTTCATCGTTCCCGTGGGCGTGTCCACTGCCATCTATCTCGAGGAATACGCGGACAACACCAGGTGGTACAACCGCCTCATCGAGGTGAACATCCAGAACCTGGCCGCGGTTCCCTCGATCGTCTACGGCATTCTCGGCCTGGCCTTCCTCGTGCGCGGGCCGCTCGGGCTGGGGCCCGTCGTCCTCGCCGGCGGGCTGACGCTGGGACTGCTCGTTCTCCCCGTGGTGATCATCGCGGGACGCGAGGCGATCCGGGCGGTGCCGCCGTCGATCCGCGAGGGCTCCATGGCGCTCGGCGCCACGCAGTGGCAGACGATCTGGCGTCAGGTCCTGCCGGCGTCCATCCCGGGCATCGCCACCGGCGTGATCCTCGCGCTGTCGCGCGCGATCGGTGAGACCGCGCCGCTGATCGTGATCGGGACGGCGACCTTCGTCGCCTTCAATCCGGACGGCCTCAACTCGCTGTTCACCGCGATGCCGATCCAGATCTACGACTGGATCTCGCGGCCCTCCACCGACGTGAACGACTACGCGCCGCTGGCCGCGGCAGGGATACTCCTGCTGATGATCGTGCTCCTGGTCATGAACGCGATCGCGATCTGGCTACGCAATCGATACGAGCAGAAGTGGTAGGTGATCTAGAGTGGCGGAGCGAATGACCGACGAGTCACGTGAACAGGAATCCGTGGACTCGCCCGCCGAGGAGCGGCGTGGCCTCCAGCAGGCGATCGAGGTGCGGCACGGCGACTCGGGCGCGCCCGCCGTCGAGGGCGTCGAGCCGAAGCCGAGAGCACCGCGGGAGGCGATCTTCCGCCTCGAGGACGTGGCTGTCAGCTACAGCGGCAAGCCCGCGGTGAAGAACGTCTCCTTCGATATCGCGAAGAACGAGATCACCGCGCTGATCGGTCCCTCCGGCTGCGGCAAGTCAACCCTGATCCGCTGCCTCAACCGGATGAACGACCTGATTCCCGGCGCCAAGGTCGACGGGCAGGTCATCTACCACGGCCAGGACCTCTACGCATCCGAGGTCGATGCAGTCGAGGTGCGCAAGCGGATCGGCATGGTGTTCCAGAAGCCGAACCCGTTCCCCAAGTCGATCTTCGACAACATCGCGTTCGGGCCTCGCGTGCTCGGGATGAAGGGCAAGATGGAGGAGATCGTGGAGCGCGCGCTCACCCGCGCCGCTCTCTGGGACGAGGTAAAGGACCGCCTGAAGACAAACGCCTTCGGCATGTCCGGCGGCCAGCAGCAGCGCCTGTGCATCGCCCGCTGCCTCGCGGTCGAGCCCGACGTGATCCTCATGGACGAGCCCTGCTCGGCGCTCGACCCGATCTCCACCGGCAAGATCGAGGACCTCATGCTCGAGCTGGAGAAGGAGTACTCGATCGTCATCGTCACACACAACATGCAGCAGGCTGCGCGGGTGTCGGACAAGACCGCCTTCTTCACGGTGGAGCTCGGCGACGACGACCACCGCACCGGGCGCGTGGTCGAGTTCGACGACACCGAGAAGATCTTCACGAACCCCAGCGATTCCCGCACGGAGGCCTACGTCACCGGCAAGGTCGGGTAGCGTGGCGCATACCACCCGAACCCACTTCCAGGAGGAGCTCAAGGAGCTCGAGACGCAGGCGCTCGGCGGGCTCGACATGGTGATCACGTCGCTGGACCGGGCGCTCGAGACCGTCCAGCACCAGGACGTCGAGCTCGCCGCCCTGGTCATCACCGACGACGACCGCCTGGACGGGCGCTACTTGGAGGTGCACCAGGGCGTCCTCTCGCTGCTGGCGCGGCAGGCGCCGGTGGCCAGCGACCTGCGCCTGGTGGCCGCGATCCTGCACGTGATCATGCACATCGAGCGCATGGGCGACCAGTGCGTGAACATGGCCAAGCTGGTGCCGCTGGCGGGGCACGAGCCGCCGTCCGACGAGCGGGTCCTCGACACCATCCAGCGGATGGGCACCCAGGCCCGCCAGCAGGTCCTGCACGCCAAGGAGGCGTTCGCGGCCCGCGACGTCGGCCTCGCCCAGGACCTCGTGCGCCAGGACGACGAGATCGACCGCCTCAACCGCAACCTCTTCAACCTCGCGCTGGAGATCGGTGACGATCCGGACCCGCGCGAGTGGGCGATGCACATGCTGCTGGTGGGACGCTGCATCGAGCGCATCGGCGACAACGCCGTGGACATCGGCGAGCAGACGGCGTTCGTGGTCACCGGGCTGTTCCGCGAGTTCGAGGACGCCTCGCACCCAGAGCTGGCTCCTCGTTAGTGCTCCTCACCGCGAGCACGGTCACGACGCCTGAGCACAACAAGCGACTGGTCCGGCGGGCTCTCGAGGAGATCTACACGAACGGCGAGCTCGAGGTCGTCGACGAGCTCATCCACCCCGACTTCACCGATCACGAGCCGGCGCACCCGGATCATCCGACCGGTCCGGACAGCGTCACCCAGACGGTGCGGAGCCTCCACGACACCTTCGGGGACCTTCAGTTCGAGGTCCAGGACGAGATCGCCGAGGGTGACAAGGTCGTCCAGCTGGCGATCATGAGCGGGCGCCAGACCGGCGCGCTCATCGGTCGCGAGCCGACCGGCAAAGAGTTCGCCGTCCGGCACATCTACATCTGGCGGATCGAGGACGACAAGATCGTCGAGCACTGGGGAAGCCGGGATGACCTCGGCCTTCTCGGACAGCTTGGGCTTCTCCGGATGGGTGAGGAGCCTGAGGCGGGCTGACCCCCCGAGCACGAGGGCAGTCGGCTCGCCCGGGTCCGGGTGGCGGGCATACTCCCCGGCGGACCGCTCCGTGATCTGCGCCTGCATCGACATCGGCAGCAATACGACACGGCTGCTGGTGGCCGATGCAGGAGACGAGCGCCTGCGCGAGCTGGTGACCCAGCGGGCCTTCACGCGCATCGGCCGCAGCCTGCGCGACGGCGGCTCGATCCCGGCGGAGAAGATCGCCGAGACGGCCGAGGTGGTGCGCACGCAGTCGGCCGTGGCGCGCGAGGTGGGCGCCAAGGAGATCGTGGTGGTGGCCACGGCCGCGATCCGCAGCGCGGCCAACCGCGACGAGCTGGCGAGCGCGGTCGAGGAGGCCGGTGGCATTCCGCTCAGCGTGCTGACCAGCGAGGAGGAGGCGCGCCTGGCCTTCGTGGGGGCCACGCGCACGCTGGTCGCCCCGGAGGAGGGCACCATGGCGGTGGTCGACGTCGGCGGGGGATCGAGCGAGCTGGCCGTGGGCGAGGCGGACGGACGGATGGCCTGGTCCGCGTCGTTTCGCATCGGCTCGGGGTTCCTCGCCGACAGCTACCTGCGCTCGGACCCGCCGTCGATCGACGAGCTCGAGAAGGTGCGCAGGCACGTGGACGGGACGTTCGAGGGGCTCGAGCCGCCGCCGGCGGACAGCGCGGTGGCCGTCGGCGGCACCGCGACGTCGCTGCGCCGGCTGGTGGGAGCCGAGCTCGCTCACGAGACCCTGGAGCGCGGCATCCGCGTCCTCTCCTCCACTCCGATAGCCGAGGTCGCGGCCCGCTTCGAGCTCGACGCCGAGCGCGTGCGGCTGCTGCCGGCCGGCATCCTGGTGCTGGAGGCGATGTCCGATGTGCTGGGCTTGCCGTTGCGCATCGCGCGCGGCGGCCTGCGCGAGGGCGTCCTGCTGGAGCTGGTGGCGGGGAGGACCCTTGCCTAGGAGCCGGCGATCCCGCGCAGCTCCTTGGGCCGGAGCAGCACGATGAGGTCGCTGCCTTCGACGCCGGCGAGACCGCCTTTTTTCAACTTGACCCGCGCACCTGTGAGATCGTGCACAGCCATGGAGAAGTCAGGCTCGTGGCCGACGAGCATCACGTTCTCGCCGAGGCCGGCCGAAAGGGCCTCGGCGTCAAAGGGGCCGCCGGACAGCTCGGGCTCCTCCTGGGGGTCGACCCCGAGCTCCGCGCAGGCCAGCTCCGCGGTCTGCGCGGCCCTCACCTTCGGGCTGGTCAGACAGGCGTCCAGCGACACGCCCAGCGCCTGCAGCGCCTCCCCGGCCACCCGCGACTGCCGCCGTCCCTTGTCGGTGAGGGGCCGCTCGGCGTCGGGGCTCCCGTCCGCGGCGTCACCGTGTCGCAACAGCCAGATCACGATGCGCCACCATAGAGACTGCAGATGTCAGCGGTAACCGCCGCACCCGAAGCCCGCACCCTCGACGGCCCCGAGCTGTTCACCAACCGCGAGCTCTCCTGGCTGCAGTTCAACGAGCGCGTGCTCGAGCTGACCGAGGACGAGGCCACGCCGCTGCTGGAGCGCGTGAAGTTCCTTGCCATCTACGCCTCCAACCAGGACGAGTTCTTCATGGTGCGAGTGGCCGGCCTGCATGACCAGGTGGAGGCCGGCATCGACGCCCGTGGGCCCGACGGCCTCTCACCCGGCGAGACCGTGGAGCGGATCGTGGAGCGCACGCGGGAGCTGGCCAAGCGCCACGTGGGCCAGTGGGAGCGCGAGGTCTGCCCCGCCCTCGCCGAGCACGGCATCCGGGTGATCGAGTGCGACCAGTGCTCGGGCGAGGAGCTCGAGGCGGTCGACCGGCAGTTCGCGGAGCAGATCTTCCCCGTGCTCACGCCGCTGGCCGTCGGCCCGGGGCGGCCCTTCCCCTACATCTCGAACCTGTCGCTCTCGATCGCCGTCTGGCTGCGCGACCCGGTGACCCGCAGCGAGACCTTCGCGCGCGTCAAGGTCCCGAAGGAGGTGCTGCCGCGCTTCGTGGACATCGGCGGGCACACGTTCGTGCCGCTGGAGGCCGTGATCGCCCGGCATCTGGACGAGCTGTTCCCGGGCATGGAGATCCTGCGCCACGACTACTTCCGGGTCACGCGCGACGCCGACTTCACGGTGTCCGACGAGGCCGATGACCTGCTGCGCGCCGTGGAGGACGAGCTGCGGCGCCGGCGTTTCGGCGAGGTGGTGCGCCTGGAGGTGTCGGCGTCGATGGACGACGACATGCGGGAGTACCTGATCGAGCAGCTGGCCATCGAGGAGGAGCAGGTGGTCAACGTGGACGGGCTGCTCGACCTCAACGATCTTTGGGACATCTACGGCATCGAGGGCTTTCGCGAGCTGCGTGACCCGCCCTGGTCACCTGTGACCCAGCCGGCGTTCGCCGACACCGACACCGGCAAGGCCGACATGTTCGCCGCCATGCGCGCAGGCGACATCCTCGTGCACCATCCCTACGACTCTTTCGCCACCAGCGTCGAGCGCTTCGTGCAGCAGGCGGTGGCCGACCCCGACGTGCTCGCGATCAAGATGACCGTGTACCGCACGTCCGACGACTCGGAGCTCGTGCCGTCGCTGATCGAGGCGGCCGAGCGGGGCAAGCAGGCGGTCTGCCTGGTGGAGCTGAAGGCCCGCTTCGACGAGCGCCGCAACATCGGCTGGGCCCGGTCGCTGGAGGAGGCCGGTGCGCATGTGGTGCACGGCCTTCCGGGCCTGAAGACGCACGCCAAGGCACTGCTCGTCGTGCGCCGCGAGGGCACCGGCGCGCGCCACTACGTCCACATCGGCACGGGCAACTACCACGCCAAGACCGCCCGGCTGTACGAGGACTTCGGACTGTTCACGACCGATCCCGTACTGGCCTCCGACGTGGCCGAGCTCTTCAACGCGCTCACCGGAGCTGCCCGTACCCCCACGTACAACAAGGCCATCGTCGCGCCCGAGCACATGCGCGACTGGGCGCTGCGCGAGATCGAGCGCACGGTGGAGGCCCACCGGGCCGGTGAGGAAGCGCGCATCGTGATGAAGATGAACTCGCTGGTGGACCGGCGCTGCATCAAGGCGCTGTACGAGGCCTCACAGGCGGGCGTCCGCGTGGACCTCAACATCCGCGGGATCTGCTGCCTGCGGGCAGGCGTGCCCGGCGTGAGCGAGAACATCCGGGTGGTGTCGGTAGTGGGCCGCTTCCTCGAGCACACTCGGGTTTACGGCTTCTGGCGCGGTGACCGGCGGGATTACTGGATGGGGTCCGGTGACCTCATGCCCCGCAACCTGGACACGCGCGTGGAGCTCCTGGCCCCCGTCACCTCGGAGCCGCTCAAGCAGGAGATCGAGGACACGCTCGAGCGCTGCTTCGCGGACGACACCTTCGCCTGGGAGCTGCAGCCCGACGACAGCTGGGAGCGCCACCGCGGCGGCACCCGCTCGGTGCAACGGGAGCTGATGGAGCGTGCGGTCGAGCGGGCGGCGCCGGAGTAGGGGCGACTAGATGACTGATTCCGCGACGTCGCGCACGCGGTGACGCACCGGACGCCTTCGCTCCGGCCCGGGCCGGCCCGGGCCGAGCGGGTGGCGCCCTGCTTGGCGCGCCGCCTCGCCGCCTGCGGCGGGAAAACGGGCAGGGTAGGGAGGGGGTTCCGCACGAAACGTCCGATAGTTGGACGCAACGTCAGGAACCCCCCTCGCCCGGCTCGGTCCCGTGCGCCCCCACGCACACGCGGCCGCGGAATCAATCAGCTAGCCCCCCGGGCGCAAGCCCAGACGCCGCTTCAGCGCCAGCACCCGAGCCGCGCCCTGCTCGATCCGGCGCCTGAATGCAGCCGAGGTACGGGCAGCCCGGAGCAGCCGCGGGAAGACCTCGTTCCAGCTGGCCGAGCCGGTCAGGAGGATGAGGTCGGCGCCCGCCCGCAGCGAGCGCTCGGCGGCCTCCGCCACGCCGGAGCGGTCGAGCACCGCCTGAGCCTCCATGCTGTCGGTCACGATCACGCCGCGAAAGCCCAGCTCGCCGCGCAGCAGCCCGTCGGCCACGACGGGCGACTGAGATGCGATCCGCCGCTCGTCCAGGGCGGGGTAGAGCGCGTGTGAGAGCATCACGAGCGGTACGCGGGCCGCGACGGCGGCTCCGAACGGCTCCAGGTCCGAGCGCTGAAAATCGACGCTGACCGAGGCGTCGTCGGTGTTCACCGTCGCGCCACCCAGGCCGGGGAAGTGCTTGACCGTGGCGGCCACGCGAGCGGCATCCAGTCCGGCCGCCGACGCTCGGGTGGCCGCCGCCACCGCGCCGGCGTCGCCGGGGAAGGCCCGGGAGGCCATCACCGAGCCCGGTCGCGGGACGTCGGCCACGGGAGCCAGGTTCACGTTCACACCGAGCTCCCGCAGCTGCCGCCCGGCGGCCAGGGCCTCCCGGCGGACGGCGGCGGGGTCGCCCTGCAGCGGCTGCGGGGCTGCCGGGCCGGCCGAGCTCACCGTCCTGATCTCGCCGCCCTCCTGGTCGACCATCACGAGCGCCGCGCCGCGGGCGGCCCGCTGCAGCGCCGTCGTGAGCGAGCGCCACTGGGCCTCCGGGCCACCGTTGCGACCGAAGAGGATCACCCCCGCGGTCTCGCCCGCGCGCAGGCGCCGCCGGATGTAGTCGGGCATCGCCGCCTCGTCGAAGCTCGAGATGAGCACCTGGCCCACCTGTTGTCGCAGGCCGAGGCGTCGGGCGGGCCCGGGCTCCTCTTCGGTCTCGGGCGCCGGGCCATGGACCGCCTCCTCCTCCCCGGCGCCGCCGCCCACGACGAGCCCGGCCACGAGCGCTGCCGCAGCGGCGGCGACCAGGGCGGCGAGGCGCCGGCGCGCGGCACGGTCAGGTGAGAGGTGCGGTCTCCGAGTCAGAGGGTTGACCCTCGGCGGCGGCTGCACCCTCCTCGGCGATCCCGGCCTCCGCGCAGCCGGCGATGAGCTCCTCGAGGCCGAAGCCGTCGACCGGGCCGAGCGCACCCACCCCGCGCAGCCCGCCCTCGGCGACGCGTGCCGCGCCCCAGGCCAGGATCCGGCCCGTGAAGGTGTAGCCGTTCACTCCGGTCAGATGCACCTCGCTGAGCGCCTCGCCCGAGGCGCCATAGGCGATGCCCACGATGTGAGAGCCACCCCGGGCCCGGGCCTCCGCATCCGGCCCGCCGGTGGAGCCCTTGACCAGGTGGCCGCTCAGCGCGTCCCACAGCTGCTCGGCACCCGGAAGCTTCATCGCCAGGGACAGGCCTCCGGACCCCACCTGAAGCGCTCGTGAGGCAGGGCCAAACCAGCCCAGGTAGGCGTTCACCTCGCGCAGGTTGGGCGACAGGCGAGGCAGCGCGTAGTGCTCCGAGCTGCCGACGGACACGGCCTGTGCCTCCCGGGTGCCGATCGTGAAGGTGCGTAAGCGCTTGGCCCCGCGCTCGCTGCGTACGATGCCGTCGCGGTAGACGAAAGCGGGAGCGCCCACCACGCCGGCCAGGGAGGCGCGGGTGCCGCCGCTCATGCCCGCGGGGTCCGCCGGCCCGCTGAGGAAGTAGCCCGTGTCCACCCGCACCGCCCGCTCTCCCGCCCGCTCGAGCGCGATGCCGCCCGCGAGGTTGCCGGGCACCCAGTCGTACCCGAACGCCGTGAGCATCCCGCACTTCGCCCGCTCGGCCACCGGTGCGTAGCGCTCGAACACGTCGCGGATGAAGGGCGGCTCGCCGGTCGAGTCGAGGTAATGGGCGCCCACCGTGGTGGCCGCCGCGGCGGCCTGGGCGCCGAAGCGCACGAACGGGCCGACGGTCGTGACGAGCACGTCGCCCTCTTGGACGAGGCCGCGGACGCTGGGTGGGTCGCTGACGTCCGCCGCCGCCAGCTCCAGCTCGGCCCCGAGGTCGGCCGCCAGACGCTCCAGCTTGTCCGCGCTGCGCGCCGCCAGCACCGGTCGCATGCCGCGGGCCACCATGGCCTCCGCCGTGAGCCGGCCGGTGTAACCGGTGGCGCCGAACAGGACGACCCGGCCGGCCACGGCTCAGGCCTCCGGCCGGCGCGACTCCAGCACCCGGCGCACCCGTTCCACCGCCTCGGGCGTGGTCCTCTCGATCCGGCGCAGGTCCCAGCCGGTGAGCGTCACGAGCTGCATCGGAGTGATGGACGTGACCGTGGCGTTGCGCAGCGTTTTCTCGAGCAGCCCCATCTCGCCGAAGAAATCGCCCGGGCCGAGGTGGGCCACGTGCTCACCGTGCCGGGTGACCTCGGCCTCGCCCTCCTCGATCGCCATGAACTCGTAGGAGAAGTCGCCCTCACGAACGAGCTCGCGGCCGGCCCCCACGCTGATCTCCTGAGCGAACGTCGCGATCTGGGAGAGTTCCTCGTCGGAGACCCCCTCGAATATCGGGATCGATTTGAGGCGGTTGGCGTCCACGTCGCGACTCTACCCAACTGATCGGGCTCCGTGAGACGTACGTAACCATCAGGGATGGCGGCGCTGAATCAGCTCACGATCGGCTATGCCGCGGGTCGCATCGCGTTCGGCCTGGGCCTGCTGGCCGTGCCCTCGCGAATCGGCTCGAGCTGGGTCGGCGCGACGGCCGAACGGCCCCCGGTGCACGTCATGATCCGCGGGCTCGGGGCACGCGACATCGCCCTCGCGACCGGGGCCGTCGTGGCCGTGGCGGCGGGCGGCGCGGTGCGGCCCTGGCTGATCGGCTGCGTCGCCTGCGACATTGCCGACACCGCGGCGACCCTCGCCGCCGGTGACACGGTGCCGGACCGCGGGCGCTGGGGAACGGTCGCGCTCGCGGGAGGGTCCGCAATCGCCGGCACGGCGCTGGCCGTGGCCGCCGAGGCGTGAGAGTCGCGATAGTCGGGGCCGGCGTCGCCGGCCTCGTGTGCGCGCACCTGCTCGCCGACGAGCACGAGATCACCGTGTTCGAGGCGAATGACTACGCCGGTGGACACACGAACACCGTCCGCGTGGACACCGCACACGAGACCCACCACGTGGACACGGGATTCATCGTGCTGAACGACCGCACCTACCCGAACTTCCAGCGCATCCTGGCCGGCATCGGGGTGGCCACCCAGCCTTCGGACATGAGCTTCTCCGTCAGCGACGGGCAGCACTTCGAGTACAACGGCGCCACGGCGAACGGTCTCTTCGCCAGCCGCGTGAACATCGCCCGGCCCTCGTTCCATCGCATGATCCTCGACCTGCTGCGCTTCAACCGCGAGGCGCCTGCCCTGGTCGGGCTCAACGGCAGCGGGCCGTCGCTGGGCCAGTTCCTGCACGAGGGCGGCTACTCGCGGCAGTTCGTGGAGCGGCTCATCGTGCCCCAGGCCTCGGCGGTCTGGTCTGCCGATCCGGGCCGAATGTGGGAGTTCCCGGCCAGCTTCCTGGCCGAGTTCTTCGCCAACCACGGCCTGTTCGGGTTCAGCGGACGGCCGAACTGGCTGGCGATCCGCGGAGGCTCGGCCCGCTACGTGGAGGCGCTGGTGAAGCCCTTCCATGACCGTCTGCGCCTGTCCACGCCGGTTCGCCGGGTGGCGCGGCTGGACGACGGCGTGGAGGTGACGGCGGACAACTGCCCGCCGGAGCGCTTCGACGAGCTCGTGCTGGCGGTGCACTCCGACCAGGCGCTGCGGATGCTCTCCGACCCGAGCGCGGCCGAGGCGGAGGTGCTCGGCGCGATCCCCTACCAGGCCAACGAAGCCGTGCTCCACACCGATCGCCGCCTGCTTCCGCGGCGCCGGCGCGCGTGGGCCAGCTGGAACTTCCACCTGCAGGACCAGCCCGCCGACCGGACCACCGTGACCTACCACATGAACAGCCTTCAGTCACTGACGGCCGAGAGCGAATTCTGTGTAACGCTCAACAAGACGGACGCCATCGACCCGGAGCACGTGATACGCACCATCCGCTACGACCACCCGGTGTTCACGCCGGCGGGATTGCACGCGCAGCGGCGCTGGACGGAGGTGAGCGGGATGCGGCACACCCACTACTGCGGCGCCTGGTGGGGTTACGGCTTCCACGAGGACGGGGTCGTCTCGGCGCTGCGCGTGGCCCGGCGCCTCGGCACGGCACCGGCATGAGTGCCAGCGCCCTCTACGAGGGCTGGGTCCGGCACCGTCGCCTGGAGCCGGTACGGCACGACTTCCGCTACCGGCTGTTCATGGCCTATCTCGACCTGGGCGAGCTGCCGGAGCTGCTCGACGGGGTGCCGCTGTGGTCGGCGCGGCGACCGGCGCCGGCCTGGTTTCGCCGCGCCGACTATCTGAGCGAGGAGGATCTGCGGAGCGCCCTGCACAGCCAGACCGGCCGGCCGCTGGAGGGCCCGGTGCGCGTGCTCACCCACGTGCGCACGTTCGGCCACCTGTTCAATCCGGTCAGCCTCTACTACTGCTTCGACCCGGGCGGCCGGCGCGTACAGTCGGTGGCCGCGGAGGTGACCAACACTCCGTGGGGCGAGCGCCACGTCTACGCGTTCTCCGGGCTGGAGGGCCAGGTCGACAAGGAGTTCCACGTATCGCCGCTGATGGGCATGAACGCCGAGTACTCCGTGCGCCTGACCGAGCCGGGCCGGCTTCTGCGCGCGCACATGGAGAGCAGGCGCGAGGGACGGCTCGACTTCGACGCCACGCTCGCCCTCTCACGGCGCGAGCTCTCCCCCAGGGCGCTCCTGCGCTATCCGCTCATGACTCTGCGGGTGGTGGCGGGGATCTACTTCGAAGCCGCGCGGCTCAAGCTGAAGGGCGCTCCGTACCATCCGCACCCGTCCGGATGATTTCCCGTGCAGTGGCGCTCGCGGTGCTCGGGCGCTTGCCCGACGGCCATCTTCAGCTGGTCGAGGAGGGCAGGAGGCACGACTTCGGCCGCCCAGGCAGCGACCTGCGGGCCACGATCGAGGTGCACGACCCGTCCTTCTGGTCCGGTCTGCTCCGCGGCAGCCTCGGCCTGGCCGAGTCCTACATCGCGGGCGGCTGGGACTGTGACGACCTGGTCGCGCTGACGCGCATCGGCGCTCGGGCCATGCCCCGGATCGATCGGCTGCGCCGGCCCTTCGTGCCGCTCGTGAGCGCGCTCAGCCGCGTGCCCCGCAACACCCGCAACGCCGCCCGCCGGCACATCGCCGCCCACTACGACCTGGGCGACGACTTGTTCCGGACCTTCCTGGACGAGAGCATGACCTACTCCTGCGCCTTCTGGGAGAGCCCGGGCATGAGCCTGGCCGAGGCGCAGGAGGCCAAGCTCGAGCGTGCCTGCCGCATGCTCGAGCTCAACGGGGACGATCACCTGCTCGAGATCGGCACCGGCTGGGGCTCGCTCGCCCTGCACGCCGCGAGCCGCTACGGCTGCCGAGTGACCACGGCCACGATCTCGGAAGCCCAGCGCGCGTTCGCGGTCGAGCGAGTCCGGGCCGCCGGGCTCGACGACCGCGTGACCGTGCTCCTGCAGGACTACCGCGATCTGCGCGGGAGCTTCTCCAAGCTGATCTCGATCGAGATGATCGAGGCCGTGGGCCGGCAGTACTTCGACAGCTTCTTCTCCAGCTGCAGCGAGCTGCTCGACCCGGACGGCCTGATGCTCCTGCAGGCGATCGTGGTAGACGACCGCGCCTACGAGGTGGAGAAGGCGTCGCGCACCTTCGTCGGGGAGCTGATCTTCCCCGCGGGCTGCCTGCCCTCGCTGGAGGTCATCGAGCGCTGTACCCAGCGGGTCACCGACATGCGGCGCGTCGACGTGGAGGACATCACCGAGCACTATCCAGAAACCCTCAACCGCTGGCGCGAGCGCTTTCGCGCCAGCGCCGAGCGGCTGGAGGAACTCGGTTACGACCGGCGCTTCCGCCGCCTGTGGGAGCTCTACCTCTGCTACACGGAGGGCGGGTTCAGAGAGCGGCGCATCAGTGATCTGCAGCTGCTGCTGGCCAAGCCTGGCTACCGGGTCTCGCGCGAGAACATCCGCTCCGAGAGCGTGTCCAGCAGCTTCGCCGGACCGCGCGAGGCGAGCTTGGCCAGCGCCAGCCTCCCGCCCGGGCCGAGGACGTGATCGTCGCGCTCGATCGCCCGCACCACCTTCGCCGCCCACTCGCTCGGAGGCTGGTCGTCCCAGGCGCTCGCGTCCATGTGGCGGCCGTAGACCGCCCTGGTGTCGTCGAGCATGTCGGTGGCCACGCCCGGCGTGACCAGGTGCAGCACGCCCACGCCGGTCCCCCTCAGCTCGCGCCGCAGCGACTCGCTGAAGGCCACGACGCCGGTCTTGGCGGCCGCGTAGGTGCTGGCGGCGGGAAACCAGGCGTATCCGCTGATGCTCGCGTTGTTCACGACCTTCCCCCGGCCCCGCTCGAGCATGCCGGGCAGGAGGAGCTTCGTGAGGTGCGTGACCGCCACCAGGTTCACCTGGAACATCGCGTAGATGCCCTCCACCTCCTGCTCCTCGAGCAGGCCCCCGGTCATGAGCCCGGCGTTGTTGACGAGCACGTCGACCGCGGGGAGCGCGGCGGCCGATTCCGCGATCGTTTCACGGCTGGTGAGGTCCACTCGCACCGGCCGCACCTCGCGCGCCCCGCCGGGCGGGGCCTCGAACGGCTCGAAGCGCTCCGGGGAGCGCACGCCCGCCAGCAGCACGTCCAGCCGGCGGGTGGCCAGCTCCTCGGCGATTGCGCGACCGATGCCCCGGTTCGCTCCGGTCACCAGCGCTGTCAGTCCGGTCAGCTCCACTGTGGATCCATACGGCGGGGGCGCCAGGGAGGATGACGCAGCTGCACCACATCCGGCGGGGCGAGGGCGAGGCCCTGCTGCTGATCCACCCGCTCGGCAGCGAGCTGGTGGTATGGGAGCCCGTCTTCGATCTCCTGGCGGCCGAGCGCGACGTGATCGCCGTCGACATGCCGGGCTTTGGCGCATCGCCCTCGCTGCCGGAGGGGCAGGCCTACACCCCGAAGGGCCTGGCGGCGGCGCTCGCCGGCTTCCTGAACGAACTGGGTATCGAGCGTGCGCACCTGGCGGGCAACTCGCTCGGGGGCTGGGTGGCGCTGGAGCTGGCCGGCCTGGGACGGGCGCTCTCGGTCACCGGCCTGTCCCCGGCGGGGTTCTGGGCACGCCCGCTCGGCCCGCGCTCCTCGCCCACCCGCAGAGCCGGCCGGGCGCTGCTTCCGCTCATCGGTCCGCTCGTGCGCAGCGCGCGCGGGCGGCGCCTGCTGCTCGGCTCCTCCGTGGCCCGTCCGGAGCGTGTGCCCCCGCGCTCCGCCGCCCGGCTGATCCGCTCGTACGTCACCGCGCCCGCCTTCGAGGAGGCGAACGCCGCGATGCGGGCGACGGTGTTCTCGGGCATCGACAGGATCGACGCGCCCGTCACGCTGGCCTGGGCCGAGCTCGACCGCATCGTGGCCGAGCCCCGCGGCGGAGTGCACGGCGCGCGTCGGGTGCTGCTGCGCGGGTGCGGGCACATCCCCACCTGGGACGATCCGCCGCAGGTGACCCGGGTTCTGCTCCGGGCGGGCGCCGCGCGGGAGCGACGGCCGGCGGCCTGACCGTCGCGGACCGCTAGAGCTCGCGCCGCGCGTACTTGGTCACGCCCTCGCGGGCCCGCTGGATGACCGGACGGTCGCGCCAGGCGCCCGGCTCGATCCGCTCGGAGCTCTCGAGATCCTTCTCGAACACCCGACGCATCTCGGTGGCGAAGCGCTCGCTCTGCACGCACAGGCTGACCTCGTCGTGGAGCTGGAAGGAACGGTTGTCGAAGTTCACCGAGCCCACGGAGGCCCAGATCCCGTCCACCGTCAGGCACTTCGCGTGGAGCATGGTGGGGCAGTACTCGTAGATCTCGATGCCGGCACCGATCAGCTCGTCGTAGCTGGCCCGCCCGGCGGTGCGCACGAACTCCTTGTCGATGTGGGAGCCCGGCACGAGGATCCGGAGCTCCACGCCCCGCTCGGCCGCCTCGACGAGCGCCTTGGTGAAGGCCGGGCGGGGAACGAAGTAGGCGGCGGTCAGCTCGATCGAGCGCTTGGCCGCCGCGATGGCGAGGTAGGTGAGCGCCTCGGCGTTCGAGTCGCCCACGGTCGCGCTCGAGCGCATGACCTGCATCGGCCCGCCGTCCTCCACCTGCTCGAGGTCGGGGAGGTAGCGGTCGCCGGCGAGCACGTCGCCGGTGCACTCGAGCCAGTTCTCGGCGAAGGCACCCTGTAGCCCTCTTACCACCGGGCCCCGCACCCGGACGTGGGTGTCCCGCCAGTGATCCGGGTCCTGGGCGTCGCCGGTCCACTCCTCGGCGATTCCCACCCCGCCGGTGAAGCCCACGCGCCCGTCCACGATCAGGAGCTTGCGGTGGGTGCGGTACTGAAGCCGCCGCACGGCGTACGGCTTGGGCGGGCGGAAGTAGCACACGCGCACGCCCGCCTCCCGCATCTTCTTCACGAGGTCGCGATCCATCTTCGCCGCGCCCACCGCGTCGATCACGATGTTGCACTCCACGTCGCCGCGCGCCTGCTCGCACAGGGTGTCCGCCACCTCGATCGCTATGTCCCCGCGCCAGTAGGCGTAGGTGAGGAGGTTCACGGTCTCCTCGGCCTGCCGGATTCCCTCCAGATAGGCGGGGAAGATCTGGTCGCCGTTGATCAACAGCTCGGCGTCGTTGCCGTACGAGACGGGAGCACCGGTCAGCGCCTCGGCCGCGCGCAGGAAGCTCGGCTCGCCCACGTCCACGTCGCCGCGGAGCTCGTAACCGTGAGCGCCCTCGCGCCGGTGCCTCAGGCTGTCGGCCGCGTACCAGGTGATGCCCGCAGCCGCGATCCCGGCCGGCCATGCGTAGCGGGCGACCTCGCGCCCGCGACCGCCGTCGCCGCCGTTTCGACGCCAGCCCCCTGCCATCGCCGCCTAGCGTAGCTCCTGCCCGCGCGGCCGTCTCACCCTTCGCCACAGCAACACGAGCCCCACCAGCAGCCCGATCACCAAGAGCGCCGCCAGCAGCGGCACCACGAAGGCCGCGACGGTCAGGAGCGCCGACCCGGCGTCCTCGACCAGCGAGAGGAAGGGGTTGCCGGCGCCGCCGGTCGTCGCGGTCGACGCCGGCCGCACGGCCGCCCGCCCGGAGTGCACCGCCTCCGCGGTGACGCCACCCGCCACGACGGCGACCAGCGTCGGGATGTCGGTGTCCACGCCGGTCTGCCCGGCAAACAGCGCGGCTCCGGACACCGGCGCGACCACCGTGCCCACGCCGTGCAGGACATGGTCGACCGCGGGGATCTTGTCGCCCACGAAGTCGGCGGCGGTCAGCACGCCGAGGGCGATGATCCAGCCGCTGGACGAGAGCTCGTCGAAGGGCGCCGCCAGCTCCACCACGTCGAGGCGCTGCAGCAGCGCTCCGGCGAACAGGGGCAGCCAGGCGTTCAGACCCGCCGCGCCCGACAGGCCGAACGCCGCAAGCACGCTCGCCGGGTCCACCCCTCAGCCACCCCGCCTAGGATCTGGATCATGGGCGTCGCGGCTCCACCCGCCGTTCCCGAGGGGGTGTTGCAGCGCGTCGCGTTCGACCTGCGCGTGATGCGGGAGACGCGTGGCCAGTACCCGGAGGGCGACCTCGGCTTCAGCATCGTCCGCACCCGTCAGTTCGAGCGGGATCCGCTGCCGCTGCTGCTCGATTGCTACGAGCGCTTCGGCCCGGTGTTCACGCTCCGGCTCCTGTACGTGCCGGTGGTGTTCGTCCTCGGCCCGGAGGCCAACCACTACATCACCGTCTCGCACGCCTCGAACTTCCGCTGGCGCGACGGGAGCATGGGCGACCTGATCCCGCTTCTCGGCGACGGCCTGCTCACCACCGACGGCGAGTATCACAGGCGCGCTCGGCGGATCATGCTGCCCGCCTTCCACCGCGAGCAGATCGCGGCCGCGACGAGCGTCATGAGCGAGGAGTCGGAGCGAGCCCTGGAGGGCTGGCACCCCGGCCGGCGCCTGGACCTTTATGCCTGGACCAGGCGGCTGGCCCTGCGCATCGCGATGCGAGCGCTGTTCGGCTTCGATCCCGACCGCAGCTCCAGCGACCGCGACATGGCCGAGGTGTTCGAGCGCACGCTGGGCTTCTGGGGCCGGGAGTACGTCATGCAGATGCTTCGCGGGCCGGGCAGTCCCTGGCGGCGGATGCAGGGCTCGCGCGCTCACCTCGACCGGGTGATCTTCGCCGAGATCGACCGCAGGCGGCGGAGCGGCGAGCGTGGCGAGGACATCCTCAGCCTGCTGCTCGACGCCCGCGACGAGGACGGCTCCGAGCTGTCGCGATCGGAGCTTCGCGACCAGGTGATGACGCTCCTCTTCGCGGGCCACGACACCACCACCTCCACCGTCTCGTTCCTCTTCTACGAGCTCGCGCGCAACGCCGGTGAGCTGGCCCCGCTGGTGGAGGAGCAGGACAGGATCCTGGGGGACGGCCCGCCGTCGGCGGCCGACCTGTCCGCAGGGCTGCCGCAACTCGACATGGCCGTGGACGAGACGCTGCGCATGTACCCGCCGGCCTGGATCGGGCCGCGCCGCTCGATCGAGCCATTCGAGCTCTGTGGCGCCCGGGTGCCCGGCGGGGTGCTGGTCAACTACTGCTCGTGGGCCAGCCACCACCTCCCGGACGTGTTCGCCGAGCCCGAGCGCTTCCGGCCCGATCGCTTCGCCCCCGAGGCCCGGGCGGCGCTCCCCAAAGGGGCCTACGTCCCGTTCGGCGGTGGCTCGCGCACCTGCATCGGCATGCGGTTCGGGCTGGTGGAGGTGAAGGCCATCGCCGCGGCTGTGCTGCGCCGCTTTGCGCTCGAGGAGGCGGAGCCCGGGCGGCGGCTGAGGATTCGCCAGATGCCCACGCTCTCGCCGATCGGCGGCCTTCTGGTGGTGGTGCGCGAGCGCCCGCCGGGCTAGCTGCGCGCCAGCGCCGGGCGGCGCAGGAGCAGGAGCACGGCCGCACCGGCCGCCGCGGGAACCAGGCCCACCCACGCGTAGCCGAGAGCCTCGGCGACAACGCCGCCCGCCAGCGGGCCGAGCAGGTAGCCGACGATTCCTATCTGCGACCAGACCACCATCGCCGTGACGACCCGCTCGACCGGTACGGCCTCGATCAGCAGCCCGAGCGAGCCTGTGTTGGCCAGCCCGACGCCGGTTGCCGCGAGCAGCAGTGCGATGAGCCAGAGCGGGACGCTCGAGACCATCCCGGCCAGCGAGGTCCCGGCCACGCCGATCAGCACTGCGACGACCACGAGCGGGCGTGGCGCCATACGGCCGGCTGCAGCTGCGCCCGCGGCGACGATCACGGCGGCGCCGACGTACAGGCCTCCGATCTGCGCCTGGGTGAGCCGGTCGGCGAAGTGCAGCGGGAGGACTCCCTCGAGCACGCCGAGCGTCATGACGGCGAACAGGACCGCCGCCGCCGAGGTCCAGAAGGCGCGGATGCGCAGCGCGGAACGATCGCTTGCGAACTCGCGCCGCCGGGGCGGGTCCCCGATGAGCAGCAGTGCGGGCAGCGCGAGCAGCAGGACCACGAGGTAGGCGAGGAACGGCCAGCGGACGCCACCCAGCGCGCCGAGCGCCGGGCCGATCAGCCCCCCGGCCGAGTAGGCGGCGAAGACCCGGCTCATGCAGCGGTACTCCTCGCCGGGGCAGCGGTCGAGCGTCTCGAAGGTGACGCCGATCCAGATCCCGCCCGAGCCCAACCCCATCAGCGTCCGCGCAGGGAAGTAGACGAGGAGCGAGTCGCCGAGGACGAAACCGAGCGAGCCAACCGCCACCAGCAGGATCGAGCCACACAGCAGCATCCTCGGGCCGGCGCGGCGCACCACCCCGCCGGCCAGCGCCAGGCCCGCGACCATCCCGGCCGGAAACGAGGCGACGAGCACGCCGATCGTCGCGGGCCCGGCGCCCGTGTCGTCCGCGATCGCCGGCGCGACCGGGACCATCAGGCTGTAGCCGGCCGCATCGATCGCCCCGAGCGCCAGCAAGAGCGGATAGGCCAGCGTTGTGCGCCGGGTGAGCACCGCTACGGCAACCGGCCGTGGACCAATGGGCGCTGCAGGGCTCGAACCTGCGGCCTCGGCCTTGTAAGGGCCGCGCTCTCCCAGCTGAGCTAAGCGCCCCGGGGGGTGAGTCTAGAAGGGCCGGCCGCGCTCGGCTCCTAGCATCAGGCGCGTGAACGCCCCGCTGTTCTGGAAGGCGCTCACGATCCAGGCGGTCGCGGTGATCGCCGTCTTCGCCGACCTCGTGGCACTCCCGCTTCCGGACGGCTTCTTCGAGCGCTGGTGACCGCGCGCGTGCTCGGTCTTCCCCAGCGGCTCGTCCTGGCGGCGGCGATCGGCGCGGGCGTCGCCGGAGCGCTCGTCTCTCCGGTCGTGAGCCACGCCGCGGGGATGGCGGCCGCCCTGGTGGTGTTCGCGGCGTGGTGCGGCTTGACATCAGCCTCTCGCCCTCATACAGTATTCAACCGTTAGGTTTATCAACCAAGCAGGTGATCATTTTGGTGACGGTCGATCAGCTCAGCACGACGTTCTCGGCCCTCGCGGACCCCACGCGCCGCGCGATCCTCGCGCAGCTCGCGGAGGGCGAGGCCACCGTCAACGAGCTGGCGGAGCCGTTTCCGATCACCCTCCAGGCGGTGTCCAAGCACCTGAAGGTGTTGGAACGGGCCGGCCTGATCGCCCGCGGCCGCAGCGCCCAGCTGCGGCCGTCGCGCCTGCAGGGCGAGGCGCTCAAGGAGGCGTCCGATTGGCTGTCGGAGTACCGCGGCTTCTGGGAAGGCAGCTTCGACCGGCTCGGCGAGCACCTGCGCGAGATTCAGAAGGGACCCACAGATGACTGAGGCAGCCACGGCGCAGGAGATCACACTGACCCGGGTCTTCGACGCTCCCCTCGAGCTGGTGTGGAAAGCTTGGACCGAGCCCGACCGCCTCGTCCAATGGTGGGGCCCGCCCGGCTGGAGCACCCCGCTGGAGACGGTGACGATGGACGTTCGCCCCGGCGGTGTGATGCGCCTGACCTCGGTCTCCGACGACGGCACAGAGATGACCGTGAGCGGCGTCTACCGCGAGGTGGTGGAGCCGGAGCGGCTGGCCTTCGACGAGCCCGCCGAGGACAGCTGGCACGAGGGCGCGACCAGCGTGGTGACCCTGACCGACCTCGGCGACGGCCGGACCGAGATGGTCATGCAGTCCACGATCCACACCACCGACGAGATGCGCGAGCAGGCGGCCGCCGGCATGAAGGGCACGCTCGACCGCCTCGCCGAGCACCTGGCCTGAGCGGGGGGCAGCGGCATGGACTTCCGGCTCGAAGTGGTCGTGGTCCCCGTCTCCGACGTGGATCGCGCAAAGGCGTTCTACACCGAGAGGATGGGCTTCAACGCCGACCACGACACCCAGATCGACGAGAACACGCGCGTGGTGCAGCTGACCCCGCCCGGCTCGGCCTGCTCGATCGCGATCGGCACGGGCCTCGCGCAGATGGAGCCCGGCTCGGTGAAGGGCCTTCAGCTCGTGGTCACCGACATGAAGGCCGCGGTCGCGCTGTTCCGTGAGCGCGGCCTCGACGTCGGCGAGGTCAAGGAGCTGGGCCGGCCGGGCAGGCCCGGATTCAAGTTCCTCTTCTTCAACGACCCGGACGGGAACGGCTGGGCCGTGCAGGAGCTGCCGGAATAGCCCCGACGAGGATCGAACTCGCTCCTGCGGCTTGAAAGGCCGCTGTGCTCACCAGTACACCACGGGGCCGCTCCGGCGGAGTCTAGGGCGGTTCCATCCGACCCGGACCCGCGCACCGCCATAATGAGTGCTCGGGCCGTTAGCTCAATGGCAGAGCGCGGGACTTCAACACAAAAGGAGCGCTAGCAGGGAAACCGCTAGTTGGTCGGCAGCTGTGTGCTGGGACGCCCTGAGAGCCTGAGGTACCGAACGGTGACAATCCTCAGGATTGGGTCATCAGCAGGCAACCCCGAGAGGGAGAGCCCTCAGAGGCCATACGCTGCCCACCCTAACGTCGAGCCGAGGGTGAAGAGATGGTCCAGCCCGCAAGCCGCCTCGGGCGGTGGCCGGTGAGAGTCGGTGCGGGATTGTTAATCCTTGAGATCCGGGTTCGAGTCCCGGGCGGCCCATCGCCGAGGTCGAGCCGGCCCACTGAGAGTCGTCAGCTGCTGCTCAGCTAGGCGGAAACGGACGCCGGCTCTCGGTCGGCCGCGAGCACGGCCTCCAACAGGCCGGGAAAGCGGTCGGCCATGTCCTCCTCGCGCAGCGAGAGCATGCGCTTGCGGCCGTCGGGCCTGGTGCGCACCAGACCGGCTTCCCGCAGCACCCGGAAGTGGTGCGACAGGGTGGCCTTCGAGAGCCCGAGGTCGAACCTGCCGCAGGTGCACTCGTCGCCTTCGGCCAGGGCGCGGACGATGGTGAGCCGCGCCGGGTCGCTGAGCGCGTGGAGAACGGCCGGAAGGTCGAGCTCCTCGGATGCGGGATGGTGGGGTTCGTGCATCAGCCTCGTTTCACGAGTGTAGCGACGGTTCGATAGAAGTCGAAGCGAGCTGGTGTCTGCCGTCCACGTCGCTCAGTGCCGGAAGTGGCGGCGGGCGGTGAGCACCATCGCGACGCCCGCCGCGTCGCAGGCCTCGACCACCTCGGGGTCACGGCGCGATCCGCCGGGCTGGATGATGGCGCGCACACCCGCGTCGATCGCGAGCTGCGGGCCGTCGGCGAAGGGGAAGAAGGCATCGGAGGCCATCACGGCGCCCTCGAGGTCGCGCTCGGCTGCCGCAGCCTTGTCGACGGCGATGCGGACCGAGTCGACCCGGCTCATCTGCCCGGCGCCGATGCCAACGGTGGCCAGGCCCCGCGCCAGAACGATCGCGTTGGAACGCACGTGCTTGCAGACGCGGATCGCGAACAGCATCTCGCCCCACTCGTCCTCGGTCGGCTTGCGTTCGGTGGCCACCCGCATGTCCTCGCGCATCTCCAGGCCGGTGTCCCGGTCCTGGACCAGGAGACCGCCCCGGACGCGCTTGAAGTCCTGCTCGGAGATCGGCAGTCGGCGGCGCTCCTGGTTCTCGAGCAGCCGGACGTCCTCCTTCTGGCGCAGCAGCTCGAGCGCGTCCTCGTCGTATCCCGGCGCGATCACCAGCTCGACGAAGATCGCGTGGAGCGCCTCGGCCAGCGCCCGGTCGACGGGACGGTTGAAGCAGAACACACCGCCGAACGCGCTCTGGGGGTCGCAGGCCAGCGCCTGCTCGAAGGCGTCACCGAGGTCGCTCGCGACGGCTGCTCCACAGGGGTTGTTGTGCTTGATGATGACCGCGGCGGGCACCTCGAACTCGTCGATCAGGTTGCGGCCCGCGTCGAGGTCCAGGAGGTTGTTGAAGGAGAGCTCCCGTCCGTGGAGCTTCGAGACCATCGACAGCAGGTCGGTCCGCGCGCCCGACTTCGCGTAGTAGGCCGCCCCCTGGTGCGGGTTCTCCCCGTAGGCTAGGTCGAGCACCTTCTCGTAGGAGCGCGTCTGGCGGAAGGGGAAGCTCTCCTCGCGATCGGCAAACCAGGTGGAGATGGCGGCGTCGTAGCGGGCGGTGTAGGAGAAGGCCTCGCGGGCGAGGCTCTCGCGAGTGCTCACCGACAGCCGTCCCGCGCTCCGGCGCAGCTCGTCCAGCACCGCGTCGTAGCTCTCGGGGGTGACCACAACGGCCGCGTTGACGTGGTTCTTGGCCGCCGCCCGGATCAGCGTCGGGCCGCCGATGTCGATGTTCTCGATCACCTCCTCCGGGGACACCCCGCGGCGCCCGGCGACGGTCTCGAAGGGGTAGAGGTTCACGCACACGAGGTCGATCGGCTCGATCTCGTGCTCACGCAGGGTGTCCACGTGCTCGAGATTCGAGCGCACGGCGAGCAGGCCCGCGTAGATGCGCGGGTTCAGCGTCTTTACCCGCCCGTCGAGGATCTCCGGGAAGCCGGTGTAGTCCTCGACCGAGCGCGTGTCGATGCCCGCGTCGGCGAGGTCCTGAGCCGTGCCTCCGGTGGAAACGATCTCGACGCCCAGGGCGGTCAGGCCGCGCGCGAAGTCGGTGAGGCCCCGCTTGTCGCTCACGCTCAGCAGCGCACGGCGGATGCGGACGTCTCCGGGGGCCGCGGCCGCGACCTCAACACGGGCCGCCGCATCAAGGGCCTGCTGAGCGTCAGCCCGTTCCGCCATCGGGCTGCTCGATCCGCACTAAACGGGGATTGCGCTCGTCGATCCGCACCCGGCCCTCCGCGATCAGCCTGACCGCGCGCGGGAGCAACCGGTGCTCGATCTCGTGTATGCCCTTCTCGATCTCGTCGACGGCCCGAGAATACGGGAGCGCGAAGGCCTGCTGCAGGATGATCGGACCGCTGTCGATCCCCTCGTCGACGAAGTGCACGGTCACGCCGGTCAGCGTGACCCCGTGCTCGAGCGCCTGCTCGATCGCCCGCACGCCCGGGAAGGCGGGCAGCAGCGCGGGGTGCACGTTGATGATGCGGCCCCGGAAGCGCGCCACGAACCCGGCTCCCAGCAGCTCCATGAAGCCGGCCAGCACGACCAGGTCCACGCGGTGCTCCTCGAGCCAGTCCCCCAGCGCGCGGTCGCGGGCGTCACGCTCCGGGTACTCGGCGAGCGGGAACGACCCGCTCTCCACGCCAGCCCGCCGGGCCCGCTCGAGCCCATGCGCCTCCGAGCGGCTCGCGCCCACGGCGACGATCTCCACGCCCCGGCGCCCGTGCACGGTGTCGAGCAGCGCCTGGAGGTTCGATCCCTCCCCGGAGACGAGGACCCCGACGCGGAAGCTCGGCGACAGGCGGCGGCACCTTATGCGCTGAGGACCGGATACGGCCCGCCGCTCTTATGCAGGCGTCCCTCCTCCAGCAGCTCGTCGACCCGGGCGAGGATGTCCGTCCTGCGCATGTGCGACGACACGCCGTACGCCGGCAGGCCGTCGTAGGAGTTGCGCTGGATCTTCTTGGTACGGGCGCCGTGCAGGATCTCGGCGCAAAGGGTACGGCCCACGGCGGGCTGGGCGCCGCGCGCGACCGCGATGATCGCGTCGTCGAGCGAGTCCAGCTCGACCGGATCGGGTGGCGGCGCGGCGATGCGCAACGCGGGCTCGCAGACGTCACAGCAGCCGGCGGCGCCCGCCCGGGGGCCGGAGGCGTCGCCGAAATGACGCAGGATCGCCGCGCGGCGGCATGAGTCCCGCTCCACGTAGGCCCAGATCTCGCGATACTGGCGCCAGCGGGCTCGGGCAGCCTCCTCGACCGAGGCCCGGCAGCGGGCGGCGGCCCGCCCGTCGAAGCGACCGAGCACGCGGCCCGCCACCCGGTCCAGGGACGAGGGCGCCGGTGACAGGACACCCGCCCGGGCCAGGTGCCCGACGAGCGCGCGCAGCCGGTCGCCGTCGCCGCCCAGCTCGCGGGCCAGTTGCGACGCATCGAGCATGTAGCGGCCGTCTCCGTCGGCGGAGGCCGCGATGCGGTCGGCCAGCCAGCCGGGCAGGCCGTCCTCGACCTCCTCGCGCTTGATGAAGTGCACGTGGAGCGCCTTGTCCCGGTTCTCGGCGAGCAGCAAGGCGAGAGCCGGGAGGCCGTCGCGGCCCGCGCGCCCGGCCTCCTGGTAGTAGGCCTCCAGCGAGGCCGGCACGCTGGCGTGCACGACCGTGCGCACGTCTGCCTTGTCCACCCCCATCCCGAAGGCGTTCGTCGCGCAGATCAGGTCGAGATCGCCCGACAGGAAGCGACGCTGGACGTCCGCGCGATGACCGCGATCGAGACCGGCGTGATAGGCGGCGGCCTGCCGGCCGAGCGCGGCGCCCAGCTCGGACGCCAGGTCCTCCGCGCCCGCGCGCGTTCCCGCGTAGACGATGGCCGGCAGCGCGTGCGTCCCGGCCGAGCGCTTCGGCGACGAGCGCCCGCTTCTCGTGCGGCGCCGGCCGGGCCACGGAGAAGGCGATGTTGGGCCGGTCGAAGCCGGTGGCCACGCGCAGCGGATCGCGCAGCCCGAGCCGCCGGACCACGTCGGCCGCCACCTGTGGCGTGGCGGTGGCGGTGGACGCCACGAGCGCGCGGGCGCCTAGGGCCCGCGCCGCGTCGGCCAGCCGGAAGTAGTCGGGCCGGAAGTCGTGGCCCCACTGCGACACGCAGTGCGCCTCGTCGACCACGAACAGCCCGACACGCGCCGTCGCCATTCGCTCGAGGAAGCCCGGCGTCGCGAAGCGCTCGGGGGCCACGTACAGGAGGCGCAGCTCGCCCGCGAGCGCGGCCGCGAGCGCCCCGGCGTTTGCGCTCGAGTCGCGCTGGGCGTTCACCAGCCCGACCTGCCGGGACAGGCCGCGCGCGGCCAGCGCCTCGACTTGGTCCTGCATGAGCGCCACCAGGGGGGAGACCACGATCGTGAGGTCGTCGCGCATCAGCGCCGGCAGCTGGTAGCAGAGCGACTTGCCCGAGCCGGTGGGCATCACCACCAGGACGTCCCGGCCGGTCAGGGCCGCCTCGCAGGCCTCGCGCTGCCCCGGCCGGAAGCCGGCGAAGCCGAAGTGCTCGCGCAGGGCGGCGTCGAGGGTCATGGGGAGGCCACCCTAGCGGCGGGTTCGGCGGGAGCGGGGACGGTGTGGCCGAGTTGTAACGCCGGTGCGCGAGATGTCGCAAAGCGAGCCGCCGGGCAGGTGCGAGCGGCGCGCGGAGCGGACGGGAGGACGCCGCCGCGCGCGGCGAGCAACTAGCGTTGGCGGAGCGTGAGCGCCCTCGAGGACACGATCAGGTCACAGCCCGAGCTGCTCGAGCAGATGCTGCAGCGCGACCTGGGCCCGCTGCCGGAGAGCCTGGCGGGCGCCCGCCGCATCTGGCTGGTCGGCACCGGCACGAGCCAGCACGCGGCGGAGCTCGGGGCGTGGCTCTTCCAGGGGGCGGGCCGCGAGGCCCGGCCGGTGTCATCGGCCACCTTCGTGCGCTGGTCCGAGTCGCCCGGGGCCGAGGACGTGGTGATCGTGATCTCCCACACGGGCGGGTCGGCGTTCGCCCAGGCGGCCCGCGATCGGGCGCTTGGCTCCGGAGCCCGGCTGCTGGCCATCACCGGCGAGGGGGCCGGCTGGGAGAACGCCATCGAGACCGTCCCCCACGAGCGCTCGGAGACCTACACGGCCAGCTACACCACGGTGCTCCTGCTGCTGGCGCGGGCCGCCGCCGCGCTCGGCTTCCGCGAGCTCGAAGCGGACCTGAGCGAAGTGCCCGACCGTACCCGGGAGGCGGTTGCCGACCCGGCGGTCGACGGCGTTCAGGCGCCGGCTCGCCTACTGGCCGTCGCCGGGCCCGGCCCGTTCGCGATCACCGCACGCGAGGGCGCGCTGAAGCTGCGGGAGGCGGCCCGCCTGCTGGCGGAGGGCTTCGAGTCCGAGTACCTGCTGCACGGCAACGCGGTGCCGCTCAACGGCGACGACCTTCTCATGGTGCTCCAGCCGGACGCCGACGAGGACGGGCTGAGCGCGGGCGTCGGCGAGGCCGCCCGCGCCGCCGGTGTGCCCGCCACCGTCCTCGCGGAGCCACCGGGACTGCATCCGCTGCTGGCGCAGATCCCGCTGACCGTGCGGCTGCAGCGCCTGGCCTCGCGGCTCGCCGACGAGCGCGGCCAGGATCCGGACAAGGTGATCACGGGGCCGTGGGACGACGACGGGCTCTGGGCGCTCGGGCGCCCCTAGCGCTCAGCTGCGGATAACCGCCAGGTCCTCGAGCGCGAACTTGCCGTTGGCGGACTCGGTCCGCTCCAGCGGGTAATCACCCGAGAAGCAGGCGTCGCAGTGGGTCTCGCGGGTCGAGCGGATCGCTTCGTAGACACCCTCGAGCGAGAGATAGGCCAGCGAGTCGCACTCCAACTCGCGCGCGACCTCCTCGACGCTGCGGCCGTGGGCGACCATCTCCTGCGTGGTAGACATGTCGATGCCGTAGTGGCAAGGGTGCCGGATCGGCGGGGCCGAGATGCGCATGTGCACCTCGACGGCGCCGGCGTCGCGCAGCATGCTCACGATCTGGCGGGTGGTGTTGCCGCGCACGATGGAGTCGTCGACCACCACCAGCCGCTTGCCCGCCACCACCTCGCGCAACGGGTTGAACTTCATGCGCAGGCCGTGCTTGCGCAGCTCCTGGCCGGGCTGGATGAACGTGCGGGCCACGTAGCGGTTCTTGATCAGGCCGTCGTCGCGCGGGATCCCCGACGCCTTCGCGTAGCCGGCCGCGGCGGCGTTGCCCGAGTCCGGGACGGCGATGACCACGTCGCCCTCGACCGGCGCCTCGCGCCAGAGGATCTCGCCCATCTTCCGCCGCGAGACCTGAGTGCGGTTGCCCTCGAGAATCGAGTCCGGACGGGCGAAGTAGATGTGCTCGAAGACGCAGAAGGCCTTGCGCTCCGACTCCACGAGCTGCCGGGTCTCGATCCCGCGGGATCCGAGCGAGATCATCTCGCCGGGCTGGACCTCGCGCACCAGATCGGCGGCGATGATGTCGAACGCGCAGCTCTCGGAGGCGACGCAGTAGCGCTCGCCGAGTCGCCCCAGCGAGAGCGGCCGCAGGCCGGCGCCGTCGCGGAAGGCCACCACCGCCTCCTTGGTCATCACCACGGTCGAGAAGGCGCCCTCCAGACGCGGGACGACGTCCGCCACCGCGTCCTCGATGCGGTCGGCCTCGTGGGTGGAGAGCAGCGCGGCGATGATCTCCGAGTCCGAAGTGCCCCGGAACTGGACGCCCCGGTCGCTCAGCTCGGCGTGCAGCTCGACCGCGTTGATGAGGTTGCCGTTGTGGGCCAGCGCCACCTGCCGGCGGTCGGAGCGCCAGACGGGCTGGGCGTTCTCCCAGGCCGAGGACCCGGTGGTGGAGTAGCGCACGTGGCCCACCGCCATCTGGCCGTCGAGGGCGCGCAGCTTCTCCTCGTCGAAGACCTGCGAGACCAGCCCGAGGTCGCGGACGGTCATGATGTGGCCGTCCCGCGCGGTGGCGATCCCGGCCGACTCCTGACCGCGGTGCTGGAGGGCGTACAGCGCGAAGTACGCGAGTCTGGCGACGTCGGACTCCGGGGCGTATATCCCGAAGACGCCGCACTCGTCGCGAGGTCCGTCGCGATGGTCGAGCTCTCTGTTCATGCCCTGATCGCGGGCGCCCTGGTGCGTCCTCCGGCGCCGGCGGCCCGCTCGAGATGAGCGTACCAGTGCGGGTGGCCGCTACCGGGCGGCTCGCTCGAGGAGGCGGATCCGCTCGAGGCCGGCCGCCCGTGCGAGGCGGCGCAGCGCACGCCCGAAGGCCGTCTCGAGCGCAGCCGTGTCCCGCACCCCCGGCTCGGGGTGGAAGGCCAGCACCCGCAGCTCGGAGGCCTTACGGTCGGACTTGAGGTCGGCCCGGCCGACGATGCGGTCCCCCTTCAGCAGCGGCAGGACGTAGTAGCCGTAGATGCGCTCGGGCGCCGGCTTGTAGATCTCCATCACGTGGCGAAAGCCGAACAGGCGCTCGGCGAAAGCGCGGTCCCAGAGCAGGTTGTCGAAGGGCGAGAGGAGCGTCGCGCCTCGCGCCAGCTGCTCCCGCAGCTCCAGGTCGGCGGGCACCAGCACCGGCGGCCCGCCGTCGTCGACGGCCAGGCGACGTAGCACGCCGTCCGCCACGAGCGCCTCGACGTGGGGGCGCACCGCGGCGGTCCGGCCCGGCAGGCGGTAGTGCTCGGCAATCCCGCTCTCGGTCAGAGCCCCACGCGCCCTCACGGCCCGCAGCACGAGCCGGCGGAGCGCCTCGGTGTCGCTAAGGGCGGGAGCCTCGAGCAGCGCCGCCGGGATCACCCGCTCGCTGAGGTCGTAGAGGCGCTGGAAGCCCTGCCGCCCGGCGATCGCGAGGTCGCCGCGGTCCCAGAGCGAGTCGAGCACGCGCTTGGCCGGCTTCCAGTTCCACATGCCGGTCCCGCCCTCGCCGGCGAAGTTGCGCGAGCCCAGCGGACCGCGGGCGCGGATCTCGTCGAGCACATGCTCGACGACCTCGGGATGGTCGCCGAGCGCGCGCCGGTGGCTGCCCCAGTGCCCCTGTCCGCGGATCCGCCAGAGAAAGAGCGGGTAGTCCTCGATTGGGAGAAGGCAGTTCTCGTGGGCCCAGTACTCGAACACCTTGCCCGCGCCGAGCAGACGGGACACGGTGCCGGGCGGGTAGATGCCCGCACGTGACGCCAGGACGATGCGGTGGCTGCGCTCGACCGTGCTGATCGAGTCGAGCTGAACCGCGGACAGGCGGCGGATCGCCGCCTCCACCTCATCCGCTCCCGTCAACCGGAACCGGTTCACGAACGCCTGCTGCGCGACGACGTGGCGCCGGAGCGCGGCGAGAGAGATCGTCGGACCCGGCACGTACGCCTACGCTACTCAGTAGCCTGCGCGGCCCTCAGCGAGCGGGAGGGAAGGCATGCGGGGAACACGGATGGCCGTCGGACTGGCGCTGGCGGCGCTGGCCCTGGCCGCGGCTCCGGCCACGGCCGCGGTCGACGTGCGCTTCCACCGCATCCAGGGATTCGCCTCCCCCGGCACGCCGGCGAAGTACAACAAGGTGGGGATCCTCGAGATCGGCCCGAAGCGGGCCAGGAACATCCTCGTGCTCAACCCGGGCACGTCGTCCAGCGCGGCCTACTTCGCCCCGCTCGCGAAGACCGTCGTGTCCCGCTCCCCGGGCTGGCAGGTCTGGGCGGTGGAGCGGCGCGAGAACCTGCTCGAGGACCACTCGGTGTTCAACCGCGCGAAGCGCGGGCGGGCAGCACCGCAGGAGGTCTTCGACTACTACCTCGGCTGGCTCGCCGACGACAGCATCGAGCCGCACTTCCGCTCGATCCCCACTTCGTCGGTCGGCTTCGCGCGCGACTGGGGCATGCGCGTCCAGATTGAGGACCTGCACCGCGTGGTCACGCGGGCCGACCGCCGTGGGCGCCGCATCGTGGTCGGCGGCCACTCCCTCGGAGGGACCATGACGACCGCGTACGCCACCTGGGATTTCAGCGGCAGGGCCGGCGGGCGTGATCTGGCGGGTCTCGTCTACATCGACGGCGGGTCGCGCACGACGGCGCTCACCCCGTCCGCGGCCAGGCGGCGGCTCCAGAGGCTCGAGGCCGCGTCACCGTGGCGGGCCTTCGGCGACATCCCGTCGCCGCTGACCGGCCTCTTCAACACGGCGGGCTCGCTCAGCGTCCTCGTGGATCCCGGGGCCCGCTCGATCGGCCAGCAGTTCCCGCTGCTGCCGGCCAACCTGAAGCCGCCCGTTCCGGTCACCAACGTTGCGCAGTACGGCTACGCCCTGGACACGGAGACCTCGCCGCCCGGCCTGGCGGCGGCGCAGGCGCACCTCGGGCGCCTGGCCGGCAGCGGCGACCCGCGCGGCTGGATCCGCGACGGCGATCTGACGCCGATTCGCCGCTACGCCATGATGTTCTCCGGCTGGGGACTGCCCAGCCTGGACGGCACGGCCTGGTACCACCCGCTCCGCCTGGCGATCGATTCCCGCGCCGTGGCGGCCGGGAACGCCAACCCCGCGCAGCGGGTGCTCGGTGTCCGCGCCACGCACGGAGACGATCTTCCGCGCGGCCTGCGGATCTATGCCTTCGGGGCGCTCGGCGGCTCCAGGGTGCTGGACGCCGCCCGGCTGCTCGCCCAGCAGTCAGGGATCCCACGCCGCCGGCTGACGCTCGTCAACCGCGCGCGCACCTACTCCCACAACGACCCAAGCTCGGCTGCTCCACGCAATGCCTTCGTCGACCGCCTGGTCCCGTTCCTCAGGCGGGTCGCGAGGCGCTAGTCGCCGAGCTAGTCGCCGAAGAACTCCTGGGTGCTGCGGCTGCCGAAGAGGATGTAGAGGATGACGCCGGAGATGATCACCTGCCAGATCGCGTTGCCCCAGGCGGTCCCTGCGAAGGCGAACAGGCCCCAGACCCCGACGCCGAGGTTGAAGGCGGCGACGACGCCGACGAAGATCCGCACGATGTTGCTGCCGCGGCCGAGCGACACCGCGAGGAAGATCGTGGCGAGGCCGACGAGGATGGCGATGATCGCCCACGCCGTGATCGTGCCGCTCGAGGCGTCCCAGTAGTTCCTCAGCTCCACGTCGTTGCGCTCGAAGAAGGCGACCAGGCCGGCGATGAGCCCGAAGATCCCCTGGATCCACATGAGGACCACGATGACCGTGATGCCGACGGGCCGGCGCCGGCGGGTGGCGCGCGAGCTCTCCATGGCCGCCTGATTCGCGGCGGCGCCGCGAAATCCTGCTAGCTCGGCTGCGCCAGGAACGCCGCCGGGATGGCGCCCTCCCAGGCATCGCGCAGCTCGGCCACGGGCAGCGAGAACCGCCCGGGGACCTCCAGGACGTCGCCGCCCACCATCCCGATCATCCGGGCGCCCGGCACTGACTCGACCACCTCGCGCGGGCCCGCGATCACCGCGCCGCCCGGGCCCTCGCCGAAGAGCGCCTCGTCGTCGGGCGCGTCGAGGTCGACGCGCGCGCCGATGCCGCTCTCGAAGCAGCACTCCGCCAGGGCGCAGGCCAGGCCGCCCTCGGATACGTCGTGGACCGTGGCCAGCCCGCCCGCGCGGACGGCGGCCCGCAGCTCCGCCAGCGCCTCGGCCTGGGCGCCGAGGTCCAGCGCCGGCAGCCCGTCGCCCAGGCGGCCGCGCAACTTGCCCAGCTCCGACCCCTCCAGCGCAGGGGCGAACGGCCCCACCAGCGCGATGGCGTGGCCCTCGCGGGCGAAGGCGGCACGGGGCACGGTCGAGGGGTCGGGCAGGCGGCCCACCATGCCCACGATCGGGGTGGGGTAGATCGGCCCCTCGGCGCCCTCGTTGTAGAGCGAGACGTTTCCGCCCACGACGGGAACGCCGAGCGCCAGGCAGGCGTCGCGCAGCCCCTCCACCGCACGGGTCAGCTGCCACGCGATGTGCGGCTTCTCCGGATTGCCGAAGTTGAGGCAGTTGGTGAGGCCGAGCGGCTCGGCGCCGACGCAGGCGAGGTTCCGGGCGCATTCGAGGACGGCTTCCGCGGCGCCGGTGTAGGGGTCACAGGCCACCCGGCGGCCGTTGCCGTCGATGGAGACGGCGAGTGCCCCGCCGCCGCCGTCGGCCTCCAGCAGCAGCACAGCCGCGTCGGCGGACTGCGGCCGGCGCGCGGTGCGCGACTGCACGATGGAGTCGTACTGCTCGAACACCCAGCGCTTGGACGCGACGTTCGGCGAGCCGAGCAGGGCGAGAAGCGTCTCGCCTGCGCCGAGGTCCGGCGCGAGCCGGGCCGGGGGGTCCGGATAGACCGGGACGTCCGGCTCCTCCGGCTGCAGGTCATACAGCGGGCAGTCGTCGACCAGCGCCTCGACGGGCATGTCGCCCACCAGGTCGTCGCCGTCGAAGACGCGCAGGCGGCGCGTATCGGAGACCTGCCCGATCACGGTGGCGCGCACATCCCAGCGGTCGCAGACCTCGAGCAGCTCGGGAAGCCGCGCGGGCTCGGCCACACCCAGCATCCGCTCCTGGGATTCCGAGATCATGATCTCGAACGGCGCCATGTCGGCTTCGCGCAGGGGCACCCGGGAGACGTCGAGGTCGATTCCCACGCCCCCCTTGGACGCCATCTCCGAGGACGAGGAGGACAGGCCGGCGGCCCCCAGGTCCTGCAGGGAGGCGAGCGCGTCGCGCTCCAGCAGCTCCAGGCAGCACTCCACCAGCTTGGACTCCTCGAACGGGTCGCCGATCTGCACGGTCGGGCGCTTGGAGGTGTCCTCGCCGGCGAGCTCGGCGCTGGCCAGCACGGATGCCCCGCCGATCCCGTCGCGCCCGGTGCGGGCGCCCAGCAGCACCACCAGGTTGCCCACACCGCCCGCCGCGCTGCGGATCAGGCGCTCGCGCGGCGCCAGGCCGACGCACATCGCGTTGACCAGGCAGTTCTGCTCGTAGGCGGGCTCGAAGTAGACCTCGCCCCCCACCGTGGGCACCCCGATCGAGTTGCCGTAGTGACCGATGCCCTTCACGGCCCAGTCGAACAGGTAGCGGGAGCGCGGGGAGTCCAGCTCACCGAAGCGCAGCGAGTCGAGCACCGCGATCGGCCGCGCCCCCACCGCGAAGATGTCGCGCAGGATGCCTCCGACGCCGGTGGCCGCGCCCTGGAAGGGCTCCACCGCGCTCGGGTGGTTGTGCGACTCGACCTTGAAGGCAACCGCGAGCCCATCGCCCACGTCGACCACGCCGGCGTTCTCCCCCGGGCCCATCAGCAGGTGCGGGCCCTCGGTGGGCAGCCTGCTCAGCAGCTTCTTCGAGTGCTTGTAGGCGCAGTGCTCCGACCACATCAGTGAGAAGACGGCCAGCTCCAGGGCGTTCGGCTCGCGCCCGAGCCGCTCGCAGATGCCCTCGTACTCGGCGTCGGTGAGGCCGAGCTCGCGATGCGGCGCGAGGGCGCTGCTCACCCGACCGGAGTGAGGGCCAGAGATTCGAACAGCCGCCCGCCGTCGGCCGAGCCCGTGAGCGGATCGACCGCGTGCTCGGGATGCGGCATCAGGCCCATCACGTTGCCCTCGGCGTTGCAGACCCCGGCGATGTCGTCCTGCGCGCCGTTGGGGTTCTGGCCGGGCGCGTAGCGGAGCACCACCTGCTCAGCGGGAATCCCCGGGGCGTGGTAGCGGCCGGTCGTGTGCTTGACCGGCACCGAGAGCAGATCCCCCTCGGCGCACGCCCGCGTGAACGGCGTCCCGGCGTTCTCGACCACCAGATCGACCTGCCGGCAGACGAAGCGCAGCGAGCGGTTGGGCAGCAGCGCCCCCGGGAGGAGCCCGGCCTCGCACAGCACCTGAAAGCCGTTGCAGATCCCGAGCACCGGGCCGCCCTCGCGAGCGAAGGCGATCACCGCCTCCATCAGCGGAGAGAAGCGAGCGATCGCGCCGGCGCGCAGGTAGTCGCCGTAGGAGAAGCCGCCGGGCACCACCACGGCGTCCACGCCGCCCAGATCGCGATCCTTGTGCCAGAGGAGGTCGGCCTCCCCGAAGCTGCGGCAGGCCATCAGCGCGTCGATCTCGTCGCAGGAGCCGGGGAAGCGGACGACGCCGAACCTCACTGCACCTCGTAATCCTCGATCAGCGGGTTGCTGAGCAGGCGCTCGCACATCGCGGGAACCTGGGAGGGATCGTCGGTGTCCAGCTCGACCAGCCGGCCGACGTGCACGTTGCGCACCCCCTCGAAACCGAGCGCGGGCAGCGCCCCCTCGACGGCCTGGCCCACCGGATCGAGGATGCCCTCCTTGGGCCGGATGAGTACCCGCACGCGGGTCAAACGCCCGCACCGCTGCGCTCGAGCCAGCGCTGGAAAGGCTCCCCGGCGATCCGCTCGTACGCCTCCTCGTAGCGGGCGCGCGTGCCCTCCACCACGTCGTCGGGCAGCGCCGGCGCCGGGGGGGCCTTGTCCCAGCCCGAGTTGCTGGCCCAATCGCGCACGTACTGCTTGTCGAAGCTCGGCTGCGAGCGACCGGGCTCGTAGGTGTCGGCGGGCCAGAAACGTGACGAGTCGGGGGTGAGCACCTCGTCGCCCAGCACGAGGGTGCCGTCGGCCCGGCGCCCGAACTCGAACTTCGTGTCGGCGAGGATGATCCCGTGCTCGCGGGCGTGGGCGGCCCCGCGCTCGTACAGCGCCAGCGACAGCTCGCGCAGCGCCTCGAGCAGGCCACGGTCGCCGACGATCTCGACGGCACGCTCGAAGTCCACGTTCTCGTCGTGGTCCCCCACTTCCGCCTTGGTCGCAGGCGTGAAGATCGGCTCGGGGAGCTGCTCGGACTCGACCAGGCCGTCAGGCAGTTCGATGCCGCAAACGGTGCCGGTGGCGCGGTAGTCCTTCCAGCCCGAGCCCGTGATGTAGCCGCGCACCACGCACTCGACGGGAGCCATCTCGAGGCGCTCGACCAGCATTGCGCGGCCGCGAAACTCGTCCGGCACGTCCGTGAAGGAGACGAGGTGGTTCGGGCAGATGTCCGCGGTCCGCTCGAGCCAGAACGCGGTGAGGCCGGTGAGAACCTGGCCCTTGCCCGGGATCGGCGTAGGGTGGACGACGTCGTAGGTCGAGATCCGGTCGGAGGCGACGAGCAGGAGGCGATCGGCGCCTGCCGAGTAGATGTCACGGACCTTTCCCTGGGCGAGGAGGCTCACAGCCGGAGGCTAACAACAGGGGCAGACCACCCGCCGATGTGAGGCAAAATGGACCAATTCGTGCGAGACTGGCCCCGTCACTTTCTCGGGCCCAAGAGCGGAGCGATGCTAGGACGTTGCTCGGTCAAATTCGTGCTGGCTTGCCTCGCTTCGCTGATCATGGCGCAGGCGGCGTCCGCTGCCCGCACGGTCTACTTCTCGGATCCCGAGGCCGACCGGATCTCCCAGTACTCGGTCGGCGCAGACGGCGACCTCTCGCCTCTCGCACCTCCGTCGGTGGATGCGGACCACCCGCGCCGGCTGGCCATGACGCCTTCGGGCAGCGACCTCTACGCCACTTCGCGTGATGGCGTCCTGCAGTTCAAGGTGGCCGCCAGCGGGGGGCTGACGCCCAAGATGCCTGCCCTCCAGCCCGCTCCAGGCTCGCCCCACTCGATCGCGGTGCACCCGGACGGGAAGAGCGTCTACGTGACCGACAGCCATTACGGCAAGGTCCGTCAGTACGACGTTGCCGGCGGCGGGCGCCTGGAGCCGAAGGATCCGCCCTACGGGCGCGCCGGGTCGTGCGCCAAAGGACTGGCCCTGAGCCCGGACGGCCGCACCGCGTACGTGCTGGTGCGCGGAGGCATCGTCGTGTTCGACGTGGCCGCGGACGGCACGCTCGGCTCGCGCCGGGTGGTCGACGTCGAGAGCCGCAGCCTCCAGGACGTGGCGCTCACCCCGAACGGCAAGAACCTCTACGTCACCTCGCGCGACGGCCGGGTGCTCCAGTTCAATGTGGGTGCTTCCGGTGACCTGACTCCCAAGAACGTCCCCGAGGTCGAGACCGGGGCCGGCACGAAGCCGATCGGGATCGCCATCGTGCCCGACGGCTCAGCGGCCTACGTGTCGACCCAGGCCTGGGGCCAGGGCCGCCAGCTGTTCGCCTTCGCAATCGGCGCGGGCGGCGCACTGGCCCCGGGCGCACCACCCAGCCTGCCGGTGACCGCGGCGCGGTTGTGGTACCTGAGCGCCAGCCCCGACGGCCGCAGCCTGTTCCTCGCCGGCGGCGACGGTCACCTGTTCGACATCGGCCCGGGCGCCTTCCTGGCGCCCAAGGCGCCCGCGAGCGTGGACCTCGGACACGCCCTCGGCGTGGTGGTGAGCCCGAACCAGGCCCCGGTGGCGCGCTTCATCGTGCTCTCGGCCCCGGCGGTCGCAGGCAGCGCGACGCGGTTCGACGCCCGCGAGGCGGCCGACCCCGACGGCTCGATCGTCCGCTACCGCTGGGACTTCGGCGACGGCACGGTCCTGGAGAACGGCGGGCCCACGCCCCAGCACGTGTACACGAAGGAGGGCACGTACCTCGCAACGCTGGTCGTGACCGACAACGAGGGCGCATCCACCGGCACCGTCTTCACCGGCGGCACCGTGCTCGGCGCCGGCGGGCCGGGCGCCGAGGCGAGCCGCAATGTCGTGGTGGCCGCCGCTGCCGCGCGTGCGCCGGGCGCGCCCCCGCCGCCCGGCCAGCCCACGCAGGCGCTCGAGCCCGATCTCGGCCAGTCGCTGCTGGCGTCACCCGTGCGCGGGCAGATCCGGGTGCGCCTGCCGGGCGCCGACGCCTTCCAGCCGCTTCAGAACCTCGAGGAGCTGCCGATCGGCTCCACGATCGACGCCCGGCGCGGCCGGGTGGAGCTGACCACCGTCCGCGACCGGCGGCGCACGCGGCTGCAGGACGGCGTCTTCTACGGCGGCCTGTTCAAGGTCCGCCAGCGCCGGCGCGACCGCTACGTGACTGAGCTGCTGCTCAAGGAGCGGCTGCGCTGCCCGCGCGCGCGGAGCTCAACCGCGGTCGAGGCCCGCTCCTCGCGCTCGCGGCGGCGGCGCCTGTGGGGCCGCGGCCGGGGCCGCTTCCGCTCCCGCGGCCGCTACTCCTCGGCCACCGTGCGGGGAACGACCTGGCTGGTCGCGGACCGGTGCGGCTCGACGCTCACGGTCGTGCGCCGGGGCCGGGTGGCCGTTCGGGACTTCGTGCGTGACCGCACCGTCGTGCTGAGGCGCGGCGACCGCTACGTGGCTCGCAAGCCCGAGTAGCAATCCGGGAGGGCGAACACCGGTGCATTGATGACTTTGCCCCCCACTGGGGGGTCAAGTCAGCACTGTGGAGCAGAAGCCGGCCGCGGCGCACGGACCCCCCAGCCGGGCGCCTACTTCACTCCTTGACCGTCCAGATGACCACCCTGGCCTGCCGGCCGCGGACGTCGAGCTCGTCCACGTGCTCGAGGTCGTCGCGGTTCCCGTTGAGGAACATGCGGGTGGATTCCGAGATGTAGATCGTGTGCGGAGTGCCCTTGGTCAGCCCCTCCAGGCGGGAGGCGGTGTTGGCCGTGTCCCCGATCACCGTGTACTCCAGCCGCTGCTCGGAACCGACGTTGCCCGCCATCACCACGCCGCTGTTGAGCCCGATGCCGATCTGGAAGCCCTCGCCGAGCTCCTCGCCCCGCAGCCACTCGTTGAAGTCGTCGAGGGTCGGCCCGGCCATCTCGCGGGCTGCGGCCAGGGCGCGGTCGGCATGGTCGTCCACCGCGATCGGGGCGCCGAACACGGCCATGATGCCGTCGCCCATGAAGGTGACCAGCGTGCCGCCGTGGGCCAGGATCACGTCCGTCATCGAGGTGAGGTAACGGTTGAGGATCTCGATGACGACCTCCGGCTCGCGTGACTCCGAGAACGTGGTGAAGCCGCGAACGTCGCTGAAGAGCACTGTTACGAGCTCGCGCTGGCCGCCGAGCCGGAGGTCCTCGTCCACGTTTTGGAGCACCTCGTCGACCACGGGCTCGGGAACGAAGCGCGAGAACACGTCGCGCACCCGCTCGCGCTCGAACGCCTCGATCACCAGGCCCATGGCGAGCGCGCCGACCACGCCGATCAGCAACGAGGCCAGCGGGTAGAGAAGCGACACGATCAGGCCGTTGTTGAAGGCGATCTGCACGCCGACGGCGAAGAGGCCCGCCACCAGGACGCCGACGATCGCGGCCCGCGCCGGACCGAGGCTCAGCGCGAACCCCGGGCCGACGAGCCCGAGCACCACGATCAGAGCGATGTTCAGGACGCCGGGCGCCGGCTGGAGCGGGAAGTCCGCAAGCGCGGTGGCGATCGAGTTGGCCTGGATCTCCGGCCCGGCCATCACGCGGCCCTCGCCGACGGGCGTGGCGTGCACGTCCTGCAGCGACGAAGCGGTGGCGCCCACCACTACTATCCGGTCCTTGAACGTGCCGGGAGGTGTGCGGCCCTCCACGAGCCGGGAGAACGAAACCGTGTCCACCGTCCCGGGCCGGCCGGCGTAGTCGATGTACTCCGAGCCCTGCTTCAGCGATTCGGAGCGGCCCCGGAACTCGTCGGCCGCCACGTTGGCGAAGCTCTCCAACCCCGCGACGGAATAGGGCATGCGCCGGATCACCCCGTCGTCGTCGTTCACGAAATTGCTGCTGCCGGCGCGCGCGCCGATGTCGCGCAGCACCTCGTCGCCGCCGAAGACGTTGGTCCCGCCCTTCTCGTCCACCTCGGTCGTGGCGAGCACCACCCGGTCGGTCCGGTCGACCGCGCTGATCAGCGCGTTGTCCTCTTTGGGCGTGGTCTGCTCGGTGAACTGGATGTCGTAGGCGATCACGCGAGCGCCCTCCTCGCGCAGGCGATCGATCGCCTCTGCGTGCAGCGAGCGGGGGAACGGCCAGCGAACACCCAGCTCGTTGAAGGTCACGTCGTCGATCCCGACGACCACGACGTCCTCGGGCGCCCCCTCGCTGCCGCGAACCTGGAAGCGCGTGTCGAGGGTGTCGCGCTCGGGCTGATCCAGAACCCCGATGCCGTAGGCCGCCAGGACTACCCCCGTCAGCACGAGCGCGTTGACGCCGAACAGCGCAGTTCTCAGCCGGCGCAGGGAGCGCCGGCGCGAGCGGGGAGCGTCGGCCATCTGCGTCCAGTGTCACGCATGTGGGGACACTCGTCGAGGGGAGGCTTCGTCTCAGGCCAGCCGGTCGAGGCGGCCGACGATCGCGGCGGCGTGGCGCACGAACGCGCTGGGGTCGAACACCGCTTCGAGGTCCAGGTCGGGCGCCGTCTCCGCGAGCAGGCCCCGGAACTCGACGCCCTCGTCCCAGGCACGCTGGGCGGCCTCCTGGACGACCCGGTAGGCCTCGTCGCGCGGCCGTCCCGCCTCCACCAGAGCCAGCAGGGCCCGCTGCGAGTACAGCGCCCCGTGGGTGGCCTCCAGGTTCGCGCGCATGCGGTCCGCATGCACGGTCATCCCATCCACGACGCGGATGGCAAGGTGCTGGGCGTAGTCGAGGAGGATGGTGGCGTCGGGCAACGCCACGCGCTCCACCGCTGAGTGCGAGATGTCGCGCTCGTGCCAGAGGGCCACGTTCTCGAGCCCTGCCTGCGCGTAGCCGCGCAAGAGTCGGGCGATGCCGGAGATGCGCTCGCTCACGATCGGGTTGCGCTTGTGCGGCATGGCCGATGAGCCCTTCTGGGCTCCGGACCGGAAGGGCTCCTCCACCTCACGCACCTCGGTGCGCTGCAGGTGGCGTATCTCGGTGGCGAAGCGCTCCAGCCCCGCGCCCGCCAGCGCGATGGCCTGCAGCAACTCGGCGTGGCGGTCGCGGGGCACGACCTGGGTCGAGACGTCCTCGCGGCCGAGCCCCAGCCGGCGCAGCACCGCGGCCTCGATCTCCGGGCCGTTGGCCGAGTAGGTGCCGACGGCCCCGGACAGCGCGCCCACCGACACGCCCTCGGCAGCCCGCTCCAGCCGGCGCACGTTGCGGTGCGCCTCGAAGGCAAAACCGGCGAGCTTGACCCCGAACGTCGTGGGCTCGGCGTGCACGCCGTGCGTGCGTCCCACGCAGACCGTGCCGGCCTCCTCGCGCGCGCGGCGGATCAGGGCATCGCGGTAGTCGCAGGCTCCGCCCACCAGCATCAGACCGGCCTGGGAGAGCTGCAGGGCGAGCGCGGTGTCGAGGACGTCGGAGGAGGTCAGGCCGTGGTGGACCCAGCGGCCGGCTTCGCCCACCGAGGCGGCCACCACGTCCACGAACGCGGCCACGTCGTGATCGGTCTGCTGCTCGCGCTTCTTGACGGCCTCGACGGAGAAGGACGCGCGGTCGCGGATCGTGGCCGCGTCCTCCTCGGGGACCACGCCCTGCTCGCTCAGCGCCTCCACGACGGCCAGCTCCACCTGCAGCCAGGTCTCGAGCTTGCGCTGCTCGGACCACACCGCGCCCATCTCGGGCCGCGTGTAGCGCTCGATCACGCGCTGCTCACTCGTTGAGGATCTTGGCTGCCAGCACGGCCGCGTTGCGGGCGTTGTCCACACCCACGCAGGCGACCGGCACGCCCGGCGGCATCTGGGCGATCGCCAGCAGCGCGTCCAGCCCGCCTGCCACCGAGCTCTTGGAGGTGAGCGGCACGCCGATCACGGGCAGGTCGGTGTGCGCCGCCACCACGCCGGGTAGAGCAGCGGCCAGACCCGCGCCGGCGATGATCACCCGCAGCCCCCGGAACTTCGCGTTCTTGGCGTAGTCGGCCACCGTGTCGGGGTCGCGGTGCGCGCTCATCACGCGGATCTCGTGGCGGATCCCGCGCTGCTCGAGCTCGGCGCCGGCCTTCTCCATGACCGGCATGTCGCTCTTGCTCCCCATCACGATGCCCACACGCGGTGCGTCCACGTCCAGCGCGTCGAACTCGTGCCCGACCTCGGTCTCGGTCACCGGCGTCGAGGACGCGGCGGGGAGCTCCTCGGTGCCCATCAGGCCTCGACCCTATCGACGGCGCGGGCGGCAATGTCGGTTCGGAGCTGGCGCCCCTCGAACCGGACCCGCTCGGCGGCGGCGTAGACCCGCTCCCGCGCCTCGCCGGGCGTGGCCCCCAGCGCGGTCACGCCCAGCACGCGCCCGCCGGCCGTCACGATCTCGTCGTTCTGCTGCGCGGTGCCGGCGTGGAAGACCTCCGCGCCGGCGGCAGCCGCCTCGTCGAGGCCGCTGATCACGTCACCCTTGGAGGAGGACGCCGGATACCCACGCGAGGCGAGCACCACGGTCACCGACCAGTCGGAGTACCACTCCGGCTCCAACCCCGCGAGACCACCGGGCCGGGTGGCCGCCTCCAGCAGCTCGACCAGGTCCGACTGCAGCCGGGGCAGCACCGCCTGGGTCTCCGGATCGCCGAAGCGGCAGTTGTATTCGAGCACCTTCGGCCCGGCGGCGGTCATCATGAGACCGGCGTACAGGACGCCGTGGAACGGTGTCCCGCGGCGGCGCAGCTCGTCCACGATGGGCTGGTGCACCTGGCGGGCGAGCTCCCTGGCCCGCGCCTCGTCGATTCCCGGCACCGGCGAGTAGCTGCCCATCCCCCCGGTGTTCGGACCGCGGTCGCCGTCGAAGATGCGCTTGTAGTCCTGCGCGGGCGCGAGCGGGAGCGCTCGCTCGCCGTCGCAGAGCGCCAGCAGGGAGAGCTCCTCGCCCTCGAGGAACTCCTCCAGGATCACCTCGGTCTCGCCGAAGCGCTTCTCGGCGAAGAACACGTCGAGCGCCTCGCGCGCCCCGCGCTCGGTCTCGACGATGATCACGCCCTTGCCGGCCGCGAGCACGTCCGCCTTCAGCACGGCCGGGTAGGACGCGCAGGCCAGGTGGGCCGCGGCCTCCTCGCGGTCGTGGAAGCGGACGTACCCGGCCGTGGGCACACCACAGGCCCGCATGAGCTCCTTGGCGTGGGCCTTTGAGCCCTCTACCCGAGCCGCGTCGCGCCGGGGGCCGAAGGCCCGGACGCCGGCCGCCTCCAACCGATCCACCAGCCCGTCCACGAGCGGGGCCTCGGGCCCCACCACCACCAGGTCGACCTCGCGCTGTACGGCCGTGTCGACGAGGCCGTCCTCGGACAGGCACTCAACCCCGTCGCGGGCGATACCCGCGTTGCCGGGCGCCGCCAGCACCTGGGGACGCTGTGGGCTGCGCAGGAGAGTGCGCACCAGCGCGTGCTCGCGGCCGCCGCCGCCGACGACGAGGACGCGGCTCAAAGCGCGGCGATGAAGTCGTCCACGGGAATCGCGGTAAGCGTCTCGTAGCGCGCGGTTCCCCGCGACCCCAGCTCCAGGGAAACGCGCGCGACCGTAGCCTCGTCCGGCGCCTCGATGACGTTCACGAAGTCATACTGGCCGAGGACGGCCCACTGTGCCCGCACCGTCGCACCGAGTTGCTCGATCTCCTTGTTCACCTCACGGATCCGCTGAGGGTTGCTCTTGATGGTCTGAACGCCTTCCGGTGTAAGGGTGCTGAGCATCACATAGGTCGGCATTGGGCATCCTTTCGTTTAGGCACGTCGCCGCGCGCAATGTACCCGCACGACCAGAACCCCACCTGAAACAGCGAATGAGACTGGCCCTCACCCTCGCCGCGACCGGTGCGGTCGCGCTCAGCGTCCCGGCCGCCGCGTCGGCGGCCACGCTGGCCGTGACCCCGTCGAAGCCGTGCTACGGGACCGGGGAGAAGGTCACCTTCCGCGGCAGCGGCTTCAGCGCGGGCGGCATCGTGGACTTCACACGCGACGGCAAGTTGATCCCGACGCGGGACGACGAGGACATCATGGCCGACCCGGCGGGAGAGGTGGAGGCCGACCTCCCGGTGGCCAACGCGCGCGGCTCGGAGACGCGTACGTACGCGGCCATCGACCGCGCCAACCCGACGCTGAGCGCCTCAATCGAGCTGCGGATCAGCGAGCTGAAAGTGGACATCCGGCCGGATGGCGGGCAGCCCTCGCGGCGACGGCGGATCACGGGGGTCGGCTTCACCAGGGGCAGCACGCTGTACGCGCACATCGTGCACCGGGGAACGGTCCGCAACCTGCGGATCGGGCCGGTGAGGGGAGCCTGTGGAAAGGTCGAGGCGACCAGGCGACTGTTCGGACCGCGGGCGCCCAACGGCCGGCACGTCATCCGCTTCGACACCCGCCGCAGGTATCTCGACAAGCCTCCCGCCCAGCGCTACAGGTGGCGCTTCACGATCTTCAATCCGCGGAGGCATTGACCCGGCCCGAACGCCCGGGCTCCCGCCAACGGGGGGCCTGGGCCCTTTCAATGCCGCATCCGAGCATCAGAAGGGCCCACACCCTTCCGCTCGCCTGTCTCGGGGGTGGGCTGCCAGGCTAGGCCGCGGCCGGCTGCGCCGCCGGCGCCTTGGCGAAGGTCAGCTCACCTTCGGAGGCGTCGACCAGCACGTGGTCGCCGGGGCCGAACTCGCCGTCCAGCAGCCGCAGGGCCAGCGGGTCGACCAGGCGCTTCTGGATCACGCGCTTGAGCGGCCGCGCGCCGTAGGTCGGGTCATAGCCCAGGTTGCCGAGCAGCGTCCGCGCGTCGTCGGTCAGCTCGACCTCCACGCCCTTCTCGCGCACGCGCTCGACCAGCTTGGCCACCTGCAGCTCGACGATCTGGCCGATCTCCTCGCGCGTGAGCTGGTGGAACTGGACGATCTCGTCGAGGCGGTTGACGAACTCGGGCTTGAAGGTCGCCCGCACCCCGTCCATGCCGCCCGGGACGTTCGAGGTCATGATCACCGCGGCGTTCTTGAAGTTGACCGTGCGGCCCTGGCCGTCGGTTAGACGACCGTCGTCCATGAGCTGGAGCAGGACGTTGAAGACGTCCGGGTGCGCCTTCTCGATCTCGTCCAGCAGCACCACCGTGTAGGGGCGCCGGCGGACGGCCTCGGTGAGCTGCCCGCCCTCCTCGTAGCCCACGTAGCCGGGGGGCGCGCCCAGGAGCCGGGCCACCGAGTGCTTCTCCATGTATTCGGACATGTCGATGCGGACCATGGCCTGCTCGGAGTCGAACATGAACTCGGCGAGCGCCCGGGCCAGCTCGGTCTTGCCGACGCCGGTGGGGCCGATGAAGAGAAACGCGCCGATCGGCCGGTTCGGGTCCTGCAGGCCGGCGCGCGAGCGGCGCAGGGCGTTGGAGACGGCCTCGACCGCCTCGTCCTGGCCGATCACGCGCTCGTGGAGGCGCTCCTCCATGTGCACGAGCTTGGCCACCTCGCCCTCCATCAGCTTCGAGACGGGGATGCCCGTCCACTTGGCGACGACCTCGGCCACGTCCTCGTCGTCGACCTCCTCCTTGAGGAAGGTCCGGTCGGACTGGATGCCCGCGAGCCGGGCCTCCTCGTCCTTGACGAGCTCCTGCAGCCGCGGAATCTCGCCGTAGCGCAGCTCTGCGGCGCGCTGGAGGTCGGCCTCGCGCTCGGCCCGCTCGGTGTCGCGGTGGGCCTGCTCGAGCTGCTCCTTGGCCTGGCGGATGGCCTCGATGGCCTCCTTCTCGCCCCGCCAGTGGGCCTTCATCTCGTTGGAGCGCTCGCGCAAGTCGGCGAGCTCGCGCTCGATCGCCTCGCGCCGGGCCACCGATGCCTCGTCCTTCTCCTTGCGCAGGGCCTGCTGCTCGATCTCGAGCTGCTGGATGCGCCGCTCCACGGTGTCGATCTCGATCGGCATCGAGTCGATCTCGATGCGCAGCCGCGAGGCCGCCTCGTCGATGAGATCGATCGCCTTGTCGGGGAGGAAGCGGTCGGCGATGTAGCGGTGGGAGAGGGTGGCCGCGGCGATGATGGCCGAGTCCTGGATGCGGACGCCGTGGTGGACCTCGTAGCGCTCCTTCAGCCCGCGGAGGATCGCGATCGTGTCCTCGACGCTCGGCTCCTCCACGTACACGGGCTGGAAGCGCCGCTCGAGCGCCGCGTCCTTCTCGATGTGCTTGCGGTACTCGTCGAGCGTGGTGGCGCCGACGGCACGCAGCTCACCCCGGGCGAGCATCGGCTTCAGGAGGTTGGCGGCGTCGACCGCGCCCTCCGCGGCGCCGGCCCCGACGATCGTGTGCAGCTCGTCCATGAAGAGGATGACCTGGCCCTCGGCCTCGGCGATCTCCTTCAGCACCGCCTTCAGCCGGTCCTCGAACTCGCCGCGGTACTTCGAGCCGGCGATGAGCGCGCCGATGTCGAGGGCGATGACGCGACGGTCGCGCAGCGAGTCGGGCACGTCGCCGGACACGATGCGCTGGGCCAGGCCCTCCACGATCGCCGTCTTGCCGACGCCCGGCTCGCCGATCAGCACCGGGTTGTTCTTGGTGCGCCGGCTCAGCACCTGGATCACGCGACGAACCTCGTCGTCGCGCCCGATGACCGGGTCGAGCTTGCCCTGCTCGGCAGCCTCGGTCAGGTCGCGGCCGAACCTCTCCAGGGCCTGATAGCGGTCCTCGGGGTTCTGATCGGTCACGCGGTGGGGGCCGCGCACCTCCTGCACCGCGTCCGCGAGCTGGTCGCGGGAGGCGCCGGCGTCGATCTTCGGGTCGGCCGCCAGCGCGAGCAGCAGGTGCTCGGTGGAGACGTACTCGTCGCCCATGCCGCGCGCCTCGTCGTCGGCGCCCTGGAGCAGCTCGATCAGACCGCTGCCGAGGGCCGGGGCGCTCGTGGCCTCACCGCTGACGGTCGGCAGGCCGTCGAGCGCCTCGTTGGCCCGCCGCCGAACGCGCTCTGGGTCGGCGCCCGCCCGCCGCAGCACCGGCACGACGATGCCGCCCTCCTGCTCCAGCAGGGAGACGAGCAGGTGCGCTGGCGCGACCTCGGGGTTGCGGCGCGCGCCGGCCAGCCGCTGAGCAGCGGCGAGGGCCTCCTGAGACTTGACTGTGAACCGATCAGCTTGCATAGAAAATCTAAGTCGAAGAGTATAAGGTCTTGATCAGTTTAGCCATGCGCGCGGGCGCTGTCCACCCGATTCGACTGCGACACCATCCCTCTTCTTGGCCTTGAATGCGTGTGTGACCACGTTCAAGCTCACTCCCCACGAGACCGTGACGGTACGCGAGCGCGGGCCCGACGCGCTCGAGGTCGAGGGGGAGTGGGGCCCCGGCGGCAGGCCGCCGCCGAAGCACTTCCATCCCAGCCAGGACGAGCGCTTCGAGGTGCTGGACGGCACCCTGTGGGCGCGTGTGGACGGGCACGAGCACCGGTTGTCGCGCGGCGAGGTGCTCGAGGTGCCGCGCGGCGCCGTGCACCAGATGTGGAACGCTGCCGACGTGCCGGCCCGGGCGCTCTGGCGCACGTCTCCCGCGGGGCGCACCCACGAATGGTTCGCGGCGCTCGACGGGCTGCTGCGCTCGGAGCGGGTGGGCCGCAACGGCATGCCCAGCCCGCTGGCCTTCGGCGCCTACCTGACCGAGTACGGCGATGTCATCCGGCTCGCCGGCCCGCAGCCCGTCGTCGGCGGCGCGCTGCGGATGCTCGGCGCGATCGGCCGCCGGCGCGGGTACTCACCGCGCCCGTCGAGCCCGGGCTGACGGGCTACAGTGGCCCGCGCGTGAACGAGCCTCCGGAAGCTGAAGAGGCCGCCGCGCTGGAGCTGCGCCGGCGCGCTCTTCGCCTGCTCGAGGAGAACCTGACTCGGGTGGAGACCACGCCGAGGCGCCCGATCGACCCCAACCTCGTCCGCACCGAGGCCGACCAGGCGGTGGTGAACGTTTCGGCCGCATTCGACACGCTCGCCTCGCTCGGACTCGTGACCGAGGCGGATCGCGAGCGCTTCTACCGGCGGCTGCGGGAGATCACCAGCACCGCCTACGCCCCCTTCCGCGGCGTCCACCTGCGTCGCGTGGTGCGCGCGCCGGCCGCCCGTGAGGTTCCCGGGTTGCACCTGCTCGCGGCCGAGATCTACAGCGACGGGGTTCTGCTGCGCTGGCTGTTCGTCTCGCCTCCGGCCGACCCCGACCGCGGCGGCGCCGAGCACCGCCCACCGCAGAGCTTCTCGCTCTGGGACGACGTCGACACCGCCTACACCCCCCAGGGCGGGGGCTGGATCCCGGGCCAGCACCTGCGCGGCGACACGGCCTTCGTGCCTGCGCCCCCGGCGGAGGCGACACGGCTGCTGATCGCCGCCGGCCGCCACCGGCACGAGCTGGCGCTGGGCGGGCCCGGGTCCTGAGCCCGCAGGGGGCGCAGGGCCAGCCAGGGACTAGCCCGAAGGCGAAGGGGGTGGAGCCTGCTCGTCGGCGGGCAGAGAGGTGGTCGCGCGGCGGCGGAGCAGCGGGGGCCGCGGGCGGAGAAGCGGGAGCTGGCGGGGCCGCCGTCGCCGGCGGCGCGGTGGTCGTTGCCGGCGGAGGCGCGGCCGTCGCCGGCGGCGAGGTGGGTGCCGAGGGCGCGGGAGCAGGCGTAGCCGGAGCGGGCGCCGCCGGCGCCGGCGCGGCGGGAGCCGCCGGCGGCGGGGCCTCCGCCTCGTCCTCGTCGTCGCCGGGCTCCTCGTCGCCGGGATCGGCGGGTCCCGATCCGCTGCCGTCGTGCTGCTCGATCACCTCACGCCGCTCGCCGTCCCACGGGTAACGCTCGTCGCGGTCGTCACGGTCGCTCCCGGGGGCGCGATCCGCGTCGTCGTCGCTCTCCGGGGGCTCAGCGTCCTCCTCGGGCGGCGTCGCGTCGAGGGGCTCGTCGATGTCGGGATCCTCGCCGAGCCGACCGCTGTCCGCCTCCTCCGGCTCGTCCGGTTCGTCGGGCACCGGCTCGGGGCGCGGAGGATCGGCGTACGCGAGCACGACCCGCGGCTCGGGAAGCTGGATCGTGACCACCGGAGTCCGTGCCGGGGGCGCTGGGGCTTCCACTGGGGCGGCGGGCGCGGGCTGGGTCGAGGCCACCTCGCCGGAGTCGGTCGAGCCGGAGAGAGCCTTGGGCGCCGCTCCCCCGCCTCCGCCCGCCGCAGCGGTGCGACCGGAGTCCGCGGTCTGCGCGGCCGCAGCTGCAGCGCCCTTGGATCCGCCGGCGCCCGCGGTCCCGGGCTCGGGCGCCGCGAACACGGGGGCCGCGCCGCCGGAACCAAGCGAGGCAATGGCAAGCGGGTCCTCGACCGCCGGGGCAGGATCGCTGCCGGCGCTCCCGCGCGGCGACGACCGGTCCGCCACGTCGGCCTCGTCGTTGGCCGACTGCTCCAGCGGGCCGATCGGCAACACCCGCGTCTCATGGAGAAGAGTCAGGCCGATCGCGCCGGCCGCCACCGCGGCGCCGACGGGCAGCGGCGAGGTGAACGGAACCCGCAGAAGTGGACGGCGGAGCAGGGGGCGGCGCGACGGCTGGGCGGCCACCTCCTCGGCCTCCCCCGCCTCGGACTCGCTCTCCGCGACCACAGCCGGCGCAGCAACGAAGGGCTGCAGCGCGATGCGCGGGATCGTCTGCTCCACCAGTTCTTGCAGCGGCACCCGCCCGCCGGTGCGGCGATGCGTCCAGGCAATGGTCAGCAGGGCGCGGTCGAAGGCCCCGAGCAGATCGCGGCCCTTCGGGTCCGCACGCACGGCCGCCTGCCAGGCGGCATCGCAGTACTGAACGAGCGTGTCCCGCGGCAGGAGCGGGTAGCTCTCACGCGCACGCGCGAGAGCCAGCGCGCGCTGGACTTCGATGTCGCCCAGCGGGTTCAGACTTCCGTTGTCGTCGCCGCGCACCTCGCCACTGACCCCCGGCCCGGCACAATACGAAATCTTGGAGGAAGTCTGCAACACCTACCGGGTATAGAGAGACGATGACCGAGGATTCGCCCCCCGGGCCTCCCCGCTTTCGCCTCACCGGCACCACGGCCGGCCCGCGACCCCCTCGCGCCCGCAAGCCCGCGGCGGAATCCCCGCCCCCCGCCGCCCCGGAGCGGGAGACGCCGGCCCGGAAGGAGCCCGAGCCTCCGCGCCGCATCCCCGACTCGGCCCGCTTTCGCCGCGGCGACGTCTACTCGCGGCCGGTGGTGGAGGGACGCGAGCTACAGGAGAACGCCTGGTCGCGGCTGCGTGGCCGGCTGCGCACCCTGGCCACCAGCGAGGGCGAGCGGCGCGAGCAGGAGCTGGAGGAGTCCCTTACCGGAGCGCCACAGGCCACGCGCTCTAACACGATCGCCGTCGTCTCGCCGAAGGGTGGAGTGGGCAAGACCACCTGCACCTTCATTGTCGGCAACCTGCTCGCCGAGGCGCTCAACCTGCGTGTGGTCGCCGTGGACGCCAACCGCGACTTCGGGACGCTAGCCTCGCTCACCCCGGACGACGGGCGCAGCGACCGTTCGCTTGCCGACCTGCTTCCCCACGTCGACCACATCGAGTCCGTATCCGACGTGCTCGCGTACGTCTCGCAGCTACCCAGCGGGCTGCACGTGCTCGCGGCTCCGGAGCAGGCCGAGGTGATGGCGGCGATGACCCCGGAGGCCTACGGCGATGTGCTCGACCTGCTCGGGCGCTTCTACGAGGTGATCCTGCTCGATCTCGGGACCGGCATCGTGGATCCGCTGGCCCAGTTCGGCATCCGCCGCGCCGACCAGGCGCTGCTGGTCACAACACCCGAGTACGTCACCGCCGAGAAGGTTCTGGGCGCGCTGCGCTATCTGAACGCCGAGGCCGGCTGGGACAGCGGCGGCGACGAAGAGAGCATCAACCGCAAGCGCCTGACGGTGGTCCTCAATCGCGCGCCGTCCGAGCGCTCGGGCGACCGCCAGGTGATCGAGTCCGCCTTCCGCCGCTTCGGGATCGGCCGGCACGTGACCATTCCCTACGACGATCGCCTCCGTGTGATGCTCGACTCCGCCACGTACTCGCTGGACGCCCTGCGGCGCGACACGCGGCTTCCGGTCAAGCGCCTGGGCGTAGAGGTCGTGGAGAAGCTGATCTGAGGCCCGGCGCGTGACCCGCACCATCAGGGAGCGCCCCCGGCTGGCGGCGATCACGGCGCTCGGGCTGGCCTGCCTGGTTGCGCTGGGCCTCGCCCTGGGGCTCCTGCTCGGAGGCGACGACGACTCCGGCTCCGAGAGCGCGGCTGCCGCCCAGGAACAGCGGGCGGCAGCGCTGGAGCTGGAGTCCAAGCTGGACGCCGCCAACGCGAGGGCAGCGGGCTTGGAGCAGGCGGCCGCAAGGCAGCGCTCCCGTGCCCAGGTCTGGAGGGAACGGGCGCTCCGAGCGGAGCAGCGCAGCCGAGCCCTTCGTCGCGCGCTCACGCAAGCGCAGCCCGAATCGGACTAGGCTCAGCAGGCGGCGCCCGCGGAGCGACGTCATACCGCGCCGAGTCAGCGCTCGGGGCGCTCGATGCGGACGCGCACGGCCGGACCGGGCGCCATCAGCTGCTGTCCGGGAGGCTCGTAGAGCACGAGCTCCCGCTTGACCGAGCGGCGCACCCTTTCGAGCTCGGCCTCGAGCTCCTCCTGCACCCGGCCCGCCTGGCGCTCCAACACGCGCATGCGCCGGCGCATCCGCTTGATCTCGCGCTCCAGCTCGAACACCTTCTCGACCCCGGCGAGGTTCATGCCGAGCTCGGTGGTCAGCTCCTGGATTCGGAGCAGCCGGTCGACGTCCTCCTGCGAGTAGAGCCGCGTGTTCTTCGGTGAGCGCTTGGGCGTGATCAGTCCCCGCGACTCGTAGATCCGAAGCGTCTGGGGATGCATCCCGGCCAGCTCGGCCGCCACCGAGATCATGTAGACGCCGCGGTCGCTGTCGGGGGACTGTGCCATCTACCGATTCTGCGAGAGCAGGCCCTCTCTCGGGTTGCCGTCGATGACCGACGCCAGCTCGTCGACCGCCTCCTCCTGCTCGCGCGACAGCGAGCTGGGCACATCGATGTTGAGCCGGTAGTGGATGTCGCCGCGTCCTCGCCCGCTGAGCTTCGGCGGGCCCTCGCCGCGCAGACGCTGCACGGTGCCGTGCTTGGTGCCCGGGGGCACGCGGATCCGCTTCGTGCCGCTGAGCGTGGGCACCTCGATCGTGGCTCCGCGAATGGCCTCGGGGATGGTGATGGGCACGTCCACCTCGAGGTTGTCGCCGCGGCGCGCGAAGATCGGCGACTCGGTGACCCGGGTGATCGCGTACAGGTCGCCCGCCGGACCGCCGCGCAGCCCGGCCTCGCCCTTCCCCGCCAGCCGCACCCGGCTGCCGTCCCGGACCCCCGCCGGGATGTTCACGCGATACCGCTTGACCTGACGCGTGCGCCCGGCTCCGCTGCAGGTGGGGCAGGGATCCTTGATCTCGGTGCCGGTGCCTCCGCACTGCCGGCAGGGCTGGGAGATCGAGAACAGGCCCTGCGACTCGGCCTCGACCCCGCGCCCCTGGCAGCGGCTGCAGACGGTGGGCTGGGTGCCCGGCTTTGCGCCGGTGCCGTGACAGGTGGGGCAGGGAGCGGACAGCGGCACCGATACCGGCACCTGGGCGCCCTCCATGGCTTGGTCGAAGGAGATGTGCACCTCGGTCTCGAGGTCGCGGCCGCGCTCCGACGGGCGCGGCCCGCCTCGCGCACCGCCGGCGTTGCCGAACAGATCGGAGAGGATGTCGCCGAAGCCTCCGAAGCCGCCCTGACCGGTCCGGAAGGACCCCGGGTCGAACCCGCCCCCGCCGAAGATGCCGCCGCCGGAGTCGTAGGCCTTCCGCTTGTCGTGGTCGGAGAGGATCGAGTAGGCCTCCTGGACGTCCTTGAAGCGCTCCTCGGCCGCCTCGTCGCCGTTGTTCCTGTCCGGGTGGTAGTCGCGGGCGAGCTTGCGGTAGGCCTTCTTGATCTCCTCGTCGGAGGCCTTCCTGGAGACGCCAAGCGTCTTGTAGGGATCCTTGACCGCCGCCATGGGTCTACCCGGAGACGACCACGCGGGCCGGACGGAGCACCGAGCCGTTGGCGCGGTAGCCCTTCTCGACCACGTCCAACACCACGCCCGGCTCCGCACCGTCCTGACTGCGGGTCGAGAGGGCGTCGTGCACGGTCGGGTCGAAGGACTCGCCCTTGGGGTCGAACTGCTCGACGCCGTTGCGCTCCAGCACCGCAATCAGCTCCGAGTGCACGAGCCGCACCCCCTCTGCGAGGTGCTGCTCGCCCTCGCCGGCCGAGTTGAGCGCCCGCTCGAGGTTGTCCACCACGGGCAGGAGCTCGCGCACGAGCCCGCCGCGGGCGCGCTCACCCGCCGCGGCGGCCTCCTTCGCCGCGCGCTTGCGGAAGTTCTCGAAGTCGGCCTGGGTGCGGCGGGCCACGTCGAGGTACTCGTCGCGCTCACGCGTCGCGCGGGCGAGCGGATCTTCGTCCTCGGCCTCTTCCTTCTCGGCCATGCGCTCGGCCTCGTTCGAGGCGTCCTCGTCGCCGCCGGGCTCGCCGGCCTCGTCGCGCGAGGTGACCGGCTCCTCCTCGGGAGCGACCGGCTCCTCGGCCGGCCGCTCGTCCGCGGCCGGCCGCTTCTGCTCGTACGGATTGGCCATGGCTAGGACTTCTCCTCGCCCTCGACCACCTCGGCGTCAACGACCTCCTCCTCGTCGGCGGAGCCGTCCGTGGAAGCGCCGTCCGTCGGCGCGCCGTTGGCTGCCTGCTGCTGCTGGGCGGCCGCCGCGTACATCTGCTCGGACACCTTGTGGAAGGCGGCCTGCAGCGCGTCCGTCTTCTGGCGCAGCAGGTTCACGTCGTCGGACTCGAGGTTGTCGCGCACGTCCTTGATGGCGGCCTCGATCTCCTCCTTGGAGGACGAGTCGAGCGAGTCGCCCATCTCCGCCACCTGGCGCTCGGCCTGGTAGGCGGCGTTCTCGGCCGCGTTGCGGGTCTCGACCACCTCGCGCTGGCGCCGGTCGTCCTCGGCGTGAGCCTCGGCGTCCTTGACCATGCGCTCGACCTCGGCGTCGTCCAGCCCGGAGCCGGCCTTGATCTCGATCTTCTGCTCCTTGCCGGTGCCCAGGTCCTTCGCGCCGACGTTCACGATTCCGTTCGCGTCGATGTCGAACGTCACCTCGATCTGCGGGATGCCCCGCGGCGCCGGCGGGATGCCGGTGAGCTGGAACTTGCCCAGCGACTTGTTGTAGACGGCCATCTCGCGCTCGCCCTGGAGCACGTGGACCTCCACGCTCGGCTGGTTGTCCTCAGCGGTGGAGAAGATCTCCGACTTGCGGGTCGGGATCGTGGTGTTGCGCTCGATGAGCTTCGTCATCACGCCGCCCTTGGTCTCGATGCCCAGGGTGAGCGGGGTGACGTCGAGCAGCAGCACGTCCTTGACGTCGCCGGCCAGCACGCCGGCCTGGATAGCGGCGCCCACGGCCACGACCTCATCCGGGTTGACGCCCCGGTGCGGGTCCTTGCCGGTGAGCTCCTTGACCTTCTCCTGCACCGCCGGCATGCGGGTCATGCCGCCCACCAGCACCACGTGGTTGATGCCGCTGCCGCCCTCGAGGCCGGCGTCGGCCAGCGCCTGCTTGGTCGGAGCGACCACGCGGTCGAGCAGGTCGGCCGTGAGCTCGTTCAGCTTCGAGCGCGTGAGGCGCTGGTTGAGGTGCTTGGGCACCGAGTCGACCGCCGTGATGAACGGCAGGTTGATCTGCGTCTCCTGCGCCGAGCTGAGCTCGGTCTTGGCCTTCTCGGCCTCCTGGTAGAGGCGCTGAAGGGCCATCTTGTCCTGGGACAGGTCGACGCCCTCGGCCTTCTTGAACTCGGCCACCAGGAAGTCGACGACCGCCTTGTCGAAGTTGTCGCCGCCGAGGTGGTTGTCACCCGCGGTGGACTTCACCTCGAAGACCCCGTCACCGATCTCGAGCACCGACACGTCGAAGGTGCCGCCACCGAGGTCGAAGACCAGGATGGTCTGGTCGGACTCTTCCTTGTCGAGGCCGTAAGCCAGCGCCGCCGCGGTCGGCTCGTTGATGATGCGCTTGACGTCGAGCCCCGCGACCTTGCCGGCGTCCTTCGTCGCCTGGCGCTGGTCGTCGTTGAAGTAGGCCGGCACCGTGATGACCGCGGCGTCGACCGTGTCGCCGAGATAGGCCTCGGCGTCCGCCTTCAGCTTCTGGAGGATCATCGCGCTGATCTCCGGCGGGGCGAACTCCTTGCCCCCCGCCTTCACGCGGGCGTCGCCGTTCGGGCCGGACACGACCTCGAACGGGACGATCTTCTCCTCCTCCTTGACCTCGGCCTCCTTGCGCCCCATGAAGCGCTTGATCGAGAAGACCGTGTTCTCCGGGTTCGTGACCGCCTGGCGCTTTGCCGGCGCGCCCACGAGCCGCTCACCGCCCTCCGTGAACGCGACCACCGAGGGGGTTGTGCGCGCACCCTCGGCGTTCTCGACCACGGTGGGCTCGCCGCCCTCGAGGATCGCCATGCACGAGTTGGTCGTGCCCAGATCGATGCCGATCGTCTTTCCCATCCGTTAGTGCTCCTTTATCGCCTAATCTTCAGTGGAATAAATCTAAGCGGAAGTATGGCAGATTTTCCGCCGCCTGCCAGAGCAGCCGAGCGGAATCGACCGGGGCCCGCGCGAATGCGGTCATTTAGGCTTCCCGCCGCTCGTGACCGCACTCCTGCGTCTCGCTCTGCTGCTCGTCCTCGTCGGGTCGCCTGCGGCGGGGTGTGGGGGCGACGACGAGGGGGGCGCCGGCGACAGCGCCGGGTCGGCCGAGACTCAGACCGAGACCAGCATCATGGAGACCCTGGCCCGGCTCAAGGATACGAGCACCAAGCCGGAGATCCCGAAGCCGACCGGCTCGCCGCCCCGCAGGCTGGTCACGGAGGACATCGTCAAGGGCAAGGGGCGGCCGGCAAGGCCGGGCGACAGGGTCACCATCCAATACGTAGGGATGGCCTTCTCCACCGGCGAGCAGTTCGACGCCTCGTGGGACATCGGCCAGCCCTCGGAGTTCCGGCTGGGAGCAGGCCAGGTGATACCCGGCTGGGACAAGGGCATCGTGGGCATGCGCAAGGGCGGCCGGCGGCAGCTGACGATTCCCCCGGAGCAGGCCTACGGCTCGGAAGGTCGCGCGCCGGACATCGCGCCGAACGAGACGCTGGTGTTCGTCGTCGACCTCCTGTCGGCCCGCTAGTGCGCGAAGCTCAGGGCGTAGGCGATGAAGGCGACGCACATCAGCGCGATCCCCGCGTAGTCCCAGAGGTTGCGCAGGTCCGGCGGCCGGGCCAGCAGCGCGAGGGCCAGCAGCGCGAAGGGATCGAAGTACTTCTGGTAGACGAGGCGCACGGGCAGAGTCGACAGCAGGAACGCCGCCAGGTAGACCGCCGCCAGCGACTCGAGCCCCGCCCGCCGGACCAGGAGCAGGACCGCCCCGCAGCCCAGCGGCACGAGCAGCCAGAAGAGCAGCGAGCTGCCGAGCACCACCGGCACGCGATCGGAGAGCTTCCAGAGGTAGCCGGCGTCTCCGGCCTGGCCGGGGACGATCGCCTGGTAGGCCAGCGGTGACAGGAGCAGGAGGAGCACCCCGACCGCCACGGCCAGCCCGATCTGCACCCTGAGCGAGGTGCGCCAGAGCCGTCCGCGCCGCACCAGTGACGGCCCGAAGACCAGCACGGCGTAGCCGCCGAGGAGCGCCAGCGTGAACACCGCCGTGCGCAGGGTCAGCGCGTCGCGCCCGACACCGGGGCGATCCGTGCAGAGCCCGCAGGAGGCCGGGTCGGCCCCCGGGGGCACCAGCCCTCCCCACTCCACCACCAAGGCGGCCAGCGGCACCAGGGCGATTCCGAGCAGCGCGGCGCCGGCCGCCCGCCGCGCGAGCGGCGCGCGGCTGCGAAGCAGAAACCAGGCCGCCACCAGGGCCAGCCAGAGGAAGGACTGCCGGGTGAGCACCGCGCCCGCAATAGCCATGCAGGCGAGCGCGAAGGCGGCGAGGGATCCGCTGGAATGAAAGCGCTCGATTCGCTCGAGGGCCAGGAACGCGAACAGGAGCGCCAGGTTGTCCGTGAGCAGCGTGAACGAGGCGCCGAAGACGTACGGCGACAGCGTGAACACGAGCGTCAGGGCAAACGCCGGCCAGGCGCCCAGCGGCGTGGCGCGGCGCAGGAGGTGAAGAAGCGCGAGCGCCATCCCGTAGGAGATCGCCACGGACAGCAGCCGCAGCTTCCAGAGCTCGAAGCCGACCAGCTTGCCCCAGCCGGCCATGATCAGGTGGAAGAGAGGCGTCTGGGCCGACGGGTAGCTGGACAGGTCCAGCCTCTCCGACAGCTGGAGGACGGTGGGCAGCTGATACACGCGCGCGTCGCTGCCGTGGAAGGTGTCGATCTCCACGGTCAGGCCCTGGAGCACCGCGATCCCGATCAAGAACGGCAGCGCCAGCAGCGCGGCGAACAGCCAGCCCGGGGACTCGCTCCTCAGCGCCCCCGCGCGAGCGGCGGAGAACACCGCCCCGGTCACCCCTCGGGCAGCGGCCGGGGCGGGCGAAAGCGGGGCACGGCCTCGACGGCCACGATCGCCGCCATGATCAGGGCCGCGCCGAGCCAGCCGGCGGCCGAGAGGCGGTCGCCCGCCAGCAGCCAGCCGAACAGGCCCGCGAACGCGGGCTCCGAGGCGAGGATCAGGGCGGTACGGGCCGGCGGGGCATGCTGCTGGGCGAAGCTCTGGACGAAGTAGCCCAGCGCGCTGGCCACCAGCGAAGTGACGATCAGCGCCGACCAGACCGTCCACCCTTTCGGCGCCTCCAGCGATCCCGCAGCGGCCGCGACCACGAGGCATACCAGTCCGCATACGCCCAGTTGCACGGCCAGCAGAGCACCCACGTCGTGGTCGGCCACCCCCCTTGACGTGGCCAGGATGTGAGCCGCAAACGAGACCGCCGCGAGCAGGACAAGGCCGTCCCCGCGCAGGTTCAGCTCGCCGCCCGCGCCCGAGAGGAGGTAGAGGCCGAGCGCCGCGACGAGCGCGGCGCTCCAGGCCAGCGGGGTCACCCGCTCACCCAGCACAAGCGCGCCGAGCACCGGCGTGATCACCACGAACAGCCCCGTGATGAAGCCGGTGTTCGAAGCGCTCGTCTCCTCCAGCCCGAGCGTCTGGAACACGTAGCCGGAAGTCAGGAAGGCCCCCATGACGAGACCTGCTCTCCAGCCCGCAGGCGAGAGCCGGCGCAGCTGGCGGCGAAAGACCAGCGCCACGAGCAGGGCCGCGGGCAGGAAGCGATAGGCGAGGAAGGCCATCGTGGGCAGCAGCGCGATGGCGTCCTGGACCATCACGAAGGTCACGCCCCAGACGGCCGCGATGCCCACCAGCGCGAGCTCCGCGGTGTAGCGAAGCGCCCGCTCGCTCATCGGCCGGCCAACCGCCGGCGGCCCTCGGGGCACATCCTCCGCAGCGGGCACTCGCCACAGCGGGGGGCCCGCGCGACGCACGTGCGGCGCCCATGCCTGATCAGGAGTACGTGCACCTCGTAGGCGTCGTCGGGGTCGACCAGCCGGAGCATCTCGTCGTGCGCGGCGTCGACCGAGGCACGGGGAGCGAATAGCCCGAGCCGGCTCCCCACCCGGTACACGTGCGTGTCGACAGGCACCTCCGGGCGCCCGAAGGAGAACAGCAGGACGCAGGCCGCGGTCTTGCGCCCCACGCCCGGAAGCGAGCAGAGGTAGTCGCGCGCCTCCTCGAGGGGCGCGACCTCGAGCCAGCAGAGGTCGTCGCCGTCCAGCGCCCGAAGGATCTGCTGGATACGCCCCGCCTTGGTGGGCGCCAGACCACCTGGGCGGAGCGCGTCCTCGAGCTCCGCCACCGGAGCGTCGCGCACCTCGTCCCAGGAGGGAAAGCGGTCCCGCATCCTCGCGTAGGCGACGTCGCGGTTGCGGTCGTTGGTGTTCTGCGAGAGCACGGTGAGGATCAGCTCGTCGATCGGCCGTCGATGCGGATGCAGGACGGGGCGGCCGTACTCGCGGCGCAGCCGGTCACGGATCCTGCGGAGCCTGCGGCGGTCGGCCATGCGGGCGGATGGTATGAACCGCGCGTGGACGTGGCCGGGCACGACGCCGAGATCGCAGGACTGCAGGCTCACTGGCTCAGGGCCGGCGACCGCCGAGTGCTGTACGTGCACGGCGTGCCCACAGCGTCGTTCGACTGGCTGCCCTTCCTGGAGCGCATAGGCGGCGTGGCCCCCGACCTCCCCGGCTTCGGCCGCTCGGCGAAGCCCGCGGAGTTCGACTACTCGATCGCCGGGTACGACCGTTGGATGGAGGCGTTCTGCGACCGGGTGGGCCTTGACCGCTTCTCGCTCGTGGTGCACGACTGGGGCGGCGCCGCCCTCGCGCTGGCCCAGCGTTTCCCGCAGCGGATCGAGCGGCTCGTGCTCTTCACCTGCCTCCCGCTCCTCCCCGGCTTTCGCTGGCACCGGGTGGCCCGGGCGTGGCGCACCCCGCTGCTCGGTGAGCTGCTGATGGGCTTCACCACCGGGTGGGCGCTGAAGCGGAAGCTGCCGGCGGCGATCGGGGAGCCGGCCTGGCGCTGCTTCGACCACGGCACCCAGCGCGCGATCCTGAAGCTCTACCGCGCCTCTCCGCCCGAGGCGCTGGAGCGCGCGGGCCGTCGGCTGGACTCGCTGCGCTGCCCCGCCCTGATCCTCTGGCCGACCAAGGACCCTTACGGCGGCGAGGAGTTCGGCCCCCGCTACGCGGAAGCGCTCGGAGGGGATGTGGAGCTCGAGCTCGTGGACGCCGGGCACTGGACCTGGCACGAACGGCCCGAGCTGGTCGATCGAGTCGCCGGGTGGCTCGGCTAGCCTCTCCGGTCGTGCTGCGCGCTGTGCGGACCCCCCTCCCCGCGCCACCCCACGCCCCGGCGACCCGGCCGGAGGAGGCGGCGCCCACACATCGCCGGCCGCCTGCGCCCCGGACGCCGCCGCCGGAGCGCTGGTACCAGCGGGTGGACTGGTGGAGGGTCGCGCCGGTCCTGATCGCGCTCGTCCTCGCCCTGGCCTACCTGATCTGGCAGCCGCGGACGGTCGACATGGCGGCGCACGCGTTCCGGGCCGACCTGTTCGGCGAGGAGGGCTTTGCGATCTGGAACGGCCAGTGGTACGGCGGGCATCACACGCTCGCGTACAGCGTGGTCTCGCCGCCGCTCTCCTGGCTCTTCTCCCCGGCGCTCGTGCTCGCTGCGGCGGCCGTTGCCTCGGCCGCGCTCTTCCCTCCGCTGCTGCGCGGCGCCTTCGGCGACGAGCGCGCCCGCTGGGGCTCGATCTGGTTCGGCGCGGGCACGGCCACCCTGCTCTTGACGGGCCGGTTGCCCTTCGCGATCGGGGTGGCGCTCGGGCTGGCGGCTCTGTTGGCCCTGCAGCGGCGCCGGTACGCGCTGGCGATCGTGCTCGCCGTGCTGTGTCCGCTGGGCAGCCCGGTGGCCGGACTGTTCCTCGCCCTGGCCGGAGCGGCCTTTGCCCTCGCCGCCCGTCGTGAGCGCACGAAGTGGCTCGAGGGCGTGGCCATCGCCGCGGCCGCCTTCATCCCGGCGCTGTTCCTCGCTTACGCCTTCCCGGAGGACGGCTGGGCGCCGTTTCCGCCCGAGGACTTCATCCCGATCCTGCTCCTCGCGGGCGCCTGCCTCGTGCTCCTGCCCCGCGAGGAGCGGACCCTGCGCTGGGGAGCGGGGCTGTACGGGCTCGGCGCGATCCTGGCGCTGCTGATCGAGACCCCGATGGGCGGCAACGCCGCGCGCCTGGGGGCGCTGTTCGGAGGGCCGGTCGTGCTCTGCGCGATCTGGGGCCGGCCCTGGACCCGCCGCCCGGGAATGCTCGCGTTCCTCGTCGTGGGCTTCACGGCACTGGCTGTGTGGCAGTGGGCGGCCGCCGTCCGCGACGTTCAGAAGTACGTGAGCGACCCGGCGGCCCGCTCCGACTACTTCGAGCCGCTGCGCCAATGGCTCTACACGCTGCGAGACCAGCGCCGGATCGAGATTCCCTTCACGCGCGGCCACTGGGAGGGCTCCGAGATCGCACCCGACACGGCGCTGGCACGGGGCGGGCTGCGCCAGCTCGACACCGGGCTGCACCCGATCTTCTACCGCGAGGGACTCAACCGCCTGACCTATGCGAGCTGGCTGGCCGACAACGCGGTCCGCTACGTGGCGTTGCCCTCGGCCCTCCCCGACCGCAGCTCCTATGCGGAGCGAGCCTTGATCGAGGACGGGCTGCCCTATCTACGCCTGCGCTGGAAGTCCGACGACTGGCGGGTGTTCGAGGTCCTGCTGCCCACGCCGCTCGTCATCCCGCAGGGGAACGCCAACTTCGTGCTCGAGCAGTTCGAGAACGACGAGCTGCTGTTGGACGTCAAGCGCCCCGGCGAGGCGATCGTCAAGGTGCGCTGGACCCCCTACTGGTTCGCCAAGGGGGCCTGCGTCGAACCCGACGGGGCCTGGACGAGGGTGATCGCCGAGCGCAAGGGCTTCGTGCGCCTCTCCACCCGCTTCGCGCCCGAACGCCTCTTCTCCCGCGGCCGTCGCTGCGACGACGCGGCCAGCTAGGCGACTGGTTCCGCGACCTCGCGCACGCGGGTGGCGCCCTGCTTGGCGCGCCGCCTTCGCCGCCTGCGGCGGGGAAACGGGCGGGGTAGGGAGGGGGTTCCGCACGAAACGTCCGATAGTTGGACGCAACGTCAGGAACCCCCCTCGCCCGGCTCGGTCCCGTGCGCCCCCGCGCACACGCGACCGCGGAATCAATCAGCTAGTGGGCCGCGAGAAGGTCCACTAGGCTAGTCAGTCGTGCTCCGCCCCCCGCGCTACGACCAGCTGGCGCAGGTCTGGCGCCAGAGCGGCCGCTGGCTGCCGAACGGTTGGCTCGACGCCCTCCGCCAGCTCGCCCTGGTCGCCGCCGCGTACTACGCCTACCGCCTGGTGCGGGGCTTCGTCGACGGGCAGGCCAGCCTGGCCTTCGAGAACGCCCGGCTGCTGGTGGACATCGAACGCTCGCTTGGGCTGTTCTTCGAGCCCGGCCTCCAGGCCTGGGCGAAGGGACAGGAGTGGCTGCTCTTCGGGGCCAACTGGATGTACGTCAACTCCCACTTCGTGGTGACGACGACGTTCCTCGTGTGGCTGTACCTGGCCCGCAACTACGCCTTCTACTACGTGCGCAACATGTTCATGGTGGGCATGGCCCTCGCCCTCGCCGGCTACATGGCGTTCCCGACCGCCCCGCCGCGCTACCTGCCGGAGTGGGGGTTCACCGACACGGTGGCCAGCTTCGTGGGCCAGTCGGCCGAGGACACCGCCGGCCTGCTCTACAACCCGTTCGCGGCGGTGCCCAGCATGCACGTGGCCTTCGCTCTCATGATTGCCGTGCCCGCGTTCTTCCTGGTGCGCAACCGCGTGCTCCGGGCGGTATGGGCCGCCTACCCGGCGGTGGTGACCTTCGTGGTCATCGTCACCGCCAACCACTACTGGGTGGACGCCGCGCTCGGCGCGCTCGTGGCGGCAGTCTCCGCCTGCGCGGCCAGCGCCGCCTTCGCCCGCGCGCGGCCGGAGGCCTGGGCCTGGCGGACCGCCGAAGCATGAGCGACGACCTCCGCGAAGACTCCCGCCGGGCCCGCCCGGCCCGCAACGGGCGCGGCGGTCCGATGACCGCCGCCGAGATCCGCACGGTCGCGCGGGACCGGCTGATCGAGTCGCGCCTGACGCCGAACGCGATCTCCGTCGCCGGCCTGATCGGGAACCTCGTGGCCGTCGTGCTCATTTTCGAGGAGCTGTTCGTGCTCGCCGGGATCGCCTTCGTCCTGGGCTCGCTGATGGACATGTTCGACGGGCGCTACTCGCGCATGTCCGGCAAGGGCACGCCGTTCGGCGCGTTCCTGGACTCCACGCTCGACCGGATCGAGGAGGGTGTGGTCCTGGCCGCAGTGGCCGCATGGTTCGCGAAGTCGGGGGATGACCTCGCCGTGCTTGCGACGGTGCTCACCGTGGTGGGCTCGTACATGGTCAGCTACACCCGGGCGCGGGCCGAGGCGCTGGGTGTGGAGTGCAAGGTCGGGATCGCCTCGCGCGCGGTGCGCGTGGTGATCCTCTCCGCCGGGCTGATCTTCGCAAACGAGGAGCTGATCCCCGGGGTCGACCTTCTCGAGCCCGCCATCTACGCTATGGCGGCGCTCACGATCTTCACGACTTTCCAGCGCGTGTTCCACGTACGGAAGCAGCTGGCGGAGGCGGCGGTGTAACCGTCGGCACCCGCCGGGTTTCCTAGCATTGGCCCCCGCCGCGGGGCCACCTTTTTGCCTTAGGAGGGCTCTGTGACTGAATCCGCAATCGTTACCAACGGCGGCTCCCGCTATCAGACCGAGAAGGTGCGGGTGGCCATCGTGGGCGTGGGCAACTGCGCCTCGTCCTTCGTGCAGGGCGTCCAGTACTACGAGGACGCCAACCCGGCCGAGCCGGTGCCCGGCCTCATGCACGTGGACCTGGGCGGCTATCACGTCCGCGACATCGAGTTCACGGCGGCGTTCGACATCGACGCCGACAAGGTGGGCAAGGATCTCTCGGAAGCGATCTGGTCGGGCCAGAACAACACGATCAAGTTCGCCGACGTGCCCCATCTCGACGTGCCCGTGTATCGCGGCATGACCCATGACGGCCTCGGCAAGTACCTGAAGCAGAGGATCACCAAGGCGCCGGGCGAGACCGACGACATCGTCGGGATCCTGCAGGAGACGAAGACCGACGTGGTCGTCTCCTACCTCCCGGTGGGCTCGGAGCAGGCGACCAAGTGGTACGTGGAGCAGGTACTCGAGGCCGGCTGCGGCTTCGTCAACTGCATCCCGGTGTTCATCGCCCAGGAGAACTACTGGGCCAAGCGCTTCCGCAAGGCGGGCCTCCCCATCGTCGGCGACGACATCAAGTCGCAGGTGGGAGCCACCATCACCCACCGTGCGCTGGCGCGGCTCTTCCACGAGCGCGGCGTGCAGCTCAAGCGCACCTCGCAGCTCAACGTGGGCGGGAACATGGACTTCTACAACATGCTCGAGCGCGAGCGGCTCGAGTCGAAGAAGATCTCGAAGACCCGGGCCGTCACGTCGATCATGGGCCACGAGCTGCCCGCCGACGACGTGCACGTCGGCCCCTCGGACTACGTGCCCTGGCTCACCGACCGCAAGTGGGCGCACATCCGGCTCGAGGGCGAGGCCTTCGGCGATGTGCCGCTGATCGCCGAGATGAAGCTCGAGGTGTGGGACTCGCCCAACTCGGCCGGCATCGTGACCGACGCCGTGCGCTGCTGCAAGCTGGCGCTGAACCACGGCATCGGCGGCCCGCTGGAGGGACCGAGCGCGTACCTCATGAAATCGCCGCCCCGGCAGCATCCTGACCCGGTGGCCCGCGAGCTCACCGAGAGCTTCATCGCCGAGTACGGCGGCGCGCCCAAGCTGCCGGGCCAGGCGAAGGTGCGCACGACCAGCAAGTCGTAGGAAGGCTCAGTCGCTGGCGCCGTCGGCCCCGAGGTCCGGCGGCGTCAGCACCTCGGTGCGGCCGTAGTGGCCCACCGCCTCGAACCAGCGCTTGGCGTGAAGGCCCCTGCGCAGGTCGCAGTCGGCCACCACCATGCCCTCCTCGCCGTAGAGCGGACCCGCGATCAGCTTGCCCCAGGTGGGCTCGGCGATCAGCGCGCCGCCGTTGCCGAACACCTCCTTGTCCGGCAGCTCGAGCGGGAAGTCGTCACCGAACGCCGAGCGCGGGATGTACTGCGGCGCGGAGACCACGAAGGCCCCGGACTCGATCGCGATGTGGCGCATGCTGGCCACCCAGCCGTCGGAGTCATCGGCGGTCGGGGCGACCCAGATCTGCGGCGCGCCCTGGTAGACCGTCCAGCGCGCCAGCGGCATGCGGTTCTCCCAGCAGATGAGCCCGCCCACGCGCCCCGCCGCGGTCTCGGTCACCTGGAGGTCGTCGCCGGCGCCGATGCCGTGGAAGAGGCGCTCGTGGTGGGTGGGCATCAGCTTGCGGTGCTTGTGGAGCAGCCCCTCCGGGCCCAGCAGCAGCAGCGTGTTGTAGAGGGTGCCGGGCCGTTCGCGCTCGTTGACGCCGATCGCACAGAGCAGGTCGTGCCGGCGGCAGGCCTCGGCCAGCCGGTCCACCACGGGGCCCGGCACGTCCACCGAGCTCTCCCACATCCGCTCCCACAGCTCGTCCGAGCCCCCGAACGTGGCGGCGCGGTGCGCCCAGGCGTTCGAGGGGTAGAGCGAGACGAACGTCTCCGGGAGGACCGCCAGCTGGACGCCCTCGGCCGCTGCGCCGGCCAGCAGCCGCTCGACCTTCTCCAGCGTGGCCTCGGCGTCCAGGATCACCGGCGTGGCCTGGAGCGCCGCGACGCGGACGCTTGGGAACTCGGTCACTACGCGGCGATCGTATCCTGCTCGGCGTGTCCTTCTCGATCGCCCAGGTCACGCCCTGGCCCTGGGAGCAGCACCACGAGGTCAACCACTTCGTCGAGCGCCTGGCCGACGAGCTCTGCGGCCGCGGGCACAGGGTCGTCGTCGTGGCGCCCTCGGACTCGCGGGAGCTCGTTCGGGAGGGACGGGCCAAGGTCAGGGCGCTGCCCTCCGAGCCGGACGCGCTGTTCGCCGAGCCGGGTTGCGCCTCGCTCGTGGCCGTGGGCCAGAGCCTGCCCTTCCGCCGCGGCGGATCGGTGTCGCTGCCGCTGGACGTGTCGCGCACGCTGGAGGACCTGCTCCAGGGTTGCGAGCTCGACTTCGTTCACGTGCACGAGCCGTTCGCGCCGAGCGCGTCCTCCGCGGCGCTGCGCCACTCGCGGGCTCTGAACGTCGGCACCTTCCACTCCACCACCGAGCGTTTCGTCTCCACCCAGGTCGCTCGCAAGGTGGTCGAGTTGCTCTTCGGCCGGCTGGACGGGCGCAGCGCCAGCTACGCGGCCACGCGTGACCTCGTGGAGCGCTACTTCCCCGGCCACTACGACGTGATCCGGCCAGGCGCCGACCTGCTGCAGCGCCCCGCCGATCACGCGGGGCCGCCCGAGATCATGCTCGCCGCCGAGGAGGAGCGCGGCGCCCTGCGCCTGTTCCTGCGCGCCCTGCGCCGTCTGCCCGTGGAGCTCGATTGGCGGGCGACGATCTGGCTCCACGACCCAGCCGGCGCCGCGACGATTACGCTCCCCCGCCGGCTGCGCGACCGGGTGGCCCTGCGCGGGCCGGCCGACGGCTCCGAGGCCCAGCACCTGGCCCGCGCCGACATCGCGGTGGCGGCCTCCAGCGGCACGGCGCCCGCTCCCCAGCTCGTGCTCCGCGCCATGGGCGCCGGAGCGGTGCCGGTGGTCTCGCGCCTGCCGCAGTACGAGGAGCTGGTGCGCGAGGGCGAGCTGGGCCCCCTGTTCGAGCCTCGTGACACGGTCACGCTCGCGGCCCAGCTCGAGCGCCTGGTGGCCGATCCCGAGCATGCGGCTCGCTACCGCGAGCGCATACAGGCGGCGCACACGAGTCTCTCGTGGTCGCGCGCGGCCGACGAGTTCGAGGCGCTCTACGAGCGCATCGCGGCCCGCCGCCACTCCGCCGACGGCGACGGCGCCCTGCGTGGGCGGCTGCGCGAGCGCGAGTACGTGCACGTCGACCTGCACATGCACACCGATCACTCGCCGGACTGCGCCACCCCGGTGGACACGCTGCTGTCGACGGCGAAGGCGGTGGGGCTGGGAGCGATCGCCATCACCGACCACAACGAGATCTCGGGAGCGCTGGAAGCCCGCGAGCGGGCCGACGGCATCAAGGTGATCGTGGCCGAGGAGGTGAAGACCGCCGACCAGGGCGAGGTGATCGGGCTCTTCATCGAGGAGAAGATCCCGCGTGGCCTGACGCTTGCGGAGACGATCGCCGAGATCCGGCGCCAGGGCGGGCTCGTTTACGTGCCTCATCCCTTCGACCGGATGCACGCCGTGCCCGACTACGAGCACCTGCTCGACGTGGTCGAGGACATCGACGCCATCGAGGTCTTCAACCCGCGCGTGGCCATCTCGACGTTCAACGAGGAGGCGGCGCGCTTCGCGGCCAAGTACCGCATCGTCGCCGGAGCGGGCTCGGACAGCCACGTGGCTCAGGGACTTGGCTCGGTGAAGATCCGGATGCGCGACTTCGAGGGGCCCGAGGAGTTCCTCGAGTCGCTGCGCGACGCCGACATCGTGCGCAAGCGCCAGTCGCTCCTCTACGTCCAGGCGCTCAAGTTCATCCAGACCAAGACCCCGGCGCGGCCCCGAGGGGCCGCGGGACGCCGACCGAGCAAGTGATGATGCAGCGCGGAGGAGCGTCCGCCGATCCGTCAAAGCCCTCGGGGCAGATGCCCGCCACCGACGACGAGATCCGCGAGAAGTATCTGGAGCGGGCGATCAGGGAGCTGAACCAGCTCACCCGCGCGATCCAGTCCTGCGAGCACTGCCCCCGAGGCAACCTGATGCCGGTGCTCGGCTCGGGCCACCCCCAAGCCGACATCATGATGCTCAAGTTCGCGCCGATGCCCTCGGAGATCGAGGAAGGCGTGGCGTTCTACGGACGTGCCGGCAGCGCCCTGATGAAGAGCTTCAAGCGGCTCGGGGTGGACCCGCTCGCCGTCTACGGCACCGTGTTCGTCAAGTGCCCGGTCGCTGACACCGACCTGTCCGCCCCCGAGTGCCGCGCCCGCGTGCTCGAGGAGCTCGCCATCGTCGGACCCCGGATCGTGGTCGTGATGGGTCCCGAGGCACTCGAGGAGCTGAACGCCCTCGGCGTGCCGCTGGGCCGCGAGCTCGAGCCCGAGCCCGGCGCCCTCCAGCGCCTCACACCCTCGACCGAGGCGCTGTATGTGCCCGACATCGACCGCTCGCTCGACGAGGAGGTCAAGAAGCGCGAGTTCTGGCGCGCGTTCCGCTCGCTGGGCGAGTGGTACGAGGATCTGCCTCCGTACTGAGGCCGCCGGCCCACCGGTGTGGGCCCTTCTGATGCTCGTATGCGGCATTGAAAGGGCCCACCCCCCCGGTTTAGGCTTCGGGAGCCATGGCGGAGAAGGCGAACGTCTTGGTCGTCGCCAACCGCACCGCCGAGTCGCCTGAGCTGCTCGACGCGTTGAGGGTGCGCGCCACGCAGGGCCCGTCGGAGTTCACCCTGCTCGTGCCGGCCACGCCGCAGGGCGTGGCCTGGGCCGCCGACATGTTCGCCGGAGAGGCCGCGGCCGAGGAGCACCGGCAGGCGTTCCTGGACGAGCTCCGCGAGGAGGGGCTGCCGGTGGCCGACGCCAAGGTGGGCGATCCCGACCCGCTCGCGGCGGTAATGGACGAGTGCAACACGCACGACTACGACGAACTGATCATCTCGACCCTGCCGCTGCACGTGTCCAAGTGGCTGCGGGTCGACCTGCCGCGCAAGGCCCAGGCGGCCACCGGCCTACATGTGACCCACGTGGTGGCCCGCGGGCGGTAGCCTCAGGGCGTGGACCTCGAGGAGCACAGCCTCGACCCCGTGATCGAGCGCACGTGCGCCGAGTGCGGCACGAAGCTCACCAAGCAGGAGATCGAGGACTCGCTCGAGACCGACGGGCCCTTCCTCTGCACGGTGCACGCCAGCGAGGAGGTCTCGCTGGAGGAGGACGCGGAGCCGCCGCCCGCCGGCGGTTAGGTCACTGGCCCACGTCCCGCTCCAGCAGCGCCACGCACTCGATGTGCGGGGTCTGCGGGAACATGTCCACCGGCCGCACGGTCCGCAGGCGGTACCCGGCGTCGGCCATCTGGCGTGCGTTCGGGGCCAGCGTGGTCGGGTTGCAGGAGACGTAGACGATGCGTCGTGCCTCGGCCTCGAGCACCCGGCGGACCACCTTCTGGGACAGCCCGGCGCGCGGCGGGTCGACCACCACCACGTCGGGCCGGCCCGAGCGCTCCAGCAGCGGGCGCATCGCCGTGCGTACGTCGCCGGCGAAGAAGTGGGCGTTGTCCACGCCGTTCAGGCGCGCGTTCTCGATCGCGTCGGCCACCGCGGCCTCGACCAGCTCGACCCCATAGACCTCGCCGGCGTCCAGCGCGAGCATCAAGGCGATCGTGCCGATGCCGCAGAAGAGGTCCAGCACGCGCTCGCGGCCGCTGAGCCCGGCCAGCTCGGCCGCGCTGCCGTAGAGCCGCTCGGCCATCTCGGTGTTGGTCTGAAAGAAGGCGTCGGGCGAGATGCGGAAGCGCAGGCCGCAGAGCTGCTCCTCCAAGAGTGCTGACCCCTTCAGCGTCCGGGTCTCGCCCTCGCGGGTGGTCTCGGCCACGCCGGCTGCCCGGGTCCACAGCACCGCGTCGGCGGGGGTCACTGCCGCCAGCTCGGCGGCGCGGAAGTCGGTGCCCGGGCTGGTGACCACGCGGGCCTGGAGCTGCCCGGTTCGCCGCCCTTCGCGAACCACGAGGTTGCGCAAGAGCCCCGTCTGGCCGCGCCGCTCCCAGGTGGACAGCCCCTCCTCGCGACACCACGCCTTGACCCTCTCGCGCAGCGTGTCCACCCGCTCCGAGGCGAGCACGTCGCGGGTCACGTCGTCGATCAGGTCGAAGCGCCCTGGGCGGTGGAAGCCGAGCACGAGCTCGCCCTGCTCGTCTTCGCCGAAGGAGTACTCGAGCTTGTTGCGATAGCCGAAGATCTGCTCGGCGGGCACGATCGCTTCCACGGGAGGCTCGTCGAAGCCGCCGATGCGCTGGAGCGCGTCCCGCACCTGCGCCTCCTTCTCGGCCAGCTGGCGCTCGTAGGGCAGCACCTGCCAGGGCGCTCCCGGGTGCGGCGCCAGCGGCTCCACCCGGTCGGGGCTGGGCTCGAGCAGCTCCACGGAATCGGCCTCGGCGAAGGAGCGCTTGCTCTTGGTCACCCGAGCGCGCACCCGGTCGCCGGGCACCGCGCCGCGCACGAACACCACGTAGCCGTTCGCCCGCGCAACACCGGCGCCGCCGTAGGCCAGGCGGTCGATGCGCAGCTCTAGCTCGTCGCCGCGGCGCGGGCGGCTGGCCTGGGCGCTCTCCACGCCCTCCATGCTGGCAGGCTCTCTAGCCGAGCTTCGCTTCGATCGCCGCCAGAACCGTTTTGCGGTTCGCGTGGCGGCGCTCGTAGTCGCGCACCTTGCGCAGCTCGGCGGGGGTCAGGCCAGCGAGTCGGGCACGCACCTCGCCCACGTTCAGGTCGTCGTAGCCGCTGATCGGAAAGCTCTTGCCCAGACCGGTCGCGCGTGCGGCCCTGCGCCGGACGCCGGTGGTTGCGTCCTCGATCTCGTCCCGGCCGCGGCCGAGCAGCTGCTCGAGGTCCTTCAGCACGTCGTTTGTCTCCTTGCGGCCGCGGCTGAGCAGGTCGGAGCCGAGCCCCTGGGCGTCGCGCGCGGTGATCTGGCCGCGCTCGACCGCGTCGGCGAGCACCTCCTCGATGCGCTCACGCGTGAGCATGACCCTCTGCCGAAGCGCCTCCCGCAGCTCGGCGACCGTCTTGGCTTCGATCCCGCTTCGCCTGCTCTTCTGTGTACGTCGTCGCTCGGCCACAGACGGACTATCTCACGCCTACGCGTTCAGGCCAATGGCCGCGACCACCGGGGCGTGGTCGGACAGGCGCAGCCGGCGACCGTCGGCCTCGGCCAGCTCGCGCACTTCCGGAGGTAGGCGCCGGGGCGGCTCGATCACCTTGGCGCCTCGGACCAGCAGGTGGTCGATGGCCGCCGGGTCGGTGGGCGGGGCGAGCCCGAAGCGCTCGCGCAGCCGGGCAAACGGCTCGGGCTGGCGGCGGGGACGCAGGTTGAAGTCGCCTCCGAGCACGAGCGGGTCGCCCTCCGCCCACTCGACGGCCCGCTCGGCCGCCATCTCCACCTCCACGGCAGCCTTCTGGGGTAGGCCGGCGCTGGCGTGCAGGTTGGCCACGCACAGGCGGCCTTGCGGCAGCGCCAGGCGCGCCCACAGCATCCGGCGCCGCTCCGGCCGCCGGGTGAGCGTCAGGCGCCGCACCGCCTCGATGCGGCCCCGCACCAGCAACTGATTCGAGCCTCCCTCGCTGGAGGCAATCAGATCCGGGTTCCAGTCGGCCAGCAGCCGCTGGAGCGGGGGCAGGAAGTTGCGCGAGGTGAGCGCCAGCGCTCCGCTCGCCCCGAGACTCGCCCCGAGCGCCCGGAACCAGCGCGGCGGCGTCTCCTGCAGCAGGGCCACGTTCCACTCGATGCCGGCCAGCAGGCGTGCGAACTCCGTGCGCAACGGCCGGTTGACCTGGACGTGGGTGTCGCTGCGCTCGGTCACACGACACAGGCGCGAGCGCCAGGTGAACAGCGACCGGTCGGGCGGGAAGTCCCGTCCGTGGTAGACGTTCCAGCTGAGGATCCGCACGTGCCCACCCATTTCTTGACCGGCGAGGAGCTTACGGCCGCCGAACTGGGCTGGCTGCTCGAGCGTGCGCTGGAGCTCAAGACCGACCGGCTTTCCTCGGCCGTGCTGAACGGACGCAGCGTGGCACTGGTGTTCGAGCGGCCGTCCACCCGCACGCGGGTCTCGTTCGAGACCGGCGTGCACGAGCTGGGCGGCCATCCGCTCGTGCTGCGCGAGGGCGAGCTGCAGCTGGCCCGGGGCGAGTCGCCGCGCGACACCGCGCTCGTCCTGTCGCGCATCGTGCACGCGATCGCCATCCGCACCGGCTCGCACCGGACCGTCGAGGAGCTGGCCGAGCACGCCTCCGTCCCCGTGATCAACATGCTCACCCACGAGCACCACCCCTGCCAGGCGCTTGCCGACCTGCTCACGCTGCACGAGCGCTTCGGCCCGCTCGAGGGGCTCAAGCTGGCCTACGTGGGCGACGGCAACAACATGCTCCGCTCGCTGCTGATCGCGGGCCGGATCGCGGGCATGGAGGTGACGGCTGCCTCGCCCCCTGAGCTGTCGCTGGATGGCCTCCCGGTGCTGGAGCCGGCGGAGGCGGTGAGCGGCGCGCACGCTGTCTACACCGACGTGTGGGTCAGCATGGGCGACGAGGCCGACGCCGATCGCCGGCGCGAGCTGCTCGCGCCGTACCGTGTCGACCGGGAGCTGCTGGCCCTGGCCCGGGACGACGCGGTCGTCCTGCACTGCCTTCCCGCCCACCCGGGCGAGGAGATCACCGAGGAGGTGCTCTACGGCGAGCGCTCGGCCGTATGGGATCAGGCCGAGAACCGCCTGCACGCCCAGAAGGCGCTGCTCGAGCTGCTGCTCGGGAATAGGCCGGGCGTACCGGCGTCCTGAGTAGGTGACCCCCAAGGCGCCGTCCGGCGAACTACTCTTCGATCGAACCCGCCAGGAGGTCCTCCAATGAGGAAGTGGCTCGCACTGCTCTTAGCCTGTCTAGCTCTCGCCCTCGTAGCCGCCGGCTGCGGTGGAGACGACGATGAGGGGGGCGGAGGAGGAGGCGCGGATGAGACAGCCCAGGAAGAGCAGCCCGCGGACAGCGGTGGCGGCGGCGGCGGTGGTGGGCAGGTCGGGATGAAGAACATCCAGTTCAACCCCGCGGACGTGACCATCAAGGCCGGGGAAGCCGTCACCTGGACCAACGACGAGGCCGTGGCCCACGACGTGGACGGGAGCGGCAAGGGCGTGAAGTTCTCCTCCGGTGAGGAGGGCGGCATGAACGAGGGAGACACCTTCAAGTTCACCTTCGACAAGGCCGGGACCTACGACTACATCTGTCGCGTCCACGCCCCGGGCATGGCCGGCACGGTCACCGTCAAGTAGTCAGGCCGCCCCGGGCCGGCGCCTGACGCCGAAGCCGCGCAGCAGCAGCAGTGCCGTCTCCCCCAGCCCCCCGCGCGAAGGGAGCAGGCCAAGCTGCGTGGCCGCGTCGTAGAGGTCGAAGAACCCGCGCGCCCGCCTCACGACTCCGTCGCTGAGCTCGATGTAGTGCAGGCCGTGGATGACCACGAAGCGGTCGGTGGCCGGCAGCATCGCGCCCAGGTCGCCGCGCTGGGTGCCGGTCGCCCGCCAGGGAAAGCAGGCGTGGTCGCCACGGGTGAGCGGAGGCGCGGTGGCCTCGAGCTGGAGGTCGGGAAACGCCCCGCGGACGTGGGCCGCGTGGCGATCGAGCTCTTCGACACCGCGGAGCGGCTCCACCGCCACCGGGTCCTCGTAGCCCACGTCGGGAGTGCAGCAGCCCTCGAACCCGGCGCCCTGCCAGGCGTTGCGCCAGTGGTCGGCCAGGGCGTCGAGTGAAGGGCGCTCGAGCTCGCCGCTCACTAGGTGCCGGACCCGGGCAGCAGGCGCTCCCGCTCGCCCTCTTCCAGCCGGGCCACGCCCTCCTCCGGTGAGGACGCCCGCGCGTAGCGCCGGCGGGGAATGCGCCCTGCCTCCCGCGCCTCGTAGCCCGCTGCCACGGCCTTCCGCATGGCGCCGGCCATGGCCGGCGGGTCCGCCGCGCGTGAGATCGCGCTCGCCAGAAGCACGCCGTCGCAGCCGGCCTCCATGGCCAGGACGGCGTCGGAGGCGGTGCCGATTCCCGCGTCCAGGATCACCGGCACCCGAGCGGCTCCGATTATCAGGTCGAGGTTGTAGAGGTTGTTGATGCCCATGCCGCTGCCGATCGGGGAGCCGAGCGGCATGACCGCGGCGCAGCCCACGTCCTCGAGACGACGGGCCAGCACCGGGTCGTCGCTCGTGTAGGGGAGAACGGTGAAGCCGTCGGAGACGAGCGTCTCCGCTGCGCTCAGCAGCTCGGCGGGGTCGGGAAGCAGGGTGCGGTCGTCCCCGATCACCTCGAGCTTGACCCAGTCGGTCTCCAGGGCCTCGCGGGCGAGCTTCGCGGTGGTCACGGCGTCCCGGGCGGTGAAGCAGCCCGCGGTGTTGGGCAGCACCTCGAGCCCCGCCTCTCCGAGCACGTCCACGATCGAGCCGCGCGCCCCGGGATCCACGCGCCGCATGGCGACCGTGGCCAGCTCGGCCCTGGAGGCCGCGGCCGCGGCGGCCATGACCTCGAGGTTGCGGAAGCCGCCGGTGCCGAGGATGAGGCGTGAGTCGAATGAGCGGCCGGCGATCTCGAACATCGGGTCAGGATCCTCCCTGCACGGCGTGGAGCACCTCCAGCCTCTGGCCTTCGCGGACCGCGGTCGAGCCCCACTCGCCGCGAGGCACGACCTCGCCCTCGAGCGCCACCGCCATGCCGCGTCCGCCCTCCGGAGCCCCGAGTGCCACCACCGCCGTCTCCACCGTTGCGTCCTCCGGCAGCTCATGGGGCTCGCCGTTGATCAGCACCTGCGTCACGCCCGGGCCTCCGCTGCCTGTGCGAAGCGGCCGGGGGCCACCGCCTCCAGCTCGTCGCCGAGCGGGTCTCCCGCCAGAAGCCCCGCGACCGCCTCGCCGGTGAGCGGCGCCAGGAGGACGCCGTTGCGCCAGTGGCCGGTGGCCCAGATCAGGCCCTCGAGCTCGCCGGGGCCCACGAGCGGCGCATTGTCCGGGGTGCCGGGGCGCAGGCCGGCCTGCGCCTGCACCAGCTCGAGCTCGCCCACCTCGGGGAGCACCTCCCACGCAGCCTCGAGCAGGCGGAAGACGCCCTCGGCGGTCACGGCCGTATCGAAGCCCTGCTCCTCCATCGTGGCGCCCAGTATCACGCGGCCGTCCCCACGGGCGACGAGGTAGCAGCGAGGCGTGCGCACGATGCGCTGCAGCGGTTCGGCCATGGCGCCGCGAACGCGCAGCTCCAGGATCTGGCCCTTCACCGGTCGCACCGGCGGGCTCTGGCCGGGGGCCAGCGCGGCGCTCCATGCTCCGCCGGCCACGACCACCTGGCTGCATTCGGTGATCTCCCCGCCCATGCGCACGCCGGTCACCCGGCGGCCGTCATGCTCGATCGCCTCGACCTCCACGCCGAGCAGCAGCTCGTCGGCCACGGCGGTCAGCGCTCGCGCGGTGGCGCGCGGATCGGCGCTCGCCTCCCTCGGCGCGAGGATTCCGCCGGCGATCCGGGGCGACAGACCGGGCTCCAGCTCCCGGCAGCGGGAGGGCGAAAGCCACTCGGTCTCGAGGCCCAGCCCGCGCTGCAGGTCGTGCAGGCGCCGCAGCGCCTCGGCGTCGTCACGGTCGGCGGCGACCACGACGGCGCCGGTCTCGCGGTACCCGGTGGGCAGGCCGCTCTTCTCCTCCAGCTCCGCCGCGAACCCGGGCCAGCGCTCCATGCCCGTCAGGTTCACGCGCAGGGGGCCTTCCTCGCCGAAGTCCGCCTCGGTCACCGGTGCGAGCATGCCGGCGGCCACCGCCGACGCAGCCGACGCCGGCTGCTGGGCGCGGTCGACCACGAGCACGGACAAGCCTCGGCCGGCCGCGCGCCAGGCGCAGGAGAGCCCGATGAGTCCGGCGCCGATGACGACGGCGTCGTAGCGTGTGCGTTGCGGCTTGTGCATCACCCTTCCCTTCGCCGGCATTACCCGGGTCAGGTTCGACGGTCGGCGGCGCCGCAGCCGCCCTCTCAGCCCGGTTTCCCCGAGCTCCCGTAAGTCCTAATCGTATCGACGGGTGCTGCGCTCGTCACGCCCGCTGCGGTCGCCGGCGAAGATGACCGCCAGCGATATGACGAGTCCGATGATTCCGGCGATCATCAGGATCAGCCCGACGGTCTGCAGCTCGATGCCCGAGATCGACGCCGTGACCGCGTAGCGCAGGATCGCGCCGACGGCGATGAGGAAGATCGACGCCCCAATGCTCACGCCGGGGATGCTAGCCGCCGGACCGGCAGGAGCCGGTCGCCGACTTGCGGCAGCCCTCGTGGCGGCGGGCGCTTCGCGCATAGGCGCGCAGCGCCGGCTGGGCCCTGTAGGTGTCCTGGCGCCAGCGGACCAGGCCCGAGTAGTCGAAGAGGTCGGACGTGCGGAAGCCGGACGACCACGTGTACCAGTAGACGCGCCCGAGCCCCATCCGGCGCCGGGCCCGTGCGGCCAGCTCGTACACAGCGCTCAGGCGGCGGGCGACCCCAGCGTCGGTGGTCTCCCAGGCACGCTGCCAGGGCAATATGGGGTCCTCCACCCTCCCCTTCGATGCCGGCCAGGAGGTCTCAGTGAGCCACGCGGGCTTGCGCCTGTCGCCGTTCTTCTTCATCTGCGCTCGGAACAGGCGAAGTCCCTTGAGCACCAGGCGGGGCCTCCTGGTGAAGAGGTTTATCGCGGCGACGTCGAAGTGACCTTGGATGCCGGCTTGGTAGAGCTTGGCGATGTTCTCCCACGCATAGTTCGTCAGCGCGGCCAAGACCGTGACTGATCCCGGATCCAAACGGTCGAGCGCAGCATTTGAGGCTCGCAGCAGGGTCGCGTAGCCCTGGGCCCAGATGTCGTCACCCTCGCTGCTCCAGAAGGCATCGAGGTGCGGCTCGTTCCAGATCTGCCACTCGCGCAGTGGCCGGCGCGGGAGAGCAGGATTCTCCGCCCAAAAGCTTCCCTCGGGTCCGTAGCGACGCGCGAGCGCCTCGATGTAGGCGACATAGTCTGCGACCCGCGCGGGTGGCGCTCCGCTGCGCCCTCCGCGCGCAGCCCAGAGAGGGGTCTCGGACACCACCGGGAGCACGCGGATGTTGCGTGTGCTCGCCAGCGCCACCACGCGGTCGGTCGACTCGAAGCTGGGAGCGCGTCCCCCCACCGGCTGCGCCTTCTGCCATGAGAAGGCAGTGCGAACGGCCTCCACCCCGGAGCGGGCCATCAGATCCCATTGAGTCGCCTGGGAGGTGGCCGAGGACCTTGCTGCGGCTCGATCCCACATCACTCCATAGAAGCCCCTGGGGACTTTTCGCGCCGCGGCTTCGGATATGGACGCCATCACGAGCAGCGACGTCGCCAGGGCGAGAAGGAGCACCAAGCGTTTCATCCGTCGCATAGACACATCACGATTGCACGCGATGCGGTAGAGCACGAAGCTCACCGGACCGTCATGCTGCGCGCGATCTGATATCCAGTGATGCGGGCGCACCGCAACTCTCCGCCCGAGAGCTGTTTAGACAGAACTCGGAGCGTCCCGCTGCCCCGACCGGCGCTCGTCGCCTCGATCAATGAAACGACTGACGATCATCATCGCCGTGCTTGTGGCTGCCGTCGCTGCCCCGGCTGCCGATGCGTCGCGCCGACAGCTCCTCATCATGCAGGACGACCCGCGCGTCCGCGCCACACCTGACGCCACCCTGAGTGAGTTCGCTGAACTCGGTGCAGACGTGGTGAAGGTCAACCTCTACTGGGACGAGCTCGCCCCGCGCAGACGACGCAAGCCGCGTGGCTTCGACGGCTCCGATCCGGCGAGCTACTCCTGGGGCGCTTACGACGCTGTAGTCCGGTCGATCCTCGCGCGAGGCCTCCGGCCGTACCTCGCTCTGGGCAACCACGCCCCCGCTTGGGCGACCGGGCGACGTGGTCGGCGCGGCACCTACCGACCGAACGCCAAGGAGTTCGGGCGCTTCGCCCGCGCTGCCGGCGAGCACTTCGCCGGCGTCGAGATCTGGTCGATCTGGAACGAGCCCAATCTCTACTCCTGGTTGAGCCCTCAGCGCCGAAAGGGCGTCCCGCTCTCTCCGTCGATCTATCGCAAGCTGTACCTGGCCGCCCACCGCGCCCTACGAAACTCGGGCCATGGCGACGACACGATTCTGATCGGTGAGCTGATGCCGAGAGGAGGCACGTCGTCGCGAAGGATCAGACCCCTTGAGTTCCTGCGCGAGATGGTCTGCCTCGACCGCCGCTACCGGCAGATCCGCGGCAAGGCCGCGCGCCGGAGAAAGTGCCGTCGAGTGGGCCGGATCCCGACCTCGGGACTGGCCTATCACCCCTACACGCAGGGTGGGGGGCCGCGCGTGTCCGAGGCTACCGATGACGCGGCGATCGGCCAGCTTGGGCGGGTGCGCAGCACTCTCGACAAACTCGCCCGCCGCGGCAAGCTTCCCCGTCGTCTCCCGATCTGGATCACAGAGTTCGGGTTCCAGACCAGACCGCCCGACCCGTTCGGAGCGCGGCTGAAACGAGCTGCCGGCTTCATGGACGAGAGTGAATGGATCGCGTTCCGGAATCCGCGTGTGGCAGCGTACTCTCAGTACACCCTGACCGACGACCCGCCAAAATCGAGCGGTGGGCGCCTGCTCAGATGGTCGTCCTGGCAGGCCGGCCTGCGTTTTCTGGACGGCCGGGCCAAGCCTCACGTCTACGACGCGTTCGAGCTGCCGGTGTTCATCCGGTCGCTCGGCCGCGATGCGGTGGTGGTGTTCGGCGGCCGCCGCACCCTCACCGGCGGCAGCGCCTTGATCGAATCCAAGCCTCCAGGCGGTCGCTACCGTAAGCGCGGTTCCATTCCTGTTGGCCGAGCCGGCTATTTCAATCAGGTCATCCGCGTGAGGCGTGGCTTCCGCCACACCTTCCGGGTCACGCTCGACGGCGAGTCTCGGATCAAGCGGCCTGTCGCGCGGTAACCCGACCCGTCCCTTAAGGAGATACCAACTCGTGATTGCTGTCCCGGTCCGTTTCCCCCGCAGCGTGCTGGCTGTGCTGCTCGCCATCGCCGTGACGCTCTCCGGATTGGCTGCGGCGAGCGACGCACGTGCGGCGCGCGGCATGGAGTTGGCTCTCCAAGACGACGCAACGTTCGTCGTAGGCAAGAAACGGGTGTCTCGCACTCGGGCCCTCGATCGTGCACGCCAACTCGGCGTCACCCGCCTCCGTGTGAATCTGCTCTGGTCCTACTCCATGGTGCCGGCGGACGCACGCCGGCGGCGAAAGCCGGCCACGATCCGCTATTCCTTCAGCCCCGTCGATTCGCTGATCGATGCCGCGGCGCAGCGCGGCATCCGCGTCCACCTCTCACTCACGGGACCGGCGCCGCGGTGGGCGAACGCCAAGAAATCCATTCGGCGGGCCTGGTACAAGCCCAACCCGCGCTACTTCGCCGAGTTCGCCCGTGTCGCCGCCGAGCACTTCGCGGGGCGCGTCGACCGCTACAGCATCTGGAACGAGCCCAACTACAAGACATGGTTGGGACCGCTCAAGGGCGCGGCCAGCCGCTACCGCAGCCTTTACACCCGTGGTTACGCAGCGGTCAAGCAAGCGGACCCCCGTGCGAAGGTACTGATCGGCGAAACCGCGCCATACTCTCGCCCCGGGCGTGCGACCGCTCCCCTGAGGTTCCTACGAGCGCTCACCTGCGCAAACGCGCGCTACCGAAGGGCGCGCCGTTGTAAACCGCTCAAGGCAGACGGCTACGCGCACCACCCTTACGACTTCCGGCACGCACCGAACTACCAGTACCGCGGCAGCGACAACGTGACGCTCGGCACCCTCCGCCGCCTCACGGTGGCGCTCGACCGGCTCTCCCGCTCGCGCCTGCTGCGGAAGAACGGTGGCGGCCGGATGCCGGTGTATCTCACCGAGTACGGCTACTTCGCTTCGGGCAGACGCGCGCTGCCCAAGCGGATCCGCTCGCGCTATCTGCAAAGGGCCTACTCCATGGCGCTTCGCAATCCGAGGGTCAAGAGCCAGCTGCAGTACCTGCTCGTGGCCCCTCCCCCCCGTTCCACCTCGGCGTTCTTCAACCTCGCGCTGCTCTCGCCGAGAGGCACCCCGTATCCGCAGTTCAAGGCTCTGCGGCGCTGGTTCCAGGCCAACCGCCGCCGGGTGAAGCGACCCGGTCCAGCCATCAACCTCCCACCGGCACGATCTAACCCTGTCTCCTGAGTAGCCACACCGAGGCGACCCGCCGCGAGCGGCTGCGCCGGGCCCGGCTGTACTTCGTCACCGATCTGCAGCCGGGCACCGACGAGCTGCTCGCGGCCGCTCTGTCAGGCGGGGTCGACATGGTGCAGCTGCGCGACAAGGAGGCCTCCGAGGCCGAGCTGCTCGCGGCGGCGCCGCTGTTCCGGCGGGCCTGCGACGAGCACGGCGCGCTGTTCTGGCTGAACGACCGGCCCGACCTGGCCCTGCGCTGCGGTGCCGACGGGGTGCACGTCGGGCAGGACGACCTGCCGGTGGCCGAGGTCCGGCGGGTCGTGGGCCACGACCTGCTCGTGGGCCTGTCCACACACTCGCCGGAGCAGCTCGACGAGGCGCTCGAGCTCGAGGCCGACCAGCTGAGCGTCGGCCCCGTGTGGGAGACCCCCACCAAGGAGGGGAGGGTGGCCGCCGGCCTCGAGTACGTCCGCTATGCGGCCGACCACGCCGGCGGACGGCCCTGGTTCGCGATCGGCGGGATCGAGCCCGATAACGTCACCGACGTGGTGGCTGCGGGCGCATCGAGGATCGTCGTGGTGCGCGCGATCCGCGACGCAGCCGACCCGCGCGCGGCGGCCGCGGCCCTGCGCGAGGCCCTACCCGATCCGTTCGCCGATGGCCCGCCAGAGCGAAGGTAGGTCCCGCCGAAAGCGACGCTCGGCGCCGCCGGCCACGCCCGCCAAAGGCTCGGCGATGGAGCGCGGCTACGCCCGCGGCCGGGCCAAGGACGAGGCGGCGCGGGCCTCGCTCAAGCCGCTTCGGCCGGGCGAGAGGCCGACGGCGGTGACCATCGGGGCCGTGGCGGCGGCGCTACTCGCCGTGGGGAACGTCGTCGCGATGCTGGCCGGCTTCGACACCGCCGCGGACCGCTCGGCCGTCGCGGGCACGTTGTTGGTCTCGGCCGTGCTGGGTGCACTGGCCTACGGCATGTGGAAGGCGCGCTACGGCGCCGTCCTGGGCATGCAGACCCTCCTCGCCATCACGATCGTCTTCTGCTCAGTCGGGCTGGTCACGGCCACCTCCGTGTGGGCAGCCGCGCTGCTCGTGCTGATGATCGCGGCCGCGGGAACGCTGTTCTGGTTCCTCGTAAAGGCCATGGCCCGGCTGCAGATGCCCGAGCGCCCGAGCGCCAGATCCGGGTAGATAGTCTCACCGGTCGATGGCGGAGGACAAGTACGACTGCATAGTGATCGGCTCGGGCCCGGGCGGCTACGTGGCCGCCATCCGAGCCGCGCAGGTGGGGTTGAAGACGGCCGTGGCCGAGAAGGGCGACGTCGGAGGTCGCTGCCTCAACGAGGCCTGCATCCCGGCCAAGTCGATCCTGCGGGTGGCCGAGGTGATGGAGGAGGTCGAGAACGCCGGCAACTTCGGCATATCGGTCAACGGCACCGAGTTCGACTACTCCGGCGCGACCAAGCATCGCGACAAGGTCGTGAAGACGCTCACCGGCGGCGTCGGGATGCTGTTCAAGAAGAACAAGATCGACCTGATCGAGGGCTTCGCTTCGGTCACCGACGACGCCAACGTCAAGATCGGCGGCCAGTTCGACGGCACCGAGATCGAGACCGACCGGGTGATCCTCGCCTGTGGCTCGGTGGCCAAGCCGATCCTCGACCTGCAGTTCGGCAAGCGCATCCTCGACACGGCGGGCACGTGGCTGCTCAACGAGCAGCCGTCGCGGCTGTGCGTGATCGGCGCGGGGGCCTCCGGCACCGAGATCGCCTCCGCCTTCGGCCGCTTGGGCACCGAGGTGCTGCTACTGGAGGCGCTGGACCAGATCCTGCCGATCGAGGACGAGGAGATCGCCAAGGCCTGCGCGCGGGAGATCCGCAAGCAGAACGTGCGCATCGAGACCGGCGCGAAGGTCGAGGGCGCCTCGGCCTCCGACTCCGGCGTGTCGGTCAGCTTCAACGGCGAGGAGGAGGAGTTCGACTTCCTCGCGATCGCCACCGGCCGCGCACCCGACGTGGAGGGACTGGGACTGGAGGAGGCCGGCGTGGAGCGCGACGACCGGGGCTTCGTGAAGGTCGACGGCCGCCTGCGTACCTCCCGCGAGGGAATCTGGGCGATCGGCGACATGGTCCCGGGTCCCGCCCTCGCCCACAAGGCGTCCGACGAGGGCATCATCGCGGTCGAGGACTCCGCCGGCCACGAAGTCCACGAGATCGATTACAACTACATCCCGGCCGTCACCTTCTGTCACCCCCAGGTCGCGTCGTTCGGCCTGACCGAGAAGGCGGCTCGCGAGGCGGGCCACGACGTGGTGATCGGCAAGGTGCCTATGGGCGCCGTGGGCGCGCCCACCGTGTACGGCGACCGCAGTGGCCTCGTGAAGATCGTCGGTGACAAGCGGTACGGCGAGATCCTGGGCGCCCACATCTGCTCGGTGCGGGCGGCCGACCTCATCCAGGAACTCGTCAACGCCCGCGAGCTGGAAGGCGGCTTCCCCGAAGTCGCCCGCGCGATCCATCCCCATCCGGCATTCGCCGAGACCGTCATGGAGGCGGCTCGGGCCACGGATGGGTGGCTGATCCACGGCTGAACTTCGGCAGAGAGCGGAGTAGACGGGCCGGCGGCAGCCGACCAGGCCGGGCTGATCTTCCGTGACCGATGTCACTGGAATCCAGACGTCCACTCCCCCGTCTCACGTACCTAAGCGATTTCCTCCTCAGGCAAGCGATGCCCATGAGCCCATCCCAGTCCCCACAAACCGCAGCGTCGGCCGGAGAAGCTCCACTGGGTACGCGAGCCTCCGGGTCAGAGTCGGCCCAGCCAGACGCAAGAGCGTCAACCCAGATGGTGCTTGCCATCGCGGGCTCCATCTGCGGCACGCTTCTCACCTCCGCGCTCAATACCACGCCCACGGTGCGACTCGCCGGCGCGCTCCTCGGAAGCGCCATTCCGCCACTGGTCACGTTCGCCGGGCCCTACCACCGTCTGCGGGCGGGCCTCGCGGTCGTCGTGACAGCCGGGGCGCTGGTCATCACGTATGGCGGCTTCACACTGTTCGACTTCGCGACGGAGCGGAAGGAGACCTTCCCCCTACCGGCGTCAGTACCACAGCCCAACGCGTCGGCCTCATCGTCAGCCTCAGATCCGTCAGGCGGCGGGGGGAACGGACCCGTCCTCGTCGACGCCGATGGTGATGGCGCCGCTCAACCGGACGACTGCAACGATGAGGATCCCTCCGTACAACCCGGAGCCGAGGAGATCGCCGGCGACGGAATCGACCAAGACTGCGACGGCGCCGACGCGGTGAACTTCGATGGCGACGGTGACGGCGCCGGCCAGACGGACGACTGCAACGACGAGGATCCCTCAATACGACCCGGAGCCGAAGAGATCGGCGGCGACGGGATCGACCAAGACTGCGACGGCGCCGACGCCGGCATCCCCTAATCCACGCCTGAATTTCCGCAAAGAGCGCAGTAGACGGACAGTCGCTCGAGGCAGCGCTCGGCACCGGCACTAGGCTCCGCCGCCCGTTTGTCGCAGCCAAGGGGGCGAGGTTCCTTCCGGCTCCACTTCAGTGGTAGATGAACGCCTATCCGCAGGGATGCCCGTGAGAGGGCGAGTTCTGGTGCGAGGGGCAGCGCTGCTCGCCGCGCTTGTCCTCCTCGCCATGGTCAGGCCGGCCGCCGGAGCCGCCGCCGAGTACCCGATCAACAACTGCTTCGCCGACTCCACCACGTTCTCGACGCAGGGCTTCGCGGACTTCGCCACCCGCGGAATGATGTGGAAGCGGGCCTGCAGTCCGGAGGGCGAGGGTCGGCGCGGACTCGTGACCGGCAACGTGATCCGCTCCGGACGCGTACGCCGCGGCGCCCGCTCCTACTTCATCCTGAGAGCGCCGGCCGGCACTCGCTTCGGCCGCTACACCTGGTCCGGCCAGGCCCGCCGCCGCGACTGCCGCTACGCCCTCCAGGTCTGGGCCAGCCGCCCGGACGGCCCCGCAGTGCCGATCAAGAACGTCCGGGCGAACCGGAGGTGCCCGAAACGGGGCAACGCCCAGGCCGCGGGTTGGGCAAAGCGCCGCACCTACGACGTCAACGGATCGAACAAGATCGTCCAGCGCATCATCTGCGTGGGCAGAAGAGGAACGCCCTACTGCTCGACCCGGGGCGAGAACTACATCCGCACCTTCGTGGCGCGGGCGACGGTGGTCGACGTGAGCCGACCGACGGTGCGGATCCTCCCCAACAACCCCTTCACGCTGGGCCGCTGGGTGAGCGGGAACCAGACGGTCAGTTATGACGCGGCGGACAATGTGGGGGTGCGGCTGGCCCGAGCACTGTTGGGGGGCAGGTCCACAGGACCAGGATCTGCGGCTCTGCGACTTCACCCAGGTGATGCCGTGCCCCAACGGCCAGGGCGCGATTCGCCTTGACACAGCACGACGCTACCCGAGGGATCTCAGACGCTCGCCCTTCAGGCAATGGACTCTGCCGAGCAACGTCGGCGCCTCGGCCCCGATCACCGTTCGTATCGACAACACGCTCCGGGCGCAGTGCCCGTGACCATCGAGGGGTCACCGGGCTGGCGGAACCAGAACGGCTTTGCGCTGACCTGGGTGAACCCGCCCGAAGGCGATCGCGCGCCGATCACCAACGCCTTCTATCGCGTGTGTAGTGCCGCGGGGCGAGGTGGGTGCGCTAACGCCTCGGAGCCGGGCCTCGGCATCACGCGGCTCGCCAACATCGTCGTGCCGGCTCCCGGCGAGTGGCAGGTACGCGTATGGCGACAGGACGCTGCCGGCAATCACGAGCCGGCCAATGCCTCGGTCCCGGCAGACCCTCCGCTACGACCCCGAACCACCGCAACTGGGCTTCGAGCAGTCGCCGGCTTCCGATCCGACGCTGGTCTCCGTGCAGGTCACCGACAAGGTGTCGGGACTGGCCAGCGGACAGATCGAGCTCAGTCGCCAGGGGTCGGCAGCCTGGCAGGCGCTCCCCACCCAACGACACGGCAGCCGACTCGTAGCCCGCATCAACGACGCGCAGCTGCCCGCCGGCACCTACCTGCTCAGGGCCACGGCACGGGATCTCGCCTCCAACCAGAACAGCACCGACAGCCGGCTCGATGGACGACCCATGGTCGTGACGCTTCCTCTCAGGACGCCGACCGTCATCCGCGCCGGTGTGAAGAGCACTCGCATCGTCCGCAAGAAGGTCCTACGGCGAGGAAAACGCCGCACGGTGCGCCGGCGCGTGGAGACCATCCAGCCTCAGGCCCACGTGAGCTTCGGCCGCGAAGCTCAGATCGTCGGCCAACTCCTAACGTCGGACGGTCGCCCGGTAGCGAACGCTGTGGTACAGGTGTTGTCGCGGAGCGCCGTGATGCCCGAACGGTTGGAAGCGGTGCTACGCACCGACGCCCAGGGCAAGTACGCCTACCTCGCGGGGCCAGGGTCTACCCGAACTCTGCGTTTCGCGTATTTGGGAACACCGGTGACACTGCCCTCAACCGGCGAGGCAACCCTCCTGGTCCCCGCAGCCTCGACGATCAGGCCTCGCCCGCGTCGGCTGCGGAATGGCCAAGCGGTCCGGTTCATGGGCCGTCTCCAGTCGCTTCCTCCACCCGCCGCCGGAAAGCTGGTCGAGTTGCAGGTAACGCTTTCGGGCCGCTGGCAGACCTTCCGAACAACCCGCACAGCAGCGGATGGAGCGTGGAAGGTGCGCTATCGCTTCCGCCGCAGCTGCGGCTTGACCCGCTACCGCTTCCGCGCCCGGCTGCCCGCCGAGACCGGCTACCCATTCCAAACCGGGACGACGAAGGCAGTCAAAGTGGCGGTCCGAGGCCCGGCCTGCCGATGATCCGTTCGGCGCGTCGACGCGAAGGCCCGCCCGTCTCAGCGAGACTCACAGCGTTCCCGCGGGTTACCGTGGCAGGCATGCCGAACGGAGATTCGGGTGATTGAACGGCTACGGACGCACCTGAGCTACGCGAACGTGATGGCGACGCTGGCTGTCTTCATCGCGCTAGGCGGGTCGTCTTATGCGGTACTGACGCATCACCGGGCGCGATGTCGTGAACAGGTCGCTCACCTACAAGGACCTGAAGCGGAACACCCTCGGATCAAGCCGCATCAAGGAGTCGCGACTCGGCACGGTGCCGCGGGCGAGAAACGCTGAACGGCTGGGTGGCTTGCGGGCGGGACGATTCTTGATCCAGCTGCCCTCAAGGCACCGTTCCGGTGTCTGACGTCTGCGTCGAGACCCAATCGCAGAGCTGCCGCACCTTACGGCTTCCGCAGCTGTGGAATGTGAAAGCACCGACCGGCCCGCGACCCCGGGGCGGCGTCTCCCAAGTCATGACGAGCTGACAACGGCGATGGGCGAGCCGGGAGTTTCGATGGCGGCCGGAGGCGAACTCACCCGCAACGTATATCCGTCGGCCTCCCCTGGCCGACTCGACGTTCTCTACCTCACGGACGACGTGGGAAGCGTCGCACTCACGCCCAACACAGCGGCCGGCGCCAAGGCGTTCCGCTGTGTCCTGGACCCACTGAATTGAGGAGAACCAGCTAGGCACATGGAACCAGGGCGTCACGCTGTGCCACCCGCGCAGTCGCCCACCAAGAGGGCTGCTATCGCCGCGGGCTTTCTGCTTGCGACTGCGGGTTCCGCCGCCCCCGTCGCCGCCCAAGGGCCCGATCGCACGCAGGAGGGCACCGCGCCCCCTGAAGCGCCGGCCGATCCCGAGGCCGACGCGCCGACCTTCGACCCGGGCGGCGACACCGCTTTGCCCCTCGACGTCGGACCCAACCCGAACGTTGGCGGTGGAGAGGACACCGGGGTCGGGGCTCCGCTCGACGCCGAGCCAATCGAGGATCCCGACGCCCCTGATCCCTCACCTGAGAGCGACGGGGCTCCAGCGCCCACCGACGGGGAGACGCCGACTCATCCCGTCGAGGAGGAGCCGGCGGCCCCGTCCGCCGACCTCCCTACCCAGCCAGGAACACCCTCGACGGCGCAGCCGGACGCGTCAAGGCCTCAAACGCAACATCTGGAACCCGAAGCGCGACCGATCCTTCGCAGCGCTGCACGGCTGACGCGCAGGGCCGGCGTTCCACCACCGATCGGCCAGCCTGTGCAGCCGCCGGCGGACGGCCCGGACGAGGCGCTTAGCCGCGCGGCTTCCCAGACCACCCGACGATCGGACGCGGCCGCATCACAGCTGGTCGTCAACACCCGCGCCCGCACCACCGACGCGGACCGGGGCGGCGCCATGGTCCACGTCGTCCAGCCGGGCGAGTCGCTCTGGGTCATCGCAGCGGACCTGCTGGGCTCGGCTGCGTCGCCCGCGCGGCTCGCACGTGAGGTGAGGCGCCTCTGGTCGCTGAACGAGGCGCGGATCGGCACCGGTGATCCGGATCTCCTGATGGTCGGCACCGAGCTTCGGCTGCGCTGAGCCGCACAGAGACGCGGGCTGGCACCCTTCGTGTCAGTGCCCGCCCAGCCGATCTTCTACTACGACCTTGGCTCCCCCTATGCCTACCTGACGGCGGAGCGCATCAGCAGGGTGTTGCCCCTCCCGCCCGTCTGGCAGCCCATTCTGCTCGGCGGCATCTGGCAGCAAACGGGCGGCCGGTCCTGGGCGGTCACGGACAGGCGCGAGGCGGGCATGGCCGAGGTCGAGCGGCGGGCGGCCGCGTACGACCTGCTGCCGCTGCGCTGGCCACAGGGCTGGCCCAACAACACCCTCGCCGCGATGCGGGCCGCGACCTTCGCGCAGCAGATCGGCCGCGCGGTGGCCTTCTCGCTCGCGGCGTTTCGGCAGGCCTTCGCAGGGGGGCGTGACCTCTCCGACATCGACAATGTGCTCATCGCCGCCGCGGCCTGCGAGCTGCACCCGAACGCGGTCCTCAAGGGCGTGGAGACACAGTCGACCAAGGAGCGGCTGCGCGCCGCGACCACCGAGGCGTATGAGCGGGGGGTTCGCGGGGTTCCAACCGTCGCGGTCGGCGATCAGCTCTTCTACGGCGACGACCGTCTCGAGGAAGCGGCCGCTGCGCTCGCCGCTTGACAGGTCGGCCGGGCTGCGGGAGGCTCGCCCCGTGCCCGGCTGACGCTGACCGCTTCCGTACGCGCTCTACCCGCGACCACCGCCTGGCGAGGCCACCGGACCCCCCGACCGGGGGATCTCGGCCGTCGATTCCGGCATGCACCGGGTACAGTCCGTCGCGATGGCCACCAAGGACGCGACGAAGTCGGACAAACAGGATCAGAAGGACGGGGGCAACGACGCCGCCCCCGCCGAGGTAGCGAAGGAGAAGGCCGAGGACGTCAGCCTCGGTGAGGTCAAGCATGGCCTCCCGGACGGGGAGACGTGCCGGACCGTCCTCGGGAAGATGATGCTCATCCGCCGCTTCGAGGAGCGCGCGGGGGAGATGTACGCGAAGGCGAAGATCGGCGGCTTCCTGCACCTCTGCATCGGTGAGGAGGCGACGATCGTCGGCGCCACTCAGGCGCTGCGCGAGACCGACTACCTGATGTCGACCTACCGGGAGCACGGCCAGGCACTCGCCCGAGGCACGGAAGCGAACGCGGTGATGGCGGAGCTCTTCGGCCGCCAGGACGGCTGCTCGCACGGCCGCGGCGGTTCGATGCACCTCTTCGATTGGGAGAAGCGCTTTCTCGGCGGCTACGGGATCGTGGGCGGCAGCCTTCCGCTGTCGGCCGGCGTGGCCCTGGCCTGCGACTACATGGAGACCGAGGACGTGATCCTCTCCATGATGGGCGACGGCGCCACCAACCAGGGCACCTTCGGCGAGACCATGAACTTCGCCGCGCTCTGGAGCCTGCCGGTGGTGTTCGTGATCATCAACAACCAGTTCGGGATGGGCACGGCGCTGCATCGCCACTCGGCGGTCACCGATCTGTCGCTCAAGTCCGAGGGCTTCGGCGTACCCGGCACCCGCTGCGACGGCATGGACTTGCTCGACGTCCACTCGGTGGTTTCCGATGCCCTCCAGCACGCGCGCGAGGACCGCAAGCCCCAGCTCGTGGAGGCGGTCACCTACCGCTACCGCGGTCACTCGATGGCCGACCCCGAGGAGTACCGGTCCAAGGAGGAGGTCGAGGAGTGGCGCGGCCGCGACCCGATCGAGGCCTTCGCCAAGCGACTGGTCGACGAGGAGGCGCTGTCCCAGGAGGAGGTCGAGGCCCTGGACAAGGAGGCGATCGAGACGGTCGACGAGGCCGTGCGCTTCGCCGACGAGTCGCCCTTCCCCGACCTCGACTCGCTGTACGACGAGGTCTATGTGTTCTCGGGCGACGTGCCGGGCTGGTGGACGGTCGACGAGCGCTCTCCCGAGGTGCACCGCGGCGAACGCGAGCGGGAGGCCGGCGAGGTGCCCCACGAACTGGCCGAGAAGGGCGCGGCGTACGCGAGCGTCGGCGACCGCCAGGCGCGATCGCGCCGTGCGCCCAAGGACCAGGACCAGGAGGGCGCGCAGCAGGGTCCCGGCAACGAAGAGAAGGACGACGCCCCGGAGGCCGAGGCCGATGAGCAGGCTGAGGCCGAGGGCGGCAAGGAGGCGGCGGGGGAGGGCGAGGTCAGCGGCGGCGAGCCCGAGGATGAGGGAGGCGCCGACTGATGCCCACGATGCGCTACCGCGAGGCGCTCGGCCAAGCGCTGCGCGAGGAGATGCAGGCCGACGAGACGGTCTTCGTCATGGGCGAGGACATCGGCGTGTTCCAGGGCGCGTTCAAGGTGACCGCCGGGCTGCTGGAGGAGTTCGGCGAGAAGCGGGTGCGGGACACCCCGATCTCGGAGAACACGATCGTCGGGCTGGGTGTGGGCTCCGCGATGATCGGGCTGCGTCCGGTGGTCGAGCTGATGACCATCAACTTCTCGCTGCTGGCGATGGACCAGATCGTCAATCACGCGGCCGCGATTCGCTACATGTTCGGCGGCCAGGTGAAGGTCCCCCTGGTCATCCGCATGCCGCAGGGCGCGGGCCATCAGCTCGGGCCGACTCACTCCCACTGCTTCGAGGCCTTCTACCTGCACGTGCCCGGGCTGCTGGTGGCGGCCCCGAGCACGCCGGCCGACGCGAAGGGGCTGCTCAAGGCGGCCATCCGTGACGACAACCCCGTGATCTTCATCGAGCACGAAACGCTGTACGGCCAGCGCGGCGAGGTCCCTGAGAACGGCGGCCCCATGCGGTTCGGGGAGGCGGCCATACGGCGTGAGGGCGACGACGCGACCGTGATCGGCATCTCGCGCATGGCCCTGACCGCCCAGAAGGCGGCCGACACCCTGGCCGACCAGCACGAGATCGAGGCCGAGGTGATCGACCCGCGCACTCTGCGCCCCCTCGATCTGGACACGATCCTGGAGTCGGTCAAGAAGACCAACCGGGCCGTGATCGTCGAGGAAGGCTGGCCCCACGGGGGCGTGGGTGCAAACCTGGCCGCCCTGATCCAGGAGCAGGCCTTTGACTGGCTCGACGCGCCCGTGGAGCGCGTCACCGGCGCCGATGTGCCCATGCCCTACTCCAAGCCATTGGAGCAGGCGGCGTTCCCGCACGAGGAGCACGTGGTCCAAGCCGTGCTCGCGACTTACCGCGACCTCTAGGAGACGGAATGGCCAGCGATGTGACGATGCCTCGCCTCTCGGACTCCATGGAGGAGGGCACCGTGCTGAAGTGGCTGGTCGACGAGGGTGCCGAGGTCAAGCGGGGCGAGCCCCTGGTCGAGATCGAGACCGACAAGGCCAACATGACCTACGACGCCGACTCCGACGGCGTTCTTGTCGAGATCCTCGCCCAGGAGGGCGACACGCTCGCCATTGGCGAGCCGATCGCACGCATCGGCGAGGCGGGCGAGGCCAAGGGCGACGCAAAGGCCGAGGAGCCCGAGGGCGAGGAGGAACCTGAGGAGGCGGCCGAGGAAGAGAAGGCCGAAGAGCAGGAGGCCCCTGCGAAGGCGGAGGCCGAGGACGAGGAAGCCGAGACCGGAGCCGATGGCGAGGCCCGCGGGGCCGCTGGGGCCGAGGCCGGCGGAGGCGAAACCCAGGCCGGCGACGGCAAGGGCACTGCCACGCGCGAGCGCGCGCCCGCCGCCGGCGACGGCAACGGCCGCGTGAAGGCCTCCCCGGTCGCGCGGCGCATGGCCCGTGAGCTGGGCGTGGAGCTGGCAGAGCTCGAGGGCAGTGGACCGGGCGGCCGGATCGTCAAGGCCGATGTGCAGGCGGCCGCCGACGGCGACGGCGCGAAGGCCGAAGCCCCGGCGGAGGCTCCCGAGGCCCCGGAGGAAGAGGAGCGCCCGGCGGCCGAGGAGAAGGAAGAGGAGCGCGCCCCTGAGCCCCGCCGCGAGGAGGCCGGGCCGAAGGGCGAGGCCGACGTCCACGAGCTCACGCGCCTGCAGCAGACCGTCAGCAGGCGGATGGCGGAGTCCAAGGCCACCGCGCCCGACTTCTCGATCTCGCTCACGGTGGACATGACCGCCGCGGTCGAGCTGCGCGAGCGGCTGAAGGAGGTCTCCGATCCGGCGCCCTCGTTCAACGACATGGTCGTCAAGGCCGCCGCCAGCGCGCTGCGCGAGCACCCGCGAGTGAACGGCGCCTACCGCGACGGGAAGTTCGAGCTCTACGAGAAGGTCAACATCGGCGTGGCCGTGGCCGCCCAGGACGCACTCGTGGTGCCCACGGTCTTCGACGCCGACCGCAAGTCACTGGGCCAGATCTCCCATGACGCGCGGGCGGCGATCGACAAGGTCCGCGACAAGACCATCACTCCTCCCGAGCTCTCCGGCGGGACCTTCACCGTGTCCAACCTCGGCATGTTCGGCATCGAGTTCTTCACCGCGATCATCAACCCGCCGCAGGCCTCGATCCTGACGGTGGGCAAGCTCGAGAAGCGGCCGGCCGTGGACGACAGCGGCCGGGTGGTTGCACGCGACCAGATGACGCTGTCGCTCGTCTGCGACCACCGCATCCTGTACGGCGCCGACGGCGCGAAGTTCCTGGCGCGGGTGAAGGAACTGCTGGAGCAGCCGCTGTCGCTTGCCCTGTAGCCGGCGGGCGCGGCAGGGCTAGGCTCGGGATCATGGAAGAGCCCGAGCCGCGGATGCCGCGGACCCTGGACGAGGAGATTCTCGCCGCGCAGGAGGCGGCGGTGGTCTCCACGCTGAGCGACGCCGATCGCCTCCGGCGCATCCAGCGCGAGCTGAGCCGAGGGTTCGACGCGCTTGCCCACGTGGGCGCCGCCGTTTCGTTCTTCGGCTCGGCGCGAACGCCGCGGGACCACCCGGAGTACGCGCTGGCCCGCGAAACCGCCCGCCTTCTCGGCGAGGCCGAGCTGGCCATCATCACCGGCGGCGGCCCGGGAACAATGGAAGCGGCCAACCGGGGTGCTCTGGAGGCAGGCGCGCCCTCCATCGGGCTGAACATCGAGCTGCCCTTCGAGCAGGGTATGAATCCGTGGGTGGAGCTGGGGCTCGAGTTCCACTACTTCTTCGCACGGAAGATCATGTTCGTCCGCTACGCCAGCGGCTTCGTGGTCTTCCCGGGCGGCTTCGGCACCCTGGACGAGCTGTTCGAGTCGCTGACGCTGATCCAGACGGGCAAGGTGAAGCACTTCCCGGTGGTGCTGGTGGGCAGCAGCTACTGGCGCGGGCTCATCGACTGGATAGCCGAACGTCCGCTGGCCGACGGCAAGATCTCACCCGAGGACCTGCATCGCTTCACCCTGACCGACGACCCTCACGAGGTTCGCGACAGGCTGCTCGCGGCCACTCACCGCCAGGCTCGCCGCCCCGCCTAGGAGCGGGTTTCCCGTCGCGGCCTTTTCGGGAACCCGGGCGTCAGATACCGAGGAGGCGAGACATGGACGTGCAGCGGCCTTACACCTCGGAGGACGTCGAGCGTCTCCGGGGGCTCCATCATCGTCGCCGAGGAGGTCGAGACGGCCGCCCTGAGCGGGTCGACCGAGGAGCGGCAGTTCAACTGAGGGCCGGTATGCGTGGGTAGCGCTCGCGCACCTCGTCGATGAACCCGGCCAGGCGGTCGGCCAGGTTCGGGTCGCGCAGCTCCAGGACGTTCTCGGCGTTCTGCTCGCCCGAGCGGGAGAGGTTGAAGGAGCCGGCGAACACGAAGTCGTCGGCCACCGTGACCTTCGCGTGCATGAAATCGTGGATGGACTCCGGGGTCCAGGGCGTGCTCGGCTTGCCCCTGAAGTCCGCTTGGCCGAACACAGAGGCCAGGATCGGGATCTTCCAGGCCGAGCGGCCGTTGGTGCGCCACTGGTAGACGACCTGCTCCATCTGGGTCCGGTCCACCACTCCGCGCAGGTCCACGCGTCTCTCGGCAGCCACTTGGGCGAGCGTGCCCAGGATCGGCCCGGCCGTGATCACCGGCGAGGCGATGCGGATGCGCCGCCGGGCACGGCCGAGCGCGGAGGCGATGCGGTGTGACAGCTCCTCGCCGTGACCTGGTGTGAACCAGGCGCGGCCCTCGACGTCGCCTACCGGCACGGTGCGGGGCTCGGAATGGCCGCTGCGGTCCACGTCGCCGCTGCCCCAGAGCTCGGCGAAGTTGTGGGCGTACTCCGCGGCCAGCTGGGCGGAGCTGCCGACCACCACCACGTTCTCCTGCACCGTCCATGAGTCCGTGGTCCAGTTGGTCGAGCCTGTCCAGACCGTCTCCCCGTCGCGCACCACGTACTTGTGGTGCATGAGGTCCGGGATGCCGGGAATGCCGCGGGTGGGAAGGGGCAGCGCGTCGACCAGCTCCGGCTTGGTGCGTGGCGGCGGAGGGAACACGCGCTCGTCGTGGTCGGCGTTGTACGCGATGCGCACGTCCACGCCGCGGCCGGCCGCGTCTCGAAGCGCCTCGGCCACCAGGTCGCCGGGCTGGCCGGGGAGGCGCACGTCGTAGAGCGCGAGATCGAGCGAGCGGCGGGCGCCACCGATGAAGCCCGCCACCCGCTGCGCCATCTCGACCGCCGTCTGCCCTCCGGGGCTGAGGGTGTGCAGCTCGACCATTCAGCCCGAGCCGGCAGCCGGCGGCGCGGTCGGGTCGCTCTCGTCGCCGCCGCCGATGCCCTCCCGGGCGATGAAGTCCTCCAAATCGAGCGGGCGGTCGCGCGAGCGCTCCGCCGTGTCGAGCAGGGTGGTCATCAGGTCGATCTCCTCGACCTGCTCCTTGAGGAACCAGTGCATGAACTGCTCGCTGACGTAGTCCCGCTCCTCGCGCGCGATCGCGGCCAGCTCGGAGATCTGCTGGGTCACCTTGCGCTCCTGCTCGAGCGAGAGCCGGATCGGCTCGACCATGTCCGCGAACTGCGGCCGCGGCTCCGACACCGCCGGCACCCGCGGCAGCAGCCCCGAGTCGAGCAGGTACTTGGCCATCATCAGCCCGTGTCCGCGCTCCTCCAGCGACTGGTCGTAGAAGAGCTGAGCCAGGCGCGGCAGTGTCTGGTCCTCGTACCAGATGGCAACCGCGAGGTACTGCTGCGAGGCGCCGAACTCGCGCCCGATCTGCTCGTTCAACGCCTCCACGAATCGTTCAGCCGGCATGGGTGTCCTTGGGTCGGGTCGGGCGACGCTACCGCACGGGCGGGTTGCCCGCCGGGGGCAGCCGCAGCAGCTCGACCGCCGTCCAGGCCGGCCGGAAGCCCAGCCGTGCGTACAGGTCCTTGGGCCGCCCCTCGTCGTCGCCGACGATCCAGAGCTCGGCGACGTCGCTCGCCGCTTCGATCACGGCGCGCGTGAGGGCGGTGCCGCGGCCGGCGCCGCGGAACTCGGGGCGCACGTACAGCTGGCTGAGCTCCGCTCGCTCTCCCAGCCGCTCGAGCTGGGCGAAGGCCACCGGGGCGCCCCCCTCGAACGCGGCGAGGACCTGCGTCCCGAGCCTTGCCGCCACCTCGCGGGCCTGCGCGAGGTAGGCGTCGGGGTCCAGGTCCGGGAAGTCCTCGTCGAACCAGGCCACCCGCAGGTGGCGCACTGCCTCGTAGTGGACCTGCTCGACGTCGATCCGCGGCCCGGGCGGCACGGGCGCCTCGTGGCGCATCCAGACGAGCCGCTCGCTGAGCCAGCCAAGGGCGCGGAAGCCGTCGCGCAGGCGCTCCGTGGCGGCGGGGTCGAACTCCAGGTCGACGCGCCGGTGCTCGAGGCCGGCCAGCGCCTCGTCGGCGAAGGCCGCCAGCTCCGTCGCGGTCATCCCCGGGTCCTCCTCGACCCGGACCACGTTGAAGTTGTAGTAGTCCGGGTAGGCGGTGGCACGCAGCACGGTGCCGTGCTCCCACGGCTCGCTGACGTCGCATACGGCCGCCTTGACCGCGTGATTGAAGTCGCGGGCCCTCGCCGCCGCGTCGGACACCGGTGAGGGCTCCTTCAAGCCTCCCAGCGAAACCCCGTCGGGGCCAGCGCGCGGCTCCAGCGGGCTCTCGGACAGGCCGTCGGGAACCTCGGGGTGGTTGAAGCCGCCCGGTGCGGTGTCGTTCGGCGTGTCGGGGTGGAAGATCGAGGCCAGGTACTGGATGTGGCCGCGGCCCGGGCCCAGCTCGGTCTGGCCGCCCCCGTAGGCGCCCACGCCTTCGCTCTCGCACCAGTCGTACATCGCGAACAACCGCCGCAGCGGCCCGAAGCGGGAGGGCTTGATGTTGACCATCCGGGGAGGCCAGGGACGCTCGAGCACATCCTCCACCGAGTGGATGGGCGCGTCCCACGTGACGCGCTCGGCCACCGGGTCGAGCAGCGACCGTGTCTCGTCGTTGACGTCCGGGTCCTCCAGCCAGGCGTCGGGGAAGGACTCGATGAGCAGCGCGTAGAGCCTCGGGTCGGTCTCCACGTCCACCGGCGTGTCCTTGTAACAGCCCTTGAGGTCGAGCGAGTCGATCGCGCCCGTGTCCACCAGCGTCTGCACCAACTCGGGGGTCCAGCCGTTGGTCGGGTCGAGCTTGAAGCGGGTGTTGGGATAGCGCTCCAGCAGCCGCAGCAGGCGGTCGGGGCGGTCCGGGCCCTGGTGGTCGAACCACTCGAGCCGCATCGACACGACGTAGTTGACCGGGCGGGCCTCGCGCCCGAGCACCTCGGGGAGCGAGCGGCCGGCCTGCTGGAGGGCCAGGTCCAGCGCGCTCGACTCGAAGGCCCAGCGCCGGTAGTCCACCGAGGCCTCGCGCACCGGCGGGCTGGGCCACAGCTCGACCTCGTCCAGCCGCTCCGCGAAGGAGTCGAGCGTGTAGGAGCCGGCGAGGTCCAGGGCGCTGCCGTCGGCCTGGAGGGCGACGTGGTCGAGCCCGTCGTAGGTCACGTCCTCGCCGACCCCGACGGGGCCGTCGGGTCCGCGCAGCTTGATCAGGGTGGTCTGGCGGGTGAACTCCTCGGAGAAGCGGAGCTCGAGCCCGTCCAGCGACAGCGACTCGATCTCCAGCGGCAGGTCGGCTATGCGTTCGTAGCTGCTCTGTGTCATCAGCCGACGAGGCTAGTGACCGCGTCGGAGAACGCCCGGGTGTGGCGATCCACCTGCTCCTCGCTGGTGGCGGGGCACATCAGGGCCATGTTGTGGAAGGGGGTGATGAGCACGCCCCGGTTGAGCAGGAACAGGTGCAGGTACTCCTCGAGCTCGTGGTCACCGGCCGCAGCCGACTCGGCGCCGGTGCGAGGAGCAGGGGCGCTGAAGCGATACTCGGCGCGGGCGCCGAGGCTCACCAGCGACCAGGGGACGCCGTGCTCGTCGAGGGTCGCGTCCACTCCCGCGGCGAAACGCTCGCGCAGCGCGTCCATGCGGGCGAAGGCCTCGTCGGTGAGGACCTCTCCGAGCGTGGCCCGGGCCGCCGCCAGCGACAGGGCGTTCCCGGCCAGCGTGCCGCCGACGCCGCCGGTGTCCTCGTAGTCGCCCTCCTCGTCAGCCATGATGCGCTCGGCCAGCTCTGCGCTCACCCCATAGGCCCCGATGGGCACCCCGCCGCCGATCGACTTCCCGAGGCTCACGGCGTCCGGCTGGAGGCCCCAGGCGGCCGTGCAGCCCCCCGGTCCGGCGCTCAGCGTGTGCGTCTCGTCGATGATCAGCAGGGCTCCGTGGCGGGTGCAGAGGTCGCGCACGGCCTCCAGGAAGCCCGGCTCGGGCAGCACGATGCCGATGTTGGTGAGCGCGGGCTCCATCAGGACGCAGGCCACGTCGCCGTGGGCGAGCGCGGCCGCCACGGTGTCGACCTCGTTGAACTCGGCCGCGCGGGTGGTGTGCGCAGGATCGACCATCGGCCCGACGTTGCCGCCGCGCGAGCGGGTCTCGCCCTCCGCGCCCCGAACCACGAACGCCTCGTCGACCGAGCCGTGGTAGCACCAGTTGAACACCACCACCCGCGGCCGGCCGGTCACCTGGCGGCACATCCGCAGCAGCCAGCGGTTGGCGTCGGTCGCGGTGAGCGAGAACTGCCAGTAGGGGACCCCGAAGCGTCGCGCCAGATCGGCACCCACCCAAGCGGCGTCGTCCGTGGGAAGCATCACCGTGAAGCCCGCCCGCTCGCGCACGGCCGCCAGCGTGGGCGCCGGGGAGTGACCGGCCATGGCCCCCGTGTCGCCGAGGCAGAGATCGGCGTACTCGTTGCCGTCCACGTCCACCACGCTCGCGCCCAGGGCTTCGGCCAGGTAGACGGGATGCCCGCCCGCCCACATCGCCATCCAGCTCAGGGGTACCCCGGCCAGCAGGTTGGCCCGCGCGGCTTCGTGCAGCTCGCGCGAGCGTGGGTGCTCGCGCGCGAATTGCTCGCGCTCCCCGGCCAGGAGGGTGGAGAGGCGGTCGCGCCTCACCCGTGCACCACCACGGGCCTTGGCGCCGCTCAAGGCACCGCCTCTTCGGGAACGGCCGCCACGCCGAGCTTCTCCCCGGAGGCCACCTCCGGATCGACGATCTCGCGCTTGCGCCCGAAGAACTTCTCGTGCGCCCCCATGCGCCAGAGCAACATGAGCACCACGCCGAGCAGCAGCAGGCCCACGCCCAGCACCACCGGAATGCCGATGCCGAACACCGCGGTGCCGCTGTACGAGTCGTCGACCTTCCTGTACTCGTCGATCGCCTTGAAGAACAGGTAGCCGAGGATCAAGCCCCCGGTCACCGGCCCGACCCCGATGAAGATGAAGTTCTTCACCGACTTGGTCAGCTCGCGGCGGTAGTAGATCGCGCACGAGAAGCCGTTGAGCGCGTAGTAGAAGGCGATCATGAACGCCAGCGCGGTGAGCGAGTCGTAGACGAAGTTCTCCGACAGTGGGAACAGGACACCGAACCAGACGGCCGCGATCACCCCGATCGTGATCGTGCCGATGTGCGGCGTCAGGTAGCGCGGATGAATGCGCCCGAACACCTCGGGGAACGCGCCCTGGCGGGCCATCGACAGGGCCGTACGCGACGCCGGCAGGATGGTGGTCTGCGTCGAGGCGATCGCCGACGTGACGATCGCGAAGACCACCAGCTTGTCGAGGGGAGAGGGCAGGGCGTCGCTCGCCAGCGCTCCGAAGATGCCCGGGTCGTCCTCGAAGTCCTCCACGCGGCCGAGCCCAGCGTAGGCGACCACGGCCACGGTGGTGACCACGTAGGTCACGAGCAGTACGACCGTCGACACGATCGCCGCCAGCCCGGGCGAGCTGTTGGAGTTCTCGGTCTCCTCGTTGAGGTTGACCGCGCTCTCCCAGCCCCAGTAGATGAAGACCCCGGTGAGCAGGCCAACTACCAGCGCGCTCGAGCTGTCGACCGCGAACGGGGAGATCCAGGACAGCTCCGGCGTGAGCGGGCCGCCCGAGAACAGCAGCACGACCGCGAACATCAGCAGGGCCCCGACCTGGAAGATGATCAGCACCCGCTGCACCATCGCCGACAGCTCCGTGCCCAGCACGCAGATGGTGGTCATCGCGGCGATGATGACCAGCGTGAGGATCACGTTCGCCGCCGTCGAGTCGCGCAGGCCGGTGAGCTCGAACATGTCGTAGAGGTAGTAGGCCGCCACCTGGGCCAGCGAGCCGATCACCAGGATGCCGGTGGTGCACACGGCCCAGCCGCCGACCCAGCCGATCCCCGGGCCCATCGCCCGCGTAATCCAGGAAAAGGTGGTGCCGCAGTCCGGATCGGCGCGGTTCATGTAATAGAAGGACGAGGCGATAAGGAACATCGGGATGAAGGCGGTCAGCAGGACCGCGGGGGCCTGGACGCCGACCCCGACGACCACGATCGCCAGCACCGCCGCCAGCGAGTAGGCCGGGGCCGTGGAGGCAATGCCGATGATCAGCCCGTCCAAAAAGCCGATGGCGTCCTTCTTCAGGCCGTGTTCGCCGGCCTGCGCCTCGTCGTCGGGATGCAGGTAGTGGTGCTCCCGATGGTGATGCTCGGTCATGTGCGAGTCCCCCTCTTACCGCCGGTCACCCTAAACCCTTACGCCGTGACGGTCACGCCTCCTCCGGCTCCGGCCGCACTGCCGCCATCCGCTCCGCCCGCCGCTGCTGCCACACGGTGAGCAGCATGGTCGCCAGGGTGAACAGGAAGATCAGCGAGGCAACCACGTAGATCTGGGGCGGCACCGCCACGCGCGCGGCGCCCCAGATGAAGATGGGGAACGTGACGGTCGAGCCCGAGTTGAAGTTGGTGATCACGAAGTCGTCGATCGAGAGGGCGAAGGCCAGGAGCGCGGCGGCGAGCACGCCGGGCATGATCAGCGGCAGCGTTACGAGCCGGAAGGTCTGAAACGGCGTGGCGCCGAGATCTCTGGCGGCCTCCTCGAGCGAGCGATCGAAGCCGATCAGCCGCGACCGCACCGTGATCACCACGAACGACAGGTTGAACATGATGTGCGCGATCAGAATGGTCCCGAAGCCGAGCGCCACGAAGAAGTTGAGGAACATCGACAGCAGGGCGGCGCCGAGCACCACCTCCGGGGTGGCGAGCGGTATGAAGATGAAGAAGTTGATCGGCGCGCGTCCGGTGAACTCGTAGCGCACGAGGGCGAGCGCGGTGATCGTGCCCAGAATCGTCGCGCCGATGGTCGACAGGGCGGCGATCTCGAGGCTGGTGAGGAACGCGTCGCCCAGGCCCGGGACGCCGAACGGGTCCGTCCAGGCGTCGAGGCTGAACTTCTGCCAGATGAAGTTGAAGCGCCCGCGCGGATCGTTGAACGAGAACACGATGATGACCAGGATCGGCAGGAGCAGGTAGAGCAGCGCCAGCCCGGCGTAGACGTTCAGCGCACCGTCCAGTAGGCGGCGACCGGTGCGCCCGCCGCCTCCGCCCTCCCCCTCGCGCTGCGCCGTGGTGGCAGGCGCGGTGGCGGTGCCCGCCTCCACCTAGCCCGCCTCTCCCTCGGTGCCGAGGAGCGCCTCGGTGCCGGCGATCAGTGCCCAGATCAGCACGACCGCCAGCATCAGCGCCATCAGGATGAACGAGAGCGCCGCCGCCGTCGGGTAATCGGCGATCTCCAGGAACTGGCTCTGGATGACGTTGCCGATCATGTACTGATTCGGGGTGCCGAGCAGCTCCGCGTTGATGAAGTCTCCGGCCGCCGGGATGTAGAACAGCAGCACGCCCGCCACCAGGCCGGGCATCGACAGCGGCAGCGTCACCCGCAGGAAGACGTCCCGGCGGCGCCCGTAGAGGTCGTAGCCCGCCTCGAGCAGCCGGTGGTCGATCCGCTCCAGGCTCGCGTACAGCGGAAGGATCATGAAGGGCAGGAAGTTGTAGGTGATGCCCGCGACCACGGACACGGTGGTATCGAGCAGGCGGCCGTCCTCGGAGAGGATCCCCACGGCCTGCAGGACGTTCACCACCGCACCCGAGTCCGACAGGATCGTCTCCCACGACAGCGTCCGGATCAGGTAGGTCACGAAGAACGGCGCGATCACAGCCAGGAGCAGCGCGTTGCGCCACTTCCCGCCGCGGAAGGCGATCACGTAGGCGAGCGGATAGCCGATTAGAACGGCGATCACCGCGGCCACGCCGGCGTACACGAACGAGCGCAGGAACTGCTCCCAGTAGTCGGAGATCGCGTTCGTGTAGTTCGAAAACTCCCAGCTGAACAGGTAGCCCTCTTCGAGCGTGCCCGACTTGAGCGACTCGAACGCCATGTAGGCGAGCGGCAGGGCGAAGAAGACCGCCAGCCAACCAAGGCCCGGGAGCAGCAGCAGGTACGGAAGCCCGGCCTTTCGCAGCCGCGCGACCAAGGGGCTACGCCCCGATCGCCTGCTGGAACGCCTCGTCCAGCTGACGCTCTTCGTCCGGGTTGAGCTGCCGGAAGATGAAGGCGTCCGAGAGCGTCTTGTCGTTCGGGAAGATCAGCTGGTTCGAAGCCAGCGCGGGATCGCGCTTCGCGAGGATCTCCTGCACGCCCTCGACGGGGCAGATGTAGTTCACGTACTCCGCGATGTCGGCCTGGACCTCCGGCCGGTACACGAAGTCGATCATCTTCTGGGCGGTGAACGCGTTAGGCGCCCCGACCGGGATCTGCATGTTGTCGGTCCAGAGATGCACACCGGTCTCGGGCGCCACGAACTCGATGTTCGGGTTGTCCACCTTCAGCTGGACCGAGTCGCCGGACCAGCCGATGATCACCCAGGAGTCGCCCTTCGTGAGGTCCTTCGTGAACTCGTTGCCCGTGAACGACCGGATCTGGCCCGACTGCGCGCCCTCGTCGATCTTGTCGACGGCCTCCAGGAACTGGTCCAGGGTGGCCTTCTCCGGGTCGTGGCCGAGCCCGGCGGCCACCACGCCCACCGTGTCGCGCATCTCGGTGAGCATCGTGACCTTGCCCTTGTAGTCGGGATCGAACAGGTCGTCGACGCTCTTCGGCTCCCGCTTGACCTTGTCCTTGCGGTAGACGATCCCGGCGAAGCCGGACTGCCAGGGCATCGAGAAGTCGCGGCCGGGGTCGAAGGGCGGTGTGCGCAGGCGGTCGATCAGGTTCTGCTGAGCGGTGATCAGCTGGGCCGGGTCGAACCGCTGCACGTAGCCGAGCCGGATCATGCGTGCGGCCAACCAGTCGGTCACCACGTGGATGTCGCGCCCGCCCGAGTCCCCGCGCGCGTACTGCTGGCGCACCTTGCCGAAGAACTCGACGTTGTCGTTGATCTCCTCGACGTACTTGACCTTGGTGCCGTACTCCTCCTGGAACTCCTTGAGCGTCCCGCGGTCCTCCTCGATGTAGAGCGGCCAGTTGGAGAAGGTGAGGGAGTCAGAGATCTTGTCCTCGGCGATCGTGTCCGGCCCCTCGCTGGCCGATTCGGACACTCCGCCCGTCTTCGGTCCACAGGCCGCCAGGTAGCCGAGCGCGGAGAGGCCGAACGCTGCCGCGCCGCCGCGCCTGAACAGGCGCCGGCGTGTGAGCGGGTCACGGAGGAGGCGCTCGAGGTCGCGGTCCATGGGCGTCACGCCGGGGCCTCTGCGGGTTCGAGCTCGAGGGGACCCCCGCGCGCCTCTCTCACGACGTGGATGTTCTCCTCCGACCAGCTGAGACGGGCCGGCTCCCCGGGGGCGGGCAACTCGCGCCGTTCTTCGACGTCCGCGTTCGGCACCAGCACGGTCATGCGCGTGTCGTCGCCCAGGCGGATGACCATCTGCGTAGCGGTGCCCAGGTAGAGGGAGCTTTCGACCTGACCCTCGACGCTGGCTCGCCCCGCGCTCGAGTCGCCGGCATCCTGGAGGAGGAGCTTCTCCGGCCGCACGACAGCGTAGGCCCGCTGGCCGGCGCCCACCTCGAGGGCGTCGGTCGTGCGCACAGTGGGTCCGGCGTCGAGACGCAGCTCGGCCGTGCCGCCGTTGGCCGTCACGACCTCGCCGGGCATGAGGTTGGACACGCCTATGAAGCCGGCCACGAAGGTGGTCGCCGGGCGCTCGTACACGGTCTCGGGGTCGGCCACCTGCTCGATCAGCCCGTGGTTCATCACCGCGATCCGGTCGGACATGGTGAGCGCCTCCTCCTGGTCATGAGTGACGTACACGAAGGTGATGCCCACGTCGCGCTGAATGCGCTTGAGCTCCACCTGCAGCTGCTTGCGCAGCTTGAGGTCGAGCGCGCCGAGCGGCTCGTCTAGCAGCAGCACCGCGGGACGGTTGACCAGCGCCCGAGCGAGCGCCACCCGCTGCTGCTGGCCGCCCGAGAGCTGCGCGGGGCGCCGCTTTGCCTCCGCGGCCAGGCCCACGCGCTCGAGCTCCTCCGCGGTGCGGCGCTTGATGTCGGCCTTGCCGACGCGCTGGCGCTGGAGCCCGAAGGACACGTTGCGCTCGACGCTCATGTGGGGGAAGAGCGCGTAGCTCTGGAAGACGGTGTTGGTCGGGCGCTTGAACGCCGGACGCCCGGTCACGTCCTCGCCGTCAAGCAGCACTCGCCCTTCGCTTGGCTCCTCGAAGCCCGCAACCATCCTCAGGGTCGTGGTCTTCCCGCAACCCGAGGGGCCGAGCATGGTGAAGAACTCGCCGCGCGGAATGTCCAGGTCGAGCTCCCGCACCGCGACGAAATCGCCGAAGCGCTTGGTCACCGCATCCATGCGGACGCTCGGCGCGTCCGCAGCCTGGCCCTCCCCCGTCACTCTGACGAGCAAGTTATTGCCCAAGCGAGGCGATCGCAAGGGGCAAACGCCGAAAATATGAACTCAATTGGCCAATCTGTACAACTGCTCCGCCATGACTTCTCCACCGTGCGCCCTTGTGTTGCTCCAGGACCGCAGATACCGTTATCCATTACGTCCAGCCGTTTCCGAATATGAGGAGCACTCTGCATGGCCACCACTCCACAGACCGTCTTCGAGCCCGACACCGGGACTCCCAGCACGCTTCAGGAGAAGGCGCGCCGCCACCTGTGGATGCACTTCACGCGCATGGGCGCGTACGACGACAGCCATGAGATCCCGATCCTCACCCGCGGCGAGGGCTGCTACGTCTACGACGAGAACGACAAGCGCTACCTCGACGGGCTCTCCGCACTCTTCTGCGTGAACGCCGGACACGGCCGGGCCGAGCTGGGCGAGGCGGCCGCCCGCCAGGCCAAGGAGCTCGGCTTCTTCACCAACTGGAGCTATGCCCACCCCGTGGCCATCGAGCTGGCCGAGCGCATTGCCAACCTGGCCCCCGGCGACCTCAACCGCGTCTTCTTCACCTCGGGCGGCTCGGAGGCCGTGGAGTCGGCCTGGAAGCTGGCCCGCCAGTGGCACCGGATGCAGGGCCAGCCCCAGCGCACGAAGATCATCTCGCGCGAGGTGGCCTACCACGGCACCACCTTCGGCGCCCTCTCGATCACCGGGATCACCCCGCTGCGGACGCCGTTCGAGCCGCTGGTGCCCGGCGCCTACCACGCCCCCAACACCAACAGCTACCGCTGGCCCGAGGAGCGCGACCCGCTCTGGGCGGCGGACCAGATCGAGCACATCATCGAGTTCCAGGACCCGGAGACGGTGGCCGCCGTGATCCTCGAGCCGGTGCAGAACTCCGGCGGCTGCTTCGTGCCGCAGGACGGCTACTGGCAGCGGGTGCGGGAGATCTGCGACCGCCACGGGGTGCTGCTCATCTCCGACGAGGTGATCTGCTCCTGGGGCCGCCTGGGCCACTACTTCGGCTGCGAGCGCTTCGGTGTCGAGCCGGACATGATCACCACGGCGAAGGGCATCACCTCCGCCTACGCGCCGATGGGAGCGGTGATCACCTCGGACAAGGTGGCCGAGCCCTTCATGCACGACACCCAGATGTTCACGCACGGCATCACCTTCGGGGGTCACCCGGTCTGCGGGGCGGTGGCGCTGGCCAACCTGGACATCTTCGAGCGCGAGGACCTGTGTGGGCACGTGCTGGCCAAGGAGGACGAGTTCCGTCAGATGCTGGACGGCCTTCACGAGGACCTGCCGATCGTGGGCGACGTGCGTGGCGCCGGCTACTTCCACGCGCTGGAGCTGGTCAAGGACAAGGAGACCAAGGAGAGCTTCAGCGACGAGGAGGCCGAGGAGCTGCTGCGGGGCTTCATGTCCGGCGAGCTCTTCCGGCAGGGGCTCATCTGCCGCGCCGACGACCGCGGCGATCCCGTGATCCAGCTCTCGCCGCCGCTGATCGCCGACAGCGAGCAGTTCGACGAGATCGACACCACGCTGCGCTCGGTGCTCACGGAGGCCTGGGACCGGATCGTCCGCCACTGAGATCCGCCCGGCCGGGCACGGCTCATGCTGACCGTACGGGACCTCGCCGCCGAGATGGGCCTCGAGCTCGCGGCCGGCGAGGAGGGCGCGGACGCGCCGGTGCGCTGGGTGCACATCTCGGAGCTGCCCGACCCCACGCCCTGGCTCTCGGGCGGGGAGCTCCTGCTCACGACCGGGATCCAGCTCGACACCGAGACCCGCCAGCGGGAATTCGTGCGCCTGCTGGCGGGGCGGCACCTGGCCGGGCTGGGCTTCGGCACCGGCTTCGACCACCCCCGGCTGCCGGAGGCGATCACCGACGAGGCCGTCGAGCTCGGGTTCCCCGTGTTCGAGGTCCCCTATGAGCTGCCCTTCATCGCGCTCACCGAGACCGCCTTCGCCCGGCTCGTGAACGAGCAGTACGAGGTCCTTCAGCGGGGCATCGCCATCCACAAGCGGCTGGAGCGCCTGGTGCTGGAGGAGCGTGGGCTGGACGAGCTGGTGCGAGCGCTCGCCGCGGCAATCGGCGGCGCCGTGACGGTGCTCTCGGCGCGAGGCGACACGATGGCCGCCAACGTCTTCCGGCGTCGCCTGCCGGAGACGGCGATGGACCACGTTCGTGAGGAGGTGCGCAGGCGCAGCGCCGAAGCGGGGGCCGGCGCGCGCTCCAGCGCGGAGGCGGCCGAGTTCGCGCCGGACCACTCCGAGATCGCCGGTCGTTCGCTCGTGCTCGGGTGTCGATCCGGGGCCGAGGCGCGCCGCAGGCCTGGCTGGTGGCCGCATGCGACGCCGGTGGGCTGGGCGACTTCGAGCGGCTGATCCTCCAGCAGGCCGTGACCGTCGTGGCGCTCGAGCTGCTGCGCCAGCGTGCCATGCGCGACACCGAGCGGCGCCTGGCCGGCGACGTCCTGGCCGAGGCGCTGACCGGCAAGCTCTCCGAGGCCGAGCTGGCCCTGCGCCTCGAGCCCTTCGGCGTCGGCTCGCCGGCGGCCGTGCTGGTGTTCGCCGACGGCGACGGGGCGCCGCCCGCCCGGGCCGAGGGTGATCTCGACCGGCACCTGGCCGACGCCGGCGTGAGCGCTCTGGTGGCCGGGCGCGAGCGGCTGTTGTGCGCGGTGATCGACGCGCCCGACGGGGTGGACCCGGTGGCCGTGGCGGCCCGCGCGAAAGAGGCGCTCGCCGGCGAGCATGGCGGGCTGCGGGCGGCGGCCTCGCGCAGCGCGCCGGTGGGCTCGCTGCGGAGGAGCTTCCACGAGGCGCGCTGCGCGCTGGAGGCCGCCGCGCTGGCCAACGGGGCGTCCCCGGAGGTGGCCTCCTACCGGGACCTGGGCGCCTTCCAGCTGCTTCTCTCGCTGCAGGACGACGAGGCCCTGCGGCTCTACTGCGACAGCGTGCTCAGCCCGCTCGAGGACGCCAGCGGCGAGTACGGCGACGAGTTGATCCGCTCGCTGGAGGCCTTCATCGAGCAGAACGGCCAGTGGGAGAAGGCGGCGCGGGAGCTGTACTGCCACCGGCACACGCTGCGCTACCGGATCCGCCGGGTGGAGCAGCTCACCGGAAGGGATCTCTCGAGCGCGCGCGACCGGATCGAGTTCTGGCTCGCGTTACGCGCCCGGGAGCTCGTGCATTGACCCAAGGGAGGAAGAGAGTCAGATGAAGGTCGGAGTCCCCACCGAGATCAAGACCGACGAGTACCGCGTGTCGCTCACCCCGGCCGGCGCGCGCGAGCTGGCCGAGAGTGGCCATGAGGTGATCGTCCAGGCGAGCGCGGGCGAGGGCAGCACGATCGAGGACTCCGAGTACGAGGCTCAGGGCGCGCGCATCGTGCCCGATGCCCCCGCGGTCTTCGAGGAGGCCGAGCTGGTCCTCGGCGTCAAGGAGCCGCAGCCCACCGAGGTGGAGATGCTGCAGCCGCACCAGACGCTCTTCACCTACCTCCACCTGGCGCCCGACCCGAACCTGACCAAGGGACTGTGCGCCACCGGCGCCACCTGCGTGGCCTACGAGACCGTGGAGGACGACCGCGGCCGGCTGCCGCTCCTCGCTCCGATGAGCGAGGTCGCAGGCAAGATCGCCACCCAGGCCGGGGCCTTCTTCCTCGAGCGCCCGCTCGGCGGCCGCGGCGTCCTGCTCGGCGGCGTACCGGGCGTGGCCGCAGCCACCGTGATGGTGATCGGCGGCGGCGTGGTGGGGCAGAACGCCGCCTTCATCGCCATCGGCATGGAGGCCGACGTCTTCGTCTACGACCGCAACATCGACCGCCTGCGCGAGCTGGACGTCGGCTTCGGGGGCCGTGCCTCCACCGTCTACTCCTCCACGCTGGCGATCGAGGACATGCTCCCGCACGCCGATCTCGTGATCGGCGCGGTCTTGATCCACGGCGCCCGCGCGCCGTACGTGATCAAGCGCGATCAGCTGGCGCTCATGAAGAAGCGCGCCGTGCTGGTGGACGTGTCGATCGACCAGGGGGGCTGCTTCGAGACGTCGCGACCGACGACGCATTCGGACCCAGTCTTCGATGTGGACGGCGTGACCCACTACTGCGTGGCCAACATGCCCGGCGCCGTGCCCGTGACCTCGACCTTCGCGCTGACCAACGCCACGCTGCCCTACGTACTGGAGCTGGCCGACCACGGCGTCAAGGGCGCGATCGCGCGCGACCCGGGCCTACGCCCGGGGGTCAACGTCGCCGCCGGCAAGGTCACGCACCCCGCCGTGGCGGAGGCCGTGGGCATGGCCTTCACGCCGGTCGAGGACGTGCTCGGCGCAGCCCAGACCGCATAGGAGAACGATGGCCACCACCACGCTGAAGCTGCAGAACCTCATCGACGGCGAGCCGGTCGACGCGGTCGACGGCCAGACCGAGGCGGTGACCAACCCGGCCACCGGCGAGGAGATCGCGTCGATGCCGCTCTCGACCGAGGAGGACGTCAACCGCGCCGTGGCCGCCGCCAAGCGCGCCCAGCCGGGCTGGGCAGCGACCCCGCCTGGTGTGCGGGCGGCGGCTCTGCTGAAGCTGGCCGACCTGCTGGAGGAGCACGCGGCGGAGCTGTCCGACCTGGAGGCGGCGGACGCGGGCAAGCCGCGCCAGGCCTTCTTCGAGGAGGAGATGCCCTTCCTGTCCGACAACCTGCGCTTCTTCGCCGGCGCGGGCAGGTTGCTCGAGGGCAAGGCGGCGGGCGAGTACGTGGCGAACCGCACCTCCATCATCCGCCGCGAGCCGGTGGGCCTGGTGGCCCAGATCACGCCCTGGAACTACCCGCTGATGATGGCGGTGTGGAAGATCGGCCCGGCGCTGGCCACGGGCTGCACGATCGTCCTCAAGCCGGCCGAGACCACGCCCATCTCCACCGTGAAGCTGGCCGAGTACGCGGCCGAGTGCCTGCCCAAGGGTGTGCTGAACGTGATCACCGGCCACGGCCGCCCCGCGGGCTCCTCGCTGGTCACCCATCCCGACGTGCGCATGGTCTCGCTCACCGGCTCGCCGGAGACCGGCAGGTGGATCGCCCGCGAGGCCGCGGACTCGCTCAAGCGCGTGCACCTGGAGCTCGGCGGCAAGGCGCCCGTGGTGGTATTCGACGACGTGGACCTGGACGCCGTCGTCGAGCACGTCGCCTCCACCGGCCTCTACAACGCCGGCCAGGACTGCACGGCGGCTACCCGCGTGCTGGCCTCGGGCCGGGTCTACGACGACGTGGTGAACGGGCTGGCCCAGGAGGCCCGCGGCTACAAGCTGGGCGACACGATGCACCCGGAGACCACGCTCGGGCCGCTCAACTCCATGCGCCAGCGCGAGCGCGTGGAGGGCTTCCTGGAGCGCCGGCCACCCAGCGCGGAAATCGTCACCGGTGGCGAGCGCCCCGACCTCCCCGGCTCGTTCCTCGAGCCCACCGTCGTCGCCGGCCTAGACCAGGACGACGAGATGATCCAGAACGAGATCTTCGGGCCGGTGATAACGGTCCAGCCCTTCAGCGACGAGCGGCAGGCGATCGAGTGGGCCAACGGCACCCGCTACGGCCTGGCCGCATCGGTGTGGACCCGCGACGTGGCCCGCGCGCACCGAGTGGCGAACGCGCTCGAGTTCGGCACCGTGTGGGTGAACGATCACATCACGATGGTCGGCGAGATGCCCCACGGCGGCTTCAAGCAGTCGGGCTACGGCAAGGACATGTCGGCCTACGCGCTCGAGGACTACACCGAGATCAAGCACGTGCTGATCAATCTGGAGGGCTAGACGCTCAAACCCTGGATCTCGGACCGCAGCTGGGCGACCAGCTCGTGGTCCGGGATCAAGGTCTCCAGCATGTCCAGCGATTCCGTGTAGTGCTCGACCTTGGCGGCGTCGCCGTCGTCGAGGGGCCGCTGGGCGGCGCGGTGACGCATCTCACGGGCCTTCGACACCTTGTCCGCCGCAAAAACCGCCACCGCCTCGTCACCGGCCTTCGCCACTTGCAGCCGCAGGGCGGCCTTGCGCTCACGGGAGTCCCCGATCGAGTCGTCCTCGGTGAGGGCGGTCACCAGGCCGGCCACCTCCGGGCCGAACCCGGACTCGATCTCCGCCCGTTCGGCGTCGGTGTCCTCGAGCACGTCGTGAAGCACGCCGGCAGCGACCACGTGGTCCGGGTAGCCGGCGTTGTGGAGCAGAGTGGCGACCTCGACGGGGTGCAGCACGTAAGGAGCGCCGTCGGTGTCCCGGCGCTGGCCGGCATGACGCTGTGTGGCGTAGTCGAGCGCGCGCCCGGTGAGGGGCCGGCCGGCCCGAAGGTCAGGCGCGCTGGCTTCGGCTGCGGAAGTGCGATTCATCGCGACGGACCCGGCTGGAGCATATTGACTCCCCGCCGCGCGCCGCCGCTCCTGTTACCCCGCTGAGAAGCGGCTGTTAAGGGTCCGCGACCGAGCGGTTACTAGGCTGCGACCGGATCGCCAAAGCGCCGGACCCCGTCCGCGGCCGGCCCTAGATCCGATGTATGCGCCTCCTGCTCACCCGCCTGCTTCCCTTCATGCTCTTGGCCTGCGCCGTTCTCGCGCCGGCTGCCTCCGACTCCGGTGCTCCCGAGGTCCTGCGCCCCGCGCGGCCGTCTCCGCCGCACGTGGTTCTCCTGATCCTCGACGAGCTGCCGGGCGACTCGCTGCTCGACGAGCGCGGTCGCATCGATCCCGTCCGCTACCCGAACTTCGCCGCGTTGGCCGCCGGGGCGACCTGGTTTCGCAACGCGTACTCCGTCTACGACTCGACGACCAAGGCCGTGCCGCTGATCCTCGACGGCCGGCGGCCACGGCCGGGGGGATCGCCCGACCGGCTGGGCCACCCACGCTCGCTTTTCGACATGTTCGCCCGCCGCGGCTACCGGATGGTCGCGTCCGAGGAGGCCACGGCGCTCTGTCCAGCGCGCATGTGCCGGGGCGGCCGGACGAGAAGGCCGGCCATCCTCCCGAACCTTGGCCACGGCCGGCCCGAGCGCTTCCGGCGCTTTCTCGCCCGGATCCGGCCGGCGCGCCGTCCGACCTTCTGGATGAAGCACGTGCTTCTGCCACACGGGCCCTACCTCTACCTGCCCTCGGGGCACAGGACGAGGACGGGATCGAGGGACCTGCTGCCCGGAATGCTCACCGTGCCGGGTTTCCACGACCGCTTTCTCACGCGGCACAACGAGCAGCGCTATCTGCTTCAGCTCGGCTTCGTCGACCGGCTGCTGGGACGGCTGATGCGCCGGCTCAAGCGGCTCGACCTGTACGACCGGACCTTGATCGCGGTGACCGCCGATCACGGTCTCGCGTGGCAGGCGGGGGTCGAAACGCGGCGCAGGGTCAGCTACGCGAACGTGGAGGAGGTCACCCCGGTGCCCTTCATCGTCAAGGCGCCTGGTCAACGTCGCGGGGAGGTGAGCGAGGCGTATGTGCGCACGCTGGACATGGCCCCCACCATCTCCGACGTGCTGGGCTTCCGGCTCGGCTACCGCGCCGACGGGCGCTCTGCCTTCTCCCGGGCCGTACGCCGGCGGAGTTCGGTGCGCCTCAGCACTCGGGACTTCGCGACCAGGGTGCGCATCTCGGGCCGCCGCTGGAAGGCCCGCCGGCGCCGGGTGGTGCGCCGCCGGCTCCGCCAGCTCGGCTCTGGCAACTGGGCGAGCCTGTACACGGGCATCGGGCCGCACCGTCGGCTGCTGGGACGCTCGGCCGACGGCCTGGCACGCTCCGCCGCTGCCGACACCCGGGCCAGCATCGCCCGGGCCGGCGCGCTCGCCCGGGTGCGCCGGGCCGGCGGGATCGTGCCGGCGCAGATCGCCGGCGACCTGCATGGCGGCGAGCCCGGCGCCAGGCGCGACATCGCGGTGGCGGTGAACGGGCGCATCGAGGCGGTGGGACGCTCCTTCCACCTGGCCGGCGATCCCACCGAGCACTACGCCGTGATGGTGCCCGAGCGGTCGCTGCGCGAGGGACGAAACGCGATCGCGGTGTTCGAGGTCACTCGCGCCGGCGCGCTCCGGCCGCTCGCCGCCATCTAGCCGCCTGCGCGGCGTGTTTGCAGCGCCTTTACATTGGCCCCGTGGACAGTCGAGTGATCCTCGGCGTGGCCCTGCTCGCGCTGGCCACCCCGGCCTGCGGAGGCGGTGAGCCGCCCCCGCGGGCGCCCGAGCGCCCCCCGGTCGTCGTGCTCGTGTTCGACGAGTTCCCGGCCGACGTCCTCCTGCGCCCGGACGGCAGCATCGACGCCGAGCGCTTCCCCAACTTCGCCGCCCTGGCCCGGATCTCGACCTGGTACCCGAACGGCACGACCGTCTTCGACTCGACCTTCGGTGCCGTGCCGGCCATCCTCGACGCCCGGCTGCCCCGCCCCAGGGAGGCCGCCGATGTGCGCACCCACCAGCCGAGCGTCTTCAACATGATGGACCGGCTGGGCTACGAGATCGTCAAAGCGGAGTCGGCGAGCGCGGTCTGCCCCCCGCGGATCTGCATCGGCGCCCGGGCGCGCCGCCCGAGCGTCCTCGACCGGCTGGCCGGCGGCGGGCGGCCCGAGCGGCTGCATCGCTGGATCGGCGCGCTTCGCCGGCGGGCCCGGCCGACCTTCTACTTCCACCACACCCTTCTGCCGCACGAGCCGTGGGTCTACCTGCCGTCCGGGCATCGCAACCGGCCGCCGGGAAAGGACCCGATCGGAAGCGTCAACCGCTGGGTGGGCTTCCACGATCCCGAGCTCACCGAGCACAACCACATGCGCCACCTTCTGCAGGTGGGCTACGTCGACCGCGAGATCGGCCGGCTGCTCCGGCGCCTGCGGCGCACCCGCCTGCTGCGGCGCAGCCTGCTGGTGGTCACCGCCGACCACGGCTACTCCTTCGACGTCGGGGTCCGCAGCCGGCGCAAGGTGAGCGCGACCAACATCGAGGAGATCGCCCCGGTGCCGTTCTTCGTGAAGGCGCCCGGCCAGATGAATCGGGAGGTGGACGAGAGCCTCGTTCGGACGACCGACATCGTGCCCACGGTGGCCGACCTCCTCGGGGTGCGAATGGGCTGGCGCGCCGCCGGGCGCCCTGCCTCGTCCGAGGCCACGAAGGAGCGGACCAAGGTCTGCCTCCGGGCGCGGGACTTCAGCGGCCTGTTCTGCATCGAGCGTGACGAGCTCGCCCGCCGGCGGCGGGCGGTGCGAGAGCGCCGTGCCGCCGCCTTTCTGACCGGCGCCGAGAGCCGGCGCCGCTACGGCGATCCCTGGGCGGCCGTGCACCGAGCGGGAACGCATCCCGAGCTGCTCGGCCGCCGGCTCTCGGCCCTGCCGCTGGAGCGCCCCGGCCGGCCGAGCGTGCGACTCGCGAACGCCGGTCTCGAGCAGCAGGTCGAGCCGGCCTCGGAGCTGCTTCCCACCCGCATCACGGGCAACCTGACGGGCGGGGCGCCCGGCGAGCTACGGGACCTCGCCGTCGCGGTGAACGGCCGAATCCGCGGCACGGGCCGGAGCTTCCGCCTGCGTTTCCGGCCGGGCGAGAGCTTCTCCTTCGTCGTGCCGGATGAGGCGCTTCGGCCAGGGACCAACGAGGTCCAGGTGCTCGAGATACGAGCCGGCGGCGAGCTCGTGCCGCTTCAGTACACCCGGTAGGCCGAGTTGGGCTCCGCGCTGCTGTCGCGCCGCACCTCTGCGGGCTCGCGGGCCGTGTCGACGAACACGCAGAAGTAGCGCCGGCGGTCGTCGCGGGCGACGCACGTGCGGAAGTAATCCTCCCGCAGCCGGATCGTGTTGGCCGTCTCCAGGTTCCGGATCAGCTCCTCGTCGCCTGAGCTGAGCACGAAGTCCCTGAAGGCCTTCGCGTTGCGCTCGGTGTCCTCGGTCTCGGATACCACCAGCGGCCGCGCGGCCAGCCCGGCCGCCAGCACGCCGGCCACGCCGGCCAGCAGGAGCCCGGTGCCGACGCGGTCGGTGAGCACCTCCAGCTGCGCCTTCGCGGGCGCCCCCGGCTGCGCCTCGGAGCGCCGGTGCCAGAGACGGCGGGCGAGCCAGGGGGCCACGACGCCGATCAGGAACAGGTTCCCGAAAACCGCGAGCAGGATCCCCGGAACCAGGTCCACCCCGGTGGCGATCGGGGGGAGCAGGTGGAGGATCAGACCGTCGAGCAGGGTGAGCGCGATGAACGACGGCCACATCCACGCGCCGCGCAGCCTCCAGCGCATCCGGGCCGGCCAGAAGCGCTCCTCGCGGTTCACGAGACTGAGAGTAGCCTTGGTCTCCGTGAGCGATCTGTGGGTCACGCACCTGGGTCTCGTGCCCTACGGCGAGGGGCTCGCGCTGCAGGACGAGCTGCGCGAGCGCCGCCGGGCCGAGGAGCTCCCGGACCTGCTGCTCGTGCTCGAGCATCCACCGGTCTACACCCTGGGAAAGCGGACCGAGCCGTCCGACCTCCCCCTGGGAGAGGACTGGTATCGCGCCCGGGGAATCGACGTCTGCCCGACGGATCGCGGCGGGCGTGTTACCTACCACGGCCCCGGCCAGCTGGTGGCCTATCCGATCATGGCCATCGACCGCGTCGCCGACTTCGTGCACACCATGGAGCAGGCCATCGTGGACGCGCTGGGCGACGAGGGGATCGACGCCGAGGTGCGCGAGACGCCGCTTGACGGGCGTCTGGACCGGTGACGCCAAGATCGCGTCCATTGGGGTACGGGTGTCCGGCGGCGTGACCACGCACGGGCTGGCGGTCAACGTCGACAACGACGTCGAGCCCTTCAGCTGGATCGTTCCCTGTGGCATCGACCAGGTGCAGATGACGTCGGTCGCGGCGGAGACGGGCCGCGAGAACTCGCTGCCATGCTTCCGGCGGCGGCTGGCCTACCGCTTCGCTTCGGCGTTCGGGCGCCGCCAGCGGCTGGTGTCGTCCCGACGGGTGCTCGAGCGCGAGGTCGTCGCGGCGTGAGCACCCGCTCCCGCGCGCACCCGGGGGGCGCCCGCGTCCTGCAGATGGGCGAGGTGCGGCCCTTCCGCGACCGGAAGCCCGAGTGGTTCAAGCGACCGGCGCCCGGCGGCCCGAACTACCGCGAGCTGCGGACGATGATCGAGGGCCAGGGACTGCATACCGTCTGCCAGGAGGCGGCCTGCCCCAACATCGGCGAGTGCTGGGAGCGCGGCACGGCCACGTTCATGATCCTGGGGGACACCTGCACGCGCCGCTGCGGCTTCTGCAACGTCAAGACCGGGAAGCCCACCCACACCGACCCGCTGGAGCCGCTGCGGGTGGCGCAGTCGGTCAAGCGGATGGGCCTGCGTCACGCGGTGGTGACGAGCGTCGACCGCGACGACCTGCCGGACCTCGGCTCGACCGCGTTCGTCGGGGTGATCCGCTCGATCCGCCGCCTGGCCCCTGACTGCAGGGTCGAGGTGCTGACCCCCGACTTCCGTGGCGAGGAGATGCCGCTCGCCCGCGTGATCGCCGAGCGGCCGGATGTCTTCAACCACAACGTGGAGACCGTCCCGCGGCTCTACCCCCTGGCACGGCGCGGCTCGCGCTTCCTTCGCTCGTGTCGGGTGCTGCGCAACGCGAAGGAGATGGGCGGCGACGAGGTGGTCACGAAGTCCGGCCTGATGACCGGCCTGGGCGAGACCAAGGAGGAGCTGCTGGAGGCCTTCGCGCTCCTGCGCGAGCACGGCGTCCAGGTGCTCACCGTGGGCCAGTACCTGCGCCCCACCCGCGACCACCTTCCCGTCGTGCGCTACTGGCACCCGGAGGAGTTCGCCGAGCTGGAGCGGGAGGCAAACCGGCTGGGCTTCGACTCGGTGGCTGCCGGGCCGCTCGTCCGCTCGAGCTACCACGCCGACCAGACGCTCGAGCAGGCCCGGGGCGAGGCCGGTGTCGCCGCCGCGGCGAGCGCCTGAGCAGGGCCGTCTATGGATCGCCGCGGCAGTCGCGCTGCTGGCCGCCGGAGGCGCGGTGGCCGTGCTGGCCGCGCGTGACGCCCAGTCGGGCGGCAGCCAGCGCTGGCGCGCACTGGCCCCGCCGCCGCTCGAGCGGACCGAGGTCGCCGCCGCACGCATCGGTCGCCGGATCTACGTCGTCGGCGGGTTCGAACGCCGCAGCGGAGAGACCACCGCAGCCACCGAGCGCTACGACATCCGCCACGACCGCTGGTCGCGGGCCCGGCCGATGCCGCTGGCGCTCAACCACCCGACGGCGGTCGCCCATCGCGGGCGCCTGTACGTGCACGGCGGCTACCAAGCAGCCCGAGACCTCGCGCGACCCACCGCGGCGCTCCTCGAGTACGACCCCCGGCGGCGGCGCTGGCGACGGCTGCCCTCCTCGCCCACACCGCGGGCTGCGCACGCACTGGCGGCGATCGACGGGCGGCTGTACGCGGCGGGCGGCGCGAACGACACCGGGTCGCTGAACACCCTCGAGGTCTACGACATCCGTCGCCGGCGCTGGCGCCGTGGCCCGAGCTTCCCCGGTCCGGCGCGCAACCACACGACGGGGGTGGCCTCCGGCGGGAGGTTCTACGTGCTGGCCGGGCGGGACGCGGGCAACTATGCGACCGCCGAGCGCTACGACCCCGACCGCCGCAGGTGGGAGCGGCTGCCCGACCTGAGCACCCCCCGCGGCGGCATCGCCTCGGTGCGGCTGCCCGACCACAGGATCGTCGTCTTTGGAGGCGAGGATCTGACACCGGGCGGGACCACGATCCGCCAGGTGGAGCTGTTCGATCCCCGGCGCCGGCGCTGGCGCCGGCTCCCGGACATGCGCACGCCGCGGCACGGCCTCGGTGGTGCGGGCCTCGGCGGCCGCGTGTTCGCCATCCAGGGCGGTGTGCGACCCGGGTTCTCGTTCTCGAACGCGATCGAGACACTCCGCGTGCGCTGAGTGTTCCCCCTCAAGGACAACATCCCCCACCGGCGGACGCCGATCCTGACCCTCGCCATCATCGTGGCGTGCTGCCTCGTCTACTTCGTGTTCGAGGGCGGCCTCTGGAACCTGGGCGAGAAGGGCGACGAGCGCGTGCTCGAGTTCGGCGCGATCCCCTTCGAGATCACGCACCCGGGCTCCGACTGCGGCGTCGACGCGGCCAGCGGTCAGGTCGTCTGCGAGACCCAGGCCGGAGTCCAGGGGGAGGCCCCGGAGCAGGCCCCCTGGTGGGTCACCGTGTTCACCTCGATGTTCATGCACGGGAGCCTGCTCCACCTGGGCGGGAACATGCTGTTCCTCTGGATCTTCGGCGGGAACATCGAGGACTCCATGGGGCGCGGGCGCTTCGTGGTCTTCTACCTGCTCGGGGGCGTCGCCGCGCTCTTGGCCCAGGTGGCGATCGACCCCGACGCCACCGTCCCCACGGTCGGAGCGAGCGGCGCGATAGCCGCGGTGCTCGGGGGCTACGCGGTCCTGTATCCGCGGGCTCGGGTGATCACGCTGATCTTCATCATCATCATCTTCACGATCGTCGAGCTGCCCGCGCTGGTCGTGCTCGGGCTGTGGTTCCTGCTCCAGCTGCTCTACGGCGCGAGCGATCTGGCCGAGCCGCTCGGCGGCAGCGGAGGAGTGGCCTACTTCGCCCACATCGGCGGCTTCATCTTCGGCCTGGTGCTGATCAAGCTGTTCGCGAACCGTGTGCACGAGGACTACGACACCCGTAGCCGGCTGCCGGTGTACTGATGGGCCGCACGGTGGCGCTGGGAGGCAGCCTGGTCCTCATCTGCCTGCTCGCCGCGCTCACCATCCAGGTGGCGGCGGCCGAGGGCATCGACATACTCGTTGTCGTGTCACTGATCGTTCTGGCGCTGCTCGGCTTCGGGGTGCTGGGCGCGCTGACGACGCCACCCCCGCCGGATGAGTAGCTCTCCCGCTCCGCCTGCTGTGCCCAGCTCGGCCGCCCGGCGCGCCGGTGGCACACCGCTGAGTGGCGGCCCCCGCCGCCGTCGCCGGCGGCGCAGGCGAGGCTGGCTGATCGCCGCGCTGGCGCTACTGCTCGCGCCCGTCGCGGTGGGCGCCGCCGCCTACCTCTCCTTCAGGGCCGAGGAGGGCTCCGAGCACGCGTCTGCAGCGCCCCTCGCGGTCGACCCCGCGCCGCCGTCGCCGTTGCCCGACGAGGCCCCCCCGCCGGCTCCACTCACGACGGCCGACCCCGTGCCCCAGGTGCCGCTGGCGGGCGTCGATGCTTTCCACGTCCCCTTCCGCAGACCGCCGCGAGCGGCGCTGGTGTTCGACGTGCGGACCGGCGACGTGCTCTGGCGACGGCGTCCACTCGAGCGGGTGGCCATCGCGAGCCTCACCAAGCTCATGACCGCACTGCTGGTGGTCGAGCGCACGCGGCCGAACGACCCGGTGCGGATAACCCGGGCCGCGCTTCGCTACAGCGGTTCGGGAGTAGGGCTGCTTCCGCGCGGGCGGCGGGTGCGCCTGGAGACCCTGCTCAACGGCCTCCTGCTGGTGTCGGGCAACGACGCGGCGATCGCCCTCGCCGTGCACATGTCGGGGAACGAGCGCCGCTTCGTGCGCGCGATGAACCGCCAGGCGCGGCGCTGGGGCCTCAGCTGCACCCACTTCGTCTCGTCACACGGTCTCGAGTACGGCAACCGCTCCTGCGCGCGCGACATAGCGGTGCTCACCCGTTTGGCCATGAGCAAGCGCAGGATCCGTCGCATCGCCCGCCGCAACCAGGTCGACTTCCACTTCCCGGTCAAGGGCGGCCGCCTGTACCTGACCGGCCACAACCCTCTGCAGCGGCTCGGCTACCGGGGAACCATCGGGCTCAAGACCGGCTTCAACAACGAGGCGGGCCGCTGTTTCGTGGGCGTGGTCAGGCGCGGGGGACGAACGCTCGCGGTGGTGCTGCTGAACTCGCGCGACCCGTCGAAGCAGGCGCCGCGGCTGCTGGACGCGGCCTTCGCGACGTAGAGATTCGATCCCGGCGCCTACCATGTGGCGAACGGGGCCATAGCTCAGTTGGGAGAGCGCGTCGCTTGCACCGACGAGGTCGCCGGTTCGAATCCGGCTGGCTCCATCTCTCCCTAGCGGCGCAGCTTCACGCTCAGCACCTCACCCTCGCCCGGCTGCATCTCCTGAGCTAGTCGAAGTCGAAGTCGCGCGGCGGCTTCTGCTCGAACCAGAGCCGGTCGTGCTCCGGCGTCTCCTGGAGGAAGTCCGGCGTGTCCTCGAGGACGTCGCCGTCGGCGCTCTCCTGGTCCTCCGCGGCGGGCTGGTCCGCGGCGGGCTCGTCCTCCTCGAACCAGGAGTCGACCTGCTCATCGCGCGGCTCGGGCGCCGCCACGTCCTTGGGCTCCTCGGCCAGGGCCGCCTGAGTGCCCGGCTCCTCGGAAGGCGCCGGCTCGCCGAGACTCTCCTCCTCGGGCTCGTCCTCGAGGGCCAGCGACGCGTGATCGACGAACTCCGTCGGCGCCTCGGGAGCGTTCTCGTCCACGACGGCGGACTCGGCTACCTCGGGATCCGCGGCAGCCTCCTCAACGACGGGCTCGTCAGCGACCGCCTCGTCGGCGACTGCCTCGTCGGCGACCTCCTCCGGCTCGCCGCCCTCCTCCTCGGGCTCCTGGGCGAGCTCGCGGCGAGCAGGCCCGAGCGCCTCCTCCTCCTGTTGCTCGAGCTCTTCCTCCGGGGCGCCGTGCTTGCGCCTGAGGTCAAGATGCTCCCGGATGGCGTCGTCGAGGACCCCCATCCGGCGGAACTGTACCGAGGCGGGCATCAGGTGTTCCGCCAGCCCGCGGACGGCGGCGGCGGACGGCAGGGCCGCCGCTACCATGGGGTCGGCCGCGGGGCTATAGCTCAGCTGGAAGAGCGCCTGGATCGCACCCAGGAGGTCGCCGGTTCGAGTCCGGCTAGCTCCATCAAAATACCTGCATATTCCGTAGAAACGTCTTGCCGCGAGGCGGCCTGAAGTCCCCAGGAGGCCGCTCTACTGAATACTCGGAAGCGGCGGTCCTGATCGGCCGAGGTTTGACTGCGCCGCCTTCTTTGGTCGAAAGGAGCAGCGAGCGCGGCCTGGGTCGGGAAGAAGCTGCCGACCGAGGCCGAATGGGAGCTGGCAGCCCGCGCCGGCCTCGCCGGCGCTACCTACACCTGGGGGGACGCTCCCGAGAAGGAGGGGCAGCAGCTGGCCAACTACTGGCACGGCGATTTCCCCTGGACGCCGGAGCGGGGTTACGGGACAACGCCTCCGGTGGGCTCCTACCCGCCCAACGGCTTCGGCCTCATCGACACGGCCGGAAATGTCTGGGAGTGGACGAGCGACTGGTACCACGATGGCTACGACCCCGCCAATCCGCGAGGCGGCAGCAGCGAAGAGAGCTACGACCAGGCGCGCATGCCGACCTTCGGGCCCGCATCCCTACGCAGCGGTAGGGTTTCCCAACCCAGCCGGAAGGCGGCCCCTACGAAAGCTGGCCTGATGCCGAATCTTCGCGCGCTGCTGGCGCTGGCTCTCGCCGCGGGTGCCCTCCTACCCGCCTGCGGCGACCAGAAGGAGGCGGACAACCATCCGGCCCGCGCGCGGCTGATCGACCGCGATCCCGATAACGCCGAGCGGCCCAGGCTGGTACTGGGCTCGAAGGGCTTCACGGAGCAGCTGATCCTGGTGGAGATCTACTCGCAGGCGCTCGAGGCCGCCGGCTACCGGGTGCAGCGCGGACGTGAGGTGCCGAGCGAGCGCGCGGCGCTGGCGCCGCTGAGGAGCGGTGAGATCGACGCGTATCCCGAGTACACGGGCACCGCGCTCAACTCTCTCTTCGGCGAGGACCTCGAAGACCTGCCGAAGGATCCGGCACGTGCCTACACGCAGGCTCGCGCGGAGTTCGCCCGGGAGGGGCTGGTGGCGCTGCCGCCCACGCCGTTCGAGAACTCGAGCGGCTTCGCGATGCTGAGCGAGGCGGCCCGAAACCTCGGGGTGACCACGCTCTCCGGGCTCGAGGGCGAGGCCTCGGACCTCGTCCTGTCCGGACCGCCGCAGTGCGCCCGGCGCGCCGATTGCCTGCCGGGGCTCGAGCGCAGCTACGGGCTGCGCTTCGAGGACTTCCTACCGGTCGACATCAGCGCCCGCTACCAGCCGCTGATCGAGGAGAGGGCCGACGTGGGCGTCGTCTTCACCACCGACGGCGAGATCCGCACCGAGAACCTGACCCTGCTCGCGGACGACCGCCGCATGCTCCCGCCGGACAACGTGACGCTTGTGGTGCGCGAGGAGGCACTCCGGGCCGCGGGTCCCGGCCTGCGCCGGGTTGTGGCCGCTGTGCAGCGCGGCCTCACGCTCCCTGTGATGCAGGAGCTCAACTCGCGCGTGGAGCTCGACGGAGAGACTCCCGCCGCCGTCGCCTACGGCTACCTCCGTGAGGTGGGCTACGTCGAATAGCCGCGCATGCTGATCACCATCCTCATCGCCAGCCTTGCCGTGGCGGCCGCCCTGACCGTCAATCGCCTGGTCTGGCGTCCGGGTCAGGAGGCGGGCACCATTTCTCCGGAGGGACTCAAGCTGGATCGGGTCGCCGGTCCCCTGGCCACCCTGGCGGTCCTGCTCCTGGCCTTCGTGCTGGTCCAGAGCTTCGCCTCGTGGTCCGGGGCGCGACGAGCGGAGGCGGCCGAGGCCAACGCGACGCTGCTGCTCTTCCGCGAAGCCGACCTCATCAGCAACCCGCAACTGCGCCATGAAGTGCGGAAGCAGGTGATCTGCTACGCCACAAGCGTCATCGAGCAGGAGTGGCCGGCCATGGCCGACGGGAAGATCAGCAACGTGCCGACCTACTGGGCGTCCACCATCCGCCGGAGCGCCATACGGGAGGTGCGTAGCGGAGCGGACGACGCCGCCGGCTCGGCGATCATCAGGCGCGACGGCGAGCGCGCCACGGCCAGGCAGGACCTGCTCGCCGAGGCCCGGACCGCCGTGCCCCCGGCCATGTACTGGCTGATGCTCTTTAACGTGGCCGTTGCGCTGGTGCTGATCGGCGTGATCACGATGAAGGGGATGAGCCAGGGCATGCATGCCGCCATGGTCGTTACGACCGCGGTGGTGTTCACCTCCACGCTGCTGCTAATCCGCGATCTCGACCAGCCCTACGACGGGATCAACGCCCGCGAGCCGGCGCAGACCACCTTCGTCCGAGGCCAGATGCTGGCCGAGGTGGTGGGCGGCCTCCCGTGCGACAGCCGCGGGCTCCCCACCGACGCTCCGCTGTTCCGCCCGCAGACGGCGTCGCAGGACTGAGCGCTTCGCGCGGCACGGGGCGCTCCACGACGGTCTCCATCTGACCTACCCGGACGTGATCAACGAGATCGTCGCCCGGGGGCCTCTGAGAACTGGCGAGCTGACAGGCGTGCTCGTGGCAACAGTCCGGAACTCCGGGGAGACCCACACGCCAAACTAGCCTCGGGCTCACCAGCACCAAGAACAACACCGGCGTCGAGGGCGACCCCCCAAGCATCGCCGATTTTCAGTCGCCCGCGACCGCCCGCACCGCGGGCAGCTCAACTAGCCCGGCCGCCGCCGCGACACCTGGTGGATGCGCGTCTGACCGGGCGCGGCTGCTCGCCCACGAATTACCGGAGGACCCGCACGGCCTGGTCTCCGAATCCGGGATTATTGGGCTCCACGCGCTCTTCGTCGGCGAGCACGAACGCGCGCAGGCGGCGTTTGCAAAGCAATTGCGACTCTGCCGCGAGCACGGGGTTCAGCATGCGGCACCTCTGGGTCTCGCTGGTCTCGCGGCGATCGCCGCTCGCCCGGAAGAGGACGTGCGTGCGGCGTACCTACTCGGGGCGGCGGCCGCCATCGGCCCGATTGACGACGCCGATGTGGTGGCGCAGCTCGATGATGGTTTCTTTACGCCCGCACGCGAGCGGCTAGGCAACCGCCGCTGGGACGAGGCACGCTCCGCGGGCGCCCGCCTGACCCTCGAAGACGCCATCTCCCTCGCGCTCACCCCCGGTCCGAGCTCCGGCTGAACCATTGGCCCATACGAGGCCAGCTATCGGATCTGCTACGTCCGCGGCCCGGAGGGAACCATCATCGAGCTAGCGGAGCAGATCGGCTAACGGATCGAGTCCGCTGCCGACTCTCAGAGGTTCGTCGCGTGGGAGCGATCCACCCGCGGGTCGGACCCCGAGGGCTCTCACATGCCCCCCAACCATAAGTTGCACCGTCCCAGCAGCACGATGGGTCAGCGGGACTCGGTGAGCGCGCTACCGCGTCGGGGCGAGTGCGACGGCGAGGATCGCCGCCGGATTGCCCGGCGGCCAGCCGGGAAGTGGATCGATGGTGTCGAGCTGAATGAACCCGCGAGCGAGCCAGAAGGCACGCGTCGCGTCGTAGGGGGCATAGCCGACGGACGGATCGAGCGACTTGACTTCGACGATCTGCACGCCGTCAGCGCTCAACTCGTCCAAAACGTGGTTGACGAGCCGGGTGCCGAGGCCTGCTCCTCGGCGATCGGCGGCGACCGCGGCGCTTGACTTCTACACGAACGTCCTGGGCTTCGAGCAGCGGGCCGATAACCCGACCCCGGACGGACCGCGGTTCCTGACCGTCGCGGTCAACGGTCAGGACTTCCCGCTGGTTCTCTGGCCGGGGACACCCGGGCAGGGGCAGCCGGTATTCGGCCGCATCCCGGCGGCGTACACCATCGAGACGGGGGATTGCCGGAGGGCGTACGAGGAGCTCAAGTCGCGCGGCGTGAAGTTCGATACGGGGGTGCTCGAATACCCGTGGGGCTATGTCGCGGTGTTCCAGGACCCTGACGGCAACCGGCTGCAGCTGCGAGAAGGCCGCTAGTCGGGATCCGATCAGGAGTCGGCTGGGTCGGGTTCACGGACTCCGGCAGCAGGGCGGTCTCGAGCTCACGGTCGCGGTAGGGACACCCCCCGCGCTCAGGCGAGGAGCGACCTTCGGACCAGTTGTCAGGAGGTTGGGGCCCAATCGGCCTGCAGCCCCCGGGCGAGAGCGATGGCCTCCCGCTGGTTCAGCTCGGTTCCGGCGGCGAACGCGTCCTCGAAGCGGTCAGGTCCCAGCGCCTCGCGTATGTGCGTTCTCAGCTCGTCCTCGCCTCGCCGCAACGCCGGCCATTGACGATGCCCGTAGCGCTTCCGGAGGCCCTCGGCCGCCGCGGCCAGCCGCGCTGCCCGCTCCGGGTCGCGTGCCGCGAGTGCCAAACGGGCGAACGCGACCAGGATCTGGATCAGGTTGCGGGTGTTGTGAATCGTCAGGCTCAGTCCCAGGCCTTCGTCGAGCAGGGCCCGAGCCTCATTCAACTCGCCACGTGCCACGGCGAGGGTGGCGAGCTGTGTCCGCGACCACGCCGCCAGCCAGTCGTAGCCGGATCTGTCCGCCAACTCGCGGCACTCGAGCAGATGCCGCCGGGCGTCTTCGTCACGGCCGGTGGCGATCTCCAAGCCGCCCACGCTTATACCGGCTACGCCGGTCCAGTACGGCTCGTCGTGGGCGCGGAGCAATTCCGCGGAGTCCAACGCGTCCCGGAGCGCGCCTTCGTCGTCGCCGCCGTTCCCCCGGATCCACGCGAAGGCCAGCCGGGCCACACCTTCCAGTTGAGGATCGTCGATCTCCGCCAGCAGCTGCGCCAGCCGCTTCCCTGCCGCCTGCGCCTCCGCGTCGTCACCTACGTCGTTGGCGGTTATGAGGTCGATCCACAGCAGTTCGGCCTGAGCCTGGGGAGGCATCGACTCCGCGCCGGGGAGCATCTGCTCGACCCACGGCCGGGCCTCGCCAGTGCGATCGCTCAGCTCCCAGTACAAACCGAGTGCTCGGAACAGGTGCGGCAGACGTCCTGTGTCATGACCCAGGTACCAGCGCACGGCTGCGGCGAGGTTGCCGGCCTCCGCCTCCAGCCTCTCGAGCCACTCGCGATGGGGGGTGCTACGCAGGGGACGATCGGCGCGCTCGGCCAGGGACCGGTAGTACTCGGCATGGCGGTGTTGGATCTCGGCGACGTCGGTCCGCGCCGCAAGCCGTTCCGCGAGGAAGGCGCAGATCGTGTGGAGCATCCGCGGCCGCGGGCCTTCCTCGCCGATGTCGAGGCTGATCAGGCTATGGCGGGCGAGCGCCTCGGTCAGGTCGAGGGTTCGCTCCGGGTCGAGGTCGGCGACTGCTGCAACCGCGCTTATCGTCCAGCCGTCGACGAACACCGCCGCGGTCTCGAGCAGATCACGTTCTCCCTCTTCCAGCAGGCCGACGCTCCACTCGACGGTGGCCCGCAGGGTCCGCTGGCGCTCGGGGAGGTCGACCGAACCCGTTCCCAGCGCATCGAGCGAGGTCGACAGCCGGGTCAAGAGCTCCCCTGGCTCGAGCAAGCGGATGCGTGCGGCTGCCAGCTCGATGGCGAGCGGCAGGCCCTCGAGGCGACGGCAGATCTCCGCCACCGCCGCGGCGTTGTCCTCCGCGAGGGCGAACCCGTATCGCACGGCCCGCGCCCGGTCGACGAAGAGCGCCACCGCGGGGATCGACGCCAGCTCCTCGACCGGCAGCGCGGGCTCGTCCGGAAGCGACAGCGGCCGCACGACGTACTCCCGCTCCGCCCGCAGCCGCAGCACCAGCCGGCTCGTGGCCAGGATCGTGACGCCGGGGCAGGCCGCGAGTAGTTCGTCGAGGTGGGGAGCGACGCCCAAGGCCTGCTCGAGGTTGTCGAGTGTCAACAGCCACGCATCGTCGCCGAGTTGTTCGATGACGGCCTCTAGCGGAGAAGCCGTTCGCATGTCGGCGCCCACGGCGCGGCCGACCGCGGCCAGGACCATCTCAGGCTCTGTGATCGTCTCCAGCGCGACGAAGACGGTGCCGGCACGGAAGCGATCACCCAGGCGCTCGCCAACCGCCACGGCGAGCCTGGTCTTGCCGACTCCGCCCGGCCCCGTCAAGGTCACCAGCCGAACGTCGGGACTCTGGACGAGGCGGGCCACCGCCTCGATGTCCCGCTCGCGTCCCACGAGCGATGTAGTCCCTGCGGGCAGGCGGCGAGGGCGTTGGCGCCCCGACCCCGGACCAGCCGCCGCGGCCCGGTCGGTGGCAAAGCGCTCACTCAGCACGGTCGCGAGGTCGTCGCGCAGCAGCCGCTCCAGCTGATCGGAGGTCTCGAACTTGCGGTAGGAGGCCTCCTGACCGATCCGGAGCATGAGGTGTTCGAGGCGGGGCTCGCGATCGGGCGCCGGCACCTTGGCGTACAGCAGGCGAGGCAGATCGTGGGACAGCTCGAACTCCTCCTCCAGCCCGGAGATCTCCAGGCCAGCCGGGATTCGCCCATAGCTCTGCCAGTAGACGCCCACGAAGATGTCGCTCTGAGACAGGTAGGCTCGATAGAGGTCTCGCGGAGGGTGCGGTCGCGCGCCCTGCTCGAAAATCACAGGGGTGAGCCCGAGCGCCGAGATGGCTGCCGCGGCGGCGCGCCGCTCGTCGGCCAGCTCGACCAGCGTCGAGCTGACGAATATGCGTAGCCGCTGGTCGGGTGTCCGGATGACGGGGATATCGGCCGACCCCGGGTTCACCGGCTGCTCCGCGGCTCGCGGCTGGAGGCATGCACGATCACGGCGTTAGTTTGGCACCGAGCCTTTGAGGCGCCTGTCGGCGCTTTGGATCCTCAGCCCCTCCACACTGAACGAGCCCGCGGAGGGGGCGGGAACCTGGGTGGTGGGCTGATTCGCCTGACAGCCGACGACTCCAGGTTTGCCGATCATCGCCTGTCGGTGTGGCGGTCACGCGACGGGAGAGAGCGGCCGGTCGGTCTCACCGCAGAGCCTCTCGCGGGTGGTCCGCTACGGGCGACCACCCCCGTACACTGGCGCGGCGGGACGTCTGAAGCTCGCACCGCCCGAATCCGCTGAACGGTGGGCCCGCGCCACCGCTGGCGGGCGGCGCGGGCGGCGCGGGCTGGTTTTCTCGCGCTTACTGCCGCGCTGGGCTCGTCGCCTCTACGGCGCTCAGGATCAGCCGCGTCGCGACATCCGGCTGCGACACGTACGACACGTGCGACGCCGCCACCTCTTCGATCCGCGAGTTCGCACGCTCGGCCATGAATCGCTGGGTCGCAGGCGGAATCGCCTTGTCCTCTGTGCCGAGCAGATACCACGACGGGATCGCCCTCCACGCCGGCGGGCCCGAGGGCGTGGCGCCCGCGGCACCGCCCCACGGCCGCTGTGCGGCCGCCATCACGTCGGCGGTCTCGGGGTCGACGTCGCCGGCAAACCCCTCGTGGAACCCCTCGCGATCGATGTAGAGGTCCACGCCGTCGCTCCCGTCCGGGTTCTTGAACGGCACCTCCCTGAGGAACGGCGGAAGCAGGCTGCCCTCCGACCCTTCGAAGAGCTGCTGGACGCTCTCGCCTTCGTCGGGCATCCACCCGTTGAGGTAGACGAGCGCCTTCACCTGCTCGTTCCCGGTAGCGGCGTTGGATATGACGGCGCCGCCGTAGGAGTGGGCGACGAGGACGATCGGCCCGGAGATGCTCCGCAGGAAGTCCGCGACGTAGGCGGCGTCTTGCGTCAGGTGACGGAGCGGGTTGGCGACTCCGATGGCCGCAAACCCGAGATCGTGCAGGGCGCGAATCACCGCGTCGAAGCCGGTCGCGTCGGCCCAGGCGCCGTGTACGAGAACGATCGTCGGCTTGCTTTCGTCGGTCATGCGGGATACCTCCTCGGTCTGGCCGCGCCGGCGATCGCCGCCGGCCGGCGAGGGAATGCAGGGACTTGCGGTTGACCTCCCCGGCGTCGGTGACGCACATGACATGCGCGCCGCCGTCAAACTCGTCCGACACGAGCCGGCCGGCCGCATCGACACCGTACACCGGCTCCTGCGAGGTGGTCCGCGCGCACGGCGGCGCTCATGCCCAGAGTATGCCGGGCGGTCGCCCGTCCTCCCGGTGCCGCCCGGTCGCAGCCGACAGCGTTCGCCGTCGATCGTTCTTCTTCGGCGCCGTTGCCTGCCAGTCGCGGACGGCCCGCTCGTAAGTAGATCACTCCACTAGGGGCCACCGGGGGAGGGTGCGATGCACGTGCTCGCCGTCCGCCGGACTGTGTTTCTGATTCCGGTCCGCCGGTCGCCTGCAGATCCTGGAGGCTGCCGTTGCCCACTAGCCGTTGCCGGACGAGAGCCGCACGAGCATTGACCTCGCGCCGCCGCCCGATTAGCCTCGTCCGAGGGCCGCGCAGCGGACTCAGGGCCGCTTGCGGCGGCGCCGATTTCATGTCGTGAACATCGGGATGCTCCCTGACGACGAGCGACTCGGCCGCGCCGCCGAGTTCACGCAGGCCGTTGCGTGTACCCGCGAGCGCGCGACGGCCGGGTAGGCGGCCATCGAAGTTCCGCATTTCATCCACTTCGCGTCGGCGCCCTCGGCGCGCAAGGCGGTTGAGGACAAGCGGTGGTGGGGCCTGGGGGTCCTCTGCGTGGCGCTGTTCATAAGCACGATCGACATGACGATCGTCAACGTCGCGCTGCCGGATATGTCGAACGACCTCGACGCTGGCATCGGCGAGCTGCAGTGGGTGCTCGACGCGTTCCTCGTCTCGCTCGCCGGGTTGTTGCTCGCCGGCAGTGGGCTCGCAGATCGGTTCGGGCGGCGGCGGGTGTTCCTGTCGGGGTTGGTTGGCTTCGCCGCCGCGTCCGTGCTTACCGCCGCCTCGCAGACGGTGGGCGAGGTGATCGCCGCGCGGGTGCTCATGGGGGTGGCGGCCGCCTGCGTGCTGCCTCCGGCGCTGTCGCTCCTTGCAGTCCTCTTCCCGCCTGAGCTGCGGCCGAAGGCGGTGGGGATCTGGTCGGCGGTCGGGGGCCTCGGGCTCGCCCTCGGACCGGTTGTCGGCGGCGTGCTCGTCGACGTCGCGGGCTGGCGCTGGGTATTTCTCGTCAACGTCCCCTTCGTGCTGTTGGCCGCTCCGCTCGGGCTGCGCTGGCTGCCCGAGTCGCGCCGGCCCGGCGCACCGCCGCTCGACGTCCCCGGCGTGGCGCTCTCCACCGTCGCTCTGACCGGCATCGTGTTCGCGCTTATCGAGGGTGTCGACGCGGGCTGGACAAGCCCGACCGTGCTTTGCGCCGCGGCGGCGGGCACCGCTGCCGGCCTCGGGTTCTTCGCCGTCGAGCTCCGCCGCACGAATCCGCTGTTCGACGTGCGTGTGCTTGTACGCCCGCGCGTGGCGGCGGGCGCGTTCGCCATCCTCGCCGCCTATATCGCATCGCTCGGGATGCTGTTCCTGCTTCCCCAGTACGTGCAGTACGTCCAGGACGGCTCGGCGCTCGCCTCGGGCTTGGAGGTTGCCCCGTTTGGCCTCGGGCTCGGTGCGTTCGCGACGGTGGGCGGGCGGCTCGTGGCGCGATTCGGGCCGCGCGTCGTCCTGCTCGCGGGCCTGCTCACCGCGGCGGCCGGCTTCGTCCCCCTGCTGCTTATCTCCGGGGATAGCTCGCCCGCGCTCCTGGTGCTCGGCACGGGGATCGTGGGCTGCGGCCTGGGTCTCTCCGTCCCGCCGGCGACGGCGGTGATCATGAACGATCTCGGGGTCGAGAAGGCCGGCGATGGCGCCGCCGTGAACCAGCTCGCCAGGCAGGTCGGCGGCGCACTCGGTGTGGCGATCGTGGGCAGCGTGTTCGCCGCCATCTACGCCGCCGAGGTCGCGAACGACGGCGGGGTGCCCGCCGCAGCGAAGCAGTCAATCGAGGACACCACCGACGTCGCGAGCCGCCTCCACGGCGCGGCCCGTATCGACCTCCTCCACGACGCCGCCACGAGCTTCGACGTGGCGGCCCGCTGGGGCCTTGCCGTGTGCATGGCCACCCTGCTCCTCTCGGCGGCGGCCGCCGCCATCGGACTGACGGGCCTGACTCCGGCCAAACGATGAGCCAATCCCGCCGTCACGTCGCGATCGCAACGCACGATAAGGAGGAGCCGGCGGCGGGTGGTGCTGCGACCGCACGACCAAAGCGAGGTGCTAGACACGCCTTCTGCGGCCCGCCGTGTGCGCGCTCGAGACTCCTGCAAGCGGTGTCCAGGCGACGTGTCGTGGTCTGAGCGGCCCCGCCCGGGGAAAGTCCGCCCGCCGACTGGCGGACCGGCTCCCCCGAGAGGAGTGACGCAAGCCCCACCGATGTCCGGGAAGGGGCGACAACCGGGACACGGCGCCACGCCCGCATGTCGCCTCGGCGGTCGGTGAGGGTGCCATGGCCGCCTTGCTGGTCCACTCCCACCTGGCCAAAGTGGACAGACGCATAGCGCCGGCCTGACGGTGGTGATCGTCCCCGCCGTGTTGCTGACGCCACCTACGGCCTGACCGTCAGCGGTGGTGCGGGTCCGCCTGCATTGCTGACACCAAGGCGCGGTGCACGTCGGCGAGAGGTCTGTGAAATGTCAGTTTGTGCTCTTCTTTGGCATGTCAGATCCGGTCGCGACGAGCCTAAGGAGAGGACTGCGATGTCTGCCCACATAAAAGGGCGTTCCCGTAGCTTGGATGAGGCCTGCCGCCGGTCACGGCGGCGTGTCTGGCCGGCCCGAGCGTCACTGAAGTTCGCCGGGATCGTGGTCGTCGTGGCCGCCGGGCTCTTCACGCTGGCACCCGCCGCCGGCGCCTTGCCGGCGGGTAGCGCCGTCGTGTTCACGCACTCGGCCAAGAGCGGTGAGCTGGGCGGCGGTCGGCTGACTTTGCACCGGGTGCGCCGCCGGGTCACCTGGGCCTCCAATGGCGGCCGCTCCGGGGTGGTCAGGGTCAAGAGAATGCACAGCGTGCTGTTCTCGCCTGGGATCACGTCGGCCATTGGAACGCTGCACGTGGCGGGCCATCGCGGCGGTGACGAGCCGACGTTCAGGCTCAGTCGGCCGCGCTACAACGCCTCCCGCCGCATAGTGAGCTACAGGGCAAAGCCGCTCAACAACAAGCGTCTGCCCGGCCGTGGCGCGAGAAAGCCGCCCACGTTCGGCGCCGCGTCGCTGTCGCTCCTCGATGCACCCCAGGTCTCGCGCCCCTTGACCCAGACCTGCCAGACGACTGTCGCGAACGGTACCGGGAGCAACCTGCAGGTGACCAAGGCCGACCAGCAATCGTCTGACAGCTGGACAAACCAAGTGTCGGTCGGCACGACCGTCAAGCCCAGCGATTCAATCTCGTGGGCGTCGACTGGCGGCGGGCTGGACTGGGACCACTGCTTTACCGACATCAACCTGCAGGTCGGCGATACGACATTCGATGTCTACACCGTGAGGGGAGCCAACGGCTTTTCCATCAACCGCTGCACGCCCAGCAACTCGAACTCACCGTTCTCCTGCCAGCAGACCACCCAGGGCCAAGCCGGGTGGACGATTACCGGGGGTTGATATGGGCGTCCTGTTTGAGGCGGGACGTCCAAGTGGCGCCTGATGGGCTGCCCGGCGACCACTCAGCAGAGCGGCCTCCTGGGGACTTCAGGCCAGTTCGCCGCAAGACGCTTCTCGGCGATTTGCAGGAATTTTGATGGAGCTCGCCGGACTCGAACCGGCGACCTCCTGGGTGCGATTCGGGCGGGCGCCGTACTCGAAACATGTCAATCTGCAGGACTTTCGGCCAACACTCGCCGAATGCCGCCTGGCGAAAACGCCAGGGACTCGGCAGTCAATTCTCGGTCAACTTCATGTCCGAAGGCGCCGCTAGGACCAGACGACGAACAGCGCCGGCGAGGGGACCGCGGTGGACCCGATCGCCGGCGCGCCGCGCGCCGAGCGGGCGCGGATTGGCGACACGACCACTAGATGCCGGCGGCGGAGCGCGCGCGACGTCCCACGGGTTTCGGTGGGTCAAAGCGCATGCGATCTGGGACGGGACCAGGCCTTTGCGGGGGCCCCAACGGCTGCCCGCACCCGGGCGTTCCGCGTCTCCATGACCGCCCACGTCGGCGATGTTTGAATCGCCCACGCGGTGGGTAGAGACCCGCCGCCTGCCTGCGGGACAAGGCGGGCGGTCGGGATGCGCGGGCAGCGAGCGGCCGGCCCTCGTAGCAACCTTGGGGAGGTTATGAGAGTGTCCAGGCGCAGCAGAGTTTCCATGCGTGGGGGCGTTTTGTGGCTGGCGACGGTGGTGCTGGCCCTGGCCATGGTGTCGGTCGTGCCGACGGCGTCGGCCGCGCCGGGCGATGTGGCCTCGAGCAACGGGTTTCGCAAGGCCGTTGGGCTTGCTGGCATCCGCGAGCACCAGGCCGCCTGGCAGACGATCGCCAACGCCAACGAAGGCAACCGCGCCGCGGGAACCAGCGGCTATGACGCGTCGGCGGAGTATGTGGCCAGTCGGATGTCCGCGGCCGGCTATGACGTGAGCTTCCAGGAATTCACCTTCGGACGGTTCAGGGAAGCGGCGCCGCCGGAGCTGGAGCGCCTGACACCGACGGCGGAGACTTACGCCACGCCGGCGGACTTCCGGGCTTTCACCGGCGCGGGCGAGGCCTCTGGCGAAGTGGTTCCGATTGACGTGGTCATGCCGCCGACGGTCGCGTCGACGAGCGCCTGCGAGCTCGCCGACTTCACCGCGACAGCGGGCTGGAACGCCGGCGACATCGCGCTGATCCAGCGCGGCACGTGTCCGTACGTGCAGAAGGCGGCCAATGCTCAGGAGGCGGGCGCTGCCGGGCTGATCCTCTACAACGAGGGCAACAGCCCCGACCGGCTGGACGTGCCCGGGAACCTGCCGCTGGGCGCCGAAGGGATCCACATTCCCGGTGTGGGTACCTCCTTTGCTGTGGGGCAGGAGTTCTTCGATCTGTACCAGACCAACCCTCCCGGCTCGGTGACGGCAAGGGTGGTGACAAATCTGGTGGAGGATCGGATCCCGACCCGCAACGTGATTGCCGAGACCTCCGGCGGCGATCCCGGCCGCGTGGTCGTGGTCGGCGCCCACCTGGACAGCGTGCCCGCCGGACCCGGCATCAACGACAACGGAAGTGGGTCGGGCACGATTCTGGAGATCGCCGAAGTGTTCGCGGCCCAGGACCGTGAACCGCGCAACAAGCTGCGGTTCATCTGGTTCGGCGCCGAGGAGCTCGGGCTGCTCGGCTCCGCGCACTACGTCGAGTCCCTGTCGGACGAAGAGAAGCAGAACATAGTCGGCATGCTGAACTTCGACATGCTCGGCTCGCCGAACTTCGTCCGCTTCGTGTACGACGGCGACGGCTCGGCCGGGCTACCCGGTGGCGCCGGCCCCGCGGGGTCGGACGAGATCGAGCAGATGTTCCTGGAGTACTTCGCCGCGCAAGGCTTGGTAACGGACCCGACCGCGTTTGACGGGCGATCGGACTACGGGCCGTTCATCGCCGACGGGATCCCGGCCGGCGGGCTGTTCAGCGGGGCGGAAGTTCCCAAGACCCAGGCGCAGGTCGACCGTTACGGCGGCTTGCTGGGAGCGCAGCTAGACCCGTGCTACCACGCCGCCTGCGACACGTTCGCGGGCACCGGCGACGGCGCTGGAGCCACCGCTCCCGGCCATGCACTCGTGTCACTCGATCAGCTGTCTGACGCGGCAGCCCACGCGGTGCTCACGCTGTCCAAGACGAAGTCGTTCTAAACCCATCGCGGACGGACCGGTCCCTCGGAATTCCCGGGGGCCGGTCGCCTCCCCGGGGGCGGCGTCGCTCACCAGCGGCGCATTCACGCGCCGGCATGCCCCGCCGAGTGAATGCGACGGACGCCCGGACCAGAGCGGCCGACGTGGCTGTCATGGTCGCGGTAGTTCAACTGCACCCGGTCGCGCTCCGGGCACGTCACCAGGCGGCGTGGTATTCGGCGGCTCGTGACTCGGTGGCCCGTTCGAGCCGCTGGGCGGTCGCAACGAGCCAGGTCTTGACGGTCGCGATCTCGTCCGAGCTCAGGTCCCGCTCGGTCTCCCGTCGGAGCGCTCGAATCGACGGTTGTGCGGCGTCGAGCCGCCGTTGGCCCTCGCTCGTCAGCGTCGCTTGGAGGATTCGCCCATGCGTCGGATGCGGACGGCGCTCGATAAGGGACTCGCGTTCGAGCGTCGCCAGTATCGCGAGCAAAGCGAGCACCTCGGAGGGACGCGACGACTTGCTCGTTTATCAACGAGCCGCGGAAGCACGGCCAGGCCTGCAGGAGACGCTCGCGCTGCCCGCGCAGCGCGCGGCTACCCCGATCTGACTGACACCTTGCGGTCCTCGCCAACCGTCTCGGCGATCGCCACCGCGACGAGCACGGCGGTCGAGGAGCGCGAGTGCTGCAAGTCCCAGGAGCCGCGAGCGAGGGACGCGCCCGAGCACGTCGCGCAGGAAGAGGGTCTGGGCGAGCAGGAACAGCGCCGGGCCGCCGAAGGCGAGGATCGTGAAGCCGACCGTCGGCTCGTCGTCGGGGTGGGCGATGGCGAGCTCGTCGCCAACAGCGATCCCGATCAGCGCGATCACGATCAACGTCAGCGTCCACTTGCCCTCCCAGCCGACGGCGCCGGCATCGTCGGCGGTCTCGACCGCTTCGAAGCCGAGCCCCTCGATGCGCTGGAAGTAGCACCACCAGAGCGCAACCGTCCCTGTGAAAGCGATCACCAGGGTGAGCAACCGCTCGAGCTCGAACGGCTCGTTCGTGAACGCGTTGCCCGTCACGAGCACGGTTTCGCCGAGCGCAATGATGAAGAAGAGACGGAAGCGCTCGATGAGGTGCCCGCCCGCGATCCCGGTGTGCGCGAGGTCGATGCGCCGGCCACGGCCCGGCAGCCAGTGCAGGGACGCCACGCCCGCGTAGGTGGCCGCCACCGCGAACCCCCAGAGGACGAGGCGGGCGTCGCCGCCAGCGATTGCTCCGGCGACCCACAGCACGCCGACGCCGAGCTCCCAGACGAGGTCGTTGACGAAGTGCCCCCCGAGCGCCCGGCCCCGCAGGGCGACGATGAGAAACGCCGTGCGCCCAACCTGCAGGAGCAGGTAACCGGCGACGAACAGCCACGCGCGGTCGCCGAAGGCATCGCCGATCGCGACGGACATGAGCAGGCTGGCGAACATCAGCCCGACGAGCAGCGCCCGCACCGGCAGCCGGTCCGGTTCGAGCCAGTTCGCCCCCCACGCGGTCATGTACCACGCGTAGACGACCGCCAGCGCCAGGATCACGGTCTCGGCGCCCGTCCGCAGATCGACGTGCTCGACCAAGTGGTGCGAGAGCTGCCCGATCGCGAAGACGTAGACGAGGTCGAAGAACAGCTCGAGCGGACTTACGACGCGCTCCGCGCCAGGTGCCCGCGGGACAGCGCTCCTCATCGCCGCGATCCTATTCGGCGCTGAACTCCCAGCCATCCACGATCGGAGGCACGATGGCTACGGCAACCGCAGACCCCCTGAAGCCGAACGAGTACGTCTACGGCCTAGGGCCTCGCCCGTTCAGACCGCGCGCTCGTAAATGAGCACCGCAACGCCATCGCCGACCACGTTTGATTCCTTGAGCCGCAGATTGCGCCGGTCGCGCTTCTCGTCGAAGACCTTCTTGCCCGTGCCGAGGATCACGGGAAAGACCATCAGGTTGATCTGGTCGACGAGGTCGCTTTCGATCAGCTCCTGGACCAGCCGGTGGCTGCCCGGCACCTGGAGCTCCCCGTCGAACTCCTCCTTGAGCTTGCTCACCTCGGCCGTCGCGTCGCCCCCATCGAGGACCGTCGTGTTGTTCCAATCCGGGTCGTTGAGCGTTGTCGAGACGACGAACTTCGGCATCGAGTTGAACTTGTCGGCGAACTCGCCCTCACGCTCCGGCCAGGCGCCGGCGAAGCTCTCATAGGTGCGCCGGCCGATCAGCAGCGCGTCGGCCTGCCTCGTCTCATCCAGCTTGAACTGGTTCCCGTCGTCACCGCGGTCGAACTCGAAGGTCCAACCGGGGTACTTGAAGTCCGGCTCGCCTCCCGGCGCCTCCATCACGCCGTCGAGCGACACGAACTCCGTCACGACGATCCTCGCTGCCATCAGCCGTCTCCTTTGCTGGGTCTGGTCTCGGTCGGTCGCGTGACCGCTGCAACAGCCGGTCTATCAGTTGTCGTTTGACGGGACCGGGGTCGACTTGCAAAGTCATCGCACGATGGCCATGTCCGTCAAGCGCTGAGCTCGCGGGGTAGCGCCGACTGGGCCCTTGGGGGTGACACCGGCGGCCGGGCCGGTGCTGCCCCGCCGATCAGGCGAGCCGGCATCCGGCCGGGAACGGCCGTCAGTGTGACAATCACTCCCGAGCCCTGGCCGCTCATGTGCCGGGCTGCGCGGTCGCCGTGATGAAGTTGGAGCTGGTGTAAATAGCGTCAACCTGTGCCGTCTCGGCGACGCCGCCGGCAGCAACGATCTCCTTGGCGACAGCATCCACCTTCGCGACGTCACGTCCTGTCAGGAAAGCCTTGCCCCCTCGGCGTGCGAAAGCCAGGGCGACGGCGGCGGCGAGAGCGGAACGGCCGGTCCATTCCGGGACAAGCCGGTGTCCTTACCGGTGATGACCGCGACAGGGCAAGCCGATGCGAGGAGCCCGTGCCGGGCGACGCGTTAGGCGAGGCCGTGCTGGCACGGGCGCGCGCGGGCGACGAGGAGGCGTTTCGCGAGCTCACCGAACCACGCCGGCGCGAGCTGCAGCTGCACTGCTACCGGATCCTCGGCTCGGTGCAGGACGCCGAGGACATGGTGCAGGAGACGCTCCTGGCCGCTTGGCGGAGCCTCGACGCGTTCGAGGGCCGGGCGTCCGTGCGCTCCTGGCTTTACCGGATCGCGACCAACCGCTGCCTGAACGCGCTGCGCGCCCGATCGCGCCGCCCCAGGGAGGTACCAGCCATGGATGACTCGCTTCGGCCGACACGCCGCACCGAGCCCGTCTGGCTCGAGCCATACCCCGACGTGCTGCTCGAGGAGATTCCGGACCCCTCCGCCGGGCCGGCGGCGCGCTACGAGGCCAGGGAGTCGATCGAGCTCTCGTTCATCGTCGCTCTCCAGCACCTGCCGCCCCGCCAGCGCACGGCGCTGGTGCTCCGCGACGTGCTCGGCTTCCGCACCGCCGAGATCGCCGAGATGCTCGACACAGGCGAGGCCTCGGTCAAGGGCGCCCTGCAGCGCGCCCGCGCAGCTCTCCGAGCGCGGCTGCCGGCAGCCGACCGCGAGCGCGCCCCGCGGCCGAACTCCGCCCGCGAGCGCCGACTGGTCGGGCGCTTTGCCGACGCCGCCCAGAGCGGTGACGTCGACGAGATCGTCTCGCTGCTCACCGACGACGCCCTGCTCACGATGCCGCCCCAGCCGCTCGAGTACCAGGGGCACGACGCAATCGCTGCCTTCCTGCGGCACCGGGCCGAGCTGCGCGGCGCGCCGCTGCGAGTCGTGCCGACCCGGGCCAACACGCAACCGGCCTTCGGCTGCTACCTACCGGACGCGCACGCTGCGATCGCCCGCCCCTACGGCCTGATCGTGCTGAGCCTCGAGGGCGACGCGATCGCCGCGATCACCTGGTTCGCCGACACCGGCGTCTTCCGCCACTTCGGGCTTCCCCGGAGCCTGCCGGGCCTCTGAGATCTCTCCCCCCAGCAGCGGGACGCCCAACCCGGACGGCGTGGCGTCGTCGCTACGGGGCCGCCGGGGCGTGATCCCTTGCCGCGGGACGCGTTGCGTCGCCCGTCGGATCCGGTCCGCCCTCATCGCCCTGGTGGACGAGAGTGCTGACGGAATCCCTGACGGACTCCTTGTGCAGCAGGGCAAGCCTGGACGCCCGCTCGGCGTCGTGGTCGCGGAGCGCGGCCATGATGCCCTCGTGCTCACGCTGTGAGGTGGCGAGTCGCCCGGGGACCATGCGGAACACCCGCTGGAAGCCGGAATGACGCTGCCAGATGTCCATGGTCAGCTCACGCAGCATGTCGTTGCCGCAGCTGGCCACGATCGTGCGGTGGAACTCGAGATTGAGGTCTGAGAACGTCGGGCCGTCCTGTGCATCGACGGCCGCGCTCATCCTGAGCATGAGCAGGTCGAGCTGGGCCAGCTCGGCGTCGGTGATTCGTTCGGCCGCGAGGCCGGTCGCGATGCTCTCCAGGTGGGAGCGGATGAAGTAGGTCTCCTCGACCTCCTTGGCCGTGAGCGTGGTGACTCTCGCCCCACGGTACGGAACGGTCTCGACCAGGCCGTCTCGTTCGAGCATCCGCAGCGCTTCGCGGACCGGGATGTCGCTGGCCTCGTATTGGTTCGCGACGTCACGCATGACCAGACGCGTGCCGGGCCCGATGTCGTTGGACAGGATCCGCTCACGCAGGGCGGTGTAGATGGCGTGCGATTTCAGGTGGGGCACGGGCCGCGTTTTCCTCTCTTGCGACTGGGGTAAGAAAACGACGCGGGGCAGAACATATCTGATATGTCTGCCCCGCTCCCGGGGAACCAAACCGAATGGAGCGGGCATGAAGAGGGTGTGGGTACTGCTTGCGACACTGGCGCTGCTGCTGGCAGCGTGTGGTGAGGATGGCGACTCGGGAGGGGGCTCAGCGGGGGGCTCCGAAGAGGGCGGCGGCGGCAGCATCCGGGTCGCTCTCGGCGACATCGAGTCGGTTGAGACGCTCGCCCTCTTCATCGCGATGGAACGGGTGCGCAAGCGGGGCACCGACGTCGAGCTGATCGAGCTCGCCGACGAGGACCTCGCCAACCAGGCCGTGGTCGGCGGGCAGGCCGATGTGGGGCTCGGCGCGCCCTACGGCCTGATCCAGGGCTCCGGCGCTCCGCTGCGGATCGTCTGCCAGCTCCAGCGCATTCGCTTCTTCCCCGTGGTCGACAAGGCCGCCTATCCCGACTGGCAGTCGCTCGACGGCGAGACTTTCGCCGTGCACTCCCGAGGCTCGACGTCCGAGGCGCTCGCCCGGATCATCGAGGAGGAGGAGGGCATCAAGTTCGGCGAGATCAGCTACGTGCCGGGCGCCGAGGTGCGCGCGACGGCGCTGCTGCGCGGGAACCTCAAGGCCGCCATGCTCGACATTCCGACCAAGAACTTCGTGATGTCCGAGGCGCCGGGCAAGTTCCACTCGCTCCCGACGCCCGAGACGGAAGCGAGCGACGAGGTGCTGTTCGGTAACACGGCCTGGATGGAGGAGAACCAGGAGTCCCTCCAGGTACTCCTCGAGGAGATCCTCAAGGTCTGGCAATCCATGGTCGAGGACCCCAAGTTCGTCGTGGAGGAGAGGGAGCGGCTCGGGCTGCTGCCCGACCTGCCGGCCGAGCTCGAGAAGGAGCTGCTGCCCTACTACGAGCAGGCCGCCGGGGAGGGTCTGTTCACCGAGGACTGCGGCGGCGAGCCGGCCGCCAAGGAGGACTTCGTGTTCTACGGCGAGGCCGGACAACTCGAGGGTGACCCTGCGGACCTCAAGGTCGAGGACTTCTGGAGCCTCGAGCCCTCCGAGAAAGCGGTGAGCTCAGTCGAGAAGTCGGGCGGCTGACGGTGGCCACGTCGGTCCGGATCCGCGCCCGCCGCGCGCCGGCCGCCGGGCGGGCGGCCGCAGTAGTGAGCCGCCCCTGGCTGCTGCGCGCCGCGTCGATCCTGTTCGTGCTCGGACTGTGGCAGTGGGCCGGCAGCATCCCGGTGAACATCGCCTTTCCCACGTGCACCGCGACGCTCGCCGCCTTCTGGGAGATGCTGGTCGACGGCACGTTCGCGGAGGCCTACGCCGAGACGGCCGGGCCCCTGATCGTCGGCGTGCTGCTCACCGCCGTCGGCGGTGTGTTCGCCGGCCTCGTCATGGGCCTCTCGCCGCGAGCGGAGTGGCTGGGACTGCCCGTGTTCATCGTGCTGCAGGCCTCGCCGTCGGCCGCGATCGTCCCGCTGATCACGTTCATCTACGGCATCGGCTTCACCGCCAAGGTGTTCGCGGTGGTGCTGCTCAGCGCACCGGTGATCGTGCTCAACTCGTACCGCGGCATCTCCAACACGCCGCGCTCGCTGATAGAGATGAGCAACGCCTTCCTGGCGAGCCGGTGGCAGCGGATCTGGAAGGTGGTCATCCCGGCAGGCAGCGGCCTGATCTTCGCCGGGCTGCGGCTCGGCCTCGCCCAGGGCTTCACCGGCGCCGTCCTCGCCGAGCTCATCATCACCCCCACCGGCGTCGGCGACCTGATCACCTTCTACCGGTCGAGCGCCGATTACCCCGAGATGTTCGCGGCCATCCTTTCGATCATCCTGGTGGCGAGCGTCAGCGTGACGCTGCTTCAGCACATGGAAAAGCGTCTCTTCCGTCCCGAGTTGAGGGCGCTATGACCGAGGGGGCGAGCATCACCTCTGAGCCCGGCGTGGAGCGCTCCGGAGGGGGACGGTCGGGAGCCCGCCGTGCGCATCGTCGACCTCGTCAAGGAGTTCCCCGGCGGGGTTCGCGCCCTGGGTGGCATCACCTTCGACGTGCCGAGGGGTGAGCTCACAAGCGTCATCGGGCCCAGCGGGTGCGGCAAGACCACGACGCTCAAGATCATCGCGGGGTTGGTGGAACCGACGTCGGGCGGGGTCGAGGTCGACGGGGCTCCGGTCACGGGGCCGGGGCCGGACCGGGCGTTCGTGTTCCAGGATTTCGCCCTCCTGCCGTGGGCGACGGTCCTGCGCAACGTTGCCTTCGGCCTGGAGCTGCGCGGGCTGGCCCGCACAGAGCGCGAGGAGACGGCGCGCGAGTACGTGGACAAGGTGGGGCTGAAGGGCTTCGAGGACGCCTACCCCCACCAGCTCTCCGGCGGTATGCGGCAACGCGTCGGCCTCGCTCGGGCCCTCGCGGTGGACGCGGACATCCTGCTGATGGACGAGCCCTTCGCGTCGGTCGATGAGCAGATCCGCCGCCAGTTCCAGGAGGACCTGCTGAGGCTGCTCAGCGACGAGAGCAAGACGGTGATCTTCGTCACCCATTCGATCGAAGAGGCCGTGTACGTCTCCGACCAGGTCGTGATCCTGACCCGGGGTCCCTCGACCGTGTCGAAGGTCGTCCGGCCGGGTATCGACCGCAGCGGCAGTCCCGACGACATCCGCCGCAACCCCGCCTACCTCGACTGGGTCGAGCAGATCTGGCACGAGCTCCGGGGCTACCTGGAGAGGTGACATGGAGCTGCGCGGTCACAGGATCCCGATGGCGTTCTCGCTGCTGGTGTGGTTCGCCATATGGGAGGTCGTAGGGCAGCTCGGCCTGGTGTCGCTGCTCCCGCCGTTCACGGAGGTGCTCGCCGCCTTCCCCGAGGTCGTAGGGTCGTCCACGTTCGTCGACGCCGCGAGGATCACCCTGGAGGCGTTTCTCATCGGGATGGCGCTGTCCTTCGTCATCGGCATCGGCGTCGGCATCCTGATGGGCACCAGCCGCGCGGTCGGCTCGGTGATGGGGATGTGGGTGAACATCTTCGAGAGCTCGCCGCTGACCGCCGTCGTGCCCGCGCTCATGGCGCTGTTGGGCTTCGGGCTGGAGACGATGGTCGTCACGGTGTTCCTGTTCTCGGTCTGGGTGATCGCGCTCGACACCCAGGTCGGGGTGGAGCGGGTCAACCCCTCGCTCGTCGAGATGGGCCGCTCCTTCGGCGCCACCAAGCGCGTCCTGTACTCCCAGATCGTCCTGCGGGCGGCGCTGCCCGAGCTGCTGGCCGGCATCCGCCTCGGGCTCATCCGCGGGTTGAAGGGCGTCATCATCGGACAGCTGCTGATAGCGGTGCTGGGGGTGGGCTATCTGTTCGAGCTGTACTCGCGCAACTTCCTGATGCCGGAGTTCTGGGCGCTGCTCATCATCCTGTTCGCGTTCGCCTTCATGGCCTCGGAGGCGGTCGCCTACTTCGAACGTAAGGTGTCGGTCTATGCCTCCAGTCGCTGAACCGTCGGCCGGCTACGCGATTCCGGCGCCCGCCATCACCACGGTCGCCGTCGCGGGCGCCGATGCGGCCTTCCCCGTGGCCCGGGTGTACTGCGTCGGGCGCAACTACGCCGAGCACTCGATCGAGATGGGTCACGACCCGGACCGCGAGCCCCCGTTCTTCTTCATGAAGCCGGCCGACGCGGTGGTGCCGCCGGGGCGCCTGGCGTTTCCGACCCGAACGCGAGAGCTCCACCACGAGATCGAGCTGGTGGTCGCACTCGGCGAGGGCGGGCGGGACATTCCGGTGCAGCGCGCGCTCGACCACGTCTTCGGGTACGCCGTTGGGCTGGACATGACGCGCCGCGACCTTCAGGCCGAGGCCAAGAAGGCCGGCCGCCCGTGGGACATGGCCAAGGGCTTCGACGAGTCCGCTCCCACTGGCACGATCCGGCCCGTCGAGGAGATCGGCCACCCGAGGCGGGGATCCGTCTGGCTTCGCATCAACGGGGAGCCGCGCCAAGAGGGCGACCTCGCCCAGCAGATCTGGACGGTGCCCGAGACGATCAGCTACCTGAGCACGTTTGTCTCGCTGCGGCCTGGCGACCTCATCATGACCGGGACCCCCAAGGGGGTCGGGCGCGTCGAGCCCGGCGACCGCCTGGAGGGTCACATCGACGGTGTGGGCGGCCTGAGCGTCAGCTACGACTCCTGACTTGGGCTCGGGCGGCTAGGGCTCGGGCTCCCTAAGCGACAGGCCGAGTGGTGCCGGCCGTCGCGGGATAATCACGCTGTGGCGGGTGCCGTTGCCGAGCTGGAACGCGGCCGTGATTTCTACGCCAAGCGGGCCTGGAGCGACGCCTACGGCTCGCTGACGAGGGCCGACCAGGCAAAGCCGTTGAGCGCGAAGGACCTCGAGTTGCTCGCGAGGTCGGCCTACATGCTCGGCCGCGACGACGACTATGTGGACGGCCTCGAGCGCGCCCATCACACCTATCTGAAGTCCGACGAGGCTCGGCGCGCCGTGCGCTGCGCGTGGTGGATCGGCCACAACTTCCTCTTCCGCGGGGAGACGGGACCTGCGCGGGGATGGTTCGCCCGGGCCCAGCGGTTGCTCGACAGCGAGCAGCACGACTGTGTCGAGCGCGGATATGTGCTGATCGCTGCCCTTCTGGAGCAGATCTTCGGCGGCGATCACCACTCGGCGCATGCGACCGCGGTCGAGATCACAGAGATTGGCGAGCGCTTCGGTGATCGAGACCTGGTGGCGCTCGGGCTGATGGAGCAAGGCCACGCCCTGGTGCGACAGGGTCGCTCGGAGGATGGCCTGGGACTGGTGGACGAGACCATGGTGGCGGTCACGACCGGGGAGCTTTCCCCAATCGTCGCCGGCATCGTCTACTGCAACACGATCGCGTTCTGTCAGAGCGGGTACGAGCTGCGCCGGGCGCGCGAATGGACCGCTGCCCTAACGCGCTGGTGCCGGCAGCAACCCGAGATGGTGGCCCACAACGGCCTCTGCCTCGTGCACCGCGCACAGCTCATGACGCTCGCAGGCAACTGGGAGGATGCCCTCGACGAGCTCCAACGCCTTGGGGAGCGCTTCACCGAAGGAGTGTTGAACCAGCGAGCCCTCGGCCTCGCCGCCTATCAACGGGCGGAGGTCCATCGCCTGCGGGGCCAGGCCGAGCTGGCCGAGGCGGCCTACAGAGAGGCGAGTCGGCTCGGTCGCGAGCCGCAGCCGGGGCTGGCGCTCGTGCGCCTGGCCCAGGGGAGGGCCGACGCTGCTGCAGCCGCAATCCGCCGCGCAATGAGCGAGACCCTCAAGCCGCTGGAGCGCGCGGCCCTCCTTCCCGCGTACGTGGAGATCATGGTCGCCGTAGGCGATGTCGAGGCTGCGCGCGTCGGCTGCCGCGAGCTCACCGGGATCGCCGAACGCCAGCGCACCGGCATGTTGCAAGCAATGGCCGCCCACGCGCGAGGGGAGGTGGCGCTCGCCGAGAGGGACGCCCGCGCCGCCCTGGTCGCGCTACGCCGAGCATGCCAGGCCTGGCAGGAACTCGACGTGCCGCACGAGGGCGCCCGGGCCCGCGCCCTTGTCGGGCTGGCTTGCCGTGCGCTGGGGGACGATGACACAGCTGCGCTCGAGCTGGAGGCGGCTCGCAGTGTCTTTACAGGGCTGAGGGCGGCCCCGGGCCTGTCCTGGATCGACTCGCTCACCGGTCGCGGCACGACTACAGCCGGCCACGGGTTGACGACGCGTGAGCTGGAGGTGTTACGACTGGTCGCGGACGGTAAGAGCAACCGGGAGATCGCGTCGGCGCTTGTCATCAGCGAGCGCACGGTCGCGCGCCACCTACAGAACATCTTCGCCAAGCTCCGCGTCTCCTCACGAACCGCGGCGAGCAAGTTCGCGTTCGAGCACGATCTCGTCTGACACGTCGGAATGGCGGGAAATGACCACGCCTGCCATACCCGTGAAGTTGGTAACTCCGCCCGATGCGCGGCACGGTTCGCCCGCGTAGCGTCGCCCTCGTTGGCAACCAACCGAGAGGAGCGGCGGTCATGTACGTGGTCGTCCGGCACGAGATAAGGAACCCCCAAACCGCGTTCTCGCGCGGCGAGAAGCTGATCAAGAACGAGGGCGCCCCAGAGGGAACCCGGGGTCTCCAGTTCTACCCGAGCGCGGATAGGTCAGCCGTCACCTGCTTGTGGGAGGCCGACTCCGTCGAGGCGATCCAGGAGTACGTCGACGCGACGCTAGGTGACTCCAGCCACAACACCTGCTACGAAGTCGACACCGACCAGGCGTTCGCGGAGCGGCCGCTGGGACTCCCGGCGTCAGCGGCTTAGCCGCCGTTTGCAGGTTCATCACGCGCGCGCGGCGCGGCTGGGCAGAGGCTTGTTGTTGAGTGGCTTTGGCCGGTAGCTGACCGTGCGGCGCGCTCGGTCGTAGCGCGCCTTGCTCAGCTTGAAGATGAGCTCGTCGCCGCCGCGGTGGCCCGCCACGTGCAGCGTGCCGGTCGCCAACAGCTTGGGGCGCGAGAGCCGCAGAGATTGAGTCATACTCGCCGCGTGGCGGTTTCGCAGGTCTCGGTGGTCGGGGCCGGCCATGTTGGCTCAGCCGTGGCCAACGCCCTCGTGCTGCTTCGCGCGTCTGACCGGGTCGTCCTGTTCGACCGCGATCCCGCCCGTGCCGAGGGAGAGGCCTGGGACATCGCCGACACGATCCCGCTGCTGTCCGAGATGGAGATCACGCCCACGGCCGACTACGCCGACCTCGGTGGCTCCGACGCCGTGGTGGTCACGGTTGGGGCTACGCGCGCGCCCGATCAGAGCCGCCTCGACATCCTGGGCGCGAACGCCGGCGTCATCGCCACCGTCGTCGGTGCGCTCGATCAGGTCTGTCCGGACGCCGTCGTGATCCTTGTCAGCAACCCGGTGGACGTGCTGACCCGCATCGCGATCGAGACCTCAACCCGACCGGCTCACCTGCTCATGGGCTCCGGCACGGTTCTCGACGGGGCGCGACTACGGCACCGGCTCGGCAAGCTTCTCGAGGTCCAGAAGGAGGATGTTCACGTTCCGGTCGTCGGCGAGCACGGGGACAGCTCGTTCCCCGTCTGGTCGAGCGCCACCGTGGGCGCGATACGGCTCGACGAGTACCCGCTGCCTGACCACACATCTTTGGCCCGGCTCGAGGACGAGCTGACCACCGCCACCCGCACGCGCGGGCTTGACATCCATGCTCGCAAGGGGTTCACCAGCTACGGCGTCGCGGGCGCCGCGGCGCGCATCGTGCGGGCCGTGCTCCGGGACGAGAAGCGGATATTCATGGTCTCCGTACCGGCCACGGACGACTACGGGATCGGGAACGTTACGCTCAGCCTGCCGTGCGTCATCGGACGAGCGGGAGTCGAGCGGCAGCTGCTGCTGCCCCTGTCCGAGGAAGAGCAGCGGATGCTCCAGCGCTCGGCCGAGATCCTCGAGACGGCGTACCGGTCGCTGACCGCGGCGCGAAGCTCGACGGAGTCGCGCCCGCGCTGACGGCCCGCGGCCGGCGAGGGCGGCGGACCCGAGGCGCCTATGCTCCCACCGTGGCCGGCGAATACGCGATCGCCGGGGGTCTCGCCGACGCCCAACGCCTGGCACGGCAGGCGCACGTCATGGCCCAGGCGACCGGGGCGTTTCTCTCTGGACTTGGCCTCGCGTCCGGGTGGGCTTGCCTGGACGTCGGCTGCGGCGACGGGCAGGTGACGATCGCGATGGCACGGACCGCGGGCCCCGGTGGGCGCGCGGTCGGAGTCGACGTCGACGCCGAGGCGCTCGACCTGGCACGCGAGGAGGCGAAGCGCGCGGGGCTGAGCACGGAATTCGTCGAGCATGACGCCACCCGGCCGATCGCGACCGAAGCCTTCGACCTCGCCTACGCGCGGCTTCTGCTCAGCCATCTCGTCGACCCTGCGGCAGCAGTGCGCGCGATGCGGGCGGAGGTGCGCCCTGGAGGGACGGTCGCGGTCGAGGACCTGTTCGTGGGGACCTTGCGCAGCGACCCGCCCGCGCCGGCGCTCGATCGCCTCCAGGACGTGTATTGCGCGACGGTTCGCTTCCACGGCGGCGATCCGACGATCGGGCCGCGTCTGCGCGCCCTGCTACGGGCCAGCGGCCTGGAAGACGTGTGCGAGGAGACGGTTACCAACCCGATGGAGACGGTCGACGAGAAGCTGTTCCTCGCCCAGCTCGTGCGCAACATGCGCGCCTCCATCCTCGAAGCCGGCGCCGCAACGGGCGACCAGATCGACGAGCTCGAGGCGAGCGTCGAGCAAGCGGCCCGGGACCCGAAGACCGTCTTCTACCAGGCGCGCATCCATCAGGTGTCGGGACGGCGGAGCCGATGAGCTCAGCCGAGCAGCTGACGGATCCGCGCGATGAATCGGCGTTCGCTGCGCTTGTCGAGAGGCACCGAGCGGAGCTGCAGGTCCACTGCTACCGGATGCTCGGCTCGTTCGAGGACTCCGAGGATCTCGTCCAGGAGACCTTCCTGCGCGCATGGCGCAAGCGCGCGAGCTTCAGCTCCGACGGTCGCTCCACGTTCCGGGCCTGGCTCTATCGGATCGCGACGAACGCGTGCCTCGACGTGCTTCGTCGCAGGCCGCGCCGAGTGCTGCCGCCGGAGGTGGCGGCGGCAGGGGACCCAAACGCGCCGCCTTCTCCACCGGCGGACCTTCCCTGGCTGCAGCCCTATCCCGATCGGTTGCTCGAGTCGATCGCCCCATCGGAGGAGGAGCCGGCTGCGGTAATCGTCGCGCGGGAGACGATCGAGCTCGCCTTCCTCGCCGCGATCCAGCTCCTGCCGCCGAGACAGCGGGCGGCGCTGATCCTCCGCGACGTGCTCGGCTGGTCGGCTAAGGACACGGCCTCACTGCTCGAGGCGAGCGTCGCCTCCGCCAACAGCGCGCTGCAGAGGGCCCGGACGACACTGCGTGACCACCTGCCCGAGCACCGAACGGACTGGGCGCAGTCCTCGAGGCCGAGCGCGCAGGAGCACGAGCTGCTTCGACGCTACGTGGACGCCCACGAGCGGGCCGACGCCGACGCGCTGGCCGAGCTGCTGCGCGAGGACGCACGGCTCACGATGCCTCCGCACCCCACGTGGTACATGGGCAGGGACGCGATCGTCATCGCCTCGGAGAAGGGCTTCGACCCCGAGTTCGGCCGCCTGCGGAGCATCGTGGCCGGCGCGAACATGCAGCCGGCGGCCGCGCACTACCTCCGCCGACCGGACGAATCGGAGTACCGGCCGCTGGCGCTCGACGTGCTTCGAATCGAAGGCGGCCGAGTGGCGGAGATCAGCTCGTTCGTGTTCCCCGGGCTGTTCCCGGCGTTTGGCCTCCCGCCGACGCTGTGAGCGATGAGTTTCTCGCGAGGCTTCGTTGTAGAAGACGAAGATGCCATCGGTCAATAGGGAGACCCAATGAGAATCCTCGCTGTCAACACGTTCATGTCGCTCGACGGCGTAATGCAGTCGCCCGGCGGTCCCGACGAGGACCCGACGGGCGACTTCACGCTAGGTGGCTGGGCCGCCAACTACTTCGACGACGAGATGATGGGCCAGATGGCTGAGGCCGAGCCCTACGAGCTGCTGCTCGGCCGCGGGACCTACGAGATCTTTGCGGCGCACTGGCCGTACGACGAGGGTCCGATCGCCGACCAGCTCAACAGCACCCGCAAGCACGTCGCCTCAAGGACGCTGGAGCGTGTGGAATGGAACAACTCCACCCTGATCACCGGGGACGTCGCCGACTACGTCGCAGAGCTCAAGAGCCAGAGCGGCTCCGAGATCCAGGTCCACGGCAGCCCGGGGCTCATCCAGACGCTGCTCAGCCACAACCTCATCGACGAGTTCCGGCTGTGGATCTTCCCCGTGGTGATCGGCGCAGGCAAGCGCTTCTTCGGTGACGGCGCGACCCCCGCCGCGCTGAAGCTCGTCGACAGCAAGGTCTCGGCGACCGGCGTCACGATCAACACCTACAAGCGCGCGGGCGACGTCGACGCCGGGTCGTTCGAATTCGACGAGCCGACCGAGGCGGAGATCAAGCGGCGGGAACGGCTCGCGGAGGCCTAGCCAAGGCCTCCCCTCGCTTCTGTTGGGCCGGGGCGTCGAGTTCTGGCCAGCGGCGGCGCAAAACTCGACGAGCGAGGTGCGCCTCGGCCGCCGCGGTGACGTTGTGGGCGCTGTGGGGCCGCCAATGCCACATCCGGCGCCGCGGCCCCCCGCCCAACGGTAAGCGAGAGCGGGCGCCGGCTACCAGCGAACGAGCGCCTGATCGGCCTCGAGCCGGAGTGCCATAGCGGTGATCAGGCGGATCACGTTCTCCACGTCGTTGAGCTCGACGAGCTCCACCTGCGAGTGCATGGCGAGCACCGCGGTATGGCTAGGGATCGACGTAGGGGCTGAAGCTGCTGGGCTCGACGCGAGCGGTGCAGCCCCCGACGGTGACGTTGGCGAGGAGCACCAACGACGTGGCGTCTCGAAAGTCGCCCTGCGCGGTGACGGTGACGGGCGGGTCCGAGAAGTTGGTCGTATCGGCAAAGCTGAACAGGCCGGTCTGTGGGTCGATCGGCGCGGAGACGTGGTGTGCCGGCCCGACGCCGCACGGCGACTCGACCAGCGGCACGAACGAGTAGTAGACCACGTGGCCCCCGGCCACTTGGAGGCGGTCGGTGAAGTTGTTCCTGGCGCTGTTCACGAAATAGCCGTCGCGCGGCTCGATCGAAATCGCCGGGCGGGCCACTAGCACGCGACGCGTGGTGGCGGCCAGCGCGCGATCCTCGCTGTCACCGTCCGAGTCGAAGTCGACCCTCTGCGCCACCCGCACCGACACCGGAGCGCGACGGCCCGCCCCCGCGAACCGGGCAACGGCTTTCGGGAAGCGCACGTGATAGCCGCCCGCGAGCCGCCGCCCATCCAGGTCGAACTGCTGCCTCGCGACCCGGGACCTGTCGCCCACGCGCACGACCACCCGCCCCAGGTGGACCGTCTCCGGTCGCTCCCTCGCCAGCGCGCGCGGCGTCCCGCGCGCGTGACTCACCCGCACCCAGACGATGAGACGCCCGGCGTCCCGGCCCCGCCTGGGGACCAGCGCCCGGATCTTGCCGATCTGAGGCGAGCCTGCGAGCAGATCGCCACCGGCCTTCGCGTGGCCTGGCCGGGCGAGCGTCCAGACGCCGACCAGGGCCAGAACCGCGGCTGCAGCGAGCGTAGCCCTCATGGCCAGCGATCGCTCCATTCGCCCGGCACCCTATCCGCCGGCGCTTCAGGGCGCCCGCAGCAGCCTGACGGTGGGCCGGCCGCGGGTGTTGCGGACGATCCGGATCACCGCGCGCGACGTGTTGTTCCGGTACGTGCGCTCCGCGAGCGAGTGGTCGGGATTGACCGTGTGGACGAGGATGTAGCGCCCCGTGGGGAGGCCGGTGATCTCTATCTCCTGGCCCTCGAGATGGGCGTCGTAGTTGTCGCCGTATCCGACAGAGATGCCCTCGCGCAGACCCGACAGGTGGGGCTTGCCCTTGCCGCACTCGGTTGCGAAGGCCGCGAGGCCACGCCTGCCCCGCAACGGCCGGTGCGAGGGTGTGGAGTAGCGGTCGCCGAGGCAGAAGCCCGTCTTGCGGTCACGCCCGAGGCGCCGGCCACCGCCCGGGCGGCGCAGCTCGTAGCGCATGAAGCCGAGGTAGTGCCAGTGGCTGTGGTCCGCGGAATGCACGTAGCGCAGCCGTGCAGGCAGTGTATGCCGCACCTCCGAGCCGTCGCGCCGAGTCACCACCTGCGTCGTGGCCAGGAGCGACGGCCGGCGCGCGTCCCGGCGGGCCTCTACCACGAGCGGACCGGCACCAAGGTTGTCGGCGGCAGAGCGAAAGCCGAGTATGAACCGCCGGCTGCCGCCGCGCTGACCAGCGCGCACGGTGAGCTGCCGCGGCGACTGCGGGGAGAGATCCGGCAGCAGGCTCCGTGCTCCACCCGCCGGCGAGCCGACCTGTGTGGCCCACACCGTGGCGACGCCGCAGAACACGGCCACGAGAGCGGCAAGCGCCCCTCGCACGGCCAACGCCCGAGCGCGGCCCGAGCCGGGGCTACGAGTGCGAGGCTCGTTCCGCTGGTCCTCGATCCCGGCATGATCCCACGGGCTCACGGTCCGGTTGTACTCTGCGCCGGTTCCCGTACTGCGCGCCACCTCTTCCGACGGGACCGCGATCGCCTACGACGCCGGCGGCTCAGGACCGCCGGTTGTGCTCGTGCACGGGGCGCTCTCGGACCGGCGCCACGCGTTCGGCGCTGTGCGCCCGCTGCTCGAGCGGCGGGTGACCGTGTACGCGCTCGACCGGCGCGGTCACGGCGACAGCGGGGACTCCTCCGTGTACTCGCCGAGCTGCGAGCACGAGGACGTGGCCGCACTGCTGGGCGCGGTGCCGGGACCGGCCGACCTGATCGGGCACTCCTTCGGCGCCCTGTGTGCGCTCGAGGCTGCCCGAGCGGGCGCCGAGATCCGCAGGCTCGTGCTGTACGAGGGAGTGCCGCGCGACGGGCGGACGATCAGCCCCGACGGCTTGGCTGAGCGGGTGGACGTTCTCGTGCGCGAGGGCCGGCCGGAGGCGGCGCTGGAGCGCGTCCTGGCCGAGGTCGAGCACCACGGACCGGCCCAGCTGGCCCGAGACCACCGGGCCCCGAGCTGGTCGGCGTCGGTGGCGGGCGTGGCGGTGCTCGACCGCGAGCTCGCGCTCGAGAACGAGTACCGGTTCCTGCCGCGGCGCTACACCGGCATGACCGCGCCGACGCTCGTGCTGGCCGGCGAAAGGAGCGCGCCCTCGGTCCGGGCCGACGCGGAGGCGGTGGCCGCCGGCCTCCCCGACGCGCGCCTGACGCTCCTGGCCGGCCAGAGTCATGGCTGTCTGCACCGGGCGCCCCAGCTGTTCGCAGACACGGTCCTGGAATTCCTCGGGCGCTAGCCGGCCATCCACGGAAGCCACGTCGCCCCCGCCTGTAATAGTTTGCGCCCGGGGACGCCGGTGAAGTCGCCTATCGACGTCAGGCTTCTGGGCCACCTCGAGGTCGAGGTCGCGGGTGTGCGCGTTCGGTTTGAAGGTGTCAAGCAGCGCACGCTGTTCGCGGTGCTGGCGCTGCGTGCGCCGGAGGCGGCCTCTGCCGATGAGCTGCTGGAAGCGCTGTGGGGCGAGCACCCCCCCGCCAGCGCGGGACAAGCCCTGCAGAAGCAGATCTCGCGCCTCCGGCGGCGGCTAGGCGACAGCGGATCGCTGGTCCGCCACCAAGCGCCCGGCTATGCACTGGACATCGACCCGCACGCCGTCGATTCTCGGCGTTTCGAGGAGCTTCTGCGCCGCGCAAGGGTCGCGCTCGGACGCGACGACCCTGAGCGCGCCGCCGCCGACCTGCAGACGGCCCTGACGCTATGGCGCGGGGAGGCCCTGGCCGACTACCGCTTCGATGAGTTCGCCCAGCGCGAGATCGCCCGCCTCGAGGAGCTGCACGTAGAGGCAATCGAGGAGCGGCTGGCCGCGGAGCTGGCCGGCGGAGGCGGCGAGGAATTGATCGGCGAGTTGCAGGCGCTGGTTGACGAGCACCCGCTGCGCGAGCGCCTGCGCGGACAGTTGATGGTCGCGCTGTACCGGGCGGGCCGGCAGGCGGAGGCGCTCGCGACCATGCGGCTGGGGCGCCAGCAATTGGTGGACGAACTGGGAATCGAGCCCGGGCCTGAGTTGCGGCGGCTCGAGCGCATGATCCTCGCGCACGATTCCGCGCTGACCGCCGATCGTCCCGGCAGCGGCCTGATGGGCCCGCTGCCGGCGCCCGCCAACGAGACAATCGGCCGGGGCGGCGAGCTCGCCGAGGTCGGGGACCTCCTGGTGAACCCGGACGTGCGGCTGGTCACCCTCGTGGGCCCCGGAGGCGTGGGCAAGTCCCGCCTGGCACTGGAGGCCGGGCGGGCGTTGGCGAGGCATTTTCCTGCCGGCGCGGTTCATGTCAGTCTCGATGGCGCCGAGAACGCCGGGGTCCTGGTGCCGGAGGCGGCGTCCGCGCTGGGCGTCGTGGCTGCAACGGCGGCCGAGCTGGGCGCTCGACTCGCCGTCGCGACGCGTGGCGCGCCGGCGCTGCTCGTGCTCGACGGTTTCGATCGCTACCTCGAGGACGCCGGGGAGGTCGGTCAGCTAGTGGGCGCGGTGGCAAATCTCACGGTGCTGGCCACCAGCCGCTCCCCACTGCGGCTCAGCGCCGAGCACGTCTACCGTGTGCAGCCGCTGGCCGCGCCCAACGCCGCCAATCTGTTCATCACGCGCGCGAGGGCGGTGCTGGGGGACCGGACAATCGACGAGGACGACGCCATCGTCGACGCGATCTGCGCGCGCCTCGACGGCCTGCCGCTCGCGATCGAGCTGGCGGCCGACCGCGCTCGGCTGTTGCCGTTGCGGGCGCTGCTGGAGCGGCTTGAGGACAGGCTCGAGCTGCTGACCGGGGGGGCGCGCGACCTCCCTGCGCGGCAGCAGTCGCTGCGCGCCACCTTGGACTGGTCCTGGGAGACGCTCGAGGAACCCGAACGCCGGCTGCTGGCCAGGCTGTCGGTCTTCGAAGGCGGCGCCTCGCTCGAGGCGGCCGTGACCGTGTGCGAGCCCGAGCTGGGCGGCGGCATCGAGGCGCTCGTGGGCTCGCTACTGGACAAGAGCTCGCTCCTGCGGACCGATTCCGGCCGGGACGCGGAGCCCCGCTTCGGGATGCTCGACACGGTGCGTGAGTTCGCTGCCGAACGGGCTGCGGATAGCGAGGACGTCCCCGCGCTGGAGCGGCGACATGCGCACTACTTCCTGGGCTACTGCGAGCACGTCGCCGAGCAGGCGGCGCGCACGGCTCAGCGCGAGTGGCTCGACCGGCTCGCTCAGGAGCGCGGCAACATCCGGCTCGCGTTTGAACGGCTGCTCAACACCGGAGCGGCCGACGACGCGTTGCGTGTGGCGATCGCATTCGCACGTGCGCTGCCCTGGGACGCTCACGCCCATGAGGTCCGCGGCTGGCTGCGGCAAGTCCTCGACGCGGCGGCGCGGCCGCCCGAGGGGCGGCGCGCGACCGGCCTGTACTGGGACGGCATGCTCGCTCTCTCCCAGGGCCTTTTCGACGACGCCGAAGCGCAGCTGGAGGCGGCGTTGCAGGCGGCGCGCGAGGCGGACGAACCGTCCGTCGAGGCCGCGGCGCTGGCTGCTCTGGGCCGCAGGGCGGTGCTCGTCGCCGCCGCGGATGCGCAAGAGCTGTGCGATGCGGCCGTGGCCGCGGCCCGCCGCGCCGGCACCCCGATCCTGGTGGCCGATGCGCTGGTGACCCAGGCGGGTGCGTGCGAGCGTACGGAGGCATGGGAGGGTGGCCAGGCCCTCGCCGCCGAGGCGCTGGAGCTCTTCCGGGAGGCGGGAGATCCGTACGGCGCCGCCTGGGCGCTGGCGGAGCAAGGGTGGTACGACATGGTCCACGGGCGGCTCGAGGAGTCCGAGCAGCGCCTCGGCGAGGCGCTCGCGCTGCGGCGGCGCCACGGCGATGACCGGCGGCTGGTGGAGCCGCTCATCGACCACGCCTGGTTGATGCACGTACGCGGCCGCGGCGAGGAGGCAACTCGTGGCTTCCTCGACTGCTTGGCGCTCGCCCGCCAGGTGGGCGACCAGTTCAACGTCGGCGAGGCGCTCGCCGGCCTGTCGGCTCAGGCCGCGCTCGACGCTCGCTGGGCGGACGCCGCACGGCTCGCCGGGGCCTCAGCCGCGCTGCACGAGCAGATCGGCGCCCCGCCATGGGAGTCCGTCACCGCGTTCCAGGAGCGCTCCCTCGGCGACGCCCGTGACGCGCTCGGGGGCCGTTATGCAGACCATTTCGCCGAGGGCCGCCTGATGTCCGCCGAGGACGCCGTCGCGCGCCTCCAGGGCGGCCCGCAGGTGATGGAAACCACCGCGGGCTGAGCGCCGCGGCGTGCACGCGTCCGCGATCGCGCCCTCGCCGGGTAAGCCGCCATAGAGGTTCCGCACTTCATTCATCCCGCAGCGGCGCCCTCGGCACACGAGGGGGTCGCGGCCAAGCGCTGGCGGGGCCTCGGGGTGCTCTGGGTCGCGATGTTCATCAGTGCGATGGACATGACGATCGTCAACGTCGCGCTGCCGGACATGTCGAACGACCTCGATGCCGGCATAGGCGAGTTGCAGTGGGTGCTCGACGCATTCCTCATCTCGCTCGCCGGCCTGCTCCTCGTCGGGAACGGGCTCGCCGATCGGTTCGGGCGGCGGCGGGTGTTCCTGTCGGGCTCGTCGGCTTCGCAGCCGCGTCTGTGCTCGCCGCCGCGTCCCAGACGGTGGGCGAGGTGATCGCCGCGCGAGCGCTGATGGGCGCCGCCGCGTGCTGCATCTTGCCCCCGGCGCTCTCGCTGCTTGCAGTGCTCTTCCCGCCCGAACTGCGGCCCAAGGCGGCGGGGGTCTGGTCCTCGGTTGCCGGGCTCGGACTGGCCCCTGGGGCCTGTGGTGGGCGGTGTGCTGGTCGACGTAGCGGGCTGGCGCTGGGTCTTCCTCGTCAACGTTCCGTTCGTGCTCGTGGCCGTCGTGCTGGGGCTGCGCTGGCTGCCCGAGTCGCGCCGGCCCGGTGTACCCCCGCTCGACCTCCCCGGCGTGGCGCTCTCCACCATCGCGCTGACCGGCATCGTGTTCACGCTGATCGAGGGCGTCGATGCCGGATGGACGAGCCCGGCGGTGGTCGCGGCGGCGACAATCGGCATCGTCGGCGCCGTCGCGTTCTTCGCCCTGGAGCTCAGGCGGCGCCGCCCGCTGTTCGACGTGCGTGTGCTCCACGCCCCCGTGTCGCGGCAGGCCGCGCCCTTCGGTCTCGGGCTTGGCGTCTTCTCGGCGCTGAGCGGTCGCTTCGTCGATACGCACGGGCCGCGTGTCGTCACGATCGCGGGGCTGCTGATGGCGACGGCGGGGCTTCCTGCCCCTGCTTCTGCTCTCCGGCACCAGCTCGCCCGCGCTCGTGCTGCTCGGGACGGGGATCGTCGGCTCCGGCTTCGGCGCGATACTCCCCCCGGCGACGGCGGTGATCATGAACGACGTCGGGACGGCGAAGGCCGGCGACGGGGCTGCGGTGAACCAGCTCGCGAGGCAGGTCGGCGGCGCGCTCGGTGTGGCGATCGTGGGCAGCGTGTTCGCCGCCGTCTACGCGGCCGAGGTCACCTCCGAGAGCGGCGTGCCCGCCGTTGCGGGGGAGTCGATCGAAGACGCCACCGACGCGGCGAACCGCCTGCCGGGCGCAGCCCGTGCGAAGCTCCTGGACGACGCCATCAGGAGCTTCGACGTGGCGGCACGTTGGGGCCTCGCGGTCTGCATGGCGGTCCTGCTCCTGGCCGCGGCGAGCGCGGCCGTCGGGCTGTCGCGCGCGACAACGGCCGAGCGCTAGTCGCCCGCCGGCCGGATGTTCTGGTTCAGGTGGAAGACGTTCTCCGGGTCGTAGGCGGCCTTGATTCGTGCGAGGCGGGCGTGGTTGGCGCCGTAGCTCGCGCGCACGGCGGCGTCGCCCTCCTCGAGCAGGCCGGGGAAGTTGAAGTACGTCTTGCCGTCCGAGTGAGGCTGCATGGCGTCCCAGAAGGAGCGCGTGTAGCGGATGTTCTCGGCGTCGCCGGCAGGTTCCTGCCAGGTCGAGTCGATGCTGAGCATCCACTGCGAGCTGCGGTCGCCGAACGCGGTCTCCTGGGCGCCGACGCGCGAGATCGCCCCGCCGACGTGGCGGATGATGATCAGCGTCTGCTCCGACGCGCGTCGCAGCGACCAGTCGACGGTCGTGTCGATCCCGGCCTCCGTGAGCCCGTCGAGGTATGTCGCCTTCCAGTAGTGGCGCAGGCCGGCCGGAAAGAACGGGTCGAGGCTGCGCTGGAAGTCGGCGTACGCGGAGGGCTGGCTCATGTCCAGCAGCGGCGTTGTCAGCTCGCGCAGCGGCCGTGACACGCGCTCGCCCTGCTCCGGGTCGCCGGCCCACATGCCGGCGATGCCGACGTACGGCCGGCCGCGCAGGTGCTCGGGCAGCTCCTCGACGTCCGGCAGGGTCCATACCAGCCAGGCGGTCGAGAGCTCGTCCGGCGCATCCGCGACGGCGTCGCGCCAGCCCGCCAGCACGCGCGCTGCGTCCTCGATCGGGTAGGCGACGTGGATTCCGTACACGTCGGGGCCCAGCTCGTGCAGACGCAACTCGAGCTCGGTCACGACGCCGAAGTTGCCACCGCCGCCGCGGATCGCCCAGTACAGGTCGGCATGCTCGTCGGCGCTTGCGCGTACGCGGCGACCGTCGGCAAGCACCACCTGGGCAGAGACGATGTTGTCGATCGTCATGCCGTGCAGGCGGCGCTGGTGCGACACGCCGCCGCTGAGCGCGAGGCCGGTGACCCCGGTCTCCGAGACGACCCCGCCGGGCGTGGCGAGCCCGAGCGGAGCGGTGACCGCGTCGACGTCGGCCCAAGTCGCGCCCCCCTGCACGTGGACCGTGTGGCCGGAGGCGTCGATGCGCACCGCGCGCATCTCGGACAGGTCGATGACCAGACCGTGGTCGACGACCGCGGTCCCGGCGACGTTGTGACCGCCGCCCCGGACGGCGAGCGGCAGGTCGCGCTCGCGGGCGAAGGCGATCGCCTCGGCGACGTCGGACCCGCCGGTGCAGCGCGCGATCGCTATGGGTCGCTTGTCGATCATGCCGTTCCAGACGCGCCGCGCGCTGTCGTACTCGGCGTCGCGAGGGCCGATCACGTCGCCGATCAGACGCTCGGCGAGCGCGGCGGCGGGATTGACGGGGACGGCTTGCTGGATGGCCATGGGGTGGTCTCCTGGGTTGGGAGGTCGTCTTTCCGGTAAGACTGCGCCGCGACCGTCGGCCCACCGTCCCTGTGCCCATCCCGCGACCGTCCCGTGAAGGTCGCTTCAGAGCGCAGCGGCCGCCGCGGCGGCCAGCGCGGGCATGGCGAGTGCCTCGGCGCGCGCCCCGGTCTCGGCGAGCACGTCGCGCGCAGCTGGCTCATCTCCGCGCTCGGCGAGCACCTCGCCGAGCCGCAGCGTCGAGACCGCGGCGAACGACTCGCACCCGGCCGCGTCGTTGACCGCCACCGCCCGGCGTAGGCGCGCCTCGCCCTCGTCGAGCCGGCCCGCGGTGGCCGCAGCCCGGCCCAGGTACAGCTCCGTCGAGCAGTAGCAGCCCGCCCCGCGCGCCACCACCGCGAAGAGGTCGGCGTAGGGCTCGAGCCGGTCGTGAACACGGGCGGCGGCTGCCCGATCGCCGATATCCGCCGCCGCGTCGGCAAGCAGGCAGGCCTGGAGCCAGTTGACGTCCATGGCCATGTCTCCTTCGGTCAGCCGTGCGACCAGCTCGCGTGCGCTGTCGCGGCGGCCGCTGCGCGCGTCGAGGCGCGCGACGACCGCGAGCCATGGCTCCGTCACGGGCGAGCTCTCTAACTGCTGGAGCTGCCCCTCACGCTCGACCTCGGACAGGCGGAACTGGGCTGCCAGCGAGAAGTCGCGCTGAATGCGCGTGTGCAGGGGCGCGTTCGGATCGTCCGCGTGGCGGCCCAGGGCTTCGGCCTCCGTTGTGAGCGCCGCGGCCTCGTCCCAGCGGCCCGCCAGGATCTCCAAGCTGGCCCGCCACAGCGGGACATACCAGCGATAGTGCGGCAGCCCGACCTGGTCCGCGAGCCGTTCGTAGCTGTCGATCTCGGTGCGCAACTCGTCGATGCGCCCGAGCTCCCACAGGTCGACCACGCGCCAGTTGCGGGCCTGCAGCACCGTCTCGCGGTCGCCCGCCTCAGCCGCGGCCACGATCATCTCGTCGACGACCTCGAGCCGCTCGTGGGCGTGGCCCGGCCTCCAGAGAGCCACGCGGCGCGCGTTGAGCGCTGCCGCAAGGGCGCCCGCGCCACCGCTGGCGCGCGCATCGGTCACCGCCTCCTCGCTCAGGGACTCGGCACCGGCAGGGTCGGCGTAGTAGAGCTCGATCGCGAGCCGCGCACGCAGGCGCGCCCGCGTGGCAAGGTCCTCGGCGGGTGCCGCCGCGAGCGCCTCCTCGAGCAGCGACATCAGCTCCTGATCCGGCGCGGCCACAACCACGGCCAATCCGCCGAAGCCAAGGCTCGCCCGCGCGAGCAGCGCCGGATCGCGGGCCGCTCGAGCCAGGGTTGCGGCCTCGGCGAAGCTCGCGCGCGCGGCCTCGCGGGCACCCGCGCGGTCGTGCGCGTTACCCAGCGCGATCAGCAGCTCGGGACGGTCGGGCGCGTGCTGGCGCGCCGCGAGCGCGGTCGAAAGGTGAGTCGCCGCGTCTTCGTGCGCCAGCGCCTCCGTGGCCTCGCGCGCGGCCGCCAGGGACCAGTGGGAGACGCGCTCGCCGGGCGCGAGCGGCCCGGCCGCCTCAAGGTGGGACGCGACGACACCGGCCCTCGCTACGCCCGACGCCTCCAGCGCGTCGGCGAGCTGAACGTGCAGCCGCGCGTGGCGCGAGGCCGGCAGCGACGACGTGATCGACTCCGCCACCAGCGCGTGCGCGAAGGCGTAGCGACCGTCCGCGCCGCCGACGATCAGGCCCGCCGCCTTGCCCTCTTCGAGCGCGTCGAGGAGCTCACCCGACGGCCATTCGCCCGCCTCGGCCAGCGTCTGGAGGTCAAAGCGCAGACCGGTGGCGGCCGCGAGCGCGAGCACGTCGCGGGCAGTCGCGGTCAGTCGCGCGAGCCGCCGGTCGACGACCTCGCGGACGCCCGCGGGCGGTCGCTCGGACACGCCCTCGCGCTCCTCCTCGTCACGCAGCAGCTCCTCCAGGAAGAACGGGTTGCCGCCCGTGCGCTCGCGGTAACGCCCCGAGGCGGCGACGTCGACCGATTGCCGCGCGAGCAGCATTGCGACCGTCTCCTCGTCCAGCCCCGTCAGCATCTCCTGCAGTAGCGGCCCGGCGCGCCGCAACTCCGCCAGCGCGTCCCCGGCGGCGCCGGTCAGCTCGTGCTCCCGCGCGGTGACGAGCACCAACAGCCGGCTGCGCAAGAGCGACCGGCCGAGGTGGCGTAGCAGCGCCGCCGAGTCGGCGTCGGCCCAGTGGAGGTCGTCGAGGACAAGCAGCACGGGTCGGGCGGCGGCGGCCTGCTCGAGCATGCCTCGCACGGACTCGAAGGCGAGGTAGCGCGTGCTGGCGCCGTGCTCGGGCGCGCCGCCTCCGCCGCGGGCCGGCAGCAGCCGGGACAGCGCTCCGTCGTGGAGGGTCAGCCAGTGGTCGGCCTCGTCGGCCGGCAACTCGGCGAGCAGCCCCTCGAGCGCCTCCACCCAGGGTTGATAGGGCACGAGCGCCTGCTCGTCGCAGCGCCCGTACAGGACCACGGCGCCGGAGGCGTGGACCCGGCGCGCCAGCTCGCCGGCCAGCGTCGTCTTGCCGATGCCCGGCTCCCCGCCGACCAGGGCCACCCGTGTGGCGCCGCCGAGCGCGTCGGTCCAGGCGGCCTCGAGCCGATCGAGCGCCGGCTGGCGCCCCGCGGGCGGCACCGTGCGCGCCAGCGCCGGCGGAAGCGGCGGAGGCCCTGCCGGCTCCGGAGCGGCTACGCCGACTCGCCCCCGTCGCACGTCCTCAACGAGCGCCCGGGTCTCGGCCGAGGGCGGCACCCCGAGCTCGCGCCGCAGCCGGTCGGTCAGAGCCGCCGCCGCCGTCAACGCCGCCGGACGGTCACCGGTGCTCGCAAGCAGGCGGATCAGCTCGCGATGCGCGTCCTCCGCGAGCGGCTCGGCATCCAGCCGGCGGCGCGCCCACTCGGCCGCCGCACGGAGATCGCCCTCGGTCTCGGCCCGCTCGGCGAGCGCCGCGAGCACACGCGAGAGCTCCGCCGCGTGCTCGTCCCGGGCGCGCAGCACCCAGTCGGCGTCCATACCGGCGAGCAGCTCGTCCATCCGCCCTTCGACGGCCGCCTCGAGCTCGCCCGCCGCCACGTGCCGCCGGAACTCCCACAGGTCCGCGCGAACCCGAGTGGGGTCGAGCCCAACCTGCTCGCGCGTGGCCACGATCGCGTCACGGCCGCCGGAACCGAGCGCGCGACGCAGCTCGTACACGGCGTCGCGCAGAGTCTTGCGGGCGCTCTGCTCCGCAACGTCCGGCCGCAGGCGACCGGCCAGCGCCGAGCGTGGGTGCGTTCCGGGCGCGACCACGAGCCAGCCCAGCAGCTCGTGTGCGCGCGCGTCAGCCGGGAGCTGCACGGGCCGGCCGTCGAGGTCCGCGGCCAAGCCGCCGAGGACGCGAACTTCAAGCACGAGCCCGAGCCTAGCCTCGCGTCGGGACGGCCGCGGGACGCCCGCCGGGACGGGGACGCGACGGCCGGGCTGGATTCTGGCGGCATGGCCGTCGCCCTCCCGAGAGACCTCCGGTTGCTTGCCGGCGCCGTGTTCCTCTCGGCCGCCGGCGACCTCCTTGCCCTGGTCACGCTGGCGCTGCTCGTCCACGACCTGACCGGTGACGGCCTCGCTGTGTCGGCCCTGTTCGCGGCGACGATGGTCCCGGCGGTGGTCCTCGCGCCGGTCGCCGGACAGCTCGCGGACCGCACCGAGACGGTGCGGCTGTTGGTGATCACGTCGCTGCTCGCCTCCGGCGTCGCCGCCGCGCTCGCGTTCGCGCCGAGCTTGGGGGCGATCCTCGCCCTGACCGTCCTGCTGGCGGCCGCCGGCGCCGTCGCCCAGCCGGCCGAGTTCGCCCTGGTGCCGTGCGTGGCCGCGCCGGGCAGGCTCGCGCAGGCCAACGGCCTCCTCGAGGCGGCACGCTACGCGGGCTTCGCCGCCGGGCCGGCCATGGCGGGCGTGATGGTCGCGGCCGGCGGTGAGCGCCTCGCCCTGCTGGTAAACGCCGGAAGCTTTCTCGCCATCACCGCGGCAGCCGGGCTCATGCGGGCCCGCCGTGAGCCGGCGCCCGCGGCGCAGGCCGACCGCGCGCGCGACGGGGTCGCCCACCTGTGGCACGACCCGGTGCTGCGGATCACGCTGCTGACCAACGTTGCCGCGCTCCTGTTCATCAGCGCCTCGATCACGATCGAGGTCTTCTACGTGAAGGACGTCCTGGCCGCCGGGGATGCCGCCTACGCCGCGGTCGTGGCCGCTTGGATGGCGGCCATGGTCGCCGGCGCCACCGCACTGGCCGGCCGGCTGCCGCAGTCCCACGCGGCGGCGATCGCCCTGCTGGCCCTCGCGCTCCAGGGAGCCGGGATGGCCGCACAGACCGCGTGGACGATCCTCCCGGTTGCGCTCGCCGGCTACGCCGTCGGCGGCCTCGGCCACGGCGTCAAGAACACGCTCCTGCGCGTCGTCATCCAACGGCGTGTCCCCGGCCGCCTGCACGGACGGGCCTTCGCCGCCTACAGCGCGGCGCGCAACGCGGCCGAGCTGGTGGCCCTCGCCGCCGGCGGGGCGCTGGTGGCCGCGATCGGTCCGCGCCCGGCGCTGCTGATCGCCGGCCTCGGGCCGGTCGTGCTCGCAGCCGTGGGCCTCGCGGTCCTGCGAGCCGTCGCCGGCAGCCCCGCCGTAAGCGCAGCGGGCGTGCGAGGCCGGTTGACAGAAGGGTCCGCGCCGCCGGTGCCGTAGAACTTCGGCATGGCCGAAGCCACGATCGTCGACGCCGGGGGGCGCGACCTGCGCGTGTCCAGCGGCGACCGCGTGATCTTCCCCGAGACCGAGCGCTCGGGGGCGGTCACAAAGCTCGACGTCGTCAACTACTACCTCGCCGTCGAGGACGGCATCATGCGCGCGCTGCGGCGGCGGCCGACGACGCTGGAGCGCTGGCCCAAGGGCGTGCACCCGGGCATCGTTCTCTCGACGCGCGAGAAGGGCGGCGGTGACGCCTTCTTCCAGAAGCGTGTCCCGAAGGGAGCGCCGGACTACGTGGAGACGGCGCGGATCGAGTTCCCCTCGGGTCGTCACGCGGACGAGATCTGCCCCACGGAGGTGGCCGTCGTCGGGTGGGCGGCCCAGATGGGCACGATCACCTTTCACCCCTGGCCGGTTCGCAGCGACGACGTCGACCATCCGGACGAGCTGCGCCTGGACCTCGACCCGCAGCCGGGGACGGACTTCGAGGATGCCGTGCGCGTTGCCGCCGAGGCCCGCGTGGTCCTGGGCGAACTCGGCTACACCGGCTTCCCGAAGACATCGGGGGGCCGCGGCGTCCACATCTACGTGCGTATCGAGCCCCGCTGGACGTTCACCGACGTCCGCCACGCCGCGATCGCCTTCGGGCGTGAACTGGAGCGACGGCTCCCGGGCCAGGTGACCACGAAGTGGTGGAAGGAGGAGCGCGGCGAGCGCATCTTCGTGGACTACAACCAGAACGCGCGCGATCGCACCATCGCCTCGGCCTACAGCGTGCGGCCGAAGCCGGGCGCACCGGTCTCCGCCCCCGTCACGTGGGACGAGCTCGCCGAGGTCACGCCCGAGGACTTCACCGTGGCGTCGATGCCCGCGCGCTTTGCCGAGGTGGGCGATCGCCATGCCGCGATCGACGATGGCGCGCACTCCCTGCAGCCGCTGCTGGACATGTACGAGAGGGACGAGGCCGAGGGTGATGGCGACATGCCCTACCCGCCCGACTATCCGAAGATGCCCGGGGAGCCGAAGCGCGTTCAGCCCTCGCGCGACCGCGACCGCAAGCGCTGACGCGTAGATCCCACCCGCTCACGCCGGCCCAGCCCGGCGTTCGCGGCTACGGCGCCTGCGGCAGCTTGGCCGCGCCGCGCTTGGTGACCGGAGCCGAGGGCGGCGGCACGACCGGCCCGATGTCGCCGTCCGGCGCCTCGTCCAGGTCGACGATCACGGGCGCGTGATCGCTCGGCCCACTGCCCTTGCGGGCCTGCCGGTCGACCCACGCCGCCTCGACGCGGTCGGCGACGGCCGCGCCCGCGAGAATCAGATCGATCCGCATTCCGAGGTCCTGGTGGAACATTCCCGCGCGGTAGTCCCAGTAGGTGAAGACGCGCTCGTCCGGCCAGCGGTCGCGCACGACGTCGCGCAAGCCGACCGCCCGCAGCTCCGCCAGTGCCGCCCGCTCGGGCTCGGTCACATGGGTCTGCCCGATGTATGCGTCGGGGTCGAACACGTCGTCGTCGGTCGGGGCGATGTTCATGTCGCCGCACACGACGGTCGCCTCCGGGTTGGCAGAGACCATCTCCCGCAACGCAGCCAGCCAGGCGAGCTTGTACTCGTAGTGCTCCGATCCCGGCACCCGGCCGTTCGGCACGTAGACCGAGACGACCCTGACCCCGCCACAAGTCGCAGAGACCGCACGAGCCTCGGGATGCGGGAAGCCTGGACCGCCGGCGAGCCCGGCCACGACCTCGTCGAGCCCGACGCGAGAGAGGATGGCGACCCCGTTCCAGGTGGCCTCGCCGTGAGCCGCCACGTCGTAGCCGCGGTTCGCGAGTTCCTCGCCGAGGAGGTCGGCGAATGCGTCATCGGTGAGCTTCGTCTCCTGCAGGCAGACGACGTCCGGCTGTCGCTCGTCCAGCCAGGGCAGCAGCCGCGGCACGCGTTGCTTGACCGAGTTGACGTTCCAGGTCGCGATTCGCACCGGCTCCACGGTATCGACAGCGTCAGAGCCGTTCGCAGTCGCTGAGCGCGGGACGGCGGCGGCATGTCCGCAGCGAGCGGAGTGATAGGACATCGAGACATGCCGGCGCCCGCGATCGAAGACCCCCTGCCGCTCCCCGAGGGCTTCGCCGTGGGGCATTGGACCGAGCTGGACGCCCGCACCGGCTGCACCGTCGTCATCGCCCCGCCGGGTGCCCGGGGCGGGGTGGACGTTCGCGGCGGCGGCACGGGCACCCGCGAGCTAGAGGCGCTCTCGCCCATGGCCAACGCGGAGGGGCCGAGCGCCGTCCTGCTCACGGGAGGAAGCGCCTTCGGACTTGCCGCCGCGGACGGCGTGGTGCGCTGGCTCGAGCGGCGCGGCTTGGGCCGGCCGACGCACCTGGGCGTGATCCCGCTGGTGCCGACTGCCGTGGTGTTCGACCTCGCCGAGGGCGATGCCGGCCGGCGACCTGGACCCGAGGAGGGCTACGCGGCCTGCGAAGCGGCTGCAGGCGGCGTGCCGCCGCGCGGGCGCGTCGGAGCGGGGACCGGAGCGGCGGTCGGGAAGGTGCTCGGGCGCGAGCGGGCCACCCCGGGCGGCGTGGGCTACGCGGCCGCGCGCCTGGGCAGCGGAGAGACGCTCGCATCGATCGCAATCGCCAACCCCTCGGGAGATGTGATCGAGGACGGCGCGGTGCTGGGTGGCCCGCGCGATGAGCGGGGCGAGCTGCTCCGGAGCGCCGACCTGATGCAGGACATGCCGCAGCTCCCCGACTGGGCCGCCCGCCCCGACCAGAACACGACGCTCGCCTGCATCTGCACCGACGCCGACCTCGACAAGCGCGGGTGCGGCATCGTCGCGCGGGGCGCGAGCGCCGGGATCGCGCGGGCGGTCGACCCGGCCTTCACACCCTTGGACGGCGACGTCGTGTTCTGCCTGTCCTCGGGAGGCGGGCCGATCGCTGCACCAGGGCCGGCCGCCTCGTGGTCGCTCGCCGTTCTCGGCACCGTCGCCGCCACTGTCACCGCGGCGGCGATACGCGATGCGGTGCGCCAGGCGAACCGCGCCGCGGCGGAGCCCTGAGACAATGGGCACCGCATGCGCACGCGTTGCCCAGGTCGCATCGCCGTTGCGCTCGGGGCGTGTGCCCTGGGCCTCTCCTTCGCAGCGCCGCCGGCGCTAGCGGCGCCGGACTGCCGCCAGGGGGCGGCCAGCGGCTCCAAGGTCGGGAAGCCGACCGCCGCGATGGCCTGGCGTGCCGGTCTCGTCGCCCGCACGCCGGTCTGGCGCTCCGTGCCGAAGCGCGGCGGCAAGAGCCGAGGTTCCGTCGTTCCGGGTGACGCGCCCGCGCTGCTCGTGTTGCGGACCGCACGCGATCGCAAGGGGCATTGCTGGGTCAAGGTTCGGCTCCCGAGCCGCCCGAACGTGGCAGCGGCCTGGGTTCAGGCGGATAGCGTCGTGCTTCGTCCGACGCGCTGGCGCCTGGTGGTGTCGCGCGCTGCTCGCGCGATCTCGGTCCACCGCGGCGGCAAGCGAGTCCGCCGCTTCCGCATAGTCATCGGCGCGCCTCCGACCCCCACCCCGCACGGCCTCTTCTCCATCGTCGGGGTCTGGCGCTGGAATCCGGCCGCCTTCCTCGGCTCCTACATCCTCCCGCTCACCGCACACAGCAAGGTGCTCCAGGAGTTCGGCGGCGGCGACGGGCGCGTGGGCATCCACGGCCGCGGCGGCCCCAGCCTGCTCGACCCGCTGGGGGCGGCCCGCAGCCACGGTTGCATCCGCCTGGCCAACGGCGCGATCAACTGGATCGTCCGGAAGGTGGGCGCCGGGGGGCTGCCCGGCATCCCGGTGCGCGTGCGGTAGGCGGGGACCACCCCCGGATGGTGCCAGCAACGGAGGGTCCCCCAGTCGGGGTGAAGACTTGCGGAGAAGTGACAACGCCCCCGGTTTAATGTACGTTTGCGCACGCGATGCCCCTCTCCCTCCGCCGGGCCCGCGTCGTTCTCCTCCTCATGGGCTCCCTTCTCGCGCTTGCGGCGTGGCCGGGCGCGGCCTCTGCCCAGCTGACGGTGACCGAGGCCAACCTCAACGGCGTGTCGAGCGTCCCGGCCTCCCCGCCCGGGAGTGTGTTTCGGGCGAGGGTGACCGCTATCGGGAGTAGCGCGTGGCAAGGGACCCGGCACCGCTTCGGCAACCACGGGGGGTGCGAGCCCACCCGGGCCGGCCCAGACAATGCGGTCGGATTCAACGTCACCGCGCCAGAGGACCCTGGCACGTACGACGCCGGTTTCACCGCCACAGAGCGGGCTGACTGCGGCGGTGTGCAGAGCAACGAGGAGGTGTTGACGGACGCCCTCACGGTCACAGCGCCCGCCCGGAACCCTGACCTCCCACAGCAGTGCGGGATCAACGTGATGCTGGTACTCGACGAGTCGGGCTCGATCGAATCGTCGGGGGCAACCGGGAAGGTGCGCCGGGCCACCCGCGCGTTCCTCAACTCGCTGTCGGGGACCGGGTGCAAGGTTGCGATCGTCGACTTCAGCACCACCGCGGCATGGCCAGTCGGATACCACTTTGTAACCGGGTCGGTGGACTCCGACGGCCAGAACGCGTCGGGCACGATCGAGCAATACTTCGAGCCCTACCTCAAGAACCAATACAACCCGGCCGGGTGGACCAACTGGGAGGACGCCTTCAAGCAAGTGGCATTTGCGAACGCCGACGATCCGAACCTTCCGGCTCCGGACGATCCGGTCGCGGACCTGGTGGTGTTCATGACCGACGGCGATCCGACGGCACGGAACCTGGATCCCCCCGCGACCGGCACCAAGACCGGAGTCGTCGAGGGCGAAGCCGAGGCGCTGCGGCGCGCGGCGGCGGAGGCTGACGTGGTCAAGAGCCAGGGCTCGCGCGTGTTTGCCCTGGGCGTCGGCGCGGCGGTGACGAAACCGACCAGCGCGCGGCGGCTGACGGCGATCTCGGGCTTCAACAAGTACCCCGCCAAGCCGTTCAGGGACGCCGACTACACCCTGGTCCAGGACTTCGACAATCTGGGACAGGCCCTCCGCGAGATCGTCGCCGAACTCTGCGGGGCGGGGGTCACCGTCACGAAGTACGTCGACAAGGGCGACGGGAAATACGTAGTGGATCGCGGATGGGGTTTCACCGTCAGGGTGTCAGTGCCCGGCGGCTTCGAGTGGATCCGGCCTTCGGACGCGGACGGCGACTCAGCCACAGCAAATACGGACGACAACGGCATAGCCAAATTCCTGTGGAGGCCAACCAAGCTCACCGACACCAGTACCGTCGAGGTCCTTGACGAGAGAACGGTCCCCGGGTACACCTTCGTGAAGGCCGACTGCGGGGTCAAAGCGGTCCGTCGAAGCCGCAGGCGCACAATCCGGGCGACCTCGGACCCGATATTGACGGATGAGGTCGTGCAACCGGGCTCGTTCGTTACCTGCGAGGTGTACAACAAGATCGACCCGGGGACGATCACGATCCAGAAGGACGCGACGCCGCAGGGCTCGCAGGCATTCAATTTCACTGGCTCCCTCGGCCCCTTCACGCTCGTGGATGACCGCCCGAACGAGTCGGTGTCGCGCACCTTCCCCGACCTGGTGCCCGGGACCTACACGGTCAGCGAGCTCGTCCCCGACGACTGGGCGCTCACGGGCATCGCCTGCACCCCTGAAGCTGCCGCCACGCCCACTGACACGGAGACAGGGGTCGCGATCACGCTCGCTCCCGGAGGTGCCGTCAGCTGCACGTTCAACGACTGGAGGCCGCCGGCGCCGCGGCCGGAGCCGCCGGAGCCGCTGCCCGCGCCCAACCCACCGGGCCCGCCTCCGCCGCCCCGCGCCGCCGGAGCCACCTCCCACACCTCCGCCGTCCACCCAGCTTCGAGTCGTAAAGAAGGCGCCTCGGGTTGCGCGGGTCGGTCAGCGGGTGCGGTTCAGGCTGACCGTGACGAACATCGGGTCGGTGACAGCGAGGAAGGTGCGGATGGCCGACCTCCCGCCCGGGGCCGTCGCGCTGAGCGGACTCAGAGCCAGCAGGCGCGCGCGTGTGGCCCGCGGACAGGCCATCTGGCGCCTCGGGAGGCTTGCCCCGGGAGCGAAGCGCACCATCCGCGGAAGCGTGCGGATCAAGGCCGGGACCCCGGGCTGGAAGCGCAACCTGGTATTGGCAACCGCCGTCAACGCCCAGCTGGTGAACGACTTCGCCGACACGCGGGTCCGCGCCCGGCGGCAGGCCCCGCCCGTCACCGGGTAAACGCCGGTCAACCCCTGTGGCCTGTCCGACGCCTGAAGGCGTCATGGTCAGGCGCGGACGCCGTGCGTTCGCTGTCCGGGGGGCGAGCTTTACGCCTCCCCTGCTTCCAATGACGTGACCTCGCAGGCAGCGGAAGCCGCGACCCGTGCGTTCGTCGAAGAGGTGCTTCGTACCGGGCTGATGCTGAGCGACCTCCTCGGCGGGCTGCTCGATGATCTGCCCGCGGACGCCTTTCCGGGAGAGAACCCGGGCGAGGTCCTCCTGGAGATGCTGGTGGGCACGGTGCTTCCGGTGACCAAGGCGGCCGGCATCGATTCGGTGCAGCAGGCGACCACGCTGCTTGGAGCGACTGCCGATCGGACGCTCCTCGACCTGCGTGCCGCCCTGGACCAGCGGCGTGATCGATAACGAGCGCTACGAGCGGCTGCGGCGCGAGGCCGAACGGCCCGGTGCTCCGATTGGCGCGATCGTCAGGGAGGCCGTCGACCTGGCGCTTCCGCCGGGGCAGGACCCGGCGGTGGTCCAGGCGGCCGCCGCGCGGCTGCTCGCGGCGGAGGCCGATCCCGGTAGGAGACTGGGCCTACATGAAGCGCGAGATGCTGGATGAGGTGTACAGCGACACGGAGACCGCGCGCTGAAGCGGTTTCTCTACGACACCAACGTCGAGATAACCGTGGATCGCGCCCAGAGCCGCTTGAGCTCGTCGACGTGGACAGGCTCGCAGCCCAGCTGCGTCAGTGCGGAGTCGCCACGACCGATGCCCAGCACCGCCCGGCCGCCGGACTCGGCCTGCAGGGTGGCGGCCGCCGAGGCGGTGACCGCCGTGTGGCGGGTGGCGTGGTTCGTGACTCCCGGTCCGAGCAGGATTCGCTGCGTCGCGGCGGCGGCCAGCGTGAGCTCGACCCAGACGTCGGCGTTGAGATTCTGGCTATCGGCGACGAAAAGCCCGTCGTAGCCGGCCTCCTCGCAGCGCCGGGCAAGCGGCGCAACCTGTCCGCAGAACGCGAACGCGTGGCGCCAGAGCTCCATCGCGGGGCACTGTACAGCGGCTTCAGAGCGGTCCGGACGCGGCCGTAGGCAGGCCGTTACCGCGCCGTAGCCATCTTGAAGGCCCCCTGGCGCAGGCTGGCTTCAGTCCAGTCCACTCAAGGAGGTCGGGAAATGTCGCAGGTCACTCAGCCCAGAATCCAGTTCGGCGCCCAGATCCGGGCGCATCGCACGCTGGTGCTCGCCGCACTGCTCGCGCTGGTCGCCACCGCCGCCGTGGTGATCGCGCTGGCGTGGGGGGACAGCCAGTCCACGAGCTCTGTCTCCGACCAGCCGGTGCCGGCCGTGCGCGGCGACGGCGGCCCCGAGGAGACCGCAGTGGCGGCCTCGGTCGGGTCCCGCTCAGCTGTCCGGCCCGACGAGAGCAAGGTCGCCGCGGCGATCTCCCAGGCCCCGGAGCCGAGCGCCGCGGCGCAGGCGAGCCGCCCCGACGAGAGCGGAGTCGCCTCCGCTATCAGCCGGCCTGGCTCGCACTAGCACTGACGAGCACGCTCCCTTTCCCGACACGAGGCGCCGGCATCTTGCCGGCGCCTCGCTGTTGGGGGCCGGTCAGCGAGCCGCTCGGGGCTCAGCGGTCGGTCAGCGCCGCGGTGCCTCCGAGCACGCCGGTGTACAGGACCCCCTTGGGGCTGATGGCCAGCCCCGCGTAATGGACGTTGAACAGCCGGCCGGTGCCCATGAGACGGCGCCAGACCGTGCGGCCGCTGAAGAAGTCGACCGCGGTGAGGTACCAGCGGTCCGGCGTGCCGGCCGGCTTGGTGTACAGATAGACGAGACCGTTGGCCAGTGACAGCTTGGGCACCGTGCTGGGGGAGATCTCGCGCGAGGTCCACACCTTGCGGCACCCCCGGCCGTTGCGCCTGATGTCGACTCGGGTGACGCCCGGCGCGGTCGTGTTCCCGCCCTCGGTCGCGAACGGCGGCGGCGCGTAGCCGTAGTTGTTCTCGACGATCATCGAGCGGCCGGTGGCGATGATCGAGTTCTCGGTGGCGCTCGCGCCCTTGCGGAAGACCGGCTGCTCGCACACGCGCCGGCGCTGGCCGTGGCGCAGCCGCCGCGCTCGGCGCAGCACCACGACCTGCATGGGGTCGGCGTTGTCGGTGATCGACAGGTAGCGCCGTCCCATCAGGGTGGGGGTGGTGCCCGAGCCCGCGTCGAACTGACCCGGCTTCTTGATGCCGACGTTGTCGTAGCGCACCCGCCAGCTGATCCTCGGCCGTCCGCCGCGGCCCGCGTCGAAGCGGTACTGGGCCTGGTCGGTGACCACGAAAACACCGCCGCTGTCGTCCACCGCGAACGAGTTGCCGATCGCCTCGCCGGTGCGCCGCGTGCCCAGCACTCTGCCGCTGCGCCGGTCGAGCGCTCCGACCAGGCCGTGCTTGCGCGAGACGAACCACAGCCGCCCGGACCAGTCGGGCAACGCGGAGTTGAGCTGGTCGTCCGGCGCGAGGACCCCGCGCAGGTCGTAGGTCCGCACCCGGCGCCAAGTGCCGTTCGTGAGCGCCACGACGAAGATCCTCCGGCCCACCGCCACCACGGCGCGGTCCCGGTGGTCGAGGTAGAAGTACGCGCCACCCACTGCCTCGAAAGGCGTGAGGCCCGGAGGGATCACGCGATCCGGCAACCGGTGCTGGGCGATCGTGTCGAGCGTACGCGGGTCCATCATCCGCAGGTACACCTGGGCGGCGGTCACACATGTGGTCACGAGCCGGCCGCGGCGGTCGAACGCGATCGTGATGCCGCACGATCCGAGGCCGATCGGGCCGCCGAAGAACTGGGAGAACAGGCGCGTGCGGCGGCCCAGCGGACCCGACGTGCGATAGGTGTCGGTCTGGTAGGCGTCGTTGTGGACGTTCGAGCGCCCGTTGGCCGCCATGTACGGATGGCGAGGCACCCTCGGCGCCGCGACCGGTCGCGGGCGGGCCATCCGGCCGCTGAAGCGGTCCAGCCCGGCCAGCTCCGCCTGGTCCTGCGGGATCGGCGGGGCGCCAGCGGCGGGCGCGGAGCCGGCGAGCGCCAGGAGGCCGGCCAGAACGAGTGCGCAGGCGCGGCAAGAAGGCATCGCGCGACCCTATCCGGACTCGGCAAAGCCGGAGCCGCTCTGGGATCATCGGCGCACATGGGGGTCACGGCCCCGGATGATCTGCTCCGCGACGGCCGCCAGGCGCTCGCCAAGGGCGACTGGGAGGCGGCCCAGGCCTGCTTCGAGGAGGCTTCCGACCTCGACGAGAGCCCCGAGGCCCTCGACGGGCTGAGCCAGGCCGTCCACTTCCAGGGCGACCACGCGCGCGCGATCGATCTGAAGGAGCGGGCGTTCGCCGGGTACACCCGGGCCGGCAAGTCGGCCGAAGCCGCTGAGCTGGCTCGCTGGCTGGCCTTCCTGCACGGCTCGGTGCACGGGAACATGGCCGCGGCCAGCGGATGGATGGCTCGCTCCGAGAGCCTCATGGAAGGACTGGAAGAGTGCGCGGCCCACGGCTGGCTCGCGCTCGACCGCGCACCTTTCTCCGACGACCCGGCCGAGCGCGAGCGCTGCGCGCTGGCGGCGAGACAGATCGCGCGGCGCTTCGGGGACCGCGATCTCGAGTTCAGCGCCCTGGCGCTGCTGGGTGACGCCTACGTGGCCTCGGGGCGGGTGGCCGAGGGAATGGCGATGCTCGACGAGACGATGGCTGCCGTGTCGGGTAACGAAGTGACCAAAATCGGCGCCGTCGGGGAGATCTATTGCCGGCTGCTGGGCGCATGCGAGAGGGCGTCCGACGTGAGGCGTGCCGAGCAGTGGATGGCGGCGGCTAGGCGCACCGTCGCCTGGACTGATTTCGTGCCTCCCACCTGCCGCAGCCACTACGGAGGCATCCTCATCGCCATCGGGCACTGGGCGGAGGCGGAGGCGGAGCTGGTCGCGGCCCTCCAAGCCTTCGAGAAGGGCTACCGCGCAGCCCGTATCTCACCTGTGGTGCGGCTGGCGGACCTGCGACTGCGCCAGGGTCGGCTCGACGAGGCCGAGCACTTGCTGGAGGACTGCGACTGGCATCCCGCTGCGAGGCGGGTGCTGGCCGGCATCGCGCTCGCCCGAGGCCGGCACGCTCTGGCCGAGGATCGCGCGCGCCTGTGCCTCGAAGCCGAGAACCCTTCCGACCCCGGGTGCGCCCCGCTGCTCGAGCTGCTCGCGGAGATCCAGCTCGCCCGCGACCGGCGCGACGACGCCGGCGAGACCCTCGCGCGGCTGGTCGCGCTGGCCCGCCGCTCCGGGGACGATCGAGCCGGTGCCTACGCCGAGCTCGCGACCGGCAGGCTGAGGGCTGCCGAGGGAGACGAAGGCGCGGCCTCGCACCTGCAGGCCGCTCTCGAGCGATTCTCGGCGCTCGAGCTGCCGCTCGAGTCCGCCCGGGCGAGGCTCGAGCTGGCTCGGGCGATTTCGACGCGCGCGCCCGACGCCGCGGTCGCCGAGGGCCGGCAGGCCCTCCGGACCTTCGAGCGCCTCGGGGCCGGCGCCGACGCGGACCGGGCGGCCGCTCTGTTGCGGAGCCTCGGCGCCGCGGGCCGCGCTCGCCCGCGGCGCCAGGGAGCTCTGACCACTCGCGAGAACGAGGTCCTGGGCCTGTTGGCGGCCGGCTGCTCGAACGCGGAGATCGGTGAGCGCCTCTACATCAGCCGGCGCACCGCGGAGCATCACGTGGCCAGCATCCTCTCCAAGCTCGGGCTGCGCAGCCGCGCCGAGGCAGCTGCCTACGCGCTCCGCACGCCGCCTGAAGAACCGGTAGCGGAATAGGTGGATCCACCGATGCGCCGCACACGGGTCGGGCGCATGCTGCTCGAACCCGACGAGAGGAGAACTCTCATGTCCGGCGGTGAAGCGAACAAGGCAGCGGCTCGACGCTTCCTGGAGACCGCAGAGCACGGCAACTTCGACGTCCTCGATTCGATCGTCAGCCCGGACTACGTGCTCCACGATGCGAACGCTCCCGATGAGGTGCGCGGTCCCGAGGGTGCCAAGCAGATGGTGGAGTCCTACCGGGCCGCTTTCGGACTCCGGGTGACGATCGAGGACCAGTTCGCGGACGGCGACTTCGTGACCACCCGCTACACGATGCGAGGCAAGCACCACGGGGAATTCATGGGCATCCCGGCCACGGGCCGGGAGGGCAGTTCCTCCGGGATCTGCATCAGCCGCTTCCGCGACGGCAAGATCGTCGAGGAGTGGGAGGTCTTTGACGCCCTGGGCGTGCTGCAGCAGATCCAGGCCGTCCCGGTCAGCTCGGAGTGATGCCCGAGACGGTGTCCCGTAATACGGCCGTGTCCGCGTAGACGCGTCCCCGGACCAGCTTTCCGTCCCGGAACTCAAAAGCTCACGCTCCGGGCGGCCTGACGTTCTGACTGCTGCGGAAGATGTTGTGCGGGTCCCAGCGCTGCTTGAGTTCCTGGAGGCGAGCATAGCCCTGGGGTCCGAAGGCCGCCACGACGCGCTCGCGGCCCTCGTCGCCGATGAAGTTGACGTACACGCGCCCCGTCGTGAACGGCTTCAGGGCCGCCGAGAGCTCCCGCGTCCAGGCGATGTTGGCCTCGTCGTCGGCCACGTCCGGCCAGAGCGACGTGATGTGGATGTTGAACGGCGCCCCGCGCTCGGCGATCGCCATCGTGCCGTCAGGGACCCGGGCGGGGGCACCGCCGCCCGGGAGGGTCAGGATCTGGGTCAGGGGCGAGGGAGCGGTCAGGTGGAAGCGGCACATCACGTCGATCGCCTCGTCGGGCAGCCCGGAGAGGAAATCGCCCGTCCAGTAGTTGCGCAGGCCCGCCGGATAGGCCGGGTCGATGAGCTGTTGCAGCGCCACGTACGGCATCGGTCCGACCGCGTCCAGCGCGGGGGGGCCGAACTCGCGCAGCGGGCGCAGGGCCTTCTCGCCCTCCTCGGGAGGGCCGGCGTAGCAGAGGACCACGCCCACCACCGGCTTCCCGCGCACCGGCTCGGGCACGAACTCCTCGTGCGGTGCGGTCAATAGGCAGACACCCGAGCCGACTTCGTCCGGTGCGACCGCCATCACCTCGCGGAAGTTCCGCAGCACGTCCGCCGCCAGCGGAGCCGGGTACATCAGGAGGCCGCCCAGCACGGTCGGGCCGATCGGATGCAGGCGAAGCTCGAAGGCCGTGGCCACCCCGAGGTTGCCGCCGCCGCCGCGTGTGCCCCAGAAGAGGTCCGGGTTCTCGCTCTCGGACGCCCTGACGAGGTCGCCGTCCGCCGTGACCAGCTCTACCGCGAGCAGGTTGTCCACCGTGTAGCCGTAGGCGCGCTCGATCCAGCCCGAGCCACCGCCGAGGGCGAGGCCGGCCAGGCCGGTGGTCGACACACGGCCGCCGGTCACCGCGAGGCCGTGCTCCTGGGTGGCGGCGTCGAGCTCGCCCCAGGTCAGCCCGGCCTCGGCGCGGCAGGTGCCTGCCGCCGGATCGACCGCGACCCCCTTCATGGGGCGCAGGTCGATCGTCACGCCGTCGTCGCACACCGCGTTACCGGTGACGTTGTGGCCGCCGCCGTAAACCGACAGCGGCAGGTCGCGCTCGCGTGCGAAGCGGATCGCCGCCGATACGTCGGCCGCGTTCGCGCAGCGGGCGATGAGCGCGGGCCGGCGGTCGATCAGGCCGTTGTAGACCTGGCGCAGCTCGTCGTAGCGCGCGTGTCCGCGGTCGACGACCTCGCCGCCGAACCCGGAGCCCGCCAGCTCGTCGGCGTCGACCAGGGCGGCGCGAAGCGCGCGCAGGAACGGGCCGGGCTGCTCGACGGGGGGATCGTCCGCACAGTCCTCGATCACCCGCAGCGGCCAGTCGTGACGCGCGCCGGCGGCCTCGGCCACCGCGAGCGGCGTGGCGAGGTCATGCCGGCCCCAGATCAGCGTGGTGGGAACGTCGATCCGGTTCAGCTGGTCCGCGGGAATCGGCGGGCCGCCGAACTGCTCCATGAGCGCGCCGAGCCCCGCCGCCACACGGGGCGTCCTGATGAGCTCGAGGTTGCAGGCCTCGAACGCCTCCCAGCGGTCGGCCATGTCGGCGCGCAGGCGGTCGAGATCGAGCGCGCACTGCCGCCAGAGGGCCGTGTGGGTCGCCCCGGCCGGGCTGCCGAGAAACGCGTGCAGGGCGTCTCCGAACTCCGGGGCGGGCTCGAACGGGACGAGCCCCAGGGAATCCACGAGCACCAAGCGGGACAGCAGGCCGGGCCGGGCGGCCGCGAAGCGGGCCGCGATGGCGCCCCCGAGCCCATAGCCGACCAACGCCGGGGGCGAGCTGCAGGTCTCGTCGATCAGGGCCCCGAGCCACGCCAGCACGCGCTCGGCGTCGAGCGGCCCGTCGGCCGACTCCGATGTGCCCTGGTCCGGCAGGTCGGGGGCGATCACGCGATGGTCTTCGAGGAGCCCGGGGAGCGTCCAGGCCCAGTGCGCCGCGTTGCCGGCCGGGCCGTGGAGCAGCACGACCGGCGGCCCCTCACCGCCCTCGAAGACCGCTGTCGACACGCCGTCCAGCTGCAGCCGGCGCTCCGTGACGGGGATTCCGGCGAGCAGGCGCCCGCGCTGTGCGTCGATGGTGGTGCCCAGGGTGGTCATGGCGGCGACGGTACGACCGCCGGGGCCGCTGCGCATCGCCCGGATCCACCAATCCGGCGGCACCTGCCGCGTGGTCAAATCTGACCACGCCCGCCCGGTCAGACGAGGTCGTGCACGTGCGCAAAGGCGCCCGCCGCGGTCCGCGACGAGACGCCGAGCTTGGCGAAGATGTTCTGGAGGTGGCGCGCGACCGTGTGCTCGCTGATCACGAGCCGCTCCGCGATATCGCGGTTGCTGCTGCCCACGGCCACGAGTCTCAGCACCTCGAGCTCGCGCGCGGTGAGGCCGTGAGAGCCGCCCGCCGGGGCGCTCGACTCGAGGCGCGCGAGGTCCGGCGCCGCGCCGAGCCGCTCGAAGACCTCGCGGGCGGCGTCGCGCTCCAGGACCGCGCTGTCCTCGTCGCCCAGCGCGGCGCAGGCCGAGCCCATCAGCTCCCGCGCGCGGGCCGCCTCGTAGGGGGCCTCGATCTCCTGCCAGGCTCCCCAGGCCTCACGCAATGCGCCGAGGGCCGCCCCGGCGCGGCCACCGGCGAGTTCGACCGCCCCTCGCGCGTGGGCCGCCATCGCCCCGAGCAGGCCGCCTCCGGTGCGCTCCGCGATTGCCTGCAGCTCCCGCGCGGCGTCGTCTGCCGCCTGCGGGTCGCCGCCGGCGAGCATGACCTCGACGGCGGCGAGCAGCAACTCGGCGCGCCGCGAGGACGGCGCGCCTTCGGCCAGCAGCCGGCGGATGGAAGCCGCGGCCGCAGCGCCGTTGCCCTGGGCCAGGCGCAGGAGGGCCAGGCCGGGCTGCGGCTCCTGCCCGAGCCTGCTCGCCTCGCGGTAGGCCTCCTCCGCCGCGGGGAACTCTCCCCTCAGGCGGTGGACGTCGGCCCTGACGTAGGCGGCCTCCGCCACCGCGCGCCGGTCCTTTCCCTCCGCTCGGCGGGCGGCCTCCGCGGCCTCGGCCAGGGACTCCGCCCACGCCCCATGCGTCTGCATGATCTGCGCGCGGTGGACACGGCAGACCCCCGTGAAGGCGACCAGATCGGGTTGTCGATCGCACCAGGCGGACAGCGCCGCCGTCCACTCCTGCGCGCGGCGCAGCTCGTACGCCGCGCGACAGCCCAAGATCACCCCGCAGTAGACGAAGCCGCTGACGATCGGTGACAGATCGCCGGCGGTGACTGCCACCATCGCCTCGTCGAGCAGTCCGAGACCCTCCGCGGTCCGTCCCTGCTTGATCAGCAGCGTCCCCTGATCCTGGGCGGCCAGGGCCGCCAGGTCAGGGTCGGCGAAGCGCTCGCCGGTCGCCCGGGCCTCGGCTCCGAGTGCGATCGCCGCCTCCAGGTCGCCCGCCGCCGCCTGTTCGAACATCGCGGGCAGGAGCAGATAGCCGCGCTCGGCGCAGTCGTCCTCCTCGCGGTCCAGCAGCCTCCGGGCGCGGGCCAGCCAGCCGCCTGCCGGGCCCTCCTCCCCGCGCAGGAAGAGGTGCATGCCCGACCAGAAGGCGCAGCGGGCGGCCTGTCGCATGGTGCCGTCGTCCAGATGCGCGCGGTAGGCACGCTCCAGGAAGCTCAGGTGCTCCTGCTGGCGGCCGCGCATGTAGGCCGCGGTGGCGAGCAGCTCGAGGTCGGCCGCCGCCAGAGGAACGATGCGATCGGCGCCGGCGAGATGGAGTTGAGCGTCGGCCCAGGCGCCTCTCGCGTAGGCGTCGCGTCCCCGTTGGAGTTCGTCGCTGCCTTCCACCACGGCTGCCCACCAAGCTTCGCAGTCCGTGGCGGGAACGAGGTGTCAGGCGGCAAGGCCAAGGTGAACGGCGAACGCGAGGACGGCGACGCGCCCGGCTACGGCCAGCCACCGGCGCACACCAGCGGTGAGCCTGCGACCTCCGTGGCCGGCCGCCAGGCCGAGCGCGAGATGCCAGGCCGCGGAGGCTGCGCCCACACCCAGCGCGAAGGCGGCCGCCGCGGCCGGCCCGCCGAGCGACAGCGACGCGGCGACGGCCGCGAACGACGCGATCGTGAGCGGATTGGCCACGGTGATCCCGAGGAAGCGCGAGTAGAGCCTGCCCGCCGGGAGCGCCCTCGGCGGCTCGGGCCTCGCACGGAGGGCGATCAGGCCGTGTATGGCGATCGTCCCCAGGGCGACCGCGGCGACGAGACGGATCTCGGCCTGGTGGCCGGCCAGGGCCGCTCCGGCGGCCCCTCCGGCCGCAACCGCGACCACGGCAAAGGCCAGGTCCGCACTGGCCACCCCCATGCCGGCAGCAACCCCCGCCCGCGGGCCGGCGACCGCCGCGGCCTCGACCAGCAGGACGCTCACCACTCCCACCTGCATTGCGATGGCCAGCCCGGCGGCCAGGCCGGCGAAGATGGCTGTCGAAGCATCCATCGCGTCACAGCTCTAGCGCGGCCACGGCGTGATCGCAAGTATCAGGCGGTGTTGGCTGCGATAATCGCGGTTATCGAGCCGATCGACGACGAAATCCTCAGGCTGCTCCGCGCCGACGGACGCCTGTCGTGGCGCGACCTGGGCGCGGCCGTGGGCCTGAGCGCCAACGCCGCCGCCGCCCGGGTGCGGCGCCTTCGTCGCGCAGGAGTCATCACCGGCTTCACGGCCACGATCGACCCGGCGGCGGGCGGGCGGCGCCTGGAGGCGCTGGTCGGCGTGACCCTGGCGCCGAGCACCGACTCCGACCGCTTCGCCATGGCCGCCGCCCGCCTCGAGGCGGTGACCGAGGTCCTGCACCTGACCGGTGCGCCCGACTATCAGCTGCGGATCGCCTGCCGTGACACCGCCGAGCTGGACGCCCTGCTGCGCTCACTGCGCCGGCGGCTGGGCGCCGCCGACACCGAGACCACCATCATCCTGCGCTCCGGGCCCCCGGCGCCCGACGGATCGACAAGATTGGGGGCGTGAGCTCCTCCCGCGATGACGAGCTCGGGAAGGGGAGAGAGCGGGTGGTCCGGCACGCGAACCAGGACGGGCGCATCCGCCTCTTCCTCCGAGCTCGAGGAGGAGGCGGAGCGGCCTGTCCAGGTTGTGTCCCCTAGCGGGGCTCGAGCTGCGCCCTTATCTCACCTCCGGGCCGGGCGCTGCTGTGGACGTTCACGTACGTGGCACCCGCCTCGATCGCCCGCACCAGCTCGTCGAACTCGCCCGGTGCAATTCCCTCAGCTGTCGGACCGACTACGTCTCTGGCGCGGATCGTGCCCTCGATCGTGGCCGGAGCCGGCGGGCAGGGCTGCGTGCCGATCGGACCGTTGCCCAGGTTCGAGCACAGGAACGCCGAGATCCCGCCGTTGATCGCGCGCTGTCCGAAGTGGATGTGCGCCTGGGTCACGTCGCTCTCGAGCTCGCGGTAGCGGAGCCGGTAGGTGATCGACCCGTCCTCGCCCGCATGAACTCTGGCCTGGAAGCGGCCGTTGCCGTCCGTCGAAAGCGCCGGCACCTCTTCGTAGCCCGTCAGCTGCTCGCGCAGCTCGGTTCCTCCGCCCGCCATCGCCACCCCGGCCGCGACGGCCCCGGAGGCAGCCACCGCCACCGCGGTCACCAGCTTGACCCGTCCCGTCATCTCCTCACCTCCTGTCGGGAACGACGGGGGATACGCAGCGGAGGCCGACTTGGCCGTCGGGGTTGGACATCACGCCCGTCTCCATCGACGAGCTGCGGGGCGCGGGCGCCTAGGCCCGGAGGGGAACCCGCAGGAGGGAGCGCAGGCCCCGGCTCGGGCGTGCGGGGGAAGATTCCTCCAGCTGCTCGCGGCGCAGCTCGAGCAGCGCCACCAGCTCGGCGGTGGGCTCGAACGGATCCGCGACCGGCCGGCCGCCTCCCAGCGGCAGGGCGGCGAGCATGCGCTCACCGGCCTCCACGATCAATGCGGGGCCCCGCGGCGGCCTGGCGCTGTCCAGTGCAGCCAGCCGGGCGAGCTCGACCTCGTCGCTGGGACGCGACCTGCGAACGGTGATGTTTTGCATGACTGGCCTCCTTGATGTCTTACATTAAGTGCAATACTGCCGACAACTGGTAGTCTAAGCGTTATGAGCCGTCCTACAATGTCGTACAAAGTCGACTTGTCTACGTTGCAGCGCGGCGGGGAGGTCTCGCTGACCCAGCAGCTCGTGGACCGCTTCGCCGAGGCGATCGAGGAAGGGCGGCTCGAGCCGGGCGAGAAGCTGCCCCCGACACGCGGGCTGGCGGACCAGGTGGGCGTCAACCACCTCACCGCCGCGCGCGTCTACCGCAGGCTGGCCGAGCTCGGCTACGTGACCGCCAGCGTGGGCCGCGGGACGTTCGTGCGCGCGCTCGCGCCTGCGGGAAGCGCCGAGCACGGCGACGACTGGCAGGTCTACGCGCTCCCGCGGCGGGAGCCGAGCTATCCCGAGCAGGTGCTGAGCGAGGCCTTCGCGAGCGCGGGACGACCTGGATTGATCTCGCTCGCGATCGGTTGGCCGTCTCCTAGCCTCTATCCGACCGACGAGCTCGCCCGCATTACCGCCAGTGTGTTCGAGGAGGAGGGCGGCGAGGCCCTCTCCTACTTGCCGGCGGAGGGATTGTGGAGCTTCCGGGAGCAGCTGGCGGCAAGGGGCCGGGAGGCGGGCTGGGCCGAGGAGCCGGACGAGGTGATCGTCACGTCGGGGGCAAAGCAGGCGCTGAGCCTCACAGCCCGCGCGACGCTCGAGCCGGGTGATGTGGCGGTGATCGAGTCGCCTACGTTCGTGGGGATGCTCGACTCGCTGCGCCAGACCGGGGCCCGGGTCATCGGAGTTCCCGTCGACGAAGACGGCCTCGACGTGAGTGCCCTGGAGCACCTGCTCGCCCGTCACGAGGTCAAGCTGGTGGCCCTGCAGACCGCCTGCCAGAACCCGACCGGACGCGACCTGTCAGACGAGCGCCGGCAGCGGCTGGCCGCGCTGGCCGTCGAGCGCAACTTCTTCCTCCTCGAGGACCGGGTCTACGCCGACGCTCGCTTCGCGGGCGAGACCGTGCGCCCGCTGCGCGAGCTCGCTCCGGCGCACGTGATTTATGTGAACTCGCTTTCCAAGGTGGTCGGCGGAGGGCTCCGTGCAGGCTGGATCGCGGCCCGGGGCCCTGTCCGCGAGCGGCTGGCCCTGCTCAAGCTCGAGGACGACTTCCACACGCCCACGCTCATCCAGCACATGGCCGCACGCTGGCTGGCCGCGGGTGCGCACGACCGCCACATACAGGACACGCTCCCCTTTTACCTCGAGCGCCGGGACGCCCTGCTGGCTGCGCTGGAGAAGCACCTCGCGGGCGAATACCACGTCGATCCGCCGCAGGGCGGGCACCACGTGTGGGTCACGCTTCGGCGGCCCCTGGACCAGCGCGCGCTCTACTCCGAGGCCGCCCGGCACGGCGTTTCGTTCACACCAGGAGATGCCATCACGGCCGAGCGCCGTTCCCAGACCTCCTTCCGGCTGTCCTTCTCCCTGGTCGAGCCGGCGGAGCTCGACGAGGGCGTGCGTCGCCTGGCGCGGGCGATCCGGGAGGTACGCCGCCGCGCCCGCGGCGCCGTGGCAGCGCCTATGTCCTAGGCCGTCGAGCCCGGGGCGACACGCTGCCAGAGCTCACCCAGCGTGCGCAGCTCGGCGCGGGAGTAGTGGCGCAGGAACCGCTCGCGCACTCCCTCGAGGTGTGTCGCCCGAGCCTGGTCGAACAGGGCACGGCCCCGATCGGTGATCGTGGCGAACCAGCCGCGGGCGTCGTCCTCGCAGCGCTCACGCTCGAGCAGGCCGTCACGCTCCAGGCGGTCGACCAAGCGCGTGAGCCCGCTCCGGCTAAGCAGAACGGAATCGGCCAAGTCGGACATACGCATCCGCCCCCCCGGCGAATCGGCCAGAAACAGCAGCACCTCGTAGGAGGAGAGCGGCAGGCCATGCCGACTCGCGAGCTCGGCGTCCAGCGCCCGGGTGAGGTCGGCGTGGACCCGCAACATTCCGCGCCAGGCGGCGAGCTCTTCGGCGTCGAGCAACGGGGGAGACACCGTGGACGTCGGGGACTCGCTAGGGTAATTGCTGATGCAATCAGTCTACCGTGAACCCGCCGGAGCGCCGGAGGGCGCCCTCGTCCTCTTCCATGGGCGGGGGGCCGACGAGCGCGACCTCCTTCCCCTCCTCGATCTGCTCGACCCCGAGCGGCGGCTGCTGGGGCTGACCCTGCGCGGCCCTCTGACGCTTCCCCCGGGCGGCGCGCACTGGTACGTCGTCCCGCGGGTCGGCTTCCCGGACCTCGACACCTTTCACTCCACCTACGACGCCGTGGCCACAGAGCTCGACAGCTTCCTGGCCGAGCACGACCTCCCGCCCGAGCGCATGGTGCTGGGCGGTTTCTCGCAGGGCGCGGTGATGTCGTACGCGCTCGGCCTGGGCGAGGGCCGGCCGCGCCCCGCGGCCGTGATGGCGCTCAGCGGCTTCATTCCGACCGTCGACGGCTTCGCGATCGACCCGGCCAATGCCGCCGGGCTGCCGGTGGCGATCGGGCACGGTGAGCACGACCCGGTGATCCCGGTCGAGTTTGCGCGCGACGCCCGCGAGCGCCTGCGTGACGCCGGCGCTGAGCTGACCTACCGCGAGTCGCCGATGGGCCACAGCATCGATCCGGGCTTCCTGGGTGAGCTGCGCGGCTGGCTCGCGGACGCGGTGACGAGGGTCACGCCGCCTCGCCGCTGATGCCCAACTCCCGGTAGGCCGCGAGCGCCTGGGCGCGCAGAGCGCGTGCCAGTTCTTGGTCGCCGGCGGCGCCGCGGGAGTCGAGCGCCCGGGCGAGGTCGCGCCGGGTGTGGGCCAGCCAGGGCCGGGCGCCGATTCGCTCGTTTGCCTCGAGCGCGTGCTCGAAGTGGCGGACCGCATCGTCCCGGCGTCCCATCGTCGCCGCCAGCAGTCCCAGATCGCGGGCGATCGAGCCCGTGGTGACCTCCGGATAGCTCACCGCCACACGGTCGCCGTACGGCTGCAGCCGCGGGTAGACAAGCGCCGCGCGCGGACCGTCCCCGAGCGCGCTCACGGTCTGCGCCAGTACGCACATGCTCACAAGCCATTCCTCGTCGAAGGGCAGCGCCGCGAAGTCGTTCGCCGCCAGCCCGTCGAATGTCTCGAGCGCCTCGGCCTCCTGGCCCAGCGCCGCGGCCAGGTGAGCCAGGATGCAGCGCCAGATCCAGTAGGTCGGGTATGCGGCCGCGGAACGGCGAACAAGATCCTCCATCTCCTCCAGCCTGCCCTGCTCCCGGCGCAGTCCGTAGAGCTGGAGGCCGTAGACCACCTCGGCGTTCCACCCCAACGCACGCTGGCCGCTCTCGAAGGCCTCGGCGAGCTCGACCTCCGCATCGGCAAAGCGGCCCTCGAGAAGGGCCATCATCGCCCGCTCGGTCTGCACGAGCCAGTCGGTCGGTGGGGTCCGCAGCTGCTGCGCGAGCGCTTCCATGATCTCGAGCTCGGCTCGCGCGCCGTCGGCATCGCCCAGCTCGAGGAGCGAGTCGAAGCGCTCGTCGTGCGCGTGCAGCAGGCGCTCCTTGTCCCCGGCTTGTTCGGCGACCTCCACCAGCTCCGTTGCAAGCTCGAGCTGCTTGGGGGTGTGCGGGGGCGAATGGTGGCTCAGGATGTAGCTCTCGAGAGCGTAGGCAACGGTGGCGGGGTCGCCCAGCCGGTGGGCGATCTCTAGCGCTTCGGTGCTCAGCGCGCGCCTTCGCTCGGGCGGGAAGCTGGCGTCGCGCAGCGGGCCGCCGGCCAAGCGGCCCAGCAGGCGGACCCGCAGCCTGTCGTCCGCATCTCCGAGCGCCTCGAGCGCACGGTCGAGCAGCGGGACGAGGTACTCGTCGTCCCGCGAGACGTCCCAGATGATGCCCGCACCCGCGACCCCGTACTCGAGAGCCGCCTGCACCAGCTGCCGCGTCTCGCCGCCGCTGTCCGCGAGCTCCGCCGCCTCGCGGAAGGCCCGTTTCGAGGCCGGCGTATCACCGGCGCGTACCCGGGCGCGCCCGAGCGACAGGAGCAGCGCGCCTCGCTCGACCGGTTCGTCGACGAGGGTGAGGGCAAGCTCGTACAGCCGCGCCGCCTCCTCGTAGGCGAGCTGGGCGGCCGCGCGGTCACCGGCCCGGCCGGCGTACTCCACGGCCTTCTCCGTCTGACCCGCCGGGGCGGCGGCCACGAAGTGGTGGGCCAGCTCGGTGAGATGAGAGTCCACGTCCGCCGAGTGAGCGGACTCCAAGGCCGCGCCGGCCTGCCGGTGCAGCTGCAGCCGGCGCGCGGGGGTCAGCTCGTCGTAGAGGGTGTCCCTGATCAGGGCGTGACCGAAGCGAAGCTGACCGGGCGAGCCCGGCACGACGCTCATCACCCGCTCGGTCATCGCCTCGTCGAGGCGGTCGAGCAGCTCGTCGCGTTCGAGGTCGCTCAGGCGGCCCAGGACATCGAGCTCGAGCTCCCGGCCCAGGACCGACGCACCAACAAGCAGCCGGCGGCAGGGCTCGGAGAGCCGGGCCACCCGCTGGCCGATGACGGCCCGCACCCCCGGTGGGATCCTGCGGCTGAGATCCCCTTCCGTGAGAGGCCCCTCGGCCTCGAGCAGGCGCACGACCTCCGTGACGAAGAGCGGGTTTCCCTCCGTCTCGGCCGCGATCGCACGGACCAGCGCCGGCGAGGGCCGGGTTCCGGTCGTGAGCTCGAGGTACTCCGCCACGTCGGGCTCCGTGAGCCCGGTCAGGCCGAGGCGCGTCGTCCACCCCTCGCGCGCGAGATCGGCGAGCGTACCGCTAAGCGGATCCTGCAGCGCGGGGTCGACGTCGCGGAAGGCACAGACCAGCAGCAGGCGGCTGTCTTCGATCTCCCTGGCAACGAACCGCAGCAGCAGCAGCGAGGGCTCGTCCGCGGCGTGAAGGTCGTCGAGCACGATGAGAAGCGGCCGGTCCCGGGAGGCGGCCCGCAGGAAGGAGCTCACCGCTTCGAACAGCCGAAAGCGTGCGCCCTCCGATTCCAGCGCCGGAGGTTCGGGAAGGTCGGGATAGAGCTCGTGTAATTCGGGAAGGAGCTGAGCCAGCGCCGCCGTGCCGAGGTTCAGCTGCGCCCGCAGCTCGTCAGGCTCCGAATCGCGGATGTACAGCCGCATGGACTGCACCCAGGGCCAGTAGGCCGGCGCGCCGCCCGCCTCCCAGCAGCGGCCGATCAGGACGCGGGCCCCCTTGCTTTGGGCAAGGCGCACGAGTTCCGTGGCGAGCTTGCTCTTGCCGATTCCCGGCTCGCCGGCCACGAGCGCGACTCCGCCGCGGCCGGTCAGCGCATTCTCGAGAACCCGGCCGAGCTCGGCGAGCTCGCGCTCGCGGCCCACGAACACGCCTCGGGATCGCTCGGGCTCGCCGTCGCCCGCCACCCCCGGCGCACGTGCCGGCCGCTCATCGAGCCCGGGATCCTGCCTCAGGATCCGCTCGTGAAGCTCCCGCAGGCCCGGGCCCGGCTCGATGCCCAGTTCCTCGACCAGCGTTCGGCGGGCGTCCTGGAACGCGGCCAGCGCATCGGCCTGGCGACCGCAGCCGTAGAGAGCCGTCATTAGCTGCTCGCGCAGCCGCTCGCGCAACGGCTCCCGCCGTACGAGCTCCTGCAGCCTGGGCACCAGCTCCGAGTGCCGTCCGAGCTCCAGCTCCGCCGCAATCTGATCCTCGATCACGGCGCTGCGAAGCTCCTCGAGCCGACCCGCCTCCGACTGCGCGAAGAGCTCGTACGCGAGGTCGGAGAGCGGCGGCCCCCGCCACAGGTCGAGCGCAGCGTCCAGTCGCTCGAGCGCCCGGGCGGGATCCCCGTTGGACAGGGCCTTCCGTCCCGCGGCCACCTGATCGTCGAAGCGATGGAGATCGAGCTGCCCGCGCTCCAGCCTCAGCTCGTAGCCCGGCGACCGGGTCACGAGCAGGGCGCTTGACTGCCCCTGCGCGCGCTCGGGCTCGAGCGCGCGTCGCAGGCGCGACACGGCCACCTGCAGCGCCTTCGGCGCGGCCTCGGGCGGACGGTCGCCCCAGAGCTCCTCGATCAGCCGGTCGCTCGAGACCACCTCGTTGGCGTGGATCAGGAGCAGGGCGAGCAGAGCGCGCTGCTTTGTGCCGCCGAGGGTCAGTGGGCGATCGTCGACCTCCACCTCGAGCGGTCCGAGGATCTTGAAATCCATAGGCCAGTACCCCCTTCGAAGCTAACACGGCCGCCGCCGGCCGGAAAGCGGCCGGGCCCGGCTAGGCGAGCCACCACGCCTGCACGCGATCGCGCACCTCGAGCTTGCTGAGCACACGATCCCAAGGTTTCACCAAGGAAATCCCAACCCGCACCCCCGAACCTGCAACGCCATGCGCTTGCTCCGGCCCGGCCCCATTGCTCTCGCCGCCCTCGTCGCTGCGGGCGTCACCGTCCCTGCGGCGCCCGCCACAGCGCAGGCCGGTGACGCAGAGCTCGCGGTTCTCGTCGAGCGGCTGAGCGGGCGGGTCGGTGTGATCGAGCGGCGCGTCAAGCGCACCCGCCGGGCCCTGCGCAGGAGCCAGGCCCGGATCAGGAAGCTCGAGCGCAGCCTGGTCGAGGGAGACCCGCCGGGGTCCGCCGCCCGCCGTCTGACCAGCCCAGACCGGCGCTTCTCGGTCGTCGCGGCGAACAACGGACTGCAGCTGCGCGGGCCCGACTCGTTCATCGGATTGGGGCCGGACACGATCACTCTGAACAGCCGCAACGACACGCTGCTCCAGCTCGCGCCCGGGTCCGCCGGCCTGCGGGCGCCCACAGGCTTGCTCGACTTCAGGGTCAGGGGCACGCTGACGGCGCCGCTGGTGTTTCTGGGGGGCCAGACCGGCTGCCTGCCGGCCGGGCGGATCGGAGACCAGGTGCGCGCCGGCGGGGAGGGCGGGTTCGGGATGATCACGCGCGGCAGCTCCAGGGTGATGGCGTGCTGAAGCGCCGCGCGCTCCTGGCTGCGTTCGCGCTCGTCCTTACCCTCGGGCTCGGGGGCTGCGACGACGAGTTCTGCAACGACCGCGACCCGCATCCGCTGACGGCGCTGTTCCGGGGACTCCTTTGCCTGGGAAACAAGCCGGCGGGGACCGGCGGCAACGACCCGCCGACGGCGTCATTCGAAGTCGACCCCGTCCGCGTCGAGAACGGCGGCACCATAAGGCTGGACGCATCGGCCTCGAGCGACCCCGACGGCCGGATCGTCCGCTACCGCTGGGAGCTCGACGGCCTGCCGAGTCTCATCTCTCCGGACCTCGGGCGATCCTTCGAGGTCGACGCCCGAGAGGAGCCGGTCACCCGGCAACGGATCTTCCGCTCCGAGCTCTCCTCGCCGTTCGGCGACGAGGGCAGGCTGATCGGGCTGCGCGTCACCGACGACTCGGGCGCGAGCGTCGAGACGCAGCGCGAGATGGTGATCGCCCGCGAGCGGAACCCCGTCGCGATCTTCACGATCAGCCCGAACCCGGCCTTCGCCGGGCAGAGCGTGTTCTTCAACGGGAGACCTTCGATCGACGCGGAGTCGTGGTCGTGGGACCTGGACGGGGACGGGACCTTCGAGGTCGGCCCCTCGCAGGAGCCCACGATCTCGCGGACCTACACCGAGCCCGGCGTACGGAGTGTGCAACTCCGGATCAACGCCGGCACGAGCGCGGGCGTGAACACGAGGGCGATCGACCTGGACGTGCGTGCGAACGCCGCAAGCCGGTCCGGCGCCTCCGCCCGTGCGGCGCGGCGGGCACCCGGACGACGCCTCTCCGCCGGCCTCGGCCGCGTGAGCTTCCCGACCGACCTCGGCCGCCCGTCGCGCCGCGGCGCGACCACCCGGGTACGGCCCTTCGAGGCCAGCGGCCGACTAACCGCGCGGAGGCGCGGGCTCGGGCCGTTGCGACGCTTCCGCCGATCCCGCTGGGTGGCCCGGCTGAGGCTCTCGGCGAACCGCCGGACCGGCAGAGCGCGTCTTCGCGGCCTGGCGCTGGCCACCTTTGCGAAGGGCTCCGGCCGTGCCTGCGTGCGCTTCTCCATGGCCACCCGCGCTGGACGGTCACCGTCCGGCAGGGTCGCCGTGCTCGGCGGCAGCGGGCCGGCGGCACGGCTGGGTGGCAGAGGTCGCTTCACCTTCCGGTTCCGCGACGGCACGCCCCGCCTCGCCGGTGGGCTGAGGCCGCGTTTCGTGAGTCGCCGCCCACTCCCGGCGGCCTGCAAGCGCCTCGGCTGATCGCGCGCTCCCTCCGATGGGGGTTGGTCACGTTCCGTTGCTATGTCAGAGGCTTCGTAGCGAACCCCCCGGCAACGGCTGTGGCAGGCGCCCCGCGGCTAGCTGACGGGGCCGCCCGAACGCAGCGCGTCGAGCTGGGCGGGGGTGTCGACGTCCTCGCCCCCGCCCAGGTCGTCGCAGGGCACCTCGCGGGTCTGGACGCTGAGCAGGAGGTTGCGCGCGCCGTGGTCGCCGGTCACGTTGCGCAGCCGCTCGAACAGAGACTGCTCCAGCAGCACCGGGTGGCCCGGCTCGCCCTTGTAGGTGGCGCGCACCGCTGCCGCGCCGTCGCCGCGTGCCGCGATCACCCGGCGGATGGCCTCGGGGGAGATGCGCGGCTGGTCGCCGAGCGTGACCACCACCGCCTCGCAGTCCTGGAGCTCGGCGAGCGCGGAGGCCAGCGAAGCGGCCTGGCCCTCCTCCCAGCGCTCGCACACCAGCGTGTCGGCTCCGTGCAGGTTCACGGTGGCGACGACCTCGTCGGCGCCCGAGCCCAGCACCACCAGCACCCGGGCCACGGGCGAGGCGGTCATCGTCCGCACTGCGTACTCGAGCAGGGGCCGGCCGTGGAGCTGCGCGAGCTGCTTGCCGCCCCCGAAACGGGTGCCGGCGCCCGCCGCAAGCACGATGCCTGCGATCACGCGCCCACCTCGTGGATTCGTCCAGCCGACGCGGAGAGCCGCCCGCCCTCGCGGCCGTTTCGGACCGCCACCACCTCGGCCATGATCGAGAGGGCGGTCTCCTCCGGCGTCACGGCGCCGAGGTCGAGGCCGATCGGCGCGGCGATGCGCTCCAGCAGGTCCTCCCCCACCCCGGCCGCCAGCAGCCGCTCGCGGCGCCTGGCCTGAGCCCGGCGGCTCCCCATGGCGCCGATGTAGGGCGCCTCCGAGCGCAGCGCGAGCGTGAGCGCGGCATCGTCCAGCTTCGGGTCGTGGGTGAGCACCGCGATGTAGGTGGCGCGGTCGATGCCGCCGGCGCGGGCAAACGCCTCCTCGGGCCAGGCCGCGATCACCTGCTCCGCGTCGGGGAAGCGGTCGGCGGTGGCGAACTGCGAGCGCGGGTCACATACGAAGGGCCGCCAGCCGGCGGCCCGTGCAAGCCGCACGAGGGCGGCGGCGTAGTCCACCGCGCCGAAGATCACGAGCCGGGGCGCCGGGGCGGTCACGTCGACGAAGAGGCTGCTGTGCCCGTGCTCGCGCACCTCGGAGCGCTCGGCCCACATGAGCTCCTCGGCCGCTTCGGTGGCGGCCCGATCGAGCTCCGGGAAGCCAAGGCCGCCCTCGGTGGCGCCGTCGGGGCGCACCAGCAGCTTCGCTCCGGTCCCGTCGCCCTCGATCACGGTCACGAGAGCGGCTCGTCCGTCGTTCGCGGCGATCGCCGCGAACTCGCCCTGCGCGCTCACTCCTGATACTCCTCCACGAACACATCTATCTCGCCGCCGCAGGGCAGGCCCACGTCCCAGGCCTCGGAGTCGGCGATGCCGAAGTGCAGAAGCCGGGGGCCGTCGCCCCCGAGCACCTCCGCAGCCACCTCGACGACCGCGCCCTCGACGCAGCCGCCGGAAACGGCGCCCGATACCTCGCCGTGCTCGTTCACCGCCATCTTGGCTCCCGGCGGGCGCGGCGCCGAGCGCTTCACCCCCACGACCGTGGCAACGGCCACCCGGTCGCCACGGGCCGTCCAGGCCCGCACGTCCTCGACAACATCCTTCATGGGCTCCCTTTCCTCATTGCGCAGCTTTCCCAGGCCGGGCTCATTCCAAGCCCTCCTCCATCAATAGCGCAAGCTCGGACAGCGACGCCAGTGAATTGCCGGCCAGGAAGTGGTCCACATGCGGCAGAGCCGCCTGCATCCCGCGAGTGAGCGGCTCGTAATCCGGGCTCGCCTTCAGCGGGTTGAGCCAGATCAGCCGGTGGGCGCAGCGCTGCAGCCGCTCCATCTCGGCGCTCAGGCGCTCGGGCTCGCCCCGGTCCCAGCCGTCGGAGAGCAGGACCACGATCGCGCCTCGGCCAAGCCGGCGCCCGTGCTCGCGGTTGAGCGTGCCGACCGCGTCCCCGATGCGAGTGCCGCCCGACCAGTCGTACGCCGCGTGGGCGGCCCGGTCGAGAGCACGGTCGGGATCGCGCCCCGCGAGCTCAGCGGTGACCCGCGTCAGCCGAGTGCCGAACACGAAGGCCTCCACGCGCCGCCGCGCCGCGACGCAGGCCTGCATGTACTGCAAGAGCATGCGCGCGTAGGGCTCCATCGAGCCGGACACGTCGCAGACCAGGACCAGCGGGCGGGGCCGCTCGCCGGGCTCGCGCCAGTGGCGCTCGAACGGGTCCCCTCCGGTACGCAGCGAGGCACGGATGGTGCGCCGCAGGTCAGGGCGGGCGGCGTGAGGCGGGGCGCCCCGGCGGTGGGCCCGCCGCGTGCGGCGGCTGGGACGCACGGGCGCCGCCTCCGCCAGCCGTCGCATGATCCGCCGTGCCGTCCGGCGCTCGGCGTCCGAGTAGGCGGCGAAGTCCTTCTCGTGCAGCAGCTCGACGTCGGACCACGCGGCGGGCACCACCTCTACCTCGGTCTCTACCTGCCGGCGCACGTCGGCGCCCGGCACCGCCGCCCGCGGAAGCGCCATCTTGGGCAGCTCGTCGAGCGCCGGCGGCGGAGGAGGGAGGTCCGGCGCGGGCGCGAACAGCTCCGCGAACGCCGCGTCGAAGGTGGCCAGGTCGGAATGCCGCGAGCACATGGTTGCCCTCAGCGCGTGGTAGGAGGCCGCCGGATCGGCCGGGTCGACGGCGGTCAGCGCCCGGTGGGCCGAGAGCAGCTCGTCCACGCCAACGCGTGAGCCGCCCGCGCGCATGGCGCCGGCCAGCAGCACGAGACGGCCCGTCAGCCGCAGCCCGGGGCGCTCGGCCCTCAGGACGTGCCCCCGGCCCGCGCCAAGTCCTCGAGCATCCCCGTCTCGCGCACCCGGTCGATGTCCTCACGCACCTTGAGGGCGACACCCAGCGTCTCCTCCAGATCGCCGTCCTCCAGGGCGAGCAGGGCCTGCGCCCAGCCGATGGTCTCGCCCACGCCGGGCAGCTTGTAGAGGTCTTCGGCGCGCAGGCGGGCCACCGCCGCGCAGACCCGCAGCGCGATCTCGTCCGGCACCCCCGGCAGGCGGGCCCGCACGATCTCTGCCTCGCGCTCGGGCTCCGGATAGTCGATCCAGTGGTAGAGACAGCGGCGCTTGAGCGCATCGTGGAGCTCGCGCGTGCGGTTGGAGGTGATCACCACCAGCGGGCGGCTCTCGGCGGTCACGGTTCCGAGCTCCGGGATCGAGACCTGGAAGTCCGAGAGGAACTCGAGCAGGAAGGCCTCGAACTCGTCGTCGGCGCGGTCGATCTCGTCGATCAGCAGCACCACGGAGCCCTCGTGCAGGAGCGCCTCGAGGAGCGGCCGCCGGAGCAGGAAGCGCTCCGTGTACAGCTCCTCCTCGGCGCCCGCCCGCAGGTGCAGCAGCTGTCGCGGGTAGTCCCAGTCGTAGAGGGCGTGATGAAGGTCGATGCCCTCGTGGCACTGGAGGCGGATCAGGTCGGCGCCGGTCGCCCCGGCCAGGGCCTTGGCCACCTCGGTCTTGCCCACGCCCGCCTCCCCCTCCAGGAGCAGCGGCTGCTCGAGCGCGGCCGCGAGGTAGACGGCGGTCGAGAGGCCCCGGTCGGCGAGATAGCGCTCGCCCGCCAGGGCCTCCCGTACGGCTTCCGGGTTGTCGAAACTCAGCGCGTCACCCTTGCGCGGCCGTCGTGAGCGCTCGCCGGGTGAGCACGCGCGCGAGGTGGCGCTTGTAGTCCGGCGTCGCGTTCAGATCGCCCGGGGGCTCGGTGCCCTCGGCCGCCTGCTCGGCCGCCGCGCCGACCGCGTCCTCGTCCAGCGATCCGCCCCGCAGGGCATCCTCCGCCGGGGTGGCCCGCAGCGGTGTGGATCCCATGTGGGTCAGGCCTATGCGCACGTCCTCGCAGCTGCCGTCCCCGGCCTTCTTGACGAGCGCGCACACTGCCACCATGGCCCAGTCCTCCGCCCGGCGGTTGAACTTCTCGTAGCCGAACGACCAGCCCTCCATCGAGGGCAGGCGCACCTCGGTGAGAACCTCGTCGTGCTCCAGCGCGGTCGTCAGGAAGTCCTGGAACAGATCCCCGGCCGCGATCGTGCGCTGCCCGTTGGGCCCCTGTGCGGTGACCTCGCCCTCGCAGGCCATCAGCACCGCGGGGAGGTCGGCGGCGGTATCGCCGTGGGCCAGCGAGCCGCCGACGGTGCCCCTGTTGCGCACCTGGCGATCGGCGATCAGGCTCGCGGCCTTCGAGACCAGCCCCAGCTCCGGGGTGTCCTCGAGCATGGAGTGCGTGGTGAGTGCCCCCAACCGGATGCTTCCGTTGTCCTGCTGAATCCCGTGCAGGCCGGGCACGTTGCGCAGGTCCACCAGCAGCGTGGGGGCCGCCAGGCGGAGCTTCATCAGCGGGAGCAGCGAGTGCCCGCCGGCCAGCACCTTGGCGTCCTCGCCGCTCTCGTGTAGGAGCCGGATGGCCTCGTCCAGCGAGTCGGGTGCGACGTAGTCGAAGGCTGCGGGGATCACGACCGTCCCCCTTCCTCGATCGCCTGCCAGACCCGCATCGGCGTGAGCGGCATGTCGATTTCGGTGACCCCGAGCGGCTTGAGCGCGTCGAGCACCGAGGCCACCACCGCCGGCGAGCAGGCGATGGTCGCCGCCTCGCCGACGCCCTTGACCCCGAGCGTGTTCGTCGGGCTGGGCGTCTCGGTGCGGTCGGTCTCGAAGCTGGGCACGTCGGCGGCGCTCGGGAGCGCGTAGTCGACGAACGTGCTGGTCACCAGCTGGCCGTCCTCGTCGTAGGCCACCTGCTCATAGAGCACCTGCCCCACGGCGTGCACGATCCCGCCGTGGATCTGGCCCTCGATGAGCAGCGGGTTCACGGCCGGACCGCAGTCGTCGACCGCGATGTAACGCACGACGTCGACGCGGCCGGTCTCGGGATCGACCTCGGTGATGCAGGCGTGCGCCCCGAAGGGCCAGACGAAGTTGGACGGGTCGTAGAAGCAGATCTCGTCCAGCCCCGCCTCCATCCCCTCGGGCAGGTCCCCGGGGATGTAGGCCTCTCCGGCGATGTCGGCCAGCGCCATCGACTTGTCCGGCGAGCCGCGCACGGAGAACGAGCCGTCGGACAGCTCGATGTCCTCCGGCGCCGCCTCCAGCTTGTGCGCGACGATCCGCTTGGCCTTCTCGTGGACCTTCTCGGCGGCCCGGGCGATCGCCTCGCCCCCAACCGCCAGCGAGCGCGACCCGTACGTGTTCTTGCCGAAGGGCCCGGTGTTCGTGTCCCCGTGGATGACGTCGACCACGTCGGGTGTGACGCCGAGGCGGTCGGCGGCAATCTGGGCGAAGCTGGTCTCGTGGCCCTGCCCGTGCGGCGAGGTGCCGGTGTAGACGGTGACCGAGCCGGTGGGATGGACCCGCACCTCGGCCGACTCGAAGTAGCCGCCCTGCATGCCCCAGCCGTCGGGCCCCAGCGCCCGGGAGGGGCCGAGCCCGCAGATCTCGACGTAGGTCGAGAAGCCGACGCCGCGGTAGACGCCCTTCTGGCGCAGCTCCTCCTGCTCGCGCCGGAACGCGTCGAGATCGAGCTTCTCCAGGCAGCGATCGAGCGTCGCGTGGTAGTCGCCGGAGTCGTAGATGAAGCCGTGCGGCCGCTCGCTCGGGAACTCCGTGATGAAGTTCTTGCGCCGCAGCTCCAGCGGGTCCATGTCCAGCTTGGCCGCGAGCTCGTCCATCGTGAGCTCGATCATGTGCGTGGCCTCGGGGCGCCCTGCTCCGCGGATGGCGTCGGTGGTGAACTTGTTGGTGAACACGCCGACGATGTCCGTCTGGATGGCGGGGAAGTTGTAGACCCCGCCCATCACGCAGGCGCTGAACGTGGGGATGACCGGCCCCTCGATCAGGTGGTACGACCCGCAGTCCTGGATGATCTTCGCGTGGATGCCGGTGACGGTGCCGTCCTGCTTGGCGCCGATCCGGATGTAGTCGATCTGGTCACGCCCGTGATGCGTGGTGGCCATCTCCTCGCTGCGCGTGGCCGTCCACTTCACCGGCTTGCCCGTCTTGCGGGCCGCCCAGCAGGCGAGCACCTCCTCGCCGTAGACCTGCAGCTTCGAGCCGAAGCCACCGCCCACCTCGGGCGCCACCACGCGGATCTTGTCCTCGGTCACGCCGAGCTGGATCGAGAGGATGACCCGGCAGATGTGCGGGATCTGCGTAGCGCTGTAGAGCGTCAGCTTGCCCTCTCGCCACTCGGCGAGAACGCTGCGGGGCTCGATCGCAGCGCCGGCCGTGCGGTGGTTGACGATGCGTTTCTCCACCACCACGTCGGCTTCCTCGAAGGCCGCATCGATGTCGCCGCCGGGGAGCGACCACTCGAACACCTTGTTGGTGCCGAACTCGTCGTGGATCACGGGGGCGTCGTCCTCGAGGGCCTTCTCGGGATCGGTGACCACGGGCAGCGGGTCGTAGTCGACCTCGACCAGGGCGGCCGCGTCCACGACCCCGTACTTGTCGCTGCCGATCACGACGGCGACCGCCTGACCGACATAGCCCACCTTGCCGCGGGCCAGCGGCCAGTGGTCGGGCACGTGGACTTCGACTCCGGGCGGGACCCAGACCATCGGACAGGGGGCGTCCAGGTCCTCCATGTCCTCGCCCGTGAACACGGCCTCCACCCCGGGATGCTCGCGGGCGGCCGTGGTGTCGATCGAGGTGATCGTGGCGTGGGCCTCGGGCGAGCGCACCATCGCCGCGTGCAGCATTCCGGGCAGCGCCAGGTCGTCGGTGTAGGTGGCCTGGCCGGTGATCAGGCGCGGGTCCTCCTTGCGCTTGAGCGCCTGTCCGACGAAGCCGTTCCCGTTCCGCTCGGTGCGTTCGGCCGCCTCCACTTCCGGAGCGCCCATCAGACCCCCACCTCCTCCTTCGCAGGCTGGGCCTTCGCCGCGGCCTGCACCGCCCTGACGATGTTCTGGTAGCCCGTGCAGCGGCAGAGGTTGCCCTCCAACGCCTCGCGGATGTCCCGCTCCGAGGGATCCGGGATGCGCGCGAGCAGGTCGGCGGCGGCCATGATCATGCCGGGTGTGCAGTAGCCGCACTGCAGGCCGTGCTTCTCCCAGAAGGCCTCCTGCAGGGGATGCAGCCCGGACTCTTCGCCCATGCCCTCGATGGTCGTGACCTCGCCCCCGTCGGCCTGGACGGCGAGGATGGTGCAGCTCTTGACCGCCTCGCCGTTGAGGTGCACCGTGCACGCGCCGCAGTTCGACGTGTCGCAGCCGACATGCGTGCCGGTGAGGCCCAGGTGGTCCCGCAGCCAGTGGACGAGAAGGGTTCGCGCCTCCACGTCGGCTTCGTGGGACCGGCCGTTCACGGTCGTCGACACGTGCACGGTCGTGCTCATCCGTCCTCCTCGGTCGCTCTCCGCTCCGGATGCTATTCCTCCTGGCTCCGTGACGGCGAAGACCCATGAGTTCGAGTTCGAGGGCCACCGGCTGGTCTACGACGAGTACGGCGCCGGAGATCGCGTGGTGGTGCTGCTCCCGGCGCTGTTGTTCGCGCGCACGATGCACCGGCCGCTGGCCGAGGAGCTCGCCGCGCACGGCCACCGCGTGTTGTGCCTCGATCTTCTCGGCCACGGCGACTCCGACCGGCCACCGGAGATGGGCAGCTACTACTCCATGACGGCCTTCGGCCGCCAGGCTCTCGGGCTTCTCGACCACGCGCAGGTGCGGGACGCGGTGATCGGCGGGACGTCGCTCGGCGCGAACGCCTCCCTCGAGGCGGCCGCCGCGGCCCCGGAGCGGGTCAAGGGTCTCCTGATCGAGATGCCGGTGCTGGACAACGCCCTGCTCGCGTGCGCGATCGGCTTCACGCCGTTGCTCGTGGGGCTCACCTTCGGCGCCCCCGTGGCGCGCTTCGTGGGACGGGGCGCGCGGGCGCTGCCGCGCGGCTTCTCACTGCTCGGCGACGTGGTCCTCGACTGGCTCGGCCAGGACCCGAAGCCCTCGGCCTCGGTCCTGCAGGGGCTGTTCTACGGCCGCGTGGCGCCGCCGGCCGAGGAGCGCCGCAGGATGACCCAGCCGGCCCTCGTGATCGGCCACTATCGCGACCCGATCCACCCCTTCTCGGACTCCGACATGCTCGTGCGCGAGCTGCCTCACGCCCGCCTCGTCCAAGCTTCCTCGATCCTCGAGCTGCGGCTCACGCCGGAGCGGCTCACGAACGAGATCGTGGGGTTCGTGGGGGACTGCTTCAGACCCGCGCGGCGGGCCTCGCGGGGGCGCCGGAGGGCCGCCGCGGCCGGGCTTCGGAGCGCTCAGGCGCGCCGGCCCTCGTAGCTACCCTTTCGCGGCGTGTCCCACCGAAAGAGGCAGAAGGAGGCCCTCCGTCGGGAACGCGAGGAGCGCGAGCGAAAGGCCCGTGAGGCCCAGCAGCGCAAGCGCATGGTGGGCTTCGGCGCGGCCGGGGTGCTGGTCATCGCCGCGCTGGTGGTCGTGCTCGTCGTGGTCGTGGCCGGCGGAGGAGACGACGATGCCGTCGCGCAGATCCTCCCCGACGGCGGCAGCGTGCCCGAACAGCGTGAGTTCGACGTCGAGGCGGCGGCCGAGGCGGCGGGCTGCGAGCTCAAGAGCTCGCGGGGCAGCGGCGTGGCCAGCCACACGCAGACCCTCGACGAGCGGGTCGAGTACAAGACCGACCCGCCCACCAACGGCCGGCACTACTTCGAGCCGGCGCCGGACGGGGCCTACGCCCAGGCGCCGCGCGACGAGCAGCTCGTGCACAACCTGGAGCACGGTCGCGTCGTGGTGTGGTTCAAGCCCGGCATGCCCAACGCGCAGCGGGCCGATCTGAAGGCGCTGTTCGACGAGGACCAGTACCAGATGGTCCTGGTGCCGCGCGGCAACATGCCCTACGCGGTGGCCGCGAGCGCCTGGAACCGCGACCCGCCGCCCGGGGGCACGGGGCGCCTTCTGCTCTGCGACAGGATGGGGCCCAACATCTTCGACGCGATTCGAACCTTCCGGGACGAGCACCGCTCGAACGGCCCCGAGCCCGTCCCGTAGCGCCGTTCCCCGTAGGATTTCCTGCAAGTTCTCGATTTGCAGGCGATCTTGCAGGCCCGCAACCGCCGCACATGAGATCGTGTTCCGTTACGTAGTGAAGCTGCTCGCCTCAGCAGCCGCGCTCGGCTGGACGCTCGTCCTGCTCTGTGCGCCCGCGTCCGCGGCGCCGCGGGCCGTGGACTTCGAGCTCGCTCCGCGGGTCGCCGACGTGGCCGCGGCCTCCGGCGGCGGTGTGCGCTCGCGGCCGCTGCGCACCCCGGGCCGCTTCAACCTGCTCGGCATGCGCTGGCGCGGGCGGGCCGAGCCCGAGATCGAGTTGCGTGTGCGGCGTGGGAAGGCGTGGAGCCGCTGGCGGCAGCTCGAGGCTCACGGGGACCACAACCCCGACGCCGGCCGCCGCGAGCGCGCTGTGAAGGCGTCCGATCCCCTCTGGGTGGGCAGTGCCCGCGGCGTGCAGTACCGCCTCAGCCGGCCGGTCGCCGGCCTGCGGCTGCACTTCGTGCGGGTGCGGGGCGTGAAGCGCGCGGCTCCCGCCCTCCGGGCGGCCCAGGCACAACCGGACATCGTTCGGCGCTCGGAGTGGGGCGCGCGCGCCTGCCCGCCTCGCAGCGCGCCTGCCTACGGCGAGGTCAAGGCGGTGCACGTGCACCACACGGTCTCGCTCAACGACTACGGGCCCGAGGACGGCCCTGCGATGGTCCTGGCGATCTGTCGCTACCACCGCAACTCCAACGGTTGGGACGACATCGGCTACAACGCGCTGGTCGACAAGTACGGCGTGCTCTTCGAGGGTCGTGCCGGCGGTCTCGACAAGCCGGTGATCGGCGCCCAGGCACAGGGCTTCAACGCCCAGACCGCGGGCATTTCCAGCATCGGCAACCACACCTCCGTTGCTGCTACGCCCGCGACGCTCGACGCCCTGGCCCGCTACATACGCTGGAAGCTGCCGGTACACGGCCAGCCGCTGTCCGGCCCGGTCACGCTGGTGAGCGCCGGGGGCTCGCTCACCCGCTTCGCCGCCGGGGCGCGAGTGCGGCTCGAACGAGTGATCGGCCATCGGGACACCGGCGCCACCGCTTGCCCTGGCAACACGCTTTACCGCCAGCTCGACGACCTGCGGGCGCTGGTGGAGACCGGCGTCACGGTGCCCGCCTCCAGCACCCGGCTGTCCGCGCTGCTCGGCATCTACCGGGTCAACTTCGGCGAGCTCGTGCCTCTGAGCGGCACCCTGGCCGGTGCCGGCGGCGCGCCGCTGGCGGGCGAGACCGTGGAGATCCAGGTCAACCACGACGGCCGCTGGCGCACCACGCGGCGCCTCGCCACCGCGGCCGACGGAACGTTCGCCACCGAATTGAAGCCGCGGCTGCGCATGTACGTGCGCACCCGCTTCCGCGGGCGCAGCGGCCTGCGCAGGTCGGGGTCGTCACGACTGCTGCTGCACCTGCGACCGGTGATCTCGGTCACCTCGGCGCCGACGCGCGGCCGGGTCGGCGATCGGGTGCCGATCCGCGGCCAGGTCGCCCCGCGCAAGCGCTTCGTCTACCTGGTGGCCCAGCGACGGACCGAGGGCCGCTGGCGCCGGGTGAAGGTGCGGGCGGTGCGGGTGCGCCGGGGCGCTTTCAGGACGTCGTTCGTGCCCACCGAGCGCGGGCGCCATCGCTTCTCCCTGGTGGCGCGCCGGGACGAGGACACCGACCGCAGCCGGCTGGGGCCTTTCGAGCTGCGGGTGGCGGGCTGACGCGGGCGCGCAGCGCTCCTACCAACCCTGGTTGAGCTCTTCCGAGTAGAGCCCCCGGCCGCTGGCCAGCATTCGCGCGGTACGGGCCAGGATCTGCAGGTCGAGGCGCAGCGAGCGGTGCTCGACGTACCAGACGTCCAGCTCGATCCGCTCCGGCCAGGGCAGTGAGGTGCGGCCGTTCACCTGAGCCCAGCCGGTGATCCCCGGCTTCACCTCCAGGCGGCGGCGCTGGCGCTCGGTGTAGCGGTCCACCTGCTCGGCTACGGTGGGGCGCGGGCCGACGATCGCCATGTCCCCCTGCAGGACGTTGACCAGGTTGGGCAGCTCGTCCAGCGAGAAGCGGCGCAGCAGGCGGCCGACGCGGGTGATGCGCGGATCGCCCTCGAGCACGTAGATCCCCGCTCCCATGGCCTGCGCGCCCGGGACCATCGTGCGCAGCTTCCAGAGCTCGAAAGGGCGGCCGTGGCGGCCCACGCGGCGCTGGCGGTAGACCACCGGCCCGCGACTCTCGAGCCGGATCGCCAGCGCAGCCAGGGCGAGCAGCGGCGCCGCCAGGACGAGCAGCACGGCGGCCACCAGCAGGTCGAGTGGCCGGCTCACGGCGCACTACCGTTCCGGCCCAGCGGATGCGGATCCTCTACCTGCACCAGTTCTTCATCACCCGCGCGGGCGTGGGCGGCACGCGGTCGTACGAGTTCGCGCGTCGCTTCGCGGCGGGCGGTCACGCGGTGCGCATGGTAACCGCGGGCGGGGGCGCCCGGACGGTGGAGGGGGTGGAGGTCGTGGGCGTGCGTGGTGGTTACTCGGACTACATGAGCGCCACCGGCGTGTCCTATCCGCGTCGCACGCTGGCCTTCGCTCGCTTCGCGCTGGCGGCCACGGTCGCGGCTCTGCGGGGACCCCGGCCCGACGTGGTCTACGCCACCTCGCCGCCGCTCACGATGGCTCTTCCGGGGCTGGCGGCCGCGCTGCGCTGGCGCGCCCCACTGGTCTTCGAGGTGCGGGACCTGTGGCCGGAGGCCCCGATCCAGATGGGCGCGCTGCGGCGCCCTGTGCTGCAGCGGCTGGCACGGGCGGTCGAGCGCCTGGTCTACCGCCGGAGCAGCCGGATGATCGCCCTGTCGCCGGGCATCCGCGCGGGCGTGGTGGCGGCCGGCGCGCCGCAGGAGCGGGTGGCGCTGATCCCGAACGCGTCCGACCTGGAGCTCTTCTCGCCGGCGCTCGACCGGCGGGCGGAGCGCGAGCGCCTGGGCCTGGAGGACGGCTTCGTCTGCAGCTACTTCGGCACGATGGGCGAGGCCAACGACGTCGAGCAGGCGGTCGACGCGGCCGCTCTGGTGGAGGGCGTGACCTTCCTCCTCCTCGGCGAGGGCAAGGGTCGGGCCGAGCTCGAGGGCCGGGCGCCGGCCAACGTGCGCTTCCTCGACCCGGTGCCCGACAAGGGCTCGGTGGCCCGCCTGGCCGCCGCTTCGGACGCCTGCCTGACCCTCTTCAAGGACGTACCGGTGCTGACCACCAACTCGCCCAACAAGCTGTTCGACACCTTCGCCGCCGGGCGGGCGGCGATCGTCAACAGCGACGGCTGGATGCGCCAGCTTGTGGAGGAGAACGAGGCCGGGCTCTTCGTCCGGCCCGGCGACCCGGAGGACCTCGCGGCGAAGCTCTCCTGGTTGCGCGACCATCCCGAGGAGACGCGGCGTCTGGGCCGCAACGCCCGTGCTCTGGCGGAGCGCGAGTTCGCCCTCGACGACCTCGCCACCCGGGCGCTGCGCGTCCTCGAGGAGGCCGGGCGCTGACCGAGCTGTCCTACTGCGTGGTCAACACCAACGGCCGCGAGCACCTGCTGGCCTGCCTCGACGCGATCGAGCGCACGCACCCGGCCGGTGTGTCGCGCGAGATCCTCGTGCTGGACAACGCGTCGAGCGACGGCTCGGCCGAGGCGGTGCGGGCCTCCGGACACGACCTGCGCCTGATCGCCCTCGACCGTCGGAGCGGCAAGGCGGCCAACGACTCCCGCCTGCTGCAGGAGGCGGAGGGCCGCTTCTGTCTCCTGCTCAACGAGGACGCGGAGCTGTGCAACGGCGCCGCCCGGGCGCTGCTCGACGCGCTCGCGGCCGACGAGGGGGCGGCCGCGGCGGGCGCCCGGCTGCTCACCGGCTCCGGCCGGCCGGCGGACTGCGCGTGGCGACTGCCGGACGTTCCCTGGGCCCTCGCGGCCGCGGTGTTTCTGCACCGCCGAGTGGCGGTCGAGAGCCGGGGCGACCGGGTGCGGACGGTCGGCTGGGCCCAGTCGAGCGCCCTGCTGGTGCGGCGCAGGGCGGCCGAGGAGGTGGGCTGGCTCGACTCCGACTTCTTCGTCTACTCCGACGAGACCGACTTCTGCAAGCGCCTGGGCGACGCCGGCTGGCGCATCCTGTTCGTGCCCGCGGCGCGGGCGGTGCATCACGACCAGCTGTCCACCGACGCCGCTGCGATGCGGCGCCGCATCGTGGAGTTCCACCGCGGGCGCGACCTCTACTTCGTCAAGCACGGCCTGCGGCGCGAGCGGCTTGCCTGGCGCATCTGCTGGACCTGGGCCTATCTCGTACGGGCGGCGGCCGCGGCGCTCCTGCCCGGGCGCGATCCGAGGCGCTACCTCCTGCATGCCCGACAGCAGGCGTTCCCCGCGCTGGGCGAGGGCCTGCGCGAGGCCGCGGAGGCGCACAACAGGTCTGTCTGAGCCGTACGCTGTCGCTTCGCGATGGAGCATCCCGACACCGCCCAACTGGCCGCGATCGTCGGCGCGCTCGGGTCGGTGCTCGTGCTCCTCGCCCGCGGCCGGTCCGCGCTGCTCGCTGGGTTGGTGCTGCTCTGCCTCGCCGAGGCCGGGCTGGCCGTGTCCCTCGGGCTCGGGCCGCTCGACAAGCTGAGCAGCCCGGCCGGGGCGGGGGCGGCGCTGGTGGGCCTGCTGGTGCTGGGAGTCGCCGCCGCATTGCTCGCGGGCCGTCCCGCCCTGGTGGCCCCGGCGGTGCTCGTGGTCGCGCCCTTCCGGCCGCCGCTGGCCTTCGACAGCTCCAACACCTTCCTCGTCGCGGTGGCCGACGACGGCCGCCTCGGGCGCCTGCTGCCGCTCTACTTCGTGCTCGTGGCCGCCGCTGCCGCCCTCGGCTGGCGGGCGCTCCGGGGGCGTCCGGCTCGCGCCCTGCCGCGGGTGATCGCGCTCCCCGCCGCGGCCTTCTTCGCCTTCGCCTTCTGCTCGCTGCTGTGGGCCGACGATCTGGAGGCAGGCACCAACCTGCTCGTGTTCTTCACGCTGCCGTTCGTCACCCTGCTCGCCACGGTCGCCCGCGCGGACTTCCCCGCGAACGTTCCGCGGCTGCTGGCCGGCATCGCCATCGGGCTCGCCTCGCTGTTTGCGGTGGTGGGGCTGTGGCAGGCGGCGACGCACGAGCTCTTCTTCTACGCGCCGAACCTGGCGGTGTCGAACGCGAACACCGACTACTTCCGCGTGACCTCGCTGTTCGGCGATCCCAGCCTCTACGGGCGCCACCTGGTGCTGGGCATCGGCGTGGTGCTGGCTCTGCTCGCGGCACAGCGCTGGCGGCCCTGGCCGCTGATCGCGGCACTGGCCCTGATGTGGCTCGGGCTGCTGTTCTCCTACTCCCAGTCGAGCATGGCGGCGCTGCTCGTGGTCACGCTCGGGCTCGCGCTGGTCACGGGCACCCGCCGCGTGCGGGTGGCGGTCGGAGTGCTGGCTCTGGCCGCCGCGGTCGTGGCCGGCGGGTTCGTGGCCGTGCAGGTGATCGGGGGGGAGTCGCTGAACCAGATCACCAGCGACCGGACCGACCGTGTGGAGGCCACCGCGCGCGTGATCGAGCAGAACCCGCTGATCGGGGTGGGGATCGGGGGGCAACCCCGGGCGAGCCGCCGGCTGGAGCGGAGCGACCGGCCCACCCCCAACTTCGTGTCCCACACGACGCCGCTCACGGTCGCCGCCGAGCTGGGTGTGATCGGGCTCGCGCTCTACGCGTGGCTGCTCGTAGGCGGAGCCCGGCTTGTCGCGGCGGTGCACCGCCGCGAGGAGGCGCTGGGCCTGGTCCTGCTGGCGTCCTTCCTGGCGCTGTTCGTGCACGCGCTGTTCTACAGCGGGTTCCTGGAGGATCCCCTCACCTGGCTGGTGCTGGCGGTGGGGGCGGGCTATCTCGGCTGGACGGAGGAGCAGACCGCTCCCAGCGCCCGCGAGCGGGCCCGCGCCCGGATGGAGGAACGGGTGGCGTCGTGAGCGTGCGCGTGGAGCGGCCCGCCCCGGCGGGAGCGCCCTCGGCCGCGCCCCCGGCGCGCGAGACGCTCGACTCCCGTGGAGCCTGGGTGCTCGTGGCGGTCCTGTTCGGCCTGGCGGCACTTGCGCTGCCGGAGCTCGGGTCCGATCCCTGGCGCTTCTCGCCGCAGACCGTGGACCCCCAGGGCCTGCTCGCGCCGCTCGTGCGAGCGGCGGGCGAGGAGTGGGACGTGGGCATCGCCCGGGCGGCCGCCTTCGCGGCCGCGCTGCTGTGCGGCGCTGTAGCGCTGTTCCTACTGGCCCGGCGCCGACCCGCCCCGCTGCCGCGCTGGGCCGGCGTGGCGCTGGTAGTGGGTGTCGCGCTTCTGTTGAGCGTGCCCTCCACCCTCCTGCAGCTGGGCCTGCGTGACGCCACCGCCCCCTGGTTCTTCACCAACGACTCGACCTACCAGATCGAGCTGGGCGGCGACCTGCTGCTCGAGCTCGACAACCCGTACGGCCACGACTACCGCGCCTCCGGGCTCGAGCGCTTCTATACCCGCGACGGCAGCGTGTCGGACGCGGTGCGCGAGCGCGAGGTCGCCCTCGAGCATTTCGCCTACTTCCCCGGCAGCGTGCTGGTGGCGGCGCCCTGGCGGCTGCTGCCCGGCCCGTTCGACGACTTCCGCCTGCTGGTGCTGGTGGCCACGCTCGCCCTTCTTCCGGTCGCGCTGATTTTCCGGGGCCCGCTCGCCTGGCGCCTCGCCCTCGGCGCGGTGCTCGTGTGCAACCCGATCGCCGTGCGCTCGGCCTGGTTCGGCCAGAACGACGCCCCCAGCCTGCTGCTCATGGTGCTGGCCTTCGCGCTGGTCACGCGGCGCCGCTTCGCCTGGGCGGCCGCGGCGCTGGGGGCCGCGGTGCTGCTCAAGCAGTTCGCGCTCGTGGCCGCCCCCTTCCTGGCTCTCATGATCCTCAAGGAGGGCGGCGCGCTGAAACGGCCCGCACTCGCCTTCGGCGGAGTGCTGGCCGCCGGGATCCTGCCCTTCCTCGCAGCCGATCCGGTCGCCTTCTACGAGGACACGGTGCGCTACGGGGCGGGCACCTACAAGATCGTGGGCTACGGGCTGTCCGGAATCCTGATCCGCCTCGGGATCCTGGAGGACCGTGACGGGAGCTACCCGTTCGCGCTGTTCGCGCTGCTCACCTGGGTGCCGCTCACCGTCTGGCTGCTGTATCTCCAGCGGCGGGGCCGCGAGCTCTGGCTGGGCGCGGCCGCGTTCGCCGTCTCCATCCTGTGGCTGATGTTCATCGGCCGCACGTTCAACAACTACTACCTGGTGTGGCCGCTGACCGGCACGGTCGTGGCCGCGCTGATGGCTCTGGGAGGTATCGGTGCAACAGCTCGATCTCGGACCGGGTGAGGCGCTCCTGCACGAGGGCGATCCCGCCCGCTGCGCAGTGCTGCTGCCCGGCGTGGCCTACTTCTCGCAGGCGCCGCTGCTGTGGTTCGCCCGCGAGGCCGCGCAGGCGCATGGCTGGTCGGTGCTGGAGCTCACCGAGCGCGCCCCCGCTCGCGAGGACCCCGTCGCCTGGATGCGCGACCGGGCCCGCCGCGCCCTCGAGGCCGCCGGGGAATCCGCGACATCCGTCGCCGTCATCGGAAAGTCACTGGCCAGCACGACGGCGGATCTCGCCGCCGGCCGGCCCGCCGTCTGGCTCACGCCCCTTCTCAACCGTCCCGAGGTGGTGGACGCAGTCGAGGCCTCGGACACGCCCGCGCTGCTCGTGGGCAGCCCCGCCGATCCGACCTGGGGCGACGGCGAGGTGCCGCACCGGGACGGCCTCGAGGTGCTCGAGCTCGACGGGCTCGATCACTCGCTTCAGGTCGAGGGCGACCCCGCGGCCTCACTTGACGTGCTGGTGCGGGTGACCTCGCACGTAGGGGACTTCATCGCGAGGCTCGGCTAGCGGCCCGCGGCGCCAGGGCGAACTGCAGCGAGCGCCCGGTGACGTAGATCCGCTCGCGGTCGGCCACGACCGGATTGGCGTACTTGCCCGCGGCGAATCTCCAGACCCGCTTGCCGTCACGGGCGCGGACGGCGACGGTGGCGTCGGTCCCTCCGGCCACCGCCCGCTGAGCCTCCGAGCCGCAACTGGAGCAGATCGCGTAGTACACGAGACCGTCCATCACGGTGGGGGCCGCGTGCACGGTGCCGCCGGCGGAGATCTGCCACTTGGTGTCGCCGGTGGCCGCGTCCAGCGCGAAGAACTTGCCGTCGTAGGTCCCCACGAAGACCTTGCGGTCGTAGACCGCCGCCGCGCCGTAGATGTAGCTGCCCAGCGGGCGCGCCCAGAGGAGCTTCCCGCTCTTCGCGCCGTACACGTACATCGTCCCGTCGGTGTTGCCGATGTAGACGCGGCCGTAGGCCACGGTGGGGGTCGCATACCAGAACTCGCGCGAGCCGAAGGTGGAGTTGGACTGGGCGCTCCACAGCAGTTTGCCGCTGCCCGCGCTCAGCGCGTAGAGCGTGCCGCCGTCCGAGGCGATGTAGACGCGCCCCTTCCAGTAGGCGGCCGAGGTATTGACCTCGTCGTCGGCCTGGAAGCTCCATACCTTCTTGCCGGTGCGGGCGTTGACCGAGTAGACCTTGCCGTCCCACGAGCCGACGTAGAGGCGGTTGTTGCGCAGCAGGGGCGAGGACTCGATCGGGGCGGTGTTGAAGCGCCAGCGCTCGCGCCCGGTGTCGGCGTCCCAGGCGACCAGGTAGCCGTTGGCTCCCGCCTGTCCCTGCAGGCACTCCACCGGGTGCATGTAGGACTGGTAGACGACGCCGTCGCCGATCGTGGGCGAGGAGGCCGCGCAGCGGCCGTTGCGCTTCTTCCAGTCGACCTTGCCGGTCCTCGCGTCGAGAGCGAAGAAGAGGCCCTTCTGCTGCGCGAGGTAGACCCGCCCGTAGCCGATCGCCGGAGGAAACTCGAGCGTGTCGTGGGCGTCGATCTGCCATACCCGGCGGTAGGGCGGCCGGTGATCGTAGGGTGAGACGTGCTGGCGGCCGATGTCGAAGCCGTAGGTCGGCCAGGGGCGCGGGTCCTCCCTCTCGGGCGGAGGCTTGGGCTCGGGGGCCTCGCCGGCCACGAACTCCTCGGTCGCCGAGCCACGCTTCTCGATCGGCTGTTTCTCGTTGTACGCGTACACGCCGACGGCGGCCGCGAGGGCGACGACGACAAGCCCGAGGACGACTAGAAGGGGTGGTCTCGTCACCCGCCCCAGGATGGCAAACGGGTCAGCCGGTTCTGCCGGTCTCGAGCCTGCGCCAGATGCGCTTCGTCACGAGCGGCAGCTCGACGCTCAGTCGGGCCTCGTCCAGCTCCCGCGCCCACTGCGGGCTGCCCGCGCGGACGACCAGGCCATCGCCCAGCCCGTAGGCAACGAACGCGGGCGCCGCCTCCTCCCGGCCCGCGCTCGAGAGCTGGCGGGCGGCGCCGGCGAGGCCCTGGGATTGCTCGAAGACCTCGAACTCCCCCACGAACTCCGTCAGACCGCCGAACAGCCCGAGCTGGTCCTGGAAGACCGTCAGCGGCGAGGCGCTGGTGCGAAGCAGGTCCGTTCGCTCGCCGAACGCGTCCGTCCGGTGCCGGCCCGAGGGGTCCCTCAGGGTCTCGCCCTCGAGCCGGACTGAGCGCCGGAAAGCCTCCGCGCCGAACGAGGAAGTCAGGCCACCGTCCTCGACGTAGGCGCGAAGCTTCCTAAGCAGCGGCTCGGGCAGCCAGAGCGCGCTGCCGGCGAAAGCCAGGCCCGGGGCATCCGCGAGCGCCGCCCCGTCGGCTCGGGCGAGGGAGAGGTCGGTGGTCAGGTCGTAGGGGAGCCGCTCGCGGTCCAGGAAGCGCAGCAGCGGCGCCACCTCGGCGGCGAAGCGAGGCGGAAGCCCGCCGCCCGCGAAGTGGCGGTCGAGCCGTACCGGCAACCGCTCGGGGAGGGTGTCGGCAAACCCGTCGAAATCGTCGTCGACGGGGTTGAGCCCCTGCCAGCTCAGCGCCGGAAGCACGACGAGCGGACGCTCGCCGCCATCGGACTCTCCCTGCACCGCAAGCGGCCACACCGCCCGGCGGTTCCCGCTGCGGACCCGCACGAGGTAGACCCCGGTCTCCGCGTCGCTCGGCACCCGTACCCGGAAGGGGCCGCCGATTCGCCCTCCGCGGCGCACGGGCCGGGGCGTGCCGAGACGCGACAGAACGAAGTCGAAGCTGCGGTCCACCGGGCCGACTCGGAACTGGGCCAGCGAGCCCGCCTCCACGACCTCGAGCGGTCCCTCCAGGGTTAATGCCTCCACCGTCACCCCTGTCCCGGGCCGGCTCATGGCCGTGCTCGGGATCTCCGCCGGGGCGACCGCCAGGTTGCCCGCCCGGTCCCGCACCGTGACCGTGAACGCGTAGTCGCCCTCCTCGGCCGGCCGGGTGGCTTCCGGGCCGGCGCTCACCTCGCCGTCCCACACTCCGCTGCGGGTGTCGTCGCCCCGAAAGCGGCGCACCACCCGGGGCGGGCCGTCGTCGGTGCGGAACGCGCGGAACTCGGGGGCGGCGTTCCGCGGCCCCCGGTAGCGAATGCGCACGCTGGGCACCTCCCCCGCGCCGATCACCGACGGGCGCGCCGAGGCCAACCGCACGGGGGGCGGCGTACGGTCCACCGTGACCTCCTTGACCGAGTCGATCACCCTGCTCTCGTCCCGGCGCACCACCCGCATCCGGTAGGTGCCCTCCTGCACCGGACGCCCCTCGTCGTCGTTTCCGTCCCAGCGGAAGCGGTGCTTGGTGTCGCCGGCCAGCCGCTGATCCTCCACGAGTTGCCGCACCTCGTTGCCCTCCGCGTCGGTGATCGCGAAGCTCACGGTGGCCGGCTCGGAGAGATCGAAGCCGACGACTGCCTCGTCCCGGAAGCCGTCGCCGTTGGGCGAGAAGTGAACCGGCTTGGTGGCGAAGCGGATGACCAGCGGGAACTCGCTCTTGAGCTGCTGGGTGACGAAGAAGGCGCCGATCGTCGCGAACACGAGCAGAGCGAAGACGACACGGACCAGAGGCCGGCTCATGGCCGGCCGCACCCTAGTGCACGACAATCCCGCCGATGCGGGTCCAGCTCGTCGATCCCTCGGGGGACGTGATGCCCTACGACCATGCCCTCGCCGGGGCGCTGGCGCGTCGCGGCGCGGAGGTCGAGCTCGTGACCTCGCGGTTCGTCCACGGCCCCACGCCCGAGCCCGCCGGCTATTCGGTGAGCCGGCCCTTCTACCGCCTCGCCACCCGCCTGGGGGCCGGTGCGGCGCGGCGGCGCCGGGCCCTCAAGCTGGTCGAGCACGTGCCCGACATGCTCCGCTACCGGCGGCGCGCGGCCGGCGCCGACGTCCGCCACTACCAATGGCTCCCGCTCGAGCGGCTCGACTCGCACCTGCTGCCCTCCGCCCGCCCGCGTGTGCTCACCATGCACAACGTGATCCGGCGGGAGCGCTCGGGCCGGCGCCTGGCCGACAGGATGGATGCCGTGGTCGTGCACACCCGTCGCGGTGCGGAGCTGCTGGGGGCCGGCGAGCGCGTGCACGTGATCCCCCACGGGGCCTTCGAGCACCTCACCCGGATGCCGGACGAGCGGCCGCTTCCATCCGAGCTGGCCGCCGTCGAGGGGCCCGTCGTCCTCTGCTTCGGCCTGATCAGGCCCTACAAGGGGGTCGACGTGCTCGTCGAAGCCTTCCGGGAGGTCGAGGGAGCAGAGTTGTGGGTCGTGGGACGGCCGCTCGGCGTTTCCATGGAGCGGCTGCGGCGGCTGGCGCCGCCCGGGCGGGTGCGCTTCGTCGAGCGCTACGTGAGCGACCGCGAACAGGCCGCCTTCTTTCGCCGCGCGGAGCTGCTGGTCCTGCCCCACCGGACGGTCGACGTCTCCGGTGTGCTGTTCGCCGGCCTGGCCTTCGCGAAGGCGATGGTGCTTTCCGACGTGGGCGGCTTCAGGGAGATCGTCGAGGACGAGGGTGCGGGGCGGCTCGTGCCGCCGGGCGATCCGGACGCCCTCGCCGCGGCCATCGGCGAGCTGCTCGCGCGGCCGCAGGAGCGGACGTTGCTGGAACGGCACGCGGCCGAGGCCGCCGCGGGCCCCTATTCCTGGGACCGGATCGCCGGGCGCACCCTTGCCCTCTACGAGGAGGTGCTGGCGTGAGGGTCGTGTTCATGGGCAAGTGCAAGCGCTCGGCGGCGCGGGCGCTCGACTGGCTGGTCGGGCAGGGAGTGGACGTCGCCGCGGTGGTTGCCGCGGAGCCCGACCGCTTCACGCGCGAGGAGCAGCGACTCGATCTGGCGGCCAGGCGTCACGGCCTGGCGCTGGTCGACGACGAGGAGCTCTACACCTCGCCACCCGCGGACGTGGACCTGGTCCTCTCGTTCCTGTTCTGGAAGCGCATCCGGCCGCCGTTGATTGCTCTCGGGCGCCGCGGCTGCCTGAACTTCCACCCCGCGCCGCTGCCCGACCTGCGCGGCCTCGGCGGCATCAATGTGGCCATCCTGGAGGACCGGGCCGACTGGGGGGTCTCATGCCACTTCGTGGACGACGGCTTCGACACCGGAGACCTGGTCGAGGTCGAGCGCTTCCCCATCGACCGCCGGTCCGAGACCGCGCTGTCGCTCGACCTGAAGAGCCAGGAGCGCCTGTTCGGGCTCTTCCGCCGCGTGATGGGGCGAGCGCTGGCCGGCGAAGCGCTTCCCCGCGAGCCCCAGGGCCGCGGCCGCTACGTCGACCGGGCGGAGTTCGAGTCTCTGCGGCTGGTGCGACCCGGCGACGACCTGGAGCGCAAGCTGCGCGCCTTCTGGTACCCGCCCTGGCCGGGGGCGGTGCTGGAGACCGACGCCGGCCCGCTCACCCTCGTGGACGAGCGCCTGCTCGCGGACGTGGCCGAGGCGTACCTCGAGGCCGGCCGCGTGCCCTGAGCGTGACGGCCGTCACAGACGCGGAGGGGCCGCGAGGTACGCTCCGGCCATGAGCGCACTGGGCTGTGCGGCGTGCGGGAGCGAGAATCCCGCCGGCGCGCGTTTCTGCATGGCCTGCGGCGCGCGGCTCGAGCGCCGCTGTCCGTCGTGCGGCACGCCGGCTCCTCCCGAAGCGCGCTTCTGCATGAACTGCGGTCACGGCCTGGACGGCGCGGCCGCTGCGCCTCCGCCGGCCGAGAAGCCGCCGGAGGAGCGCCGTCAGGTCACGGTGCTGTTCGCCGACCTCTCCGGATATACGGCCATTGCCGAGCGCATGGACCCCGAGGCTGTGAAGAACCTCGTCGACCGTGCGCTGATGCGGCTCGGACAGGAGGTTGAGCGCTTCGGAGGCACCGTAGACAAGTACATAGGCGACAACGTGATGGCGCTCTTCGGCGCGCCGCTGTCCCACGAGGACGACGCCGAGCGGGCGGTCAGGGTGGGGTTCGCCATGCAGGCGGCAATGTCGGAGATCAACGAGGGACTCCCGCCGGGCGAGCACCTGGACCTGCGAGTGGGAGTCAACACGGGTGAGGTGCTGGCCGGGTCGGTGGGTCAGGCCTACACCGTCACGGGCGACACGGTGAACGTGGCCTCGCGCCTGCAGAGCGAGGGTCGCACGGGGAGCGTGACCGTGGGCGAGAGCACCATGCGCATCACCCGCGACGCCGTGCGCTACGCCGAGCTCGCCCCCCTTGCGCTCAAGGGGAAGGCCGAGCCGGTCCCGGCCTGGGAGGCGGTCGAGCTGCTGACGCCGCACGCGGCCGGCCGGCCGGTACCCGCCCGCGAGTCCCCGCTCATGGGCCGTGCCGACGAGCTCGCGGCCCTGGAGACGCTCTTCGAGCGGGTGGTTCGCGAGGGCGCCCCGCAGCTGGTGACGCTGGTGGGGCAGGCCGGCGTGGGCAAGTCACGGCTGCTGCGGGAGTTCGAGCGGCGCGTGAGCGGGCACGAGTCGCGGCCGGCGGTGCGCACCGGGCGCTGCCTGCCCTACGGCACGGGTCTGGTGTTCTGGGCGCTGGGGGAGGTGCTGCGCGCCGAGTGCGGGATCGTCGACTCGGATTCCTCCGAGGAGGCCTGGCGCAAGCTCTCCGCCTACGGCCAGACCCTCTTCAACGGCCCGGCCGACGACCTGGGCGAGCGCAAGGCTGCGCTCATTGGCCGGCTGCTCGGCGTCGAGGTGCCACCGGAGCTCGCCCCCGACGAACGCGATCCGGAAGCGCTGCGCGAGGCGTTCTTCTCGGCGCTGCGCTCCGCCGTGGAGGCCATCGCGCGGCGGCGGCCGCTGGTGCTCGCCTTCGAGGACATCCACTGGGCCGACGACGGCATGCTCGACGCCATCGAGCACCTCGCACAGTGGGTGCGGGCGCCGCTCCTGCTGGTGTGCCTGGCCCGCGACGAGCTGCTCGAGCGCCGGCCGAGCTGGGGCGGCGGGCGCCGCTCGGCCACCCAGCTGCTGCTGGAGCCCCTGGGCGCGGCCGAGACGCGTGAGCTGGTGTCGGCGCTGATCTCCGACGGCCACGAGCTGGTGCCGGCGGTGGCCGAGCGCTCGGGGGGCAACCCGCTGTTCGCCGAGGAGATGTCGCGCCGGATCGTCGAGGAGGGCGCAGAGGCCGAGCAGCTCCCGGACACCGTGCAGGCGGTGCTGGCCGCCCGGCTCGACGCCCTCGATCCCTTCGAGCGCCGGTTGGTGCAGCAGGCCGCCGTGGTGGGGCGGACCTTCTGGGAGGGCTCGCTGGTCTCGCTTGCCGAGGCCGAGAACCGGGATCTGCGCCGCGCGCTGATCACCCTTCAGGAGAAGGACATCCTCGCCCCGGGAGCCGAGGGCCGGCTGGCCGGCGAGCGCGAGCTCGCCTTCAAGCACGTGCTCATCCGCGACGTGGCCTACGGGATGCTGCCCAAGGCCGTTCGCTCGCGCAAGCACTTCGAGGTGGGCACCTTCATCGAGGAGCGGGCAGGCGACCGCACCGACGAGGTGGTCACGCTCCTCGCCGAGCACTACGGTCGAGCCGCGTCGCTGGGCCGGGAGGGCGGCCTGCCCGATCCCGAGCTGGCCGGAATGCTCGAGCGCGGAGTGCACTTCCTGGAGGAGGCAGGCGACGCGGCCGGGCGGCTGTACTCGAACCGCGAAGCCGCGTCGCACTACCGGCACGCCCGCGAGGTGGGCGCCGGCGGCGAGCGGGCGGTGCTGGTCCGCATCGGCGAGAAGCTCGGCGACGTGTCGCTGCGGCTGGGCCGGGTGGACGAGGCGATCGGGGTCTGGACCGAGTGCCTGGACTGGCACCGCGGCCAGGAGGACCTGGAGCGGGTGGCCGACCTGCACCGCAAGATCGGCGCGGGACTGTCGCACAAGGGCGAGCGCAAGGCGGCGATCGAGCACTACCAGAGGGGGATCAACCTGCTGAAGGACGGCAAGCCCCGCCTGGAGCTCGTGCGCCTCTACGAGGAGGCGGCCTGGCTCTACCTCCACACCGGCGACAACATGCTCGCCATCTACGCCTCGGAGAAGGCGCTGCGGCTGGCCGAGCGCCTGGGGGAGACCCGCGCCGCCAGCCGCGCCCACGGCATCTTCGGCCGCGTGTTCGGGCGGATCGGCGACACCGAGCGCGCGCGCCAGAACCTCGAGCGCGCCGTGGAGCTCGCCCGCGGCTCCGACCACACGGAGACCATCCTGGCGCTATCCGCGCTCGGGCGGCACCTGGAGATCTCCGAGGCCGACGTCGCGGGCGCGAAGGAGGCCTTCGAGGAGGCGCTCGCGCTGGCCGAGCAGGTGGGCGTGCTTCCCGCCCAGGTCGAGCTCCACGCCTCGCTGGCGCAGCTCGCGGTCTACGGGGCCGACTGGGAGCGCGTTGAGCGCGCCACAGAGGCCAGCGCCGAGCTGGCCGAGCGCGAGGGGCTGGTGGGCAAGCTCTGCCTCCCCTACGGCCTGCGCGGGCTCCTGCGCTGGCGCGAGGGTGAGCTCGACGAGGCCACGGCGCTGTTCCACCGGGCCCACGACCTCGCCGACCAGGTGGGCTGGTCGGAGTTCGTCTTCGAGGCGCTCTTCGCCTTGGCCGCCGCCTATCGCGACGCCGGCGACCTCGACGCGGCCACCACGGCGCTCGACCGGGCCATCGACGTCTGCGAGCGGGCCGGGCTGGTGGCCCAGTCGATCCAGGCCATCGGCGCCCGGGCCGTGATCCTGGCCCGGCGAGGGCGGCTCGATGCCGCCCGCGAGGCCGCCGAGGAGGCGACGGAGCTGGCGGAGCAGCTGCACTACCCGGTCGGGCGCGCTGCGGCGCTCGAGGCCCGCGGCACCGCGGCCGCCGATCCCGCCGAGGGCGCCGCGCTGCTTGCCGAGGCCGAGGCCGCCTGGGAGGCCCTCGAGCGCCCGCTGGAGGCCGCCCAGGCCCGGCTCCTGAAAGGCCAGGTCCTCCTCGCGGTCGACCCCGCCGCGGGACGCGAGCAACTGGTCGCCGCGGCGGCCGAGACCGAGCGGCTGGGGGTCGCGCACCTGGCCGAGCGGGCGCGGGCGCTGGCGGCGGGCTGAGCGGCATGCCCGCGCTCGCCCGCGTCGGCCCGAGGCGCCGCCCGGACCCCCTACTGCGTCTTGTCGGAGCCCGCGACCACCACGACGGTGGCGTCGCCGGCCAGGCCCTGGCTCGCCGGGTCGACGGGCTCGCGCTGGGCGATGCCCAGCCGGCGGCTCACCGCCGCCGCCTCGCGCTCCTTGCCGGGAGCGAACAGGACCACCGACTCGGCTCGGTTCTGGTCGGAGCCGTTGGCGATGGTGCCGATGGTGAAGCCCGAGCTCTCCACGCGATCGGCGACCTGAGCGGCCAGGCCCTGCACCGTGGTGCCGTTCAGGACGGCCACGGTCACGGTGCCGGGATCGACCCCGGCAGCGCGGCCGCCTTGGTTCCCCTGCTCCTGCGATTGCTCGGCGGGGGCGGCCTGACGCGACTGGGGCTCTCCGCCGCCGCCCTCGTCGCCGGCGGGCTGGAGCAGGGCGAACGCCGCGCCACCGGCCACGATCAGGACGCCGGCGATCACGAGCACCAGATACAGCGGGCGCCGGTACCAGGGGTGACCGGGCGCTGCGATGACCTCGGTGGGCTGGGGCGATGGACGCGCGGTGCTGCCGGCCCTGGCGGCGGGCCGCGTGGGCGGACGCGGTGGGCCCGCTGGGGCCGGACGCTTGACGGCGCTGCCCGCGCCCGTCGCCTGGGGTGACTTGGCGGAAGCGACCTGCGGCGCCGGGCCGGCCGTGCCCGTGGCGGGCGGCTTGCCCGGCGCGGGAGCGACCGCGCCCGCGGCGGGGGTGGCCGCCGGAGCCGGACGTGGTTGAGCGGGAGCGGCGCCGGGTTCCGAGCCCGCGCCGGGGGCGGGAGATTGCTCGGCCGGCTTGGTCTGGGTCGCGGCCGCCGCTTCGGCGCCTGCCGCCGCAGGCTCGCCGGCCTCAGCCGGCGTGGGTTGCCCGGCCTCGCCGGACGCCGGCTGCCCGGCCTCGGCCCCCGGGGCAACCTTCTTCGTGGCCTCGGCCCGCGCCGGGGCGTTGGCCGCAGCAGCCGTGGCCGGCCCGGCCGCCGCCGTGGTGGGCGCCGGCGCCGGGGCGCCGGCGGCATTGCCGCTTCCCGGCTTGCCCGCGGGCGCTCGCTTCTCCTGGGCCGCCGCCGTGGCGGCTGCCGGCCGCGCGCCGGCCGCAGCGGCGGCCGCGGGCGCCGGGGAGGGACCGCCGCGGGCGCCGGCCGCGGGAACGGGGCGGGGGGCGGCGGTCGAAGGGACCGGCGGGGGCGCCGCGCCGGTGGAAGCCTGCTGGGGCTGGGCCCCAACCCGGCCGGGCACCGGCTGCTGGCCGGGCACCACCTCCTCGGCTCGTTCCGGCGCCCGGCCCGCCCACTCGCGCAACCGCTTCACATCCCGCGCCTGCGAGAAGTACAGGGCGGAGAGGATCGCGAGGCCGACGATGGAAGCAAGGCCGGCGTAGGCGCCGATCTGCTCGATGATCTCCATGAAGAAGGAACGAACCTTAGCCGCGAGGCTGGTCGACTACACGGATAAACCTTCCGATGGCTACAGGGTCAGCGCACGCTCGGCCGAAAGCTCCGCCACCGCGCTCGCCAAGCCCGTCGAGTCGCCGCTGTAGACGAGCTCCTCGATGCGGATGAAGGCGCTCTCGACCCAGTCCGGGCCGAGGGGCGAGCGCGCCGCGCAGACGATCCGCTCGGCGGGCGTCGGCTGGGGCCGCTCACCGGGGTTGAAGAGCTCCTCGTGCAGCTTCTCGCCCGGGCGCCGGCCGACGATCTCGACCGCGATGTCCACGTCCGGCTCGTAGCCCGCCAGGCGGATCATGTTGCGCGCCAACTCGGCGATCTTCACCGGGTCGCCCATCTCTAGGACGAACACCTCGCCGCCGGTGGCCAGCTCACCCGAGCGGATGATCAGCTGCACCGCCTCGGGGATCGTCATGAAGTAGCGGGTCATCTTCGCGTCGGTGACCGTCACCGGCCCACCCTGCTGGATCTGGCGCCGGAAGATCGGCACCACCGAGCCGGATGAGCCGAGCACGTTGCCGAAGCGCACCGAGGCGTAGCGCGTGCCCTTCCAGCGATTCTGGGCGGCCTCGACCGCCCACTCGGCCAGCGCCTTGGAGGCGCCCATCACCGTGGCCGGGCTCACGGCCTTGTCGGTGGAGACCAGCACGAAGCGCTCGGCGCCCGCCTCCCCGGCGGCAGCCGCCACGATCCGGGTGGCCACGGCGTTGTTTCGCACCGCCTCCACGGGGTTCTCCTCCATCAACGGGACGTGCTTGTAGGCCGCGGCGTGGAACACCACCGAGGGCTTCTCCTCGGCGAAGATCTCGCGCATGCGGGTGGCGTCCTTGCAGTCCGCCAGCAGGGGCGCCACGCGGGCGAAGTGGCGCTCCTCCTCGAGCTCCCGGCGAATCTCGAACAGCGCGTTCTCGGCGTTCTCCACCAGGACGAGCCGCTTCGGCGCGACGCGGGCGATCTGCCGTGAGAGCTCCGCCCCGATCGAGCCGCCGGCCCCGGTCACGAGCACCACCCGGCCGCGGAGGTAGGCGCCCACGCGGTCTATCTCGACGCGCAGGGGCTCGCGCCCGAGCACGTCCTCCACGCGCACCTCACGCACCTGGCGCATGAGGTTCACGCCGCCTGAGAGGAGCTCGAACGTGGTGGGCAGCGTGCGCACCAGGATTCCGCGCTCGCGGCAGGCGGTGACCACCTGCTGGCGCAGGACACCCGGCGCCGAGGGGATGGCGATGATCACCTCGTCGGGCTCGGTGTCGTCCAGCACTCGCGGCAGGTCGGCCGTGGTGCCAAGCACCTTGTGGCCCGCAATGCGCATGCCCTGCTTCCGCGGGTCGTCGTCGACGTAGCCGATCGGCGCCGACGACAGCTCCGGGTTGCGGCGCAGCTCGAAGGCCACCTGCTGGCCGCCGTTGCCCGCGCCGACGATCAGCACCTCGCGCGCGGCGCGCTCCAGCAGCGACCCGCGCTGCGGGCGCTCGAAGAGGCCGCGGACCACGAAGCGAGAGCCCGCGACGAAGGCCAGCGTGAGCAGGAAGTCCAGCGCGATCACGCCGCGCGGCGGGTCGGTCCGGCCGATCGAGATCAAGAACAGCGCGGCGATGAGAACGACGGTGGAGGCGATCACCGCCTTGAGGATCGACTCGAAGTCGCGCTGGTCCACGAAGCGCCAGAGCTTCGAGTAGAGCCCGAAGAGAGCGAAGACCACGAGCTTCATCGCGACCGCGAAGACGATCGTGTCGCCGAGCAGGCTCTCGTAGCGGGCCGGGATGCCGTCGTCGAAGCGCAGCACGTAGGCCAGCGTGTAAGCCGCCGCGAGCAGGCAGGCGTCGACGCCGACCTGCCCAAGGCGGCGCGCGGTGACGGAGGAGCTCAGACGTCTCATGAATCGGCGGCGGAGAGAAGCAGTGTGACGAGTTCGCGCGGGTCACGGCGGATCCGCACGGCTGCCTGCGCCGGCCGGCGCTCCAGCCTGAACGCCTCGGGGTTCTCCAGCCGCCGCAGGCGACCCTCGCGGAGGAGCGCCTCGTCGACCGCGCCCAGCCGTCCCTCGAACGTCGTATAGACGGGAGTGCCCAGGGCGACGGCCTCGCGGTTCATCGTACCGCCGGCGGAGATCACCAGGTCCGCGAAGGCCACGAGGCTCTGGGCGTCCACCGCCCGCTCCGGGACCGTGAAGCGGCCCAGCCGGAGGACCTCGTCGCGCTGCGCGGGCGTGCGCGGCAGGACGACGGTCTGAGCGCTCGCGGCGGCCAGGCGCTCCAGCACGCGCCTGAACAGCGGGTTCTCGAAGCGGTGGTAGAGCGACACCTCAGGAGGCGTGCGCACGACCACAAGCTCCCGATCCCGATCCAGGCCCAGCTCCGCCAGGACCGACCCGTCGGGCTCGAAGTCGGCCAGGTAGTACTCCTCCTTGAGGCCCGGGTAGCGGCGCAGCTTGCCCCGGGCGCCGTAGCGCTCGAGGCGGCCGGGGGGAATCACCTCGGGCACCACCACGACGCGCGCCAGGCGGCAGTTCACCTGGTGCTGCACGGCAGCGAACTCGTAGTCGAAGGCGGTGGCGCTCGGGATGCGCAGCAGCGAGGCGGCCACGGTCACGTCGTTGGAGCCGTGACCCATCGCCACGTCAAAGCGCCGGCCCCGGGCCCAACGGGCCAGCTCGGCGCTCCGCGTGGCCAGCCCGATGCCCTTGGCCACGAGCCCCTCGCCGCGGTGGCGGCCGATCGCCGTGTGCTCGATGCCGAAGCGCTCACACAGCTCCAGCGTCTGGGCGAACGCCCGCGCCGTGACCTGCACGTCGTGCCCGTCGGCCCGCATGGCCTCGATCAGCGGGCGCATCACGAGCACGTGGGGGCTGTTGGTCAGATCGATCCAGACGCGCACGTGTCGACCACCGTCCGCACGTCGTCCTCGGTGACCTGGGTGCCCATCGGAAGGGCGACGTTGGTGCGGGCGGCCTCCTCGGTCCCCGGTAGCTCGACGGACGCCGCGATCGCGGGCTGCCGGTGCACCGGCAGCCGGTAGTAGCCGACGCCCTCAGGCCGCTCCGAGCGGACCAGGTACAGGTGGTACACGTGCCGTGCCCCGTCCACCTCCTGGGGAAGCGACACGTGGTCGCCCAGGCCCGCCCGCGCATACGCGGCCGCCACCTCGCGCCGGCGCTCGTTCCAGCCGTCGAGCTCCGGCAGCAGCACCCGCAGCACCGCGGCCTGCATCTCGTCCAGGCGCGAGTTGTAGCCCACGTCGGTGAACGTGCGCTTGTCCCTGGAGCCGTGGAAGCGGAGGAGCCGGGCCCGCTCGGCGATCGCGTCGTCATCGGTGACGACGGCCCCGCCGTCACCCAGGCAGGGGAGGTTCTTCGAGGGAAAGAACGAGAACGTGGCCGCCTGGCCGAGCGCGCCCGCCCTGACGCCGTCGTATGAGCCGCCGGCCGCCTGGGCCGCGTCCTCCACCACCGGCACGCCGAAGCGGCGCAGCTCGGGCACCGGCGCGACGTTCCCGAACAGGTGCACAGGCACGATCGCCTTGGTCCTGGGCGTGAGCGCCGCCTCCACGGTCTCGGGCGTGACGCAGAAGGTGGCGGGATCGATGTCGCAGAACACGGGCGTCGCGCCGGCCACGATGGCCGCCTCGGCCGTCGCGTAGAACGTGAACGAGGGCATCACCACCTCGTCGCCCGGTCCGATGCCCAGCGCGCGCAGGGCGATCGTGAGGGCGTCGGTGCCGTTGGCCACCCCCACGCAGTGGCGGACACCCAGGTAGGCGGCGAACTCGCGCTCGAACGCCTCCACCTCGGGTCCGAGGATGTAGCGCCCGCTGCGGGCCACGCGGGCCAGCCGCTCCTCGATCGCGGGCATGTAGGCGTCCAGGCTGGACTTGAACAGCGGGACCGGGCTCATGAGCGGTCGCTACCCTACCCGCCGCTATGACCGTGCTCGCCTCGATCACGGATCCGATCGTCGAGGTGGCCGTGGACGTGGTGGATGCGATGGGCCTGCCCGGGGTCTTCATCCTGATGCTCCTCGAAAGCGCCTGCATCCCCGTGCCCAGCGAGGCCACCATGCTGTTCGCCGGCTTCAACGTCTCGCGCGGCGAGTACAGCCTGTTCGCCGCCACCGCGGTCGGGTCCATCGCCAACCTGGTCGGCTCCTGGATCGCGTACGGGATCGGCTACGCGGGCCGGGTCGATCTCCTGGAGAAGCACGGCAAGAAGCTTCACATCAAGAAGTCGTACCTGGAGTGGGCCGACCGCTGGTTCGAGCGACACGGCGACGCCACGGTGTTCTTCACCCGCATGCTGCCGATCATCCGGACCTTCATCTCGCTTCCTGCCGGAGTGGCCAGGATGCCGTTCTGGCGCTTCAGCGTGCTCAGCCTGGCCGGCTGCATTCCGTGGGTCCTGATGCTCACCTTCATCGGCAAGCAGGCGGGCGACAACTGGGAGTCCTGGAAGGACTACCTGCACTACGTGGACTACGCGGTCGCAGCGGCAATCGTGATCGGCGTGATCTACCTCGTGGTGCGCGCCCGGCGCCGTCGTAACGATCAGGGCTCTCCGGCGCCCGAGTCGGCCTGACCGGGCCGAGGATCTCGCTCGCGGAGGCGCTGCTCCTGGGCGCCATCCAGGGCCCGACCGAGCTGCTGCCGGTGTCGAGCTCGGGGCACGTCGCCCTCCTCGGTCGCCTGCTGGGCCGGGGCTACGCCCGCCTTCCCGGCGACGCGCGCAAGACGTTCGAGGTCACGCTGCACGCGGGGTCGGCACCGGTCGTGGCCGTCGCGGCACTGCGCCTCTCCGAAGAGGGCTTCGAGCCTGCCGGGCTCGCGCTCACCTTCCTCCCCCCGGCGGCGGCCGGCCTCGCCCTGGAGAAGCCGATCGAGCAGCGGCTGGGCGGGCCGGTCAGCGTCGGGACGGCCCAGATCGCGGCCGGCGCTGCGCTGCTGCTGGCCGACCGGCGGCCGGCGCGGCGCCAGACACCGACCGCGGGCGACCGGCTGGCGGTGGGGCTTGGTCAGGCCGTGGCCCTGGTGCCCGGCGTGTCCCGCTCGGGAGCGGCTCTCACAGCCGCCCGCCTGCGCGGCCTGTCCCGTCCGGCCTCGCTGAGCCTCGCGCTGGGCGCCGCGCTCCCTGTAACCGTGGCGGCGACGGCGCTCAAGGGCGTGCGCATGGCCCGGAGCGGTGAGGTGGACAAGCAGGCGCTCGCCGGCGCCGGCGCTGCGCTCGTCTCCTCGGCGGCTGCGCTCCCGTTGATGAGGCGGCTCGAGCGAGCCCGCTCCTGGGGGCCGCTCGCCGCCTACCGGATCGCGATCGGCGCCCTGGCACTGATAACCGGTCGATCCGCTTGAATCAGTCCGTGGCCGAAGGCGCATACGCACGGGCCGGGGTGAACCAGGCGCAGTCGGGCGTCGCCGTGGAGGCGCTGGTGGAGGTGCTCGCCGGCATCCGCACCGGCCGCCCGAGCCTCGCGGCCCTGGGATCGGGCCACTACGCCAACGTCCTGCGGCTTGACGAGCGGCGCGGCCTCGCCCTCTCCTGCGACAGCGTCGGCTCCAAGGTGATCGTCTGCGAGCAGCTCGGCCGCTACGACACCATCGGCATCGACCTCATCGGCATGAACGCCAACGACGTGGTCTGCGTGGGCGCCGACCCGATCGCGCTGCTGGACTACATCGCGGTCGAGGAAGCCGCGCCCGACGTGCTCGGCCAGATCGGGGTGGGGCTGCGTGAGGGCGCCGAGCGGGCCGCGCTGGAGATCCCCGGCGGCGAGCTGGCCGTGCTCCCAGAGCTGCTGCGCGGGCATCCTTCCCCGCACGGGTTCGACCTGGTGGGCTTCTGCGTCGGCCTCGTCGATCTCGACGCGATCGTCACGGGGAGCGACATCGAGCCGGGCGACGCCGTCGTCGGCCTGCCCTCGAGCGGCATCCACTCCAACGGGCTCAGCCTTGCCCGCCGGGTGCTGGACGATCTCGACGAGCCCCTGGGCGAAGGCACAGTGGGCGACCTCCTGCTGGAGCCGACGGTGATCTACGTGCGGGCGGTACGAGAGCTGCTGAGCTCCGAGATCGCGGTGCGCGGGCTGGCCCACATCACCGGCGACGGCTTCCTGAACCTGCTGCGGCTCGAGGCGGACGTGGGCTACCGGATCGACGCTCCGCTGCCCGTTCCGCGCGTGTTCGAGCTGATCGCCCGGCGCGGCGGGGTCGAGGACGCCGAGCTGTATGAGGTCTTCAACATGGGCTGCGGCTTTGTCTGCGTGGTGCCGGCGGCGGAGGCCGAGCCGGCGGTCGAGCTGCTCTCCGCGCACCACCCGGGCACCGCGGTGATCGGCAGCGTGAGCGACCGGGCGGGCGTGGTGGAGCTGCCGGGGCAGGGCCTGATCGGCCGGCGGGGCGAGGGCTTCGTTCGTAGCGGGACTGAAGCGGGGTAAGGAGGGCGGGCCCGAAGGGGGTTCCTGACGTTCCGTCCCACTATTGGACGTTTCGTAGGGAACCCCCCCTTACCCAGCCAATTCCACGGCGCCGGCGGAGAACGGCTACGCCAGCTCCCACAGCTCCCCGGTCAGGTAGCGCGTAGGCCGCACGCGCCACTCGGCGGCCAGGCGCCACAGCTCCGCCGCCGCCCGCGGGCCGGGCAGGTCGCAGACCGCCGCCACCTCGGGCGTGGCCAGGCGGCCGTGGGCGCGCAGGGCCTCGAGCGCGTCCGGGCGCGGGCCGCCGGCCGGGCGCCCGCCCACCGCGAGCGCCGCGGCCCGCCAGTCCCCGTCCGCGCCGCGCCACTCATCGCCCTGGTCGCCGGAGAAGCGGAGCGCCGGGAGCCCATCGGGCGCTCCGTCCGGCCGTGAGCGGCTCTCCTCGAGGTCCGCGGCGAAGGCCTCCACGATGGCGGCGGACTCCAGGTCGATCCGAAAGCGGCGAGCGTCGAGCCCCGCTTCGCGGGCCTCCTCGACGAGCGCCTCGGCCGAGTCGAGCCGCCGGCGGCGGCAACCGATCCCCTCGCGCAGTGCGCGCAGATAGATCCCGGCGGCCTGCGGACCCTGCTCGGAGGCCGCCTTGACGGCCATGCAGGCCGGGAAGCTCGAGCGCAGCCCGCCCTCGTCCCACAGGCGCGGGTCCACCGGCATCCCCGAGCGGTCGGCGGCGTCGAGCCACTCGCGCACGCGTGCCGAGCTCTCTGCTCCATACTCGCGGGCCAGGCCACCCATCACGTAGGTGATCTGCAGGTCGTCGCCGAACTCCTGCATGAGGCTCCGGCGGCGTGGCTCAGCCGCCCAGGAGCCCGGATCGGCCGGATCGGTGTAGTAGCGAAGGCGTACGGACAAGCGACAGCGAAAATAGTCGAAGGTGATCGGCACCCTCATAGGAGGCCGCTTCCGGCTCGAGGAGCGGATCGGCTCGGGCGGCATGTCCACGGTCTACCGCGCGTTCGACCCGACCCTCGAGCGCCAGGTGGCCATCAAGCTCATGCACCGCGACATCTCGAGCGATCCGGACCAGCTCGAGCGCTTCCGCCGCGAGGCCCGGGCCGTGGCCCAGCTCAACCACCCGCACGTGGTCACCGTAATCGACGCGGGCGAGGACGAGGGCGCGCCCTACATCGTGTTCGAGTTTGTCGAGGGCGAGACGCTGAAGGAGCGCATCCGCCGGAACGGCCGCCTGCCCGTCTCCGAGGCCGTGGCCTACGCGATCGAGATCGGACGCGCGCTCGAGTCCGCCCACCTGCATCGCCTGGTGCACCGTGACGTCAAGCCCCAGAACGTGCTCATCGACCCGGACGGGCGGGCCAAGGTCACCGACTTCGGGATCGCCCGCTCGCTGGAGGCCCACGGGCTGACCGCCCCCGGCCGCGTGCTCGGGACCACCGACTACGTCTCACCGGAGCAGGCGCTCGGCCAGGACGTGACCGAGCAGTCCGACATCTACTCGCTCGGGATCGTGCTCTACGAGATGCTCACCGGCGAGGCGCCCTTCAAGGCCGACACCCAGGTGGCGGTCGCCATGAAGCACGTGCGCGAGCCGCTCCCGGACGTCCAGCGGCGAAGGCCGGAGATCTCCGCCGCGCTGGCCGCGGTGGTGGAGCGCGCCACCGCCAAGGAGACGAGGAAACGCTACGCCACCGTGGCCGAGATGGTGCACGACCTCGAGGAGGTGCTGGGCATCGAGGCGGCACGGGCGGGCGAGACGAGCGGCGAGGCCACCACCGTCCTGCGCTCGCTGTCGGGCGACACCGCGGACTTTGCCCCCGGCCGCCTGCGCCACCCCACGCGCTGGCTGGCGCTGAGCACCCTCGTGCTTGCGCTGGCGGGAGGGGCAATCGCCTACTTCGCGATCGACCGCACCGAGAAGGGGGCGGGCGGCACCGTCACCCCGGCCGCACCCGGCCTCAGCGAAGTGCGTCTGGGCAGCGGGGCCGCCAGCGACTATGACCCGGAGGGCGACGGGGAGGAATCGCCCGAGGCGGCGCAGTTCGCGATCGACGGCAACCGGACCACGGCCTGGAACACCGAGCAGTACCAGGGTGGACTGGAGGGCTCGGACAAGGGCGGCGTGGGTCTCTACGTGGACGCGGACTCCCCGGTGGCCGCCCGCGAACTCGACCTCGTGACGTCCACGCCCGGCTTCCGGGGGAGGATCCTTGCCGCCAACACCGTCCCCGGGCGGGTTGACGGGTGGACCCCCGTCAGCCGCCCCGTGCAGAGGGTGCGCCAGGACCAGCGCTTCCCGCTGGACACCGAAGGCCGGCGCTACCGCTACTACTTGCTGTGGATCACCCGGTTGCCCGAGGGCGGCAAGATCGAGATCCGCGAGCTCAGCCTGAAGAGCTAGCGCGCGCCGCCTGGTCGGCGATCTCCGCCACGGTGCCGCTCGGCACCAGGACGACCGGGACCGGCGAGTTGCGCACGATCTTGGCGGCACGCGAGCCGAGGAAGACCTGCGCCACCGGCCCGATGCTGCTCGACCCCACCACGAGCACGTCGCCGGCGTCCCACTCGACGTCCTCGAGGGCCTCCTCCCAGTTGCGCCCGTAGCCGACCACGGCGTCGAGCTGCTCGGGAACCGCGGCCTGGCGCCCGACGTGGTCCAGGGCGGCCCGGCCTGCCGCCTCGGTCTCCGTGACCCACTGCTCGACGATGGTCGCCTCGGGCATCGATCCGACCCCGGAGGTGCCGGGCGGCCGCGAGCGAACGGCGAAGGAGGCGATCCGGAACGAGGCCCCCACCCGGGCGGCAACGTCGGCCGCCGCCGCGACCAGCTGGTCCGCGTCCTCGGTCCCTCCGTAGGCCGCCGTGACCCTGCGGACCCGGTCGGCGGGCCCGCAGCGATAGCCCCGCGGGGGCACTGCGACCGGCACGGGGGAGCTGTGCAACAGACGGCTGCTCACGCTGCCCAGGGCAACGTGACCGAATACGCCGGCGGAGGACGAGCCGACGATGATGGCGTTGGCGCCCTGCTCGGCGGCCACCTCGACGAGCCCCGCCGGGACCGAGCGCGCGTTGTGGACCAACGTCCGGGCGCTCACGTCCGCCGGCATCTGAGCGAGCGCCTCCCTCAGGACCTGATTCGCCGTGTGGTCCAGCTCGGCTCGGTACTCGGCGTCCACGCGCGCCGGGCTGGGCGGCCACGGCTCGCGCACCACCGTGCAGAGCAGCACGTCATCGCCCGCCGAGCGCGCGAGGAGCTCCGCCAGCTGGAGTGCGAGGTCAGCCCGCCCGTTCAGGGGTACGCCGGCGACCAGCGTCATGGCACCGGCTCACCTCCCGAGCGGCCGAGCACGGCGTGATGGCGTCCGTAGAAGAAGTACCAGAGCAGGGCCACGGTGCTCCAGCCCAGGAACACGTAGATCGTCACGACGCGCAGGTCGGAGATGATCCAGAGGCAGCCGATGATGGACAGCACCGGCGTGACCGGGTAGCCCGGCACCCTGAAGCCGCGAGGCAGCTCGGGAGCGGTGCGGCGCAGGATGATCACGCCGATCGAGACGATCATGAACGCCACCAGCGTCCCGATGCTCGTCATCTCGGCGAGGAAGTTGATCGGCAGCAGCCCCGCCAGGAGCGAGATGACCACGGCCACGATGATCGTGGCCGGAACCGGCGTGAGCGTGCGCGGGTTGAGCCGGTGGAACAGCGGCGGAATCATGCCGTCGCGACCCATGGCGAACAGGATGCGCGTCTGGCCGTACATCCCGACCAGGGTCACGCTGAAGATCGAGATGACGGCGCCGGCGGACAGCACCGTGGACGGCCAGGTCTCGCCGGTCACCATCTCGAGGATCGCCGCGAGTCCGGCCTCCTGGTCCTCGAACTCCGGCAGCGGCTGCGCGGCCACCGCGACGAGGGCCACAGCCAGGTAGAGCGAGGTGACCGTTACCAGGGCGATGATGATCGCCAGCGGTAAGTTGCGGCGCGGATTGCGCACCTCCTCCCCGGCCGTGGAAACCGCGTCGAGCCCGATGTAGGAGAAGAAGATGATGCCGGCGGCCGAGCTGATCCCGTCGAAGCCGAAGGGGGCGAAGTCGGAGAGGTTGTCGGAGTCCCAGCCCGTCACCCCGACGGCGACGAACAGCAGCAGCACTCCCAGCTTGATCGCGACCATCACGGTGTTGACCGTGGCGGACTCGCTCGCGCCCCGGATCAGCAGCAGCATGCAGAGGAAGATCAGGACCACGGCAGGCACGTTGAACACCCCGTCCTGCTCGGGCGCGTTGGAGAGCGACTCGGGGATCATGAAGCCGAAGAGGTTGTCGAACAGCTGGTTGAGGTACTGGGACCAGCCCACGGCCACCGCGGCGGAGGCCACCCCGTACTCGAGCAGCAGGCAGGCGGCCACCACCACCGCCACTCCCTCTCCCAGCGTGGCGTAGGCGTAGGAGTACGAGGAACCCGAGACCGGCACCGTGCTGGCCAGCTCGGCGTAGCAGATCGCGGTGAGGCCGGCGACCACTCCCGCGAAGACGAACGACAGGACCACGGCCGGCCCCGCCACCGGCGCGGCCTCGGTGAGGACGATGAAGATGCCGGTGCCGATCGTGGAGCCGATGCCGAAGGCGGAAAGCTGGACCAGGCCGATCGAGCGGGAGAGCTCGCCCGTGCCGGTGTCGGTCCCCGTCTCCTCCGTCATGGCGGTGACCGGCTTGCGGCGCAGGAGCTGCTGCCCCAGAGAAGCCATCGCCCTCCCCCTCTCAGTGTCGGTAACGGCGGTCCTCTTTGTAGCGCTCTAGCGCCAGGCCCAGCAGTCGATCCAGCAACTCGACGTATGGCACTCCGCTGGCCTCGAAGAGCTTCGCGTACACGCTCGTGGAAGTAAACCCCGGGATCGTGTTGAGCTCGTTGACCAGCACGACGTCGCCCTCCACGAAGAAGTCGACCCGAGCCATGCCCGAGCAGCCCACGAGCCGGAAGACCTCGACGGCCAGGCGGCGCACCTCTTCGCGCACGCTCTCCGGCACGCGGGGCGGGACCAGCAGCTCCATCCCGCCGGCGGAGTACTTGGCCTCGTAGTCGTACCAGTCGCTCGTGCGGATCACGATCTCCCCGGGCTGCGAGGCCACGGGCTCGCTGTGCCCCAGCACCGAGCACTCGACCTCGATGCCGTCCGAGAAGCGCTCGACCAGCGCGACCGGGTCGTACTCGAAGGCACCCTGCAGCGCGCCCTCGACGTCGGCCTCCGACCAGGCCTTTGCAATCCCCACCGACGAGCCGAGGCGCGCCGGCTTGACGAATACGGGCGCGCTGATCGCCGGCCGCTCGCCCCGGCGGACCACCGCGTAGTCGACCTGCGGAATGCCGTGGGCGCCCATCAGGTCCTTGAACAGGGCCTTGTCCATGGCCAATGCCGAAGCGGCCACTCCAGCGCCCACGTAGGGCACGTCCAGCAGCTCGAGCAGCCCCTGGACCGTGCCGTCCTCACCAAACGGCCCGTGCAGCACAGGGAAGGCCACCTCACAGCCCAGCAGGCCGCCGCCGGGCTCGACCGCCAGGCCCCGACCGTCGCAGCTCCAGCGACGGTCCCGCGCTATACGCACGTCCACGGGCTCGTGTCCGCCCTCCGCGAGCCCGGCACGCACCGCCTCCGCCGAGGCCAGCGAGACCTCGTGCTCGCTGGAGCGCCCCCCGCCCAGCACCGCAACCCTCACGGCTGCTCCGGCTCCGGCTCCGTCTCCGTCTCCGGCTGCTGCGGGGCCGGGGCGAGCTCCTCCTGGGCCGGATCCTCGAACACGCCGACGATGATCACGACCTGCGAGCCCTCCTCCACCTCCGCGCCGGCGCCCGGCCGCTGGTCGATCACCACCCCGTCCTGCGCCTCGTCGCTCACCGTCCGCTCGCTTCGCGCCGTCGAGAGCCCGGCGGCCGCGATCTGGCCCTGAGCGTCGCGGGCGCTCAGCCCGACCACGCTGGGCACGTCGATCATCTCGATGCCCAGGGAGACCGTGATCGTGACCGTGGTGCCGCGATCGACCTGGCTCCCGCCGCCCGGGTCCTGAGCGATCACCGAACCTTCGGTCTCCTCCGACTCCTGCTCGGCCACGGCCACGCCGAGGCCCTCCGCACGGAGGCTCGCCTCGGCCGAGCTCTGCGACAGGCCGATCACCTCGGGAACAGACACCTTCTCGAGGCCGTCGCTCACGAACAGCGTGATCCGCGTGCCGCGCGTGACCTCGACGCCAGCCCTGGGCACGGTGCGGATCGCGAAGTCCTCGTCCACCTCGTCCGAGAACTCGCGCTCGATGGTCACCTTCAGGCGGGCCTTCTGTATCTCTCTCACCGCCTGCTCCTGCGGCAGCCGGGCGACCGAGGGCACACGCACCTCGCCGGGGCCGTTCGAGACCTCGAGCGTGACCACCGAGCCGACCTCGGCCTCCTCGCCCGGGTTGGGGTCCTGCTCGACCACCTGGTCGAAGGGCTGGCTGCTGCGCACCCGTGTCTGGCGCACCTCGAAACCCGCCCGCTCGAGCAGCGCCCGCGCCGAGATCAGCTGCTTGCCGGTGGCACGCGGCACCTCCCGTTTCTCGGGCTCGAACGCGCCGCTGAGCGCGAGGTAGGCCAGCACGCCCGCCAGCGCGAGGACCAGCAGGCCGAGCGTGAACCAGGGCCAGCGCCGGCGGCGCTTTGGCTGGGGCTCGTCGACCGCGGCCAGCGGGGCGGCGCCGTTGCCGTCGGCGTCGTCGGCGCTCGGAGGAACGACCGGCACCGGGATCGGGGCGAACGCGCTGGTGCCCTCCCCGTCGCCGTCCATCTCGATCTGGGCGCGGGCCGCCGCCAGCGCCTCCTCGAAGTCCTCGGCCGTCTGCCAGCGCATGCTCGGGTCCTTCGCCAACGCGGCCATCACCACCGCCTCGAGAGCGGGATGCATGCCGGTGCGCAGGGAGGAGATGGGCGGGGGCTGCTCGGAGAGGTGCTTGAGCGCCACCGACACGGCGCTGTCCCCCTCGAAGGGGAGCCGGCCGGCCAGCATCTCGTAGAGCATGACGCCAATCGAGTACAGGTCCGAGGTCGCGGTCACCGCGTGGCCCTGGGCCTGCTCGGGCGAGAGGTACTGCGCCGTGCCCATGATCGAGCCGGTCTCGGTCATCTCCGAAGCCCCGGCCCGGGCGATGCCGAAGTCCGTGACCTTCGCGTGACCCTCGGCGTCCACGATCACGTTGTGGGGCTTGAAATCGCGGTGGATCACGCCGTGGCGGTGGGCGAAGCCGGCGGCCTGCAGGATCTGGGTGCCGAAGTCGATCACCCGGAGCTGGTCCAGCGGCGCCTCACTGGTCACGATCTCCTTGAGCGTCCGCCCCTGGAGGTGCTCCATCGCGATGTAGTAGGTCCCCTGGTGCTCGCCGCGGTCGAAGACGCCCACCACGTGGGGATGTCCGAGCCCTGCCGCGGCCTTGGCCTCGCGCCGGAAGCGCTCGACGAACTCCTGGTCCTGCGCGAAGCGGCGGTGCAGCACCTTGAGCGCCACCTCGCGGCCCAGGTGCGTGTCCTCGGCGCAGTAGACATCGGCCATCCCACCCGAGCCGATGCGGCGCACGATGCGGTAGCGCCCGTCGACCATGGTGTTGTCGGCGACCTCGGTCATGGGCCCCCGAGAAGCGACTCCAGCACGCTGCGGGCGATCGGCGCGGCCACTGTGCCGCCCTGACCCTGGGTCCGCTCGACGGTCACGGCCACTGCCATCCGCGGCTTGTCCACCGGGGCGAAGGCGATGAACCAGGGCTGGGTGAACTCACGGTTGGCGCCGACCTCCGCCGTGCCGGTCTTGCCCGCCACGGTGATCCCGGCGAGCGCCGCCGCGGTGCCCGTGCCCTCCTCCACCACCCGGCTCATCATCTGCCCCAGCTGCTGGGCCGTCTCGGGCTTGACCACGCGCGACTGCAGGTCGGGCTCCACGCGCTCCTTGACGCGCCCGTCCGGGAGCAGCACGCGGTCGGTCAGGCGGGGCTTCATCAGCCGGCCGTCGTTGGCGATCGTGGCCGCGACCAGGGCCATCTGCAGCGGCGAGCTGCGGATCTCGCCCTCGAGCCCGCCCTGGCCGATCGCCACCCGGCCACGTCGAAGCCGCTCTCGACGTATTCGCCCTCGCCGTTGATGATCCCGCTCGGGATCATCTGGAAGCCCGGGTAGTCGAGCTGCGGGTCCTCGTAGAACCCGAAGCGGCGCATGTATTCGACCAGCGTGTCCGGCCCGATCCGCTCGCCGACCTGCGCGAACACGGTGTTGACCGAGTTCGTGAGCGCGTCGGTGAAGCTGATCGGCCCGAAGCTCGCGCCGCCGGCGTTCTCCAGCGGCACGCCGCTCACCTCTCGCGGCGAGGTGCCGTCGATCACCGTCTCGGGCGTGATCTCGCCGCTGTCGAGCCCCGCCGCGGCGGTCACCACCTTGAACGTGGAGCCCGGCGGGTAGAGCTCCTGTGTGGTCCGGTTGAGCAGGCCGGGCCGCACGCCGGCGAAGTTGACCGGCACCGCGTTCGGGTCGTAGGAGGGAAGCGCGACCATCACCCGCACCTTGCCGGTCTGCGGCTCGAGGGCCACCACCGCGCCCCTTCGGCCCGCGAGGCCGGCGGTGGCCGCCTCGGTGGCCTCCGGGTCGAGGTTCGTGACCACGTCGAAGCCCTCGCGACTGCGGTCCTCCAGCTCGGCCAGCAACGACTCGAACTCGTCCTCGTCGCCGACCAGGTCCGCGTTGCGGAACAGCTCGGTGCTGCGCCTGCCGTTGCGGATGAACGAGTACCCGACGGGATGGGCGAACAGCTCGCCGCGCGGATAGAAGCGGGTGAAGACCCTGTTCTCCCCGCGGCCCTGGCTGCGGTTCTCGGCCAGCACCGTCTGGCCATCGCGGGCGTAGATCAGGCCGCGCGGGATCTTCTGCTCCTCGATCAGCGGCCTGCGGTTGGCCGAGTTGTCCTCCAGCGACTGGGCCTCGAACACCGTCCAGCGCGAGGTGAAGATGATCAGGAGCGCGAACAGCGCCACGGTCAGGCCGAAGAGCTGGCCGATCTGCCGGTTCATGGCGCCTAGACCAATCCCCCGCGCCGCAGGCGCTCGGCGCGCGCATGGTCGGAGATGATCAGGAGCAGCGCGAGCAGGACCATGTTGGCCACGATCGAGCTACCTCCGTAGGAGACGAAGGGCAGGGTCACGCCCGTCAGCGGGATCACGCGCGTGACCCCGCCGACGATCACGAACACCTGCAGCGCGAGGACAGCCGTGAGCCCTGTGGCCAGCAGCTTGGAGAATCCGTCGGAAGCGAGCATCGCGGTCTTGAAGCCTCGGAACACGAGCAGCATGTAGGCGCCCACCAGCCCCGCCGCGCCGAACAGCCCGGCCTCGTTGGCCAGCACCGCGTAGATGAGATCGGTGTGCGCGGCGGGCAGGATCGTCCCCCCGCCGGGCAGCTCGAGCAGGGCCTGGCCGAAGCCCTGGCCGAACAGGCCGCCGTCGGCCTGCGCGAAGAGCGACTGAGCGATCTGGTAGCTCTCGTCGTCCACGAGCCGGGGGTTGAACGGGTCGAGCCAGATGTCCACCCGATCGCGCACGTGTGCGACGTTGTTGGCGACGAACACCGCACCGCCGAGGAACATCGTGGCGCCCGCGCCGACCAGCGACAACCGCCCGGTGGCCACGTAGAGCAAGGCGAGGAAGCCGCCGAAGAACATGAGCGAGCTGCCCAGGTCGCGGATGAAGATCAGCATCAGCATCGCCAGGCCCCACACGAGCAGCAGCGGCCCGAAGTGCTTCAGCGAGGGCCGCTCGCGGATGACCGCCACCAGCGAGGCCACGAACACCACGAGCAGAATCGAGCCGGCGGGGCTGAGCCGCAGGACCAGCAGCGCGACCAGCGTGAGGAGTGCCGGCACGCCGTAGAGCAGCAGCTGCCGCTGCCAGGGCAGCGCCCGCAGGCGCGGCCGCACCAGGATCTCACCGGTCTCGCGCAGGTAGCTGGCGAGGAAGATGATGATGCCGAGCTTGGCGAACTCGGCGGGTTGGAAGGAGATGGGCCCGAGCTTGATCGCCAGGAACGCGCCCCGGACCTGTCCGCCGATGCCGGGCAGCCGCGGCATGAGGAGCAACGCGATCGAGGCCGCCGCGATCGTGTAGCGGTAGCGCTGGAGGACGTTGTGGTCGCGGACCAGCAGGATCGTGCCGCAGAAGAAGGCGAGCCCGACCACGAACCACTGCGCCTGCTCGCGCGCCAGCTCGGCGTCGATGCGGTAGATCAGGACGAGGCCCACCGCGGCCAGCAGGGCGGCCAGCGGGAACATGTACGGGTCCGCGTCAGGCAGCCGGGCCCGGATGAACAGGTGAGCCAGCACGCAGAGGCCCAGGAAGACCGCGCCGTAGGTGAGCGTCGCGTTGGACACGTCCTGCGTCCGCGTCGCCAGCACGGCGGCGAAGCCGGCGGCCACCAACAGCGACACCGGCACGAGCCCGAACAGCTCGCGCGTCCGAGCCGACATCAGGTCTCCACCCTGCCGGCTCGCAGTCCGCCCGAGGGACCGCCCTCGAGCTCGCCGCGCTCCAGCGTCCGCACCAGGTCGGCGGCGTCCTCACGGCTGCGCCAGTCGTGGTCCAGCACCCGCCCGCGACGCGACGCGGGGATGGCCCGTGCGGGCACGCCGCTGGCGTACTGCTCCTCGTAGAGCTCGAAGCCGAAGGGCAGCTCGTAGGGCACACCGCGGTAGAGGGTCACCAGTCCGGCGTCGTTGGTGCCCACGAAGTAGACCTGGCGGCTGAGGGCGTACAGCCCAGCCAGCGCGGCAACCACCACCACGAGCGCGACCAGCCCTCCCAGCACCGCACGCGCCCGGGGCCGGCGGCGCGGGCGGGCCGGGGCCCGCTCGGCCCGCTGGACGGTCGTGGCGTCGGCCTGCGCGCCGCCGGGCGCACGCGCGCACCTCTGCGGCGCTGAGCGTCCCGGCGATCGTGGTCTCCTCGCCGCCGTCGGCCGCGGCCGGCTCGCCGCCCTCGGCCAGCCGGAACAGCACCACGGTGATGTTGTCCTTGCCTCCGCTCTGGTTAGCCGCGAGCACGAGGGCATCGGCGGCCTCCTCCAGCGTCCCGCCGACTCGCAGGATGGAGGCCACTTCCTCGTCCGAGATCATCGACGTGAGGCCGTCGGACGAGATGAGGATCACGTCGCCGTCGCGGGCGGCCAGCGTGTAGGTGTCTACCTCCACGTCCGGCTCCGGACCCAGCGCGCGGGTGATGATGGAGCGCTGGGGATGGTGCTCTGCCGCCTCTGCGGAGATCTGGCCGCTGCGCTCGAGCTCGGCCACCAGCGAGTGATCCCGCGTCAGCTGGTCCAGTCTCCCCTCGCGCAGCAGGTAGGCGCGGCTGTCGCCCACGTGGCCAAAGCTCACCTCGTCGCCGCTGACGATCGCCGCCGTGAGCGTGGTGCCCATGCCGCGATGGGACTCGTCGGTGAGCGCGAGCTCATGGATGCGCCGATTGGCCACTCGCAGGATCCGCGACAGCTGGGCCTCCGGTGCCTCGGCGGAGCGGGTCTCGCCCTCGAAGGCGCCCGCCGCGAGCGCCGACGCCACCTCGCCGGCCTTGGCGCCGCCCATGCCGTCGGCCACCGCGAAGAACGGCGGGCGCACCACGAGGTCGTCCTCGTTGACGCTTCGCTGGCGCCCGACGTCGCTCCGTGCGGCCTGCTCGGCGATCCTCAGGCTCACGGCTACTCCTGGTAGCGGTACTCGCTGTCGCCGATGCGGATCACGTCGGCCATCTTGAGCCGCTCCGCGTCGCGGATCTGCCGGCCGTTCAGGTATGTGCCGTTCGTGGAGCCCATGTCCTCCACGTACATGAAGTCCCCGCGCGAGAAGATGCGCGCGTGCGCCGACGACGCGAACGGGTCGTCGACGCGGATGTCCGCACCGTCCGAGCGTCCCATGGTGGCCCCCTCACCCACCGCGAAGGCGCTCCCCGGCTCGACGCCCATGGCCGCCACCACCTCGAGGCGGGGATCGACGCCCGTGCGCAGGTCGGGCTGGCCCCGCCGGCCCCTCGCCGGCTTGGGCGGCTCCACCGGCTCGGCCACCACGGAGGTCGCCTCGGAGCGGCGCAGGTCGCGCATGGCGCTGCGCGCCACCCACAGGAGGAACAGGTACAGGACGGCGATGAAGCCGAACTTGAGCGCGACGGCGAGCGGCTCGTCCACCCGCGCTTAGTCCAGCTCGAAGGTCAGTTCGGTCACGCCGATCCGGATGCGATCACCGGGTCGCAGCGTGGCATGCTCCACCCGGCGGTCGTTCACCTTCACGCCGTTGGTGGAGCCGAGGTCCACCAGCTCCCAGCCCTCGTCGCCCCGGCGCAGCTCCGCGTGGCGGCGGGACACGTTGGGATCGTTGATCACGACGTCGCAGTCCCGGCTGCGGCCGACCACCACCTGGCTGCCGCTGAGCACACTGCGCCGGCCCTCCCCTACCAGCAGCGCCTGACGGTGATCCGGCTCCGCTTCCAGCAGGCGTACCTCGCGATCGGGGGAGTAGACCATCGTGTGGCCGAAGTCACCCGCCGACGGACCCGCTTCGGGGGCCTCGGCGGCCTCCTCCTCCTCAGGCGGCTGGCCGAGCAGCTGCGCCTGGATCCCGAACTCCCCCAACTCCAAGCGGTCGTCGGTTTGGAGCTCCACCCGCGGCCGGCTGGTCAGGGCGAAGCGCTCCTGGCGCGCGTGCTCCAGCAGGTAGTCCGACAGCTCCTTGCGCAGCGCCGGCTCGTAGCTCGCGAACTGCTCCCGGTCCTGCGGGGAGAGGAAGACGCGGTAGTGGTTGGGAACATAGACCCGCGAGACGGAGACCATCTGGTTGTCCTCCATCTCCTTGGCCAGCTTGTGGGCGAGCTCGACCGGCTGCACGCTCGATTTGAAGGCGCGTCCGAAAGCGCCCTCCACCAGTCCGCCGAGCTTGGCCTCCAGGTTGCGCAACATGCTCATCTCGCCTCGCAGGGTAGTCCTAAGCCGTTGTGATTCGTGGAGCGTGCCAGGCCTCGGGGCGGGGCCTGAGCTGGGCCGCCGAAACCGCCACCAGGGCCGCCATGAGAGTGCCCGCGACGAGGCCGCGGGCCTGATCGAGGGCCACGTCCGGAGCGAGCAGGTCGCCGAGCGCGACCTGTGCGGCCACCAGGCCCAGGGCCCACAGCCCCGCGCCCAGCAGGTCCAGCCCGAGCCAGCGGCCGCGCACGACAAGCGGCAGCAGCACCGCGAAGCCGGCCCACACGATCGCCACGGCCAGGGTCGCCGTCGCAGTGAGCGGCTCGATCCCGTTCTCGGCCCCGCGAACGACCGACCCCTGCCATTGCTCGAGCGGCAGATCACCCTCCGGCACGCCGAACAGCAGCGCGCGGCCGGTCAGCGCCTCGCCCAGCACCAGCCAGAGCGCGCCCGCGGCCGCGAGTCCCGCGCGCCTCCAGGCGGTGACCGCGAGCCCGGCGAGCCCGACGAACGCCGGCGCGAGGGCGATCGTGCCCAGCAGCGGGGCGAGCACGGGCAGCGACCAGCAGAGACCGGCGCGCGGCAGAAGCAGCGGGATGCCGACGGCGCCGACCGCGACGAGCAGCGCCACTCCCTGCCGGTCGGCTTCGGGCGAGGCAAACCAGACACAGACCACAGCGGCGGACACCAGCCACCCGAGGCGGGGAAGAAGGGCGATTACCAGCGCTGCCGCGGCAGCCGCGCTAACGCTGGACACCGGAGGGTCGGGGCCGAGCGACTCGAGCAGCCCCAGGACCAGGCTCCCGCCGGCCAGGCCCGCTCCCGCCCGCTGCAGAAGCCGGACGGAAGCCGAGGGCGCTGCCCGCTCGGTGCCCGTGCCACCCCGCACCGAGGGCAGGCCCACGCGACGCAGGGTCGCCGGCTCCACCAGGCCCCCCACGTCGTCGAGCTCCCCGTCGGCCGCGGCCAGGGCCGCGCGCAGCTCGACCGGATCCGGGCGCAGCTCGGCGTCCGGTTCCAGCGCTGCTTCGATCGCGTCGCACAGCTCGCGCGGCAGGTCAGCGCGCAGACCGGAAAGAGGCGGCAGCCGGCGCCCGAGCATCCGGGCCGTGGCGGCCGGGCTCTCGCCGCGGACCGGGTTCGTGCCGGTCCACGCCTCGTACAGGGTGAGGGCCAGCGAGTACATGTCGCTCGCACTCGAAACCCGCGCTCCCTCCGCCTGCTCGGGCGACATGTATGCGAGCGTGCCGACGAGATCTCCGGTGCGGGTGAGCGACTCGGCGCTGACCACGTGCGCCACACCGAAGTCGGCGAGCTTCGCGAAACCCGCTCCCGCAGCCGGCTCGGCGAGCACCATCACGTTCTGCGGCTTCACGTCACGGTGGATCACCCCGCGCGCGTGCGCGTGCTCGAGGGCGTCGCAGAGCGCCGTGCCGATCCGAGCCACGTCCCTGTCGGACAAGGCGCCCTCCCGCTCCAGCTCGGCCAGGGTTCGGCCCCGAACCAGCTCCGAGACCAGGTAGATCTCCTCGTCGTCGGAGGCGAGCTCGTAGATGCCCACGATGCCGGGATGGTTCAGCCGAGCGGCGGCGCGAGCTTCCCGCTCCACGCGCGCGCCGCCCCCGCGCTCGCGGGGTATCGCCTTCACGGCCACGCGCCGCTCGAGCTTCTCGTCCCACGCCTGCCAGACCACGCCGAAGCCCCCCGCGCCCAGGCGCTGCTCCAGCCGGTAGCGCCCGAGCACCAGGCGCGCGGGGGCGTCGCCGGCATGGGTTTCGCTAGGGTCGGAATGACCGAGCGGCAGGGTGCCCTGCTCGTCGCTGAGGCTGGTCTCGAAGCGTTTCATCCCGGTTTCGTTTTCGGTCTCCCGCGAGCGCGTCCTGCCTCCCGTTCATACTCCCACCCTCAGTCGCCACAGGCGCCTACGCTGCTCGAGGAGTGATTCTGCTGTCCTTTCTCGACGAACCGGACGAGCCCGTACGCCGCTCTAGGCGCCGGCCGCGCGGTGGTCCGTCTGTCGACCGGCAGACGCTCAGGACCCGCCGGACGATAGCTATCGTCGCCGGGCTGGTCGTGCTCGTCCTGCTGGTACTGGGCGTGCGTGGCTGTCTGAGCGCACGGGCCGACCAGGCGCTGCAGGACTACGTCACCGACGCCAACGAGCTGGCCCGGCAGTCCAGCGCCGAGGGCGACTCGCTGTTCAAGATCCTGTCGGGCTCCGGAGGCCAGCAGGAGGCGGTGAACACGGCGAACGCGCTGAACGGGCTGCGGGTGGAGTCCAGCGGGCTGGTGGACCGGGCCCGCGACCTCGACGTGCCCGATGACGTGTCCCAGGCTCAGGACTACCTGCTGGAGACACTCGAGCTGCGCCGGGACGGCCTGGCCGCGGTGGCCGACGCCATTCCCGGCGCGCTGGCCGACCAGGAGCGCCGCCAGAGCACCAACCGCGTGTCGCAGATGATGCGGGTGTTCTCCGCCAGCGACGTGCTCTACAACCTGCGCTACGTGCCCAGCCTCGAGCGCGCGGTCGACGAGGCGGAGGTGGCCACCGAGGACCCGGTGGAGAGCCAGTTCGTCCCCGACCCCGAGTGGCTCGCCCCGGCGTTCGTGGCCGATCAGGTGGCCGGCGTGCGCTCGGGCGAGGGCGCCGGCGACGAAGCCGCGGCCCCCGGCCTGCACGGCAACGGCATCGGCACGGTAACGCTCGGCGGGGTTGCGCTCACGCCCGGCGGCTCGGCCACGGTGCCGCTGTCCGACGACCTCACGTTCGAGGTCCAGGTGAGCAACCAGGGCGAGAACACCGAGACCGACGTGCCGGTGCGCGTGACCGTGGGTGATATCGAGGCGGACGGGCAGGTGGACGAGATCGCCGCGGGCGAGACCCAGACCGTCTCGATACCGCTGAGCGAAGAGCCGCCGACCGGCGAGAACGTCTCCGTCGAGGTGGAGGTCGAGGCGGTGCCGGGCGAGGAGCAGACCGACAACAACAGCGCCACCTTCACGATCATCTTCACCGGATAGCGGCCGGTACGCTGAGCCGGCGTGGAAGACCTGAACACCACCCAGGGCATCGTTGCCCTTGCGGCGGCCGCAGCGGCCCTGCTCGCGCTGGTCTGGCTGATCGTGCTGAGCGTCAAGCTGCGCCGTGTGCGCACCGCCCAGCGCATGGTGTTGGGTGGCGGCGACACCGACCTGGTGGGCCACGCCCAGGGCCTTCAGCAGGCCTTCGTCCAGCTGCGGGACTGGGTCGAGGAGACGGCGGGGAGCCTGGAGCAACGCACCCAGCTCGCCGAGCAGCGGATCGACGGCTGCGTGGCCAACACCTCCCTCGTGCGCTATGACGCCTACAACGAGATGTCCGGACGGCAGTCCAGCAGTCTCGCCCTGCTCGACGCACACGGCACCGGCGTGGTCATCTCGTCCATCGTCCATCGCGACCAGGCGCGCTTCTACGTCAAGCAGGTGCGTGAGGGCGCATCCGAGCTGCCCCTCTCGCCAGAGGAGGAGGAGGCCATCGCCGCGGCGGTGACCGGACCGCCAGCCGGCGCCGCTGCGGGCACGTGAGGGTCGCCTTCCTCGGCCCCGCGGGGACCTACAGCGAGGAGGCGCTGCGGGCCTCGGCGCCGGAGCGAGTCGACGAGGTCCCCTACGCGTCGATCTACGAGGCGGTGATGGCGGTGCAGGAGGGGGATGTCGACCGGGCCGTCGTGCCGATCGAGAACGCCCTCGAGGGCGCTGTGGCCGCCACGCTCGACACCCTCGCGACCGAGGCGGAGCGGGTCCGGATCGCCGCCGAGGTGGTGCACCCGATCCATCACTGCGTGATCGCCGCCCGCCCGCACTCGTTCAGCGAGGTGACCCGCGTGGTGTCCCACCCCCAGGCCACGGCGCAGTGCGCCCGCTTCCTGCGCGAGCGACTGCCTCACGCCAACCTGGTCACGGCCCCCTCGACCGCCGACGCGGTGCTGTCGCTGCGGGGCGCGCCGGAGCCCTCCCTGGCCCTCGGCTCGCGGCTCGCGGCCGATCTCTACGACTGCTCGGTGCTGGAGGCGGACGTGGAGGACCACCCGGACAACGCCACGCGTTTCGTGTGGCTCGCGCCCGCCGGCGCGGCGGCCGAGCCCGACCCGGACGGAGCCAAGACCTCGCTGGTCTTCTGGGGCGGCGGTGACATGTCCCCGGGCTGGCTGGTCGGCGTGCTGGGCGAGTTCGCCGAGCGTGGCGTGAATCTGACCCGGATCGAGTCCCGCCCGCGGCGCATCCGGCTGGGGCACTACATGTTCTTCGTCGATCTCGAAGGAGCCGCCGAGCTGCCGCCGGTGAGCGACGCCCTGGCCGCCCTCCGCCGCCGTGTTGAGGAGGTTCGCGTGCTCGGTTCGTATGCAAGGGCCAGCGGGCTCCCTGGCTAAACTGCTGCTCACCGTGGGCGCGAACGCGGACCTGACCTTCCCGGCCGAGGTGGGTGACACCGAACCAGGCCCTGCCATCGCGCTGCCCCCGCCCGGCCGGGCGGCGCAGCGCGGTGGGTCGTCCGGCCGGGTCCTGGTCCTGAACGCGTCCTATGAGCCGATCAACGTCTGCACGGTCCGGCGCGCCGCCGTCCTGATCCTCAAGAACCGGGCCGAGGTCCTCGAGAAGGGCGACTGGCAGCTGCACGCCGAGTCGCTGACGCTCCCCAAGCCGGTGGTGATCCGGCTGCTCACCTACGTGCGCATCCCGCGGGACGCGCACCGGCGCAAGATCACCCGCCGGGCGGTCTTCGCCCGCGACCGCTGGACCTGCCAGTACTGCGGGCACGAACGCGGCAGCCTGACCGTCGACCACGTGATCCCCCGCTCGAAGGGCGGAAGCTCCACCTGGGACAACATCGTCACCTGCTGCGCCCCCTGTAACCGGCGCAAGGGCGACCGTCTGCCCAGGCAGGCCCGCATGACGCCCTCGACGGCGCCGAAGGCACCCAACCCGACGATTTTCATCCACGTCGCGGCGGCGGCGATCCCCGCGGCCTGGGAGCAGTACCTCGTGGTCGGCTGATGGCCGAGGCGCCGGCGGACGACCCACCCCCGTCCGAGCCCGCCGCGGCGCCCGACCCCGAAGCCCGCCCGGCCACGATCGCCGACATCCGCGGACTGCGCCGCTGGCTGCTGGTCGCCGTGGCCTGGGCCATCGCCGCGACCGCGATAGCGGTGATCGCGCTGGTCGTGGCCAACCGCGCGGCCGACGACCAGGAGTCCGTGCGCACCGCCGAGCAGCTCCGCCGCACCCAGGAAGAGCTGCAAACCCAGCTCGACCGCCTGGACACGCGCCTCGGCGCGCTGCCCACCGCGGATGACGTCTCCGCCCTGGACGAGCGGCTGAAGAACGTCGAGGAAGACACCGCTGCCATCCCGGACGAACTGGACCGCCTCGACGCCCGGGTCCAGACCGTCGAGGGACGGCTGGACCAGGTGGAGCGTCAGGCCGAAACGAACGGCGGCGACACCCCTACGACCGGCGACTCGGCCACCGAGGGCGACGCGCAGCCCTGACCCCGAGAAGCACGAGGGGCGCCCCCTGGGAGCGCCCCTCGCATCAATGGTGCTGGACTGGCCGGCAGTGCTTCAACGACGGTCGGCGGGACCATTCCCGACCAACCCTGCCGACGGTGTCTCGGGTTGGACTCCGCAGGACGGGGCCCAGCTCCGGTCTAGCGGCCGGACACCTCCAGGGTCCCAAAAGATCTGTCACTCAAGTTCGGACCACCTCCTTTCCCTGGTCTCCCCATTGAAGCAGACAGGGCGGCCGACCAGTGCGGAGCCGGATGACTGATTTCGCGGCCGCGTGATCGGTCATCTAGCTGGCGAGCACCGCGTCGGCGCTGGGCCGATCCGAGCGCTTGCGCCCGGGCGACCGGACGAGGACGAGGACCGTGCCCGCGGCGAGCACCGCGGCCCCGACGACAAGCGCCGCACTGAACCCGTCGACGAACGACGCCGCGCTCATACCGGGGCCCAGCCGGTCAACGTGATCGGCGAGCACGCTGCCCAGGACGGCGATGCCCAGCGCACCTCCGACCTCGCGCGCCGCGTCGTTGACCGCGGAGGCCACGCCCTGCTTCTCGTCGGGCAGCGATCCGACGATCGCCGTGGTCGCCGGGGTGGTCGCGAAGGCCATGCCGAGGCCGAGCAGCAGGCCGCCCGCCAGCAGGTGCCAGTAGGACGAGCCGGCGTCCATCGTCGAGATGACGAGGAGGCCGACAGCCATCAGCGCCAGCCCGGTCGGCCCGACGGGGCGGACCCCGACCCGCTCGACCAGGCGCGGCACCCGTGGGGCGACCGCGACCATCACCAGCGCCATGGGCGCCAGCGCCGCGCCGGCCTCGAGCGGCGAATAGCCGAGCACCAGCTGGAGGAACTGCAACAGGACGAAGATCAGGCCGAACGCCGCGAAGAACTGGACGAAGATGGAAAGCGAGCCGCTGGTGAAGCCGCGCAGCTTGAAGAGCCGCGGGTCGAGCATCGGCTCACGCCGGCGCAGCTCCCAGGTGACGAAGGCCAGTCCGACCAGCGCCGCTCCCGCGAAGCCACCGACCACCAGCGAGTCGCCCCAGCCCCGCTGCGGACCCTCGATGAAGGCCCACACGAGGGCCGACAGGGCGAGCGCGGAGAGAGCGCCTCCGACCGGGTCGAGCGCCTTGGGCTCGTGCACGTCGTGCGCCGGCACGACTCGGAGCGTGCCCGCGAACGCGATCAGCGCGAGCACAACGCTCAAGCCGAATACCCAGGACCACGTGGCGATCTCGAGCACGGCCCCCGAGACGAGCAGGCCGAGCAGCGCGCTGCCGCCCGCGACACCTGCCCAGGCGCCGACGGCGCGATCGCGCTCGCCCGGCGGGAAGCTCGCGGTGATGATCGACAGGGTGGTCGGCATGATCAGCGCCGCGCCCACGCCCATGACGGCCCGGATCGCGATCAGGGTCGACGGTTCGCTGACTGTGGTCGCGATCGCGGCGCCGGTGCCGAAGACCGCGAGGCCGGTCAGCAACACGCGCCGCCGGCCGAGGCGGTCGCCTAAGGCGCCGGCGGGCAGCAACAGCCCGGCGAACACGAGCGCGTAGGCGTCGACGATCCATTGAAGCTCTGTGGGAGTGGCTCCCGTGTCCCGAGCGAGGTCGGGCAGGGCGACGTTGAGGGAGGAAACCGCGCTCACCACGGTCGCGAGCGCGAAGCACATCATCACGAGGATCTTGCGGCGATCGGCTGACATCTCGGCCTCCTGACGACTAGGTTTCATCAATCGTTGAAATCAGTCTGCCATATCGTGCGCTAGATTTCAACACCTAATGAAACAGGCTCCGGAGGCCAAGAAGCGCGGTCCCCGTCAGGACGGGATCCAGGCCCGCGAGGCGATCGTCGAGGCGGCGCGCAGGCAGTTCGCCGATCAGGGCTTCGAGGGCGCGACGATGCGGGCGATCGCACGCGAGGCGGGCGTTGACCCGGCCCTCGTCTCGTACTACTTCGGCTCGAAGAGCGGACTGTTCGTGGAAACGCTCCGCCTCCCGGTGAATCCGGCCGACGCCATCGCCGCCGTGCTCTCAGAGGGCACCGACGACGCCGGCAGGCGGCTAGTTACGCGCTTCCTACAGGTCTGGGACAACCCCGTCAGCGGCGAACCGGTCATCAGCGTGCTGCGCTCGGTGTCTAATCGTCCCGAGCTGATGCGCGAGTTCCTCGAGCGCCAGATCGTTCCTCGCTTCGCCGCCGCGCTCGGAGGACGCGATACGAACCTGCGCGCGACCGCGATCGCGTCGCAGATGCTGGGCCTCGCCTTCGTACGCTACGTCCTACGCGCCGAGCCGCTCGCCTCGGCGGAGCCGGAGGAGGTCGTGGCGCTCATCGGCCCGACCCTGCAGCGTTACTTCGACGGCTAGGCCGTCGCCTACTCGTCGCCCTTCGCCTTCACTCCGGGCTGGGCCTCCTCGAGGCCCTCCTGCACCGGGGCGGCGGTGTCGGCCGACGTCTCCATCACGAGCGCGACGGCGCTGACGACGTCGTCCTCGCGCAGGTTCATCAGCCGCACACCCTGCGCGGGCCGTCCCTGCTCGGAGATCCCGCGCACGGCGGTGCGCTGCACCATGCCGTACTGGGAGATGAAGACGAGGTCGTGGTGCTCACGGACGATCAGGGCGCCGGCCAGGCCGCCCTTGCGCTCGGTGAGCCCGATGGTCTTGACGCCCATCGTGCCGCGGCCCTTGACCGGGTAGTCCTCGATCGGAGTGCGCTTGCCGTAGCCGTTCTCGGTGACCACGAGCAGCTCGGTGTCGGGACGCACCACGTCCATCGCGAGCACGCGGTTCTCACCCCGGTCCACGTTCATGCCCCGGACGCCGCCCGTGTCCCGGCCCATGGCCCGCACCTGGTCCTCGTTGAAGCGCGCGGCCTGACCTGAGCGGGAGACCATGATGATGTCGTCGTCGCCGCTGGTGCGACGCACCGCCACGAGCTCGTCGTCGTCGCGGAGCTTGATCGCGATGATCCCGTCGGCCTTGATCGGCGTGTTGTAGGCGCTGAACTCCGTCTTCTTGATCAGCCCCCTGCGAGTGGCGAACACGAGGTACTTGCCCTCGTTGAAGTCGCGCGTGGCCTGCACCGCCTGGACGCGCTCGCCGTCCCGCAGCGGCAGCACGTTGACCAGCGCGCGGCCCTTGGCCGTGCGCTGCGCCTCGGGCAGCTCGTAGACCTTCTGGCGGTAGACCTTGCCCCGGTTGGTGAAGAAGAGCAGGTAGTCGTGGGTCGACGACACGAAGAGGTGCTCGATGTAGTCCTCGTCCTTCATGTCCATCCCCATGACGCCCACACCGCCGCGCTTCTGCTGCCGGTAGGTGGCCAGTGGCAGCGACTTGATGTAGCCCGAGTGGGTGATGGAGATGACCATCTGCTGATCGGCGATCAGGTCCTCGATGTCGATCTCGTCCTCGGAGTGGGTGATCTGGGTCCGACGCTCGTCGCCGTAGCGCTCCTTGATCTCGAGCAGCTCCTCCTTGACGAGGCCCATCACCCTGGCCTCGTCGCCGAGGATCTCCCGCAGCTCGCGGATGCGCTCCAGCGTGTCCGCGTGCTCCTGGCGCACCTTGTCCGCCTCGAGCGCCGTGAGCCGGGCCAGGCGCAGGTCGAGGATGGCCTGGGCCTGGACTCGCGACAGCTCGAAGCGCTCCATGAGGCCGTCGCGGGCGCTGTCCGGATCGGGGGATGAGCGGATGAGCTCGATCACCGCGTCGATGTCGGAGATCGCGACGAGCAGGCCCTCGAGGATGTGCAGCCGCGCCTCGCGCTCGCGCAGCTCGTGCTTGGTCCGGCGCACGACCACGTCGCGCTGGTGGTCGACGTAGTTCTTGACCATCGGCAGCAGCCCGAGCGTCCGCGGCACGCCGTCGACGAGCGCGACCATGTTCACGCCGAAGGTCGTCTGCAGAGGCGTGTGCTTGTAGAGCTTGTTGAGCACCACCTTCGGCAGCGCGTCCCGCTTGAGCTCGATCACCAGCCGGATGCCCGAGCGATCGGACTCGTCGCGGAGGTCCGCGATCTCCTTCAGCCGGCCGTTCTGCACCTGCTCCGCGATCTTCCGGATCAGGCCGCTCCCGTCACCCCGCCCGTCGCCCTTGGCCACCTGGTAGGGCATCTCGGTGATGATGATCCGCTCCTTGCCGCGCTCCATCGGCTCGATGTGCGCCTTGCCTCGCACCACCACCCGGCCCCGGCCGGTCTCGTAGGCCTCGCGGATGCCGCCGCGGCCGACGATGATGCCCCCGGTCGGGAAGTCCGGGCCGTGCAGGTGCTTCATCAGCCCGCCGACGTCGATGTCGGGAGCGTCGATGAACGCGACCACGGCGTCGATCGCCTCGCGCAGGTTGTGCGGAGGGATGTTGGTGGCCATCCCCACCGCGATGCCGGCGGCGCCGTTGACGAGCAGGTTGGGAAAGCGCGACGGCAGGACGAGCGGCTCCTGGCGCGACTCGTCGTAGTTGGGCCCGAACGCGACGGTGTCCGCGTCGATGTCGCGGAGCATCTCCGTGGCGAGGCGCGAGAGGCGGGCCTCGGTGTACCTCATCGCCGCCGCCGGGTCGTTGTCGATCGAGCCGAAGTTGCCCTGCGGATCGACCAGCGGATAGCGCATCGCGAAGTCCTGGCCGAGCCGCACCAGCGTGTCGTAGATGGCCGCGTCGCCGTGAGGATGGAACTGCCCCATCACGTCTCCGACGACCCGGGAGGCCTTCCGGAAGGGCCGGTTCGGCTGGAGCCCGGCCTCCTGCATCGAGAACAGCACCCGCCGGTGGACCGGCTTGAGGCCGTCGCGCACGTCCGGCAGCGCCCGGCCCACGATCACGCTCATGGCGTAATCGAGGTAGGAGGAGCGCATCTCCTCCTCGAGGCCGCGCGGCTCGATGTTCCCGCCCGTCAGCTGATCGATGGACATCCCGGGCTCCCTAGACGTCCAGGTTGGTCACTTCGCGGGCGTGGCTCTCGATGAACTCCCTGCGCGGCTCCACGGCGTCACCCATCAGCATCGAGAACACCTGGTCGGCTGCGCTCGCGTCGTCGATCGTGACGAGCTGGAGGGTGCGCTGCTCGGGGTCCATGGTGGTGTCGGCGAGCTGGTCCGCATTCATCTCACCGAGCCCCTTGAAGCGCTGCAGGGGCACGCCGTCGCGCGCGACCTCGATCACCTTCTTGTGCAGCTCCTCGAACGAGAGCGCGGTTGCTTCGCGTTTGCCCAGCACCACGTCAAAGGGGGGCGTGCCGGCGAGCGTCTCGAGCTCGCGGTGGATCTTCACGAACCCGCCGTACTCCGGCGTCGCGAACATCGGGCGCGAAAGGCGGTAGGTCTTCGCGGTACCGGTCTTCCTCTCGACCACGCGGACAACCAGCTCCAGCGGGTCGTCCGACAGCAGCTCGGTCTCGTAGGGCTCGCCCTCCGGGTCGTCGCCCTTCAGCAGGGCGATGACCGCGTCGGGGTCGGTGGCGCCCGCGTCGAGGATCGTCGACTCCTCGAGGAAGGTGATCAGGTCGTGGCCGTGCTCGGCACGGAGGGCGGCGGCCCAGCCCTCGTACTGCTTCAGCAGCCGGCCGTACTTCTGCCAGCGCGCGTGCGTCAGGTCGAAGGTGCGCCCGGTCCGGTCGCTGACCTCCATCGCCTCGAGCTTGTCGCGCAGCAGGACCTCCTCGAGCTCCGACTCCTTCTCGATGTAGACGTCTTGCTTGCCGGACTTGACCTTGTAGAGCGGCGGCTTCGCGATGAAGACGTAGCCGGCCTCGATCAGCTGCGGCATCTCGCGGTAAACGAACGTGAGCACCAGCGTGCGGATGTGCGCTCCGTCCACGTCGGCGTCGGTCATGAGGATGACCTTGTGGTAGCGGGCCTTGTCGAGATCGAACTCCTCGCGGATCCCGGTGCCGATCGCGGTGATCAGCGCCTGGATCTCCTTGTTGGAGAGCACCTTGTCGATGCGGTTCTTCTCGACGTTGATGATCTTGCCGCGCAGCGGCAGGATCGCCTGTGTGTTGCGGTTGCGCCCGGCCTTTGCGGAACCGCCCGCAGAGTCGCCCTCCACGATGAAGATCTCCGCCAGGGCGGGGTCGCGGACCGAGCAGTCCGCCAGCTTGCCCGGCAGCGTGGAGTTCTCGAGCGCCGACTTGCGCCGCGTAAGGTCGCGCGCCTTGCGGGCCGCCTCACGGGCGCGGGCGGCCTCGACGGTCTTCCTGATGATGCGGTTGCCCTCGCCGGGGTTCTCCTCGAGAAACTCGGCCAGACCGCGGTTGACGGCCGCCTGGACGAACCCCTCCACCGGTGGGTTCCCGAGCTTCGTCTTGGTCTGGCCCTCGAACTGCGGGTCGCGGATCTTGACCGAGATGATCGCGGTGAGCCCCTCGCGGACGTCCTCGCCCTGGAGGTTGGCGTCCTTCTCCTTGAGCTCGCCCTTCTGGCGTGCGAAGGCGTTCATCGTGCGCGTGAGGGCGGAGCGGAAGCCCGAGAGATGGGTCCCGCCCTCGTGGGTGTTGATGTTGTTGGCGAAGGAGAGGAGCGCCTCCTGGTAGGAGGTGTTCCACTGCAGCGCGACCTCGACGTCGCCGATGTCGCTCGAGTCCGCCAGGTAGACGATCTTCGAGTGCAGCGGCTCGCGCGTGCCCTGGCCGTGGAGGTACTTCACGAAGTCGACGATGCCTCCGTCGTACTGGAAGCTCGTCTCGAAGCCCTCGCCGCGCTCATCGCGGAAGTTGATCCGCAGGCCCTTCGTCAGGAATGCCATCTCCCGGAAGCGCTGCTCGAGGACCGTGCGGTCGTACTCGATCGTCTCGAAGATCTCGAGGTCCGGCAAGAAGGCGATGCGGGTGCCGCGGCGGTCGGTCTTGGACCCCCGCTCCAGCGAGCCCGATGTCGCGCCGCGCTCATACGACTGCGTCCACTCGTGGCCGTCGCGCCAGACCGTGAGGTGCAGCCACTCCGAGAGCGCGTTCACGACGGAGACGCCCACGCCGTGCAGGCCGCCGGAGACCTTGTAGCCACCGCCGTCGCCGAACTTGCCCCCGGCGTGCAGCGTGGTCAGCACCACCTCCGCGGCGGGCCGCCCCTCCTTCTCGTGCATGGCGACCGGGATGCCGCGGCCGTTGTCGGTGACCGTGACGCTGTTGTCCGGGTGAATGGCGATCTCGACCGCGTCCGCTTCGCCGGCCAGTGCCTCGTCGACGGAGTTGTCCACGACCTCGTAGATGAGGTGGTGCAGGCCGCGGGCGCCGGTCGAGCCGATGTACATGCCGGGGCGCTTCCGCACGGCCTCCAGACCCTCGAGGACCGTGATGTCCTGCGCGTCATAGGTGCCGTTTCCCGGCTTGCCGTCGCGGCGCGACCGGGCAGGCTGGCGCCCGGGTCCGTCCTTCTGAGGCTTGCTCGCCAAATCCTTCCTTCCGTCACGCGGCCGACAGTGGGCACGGGCCGCTCCACCATGAAACGCCCCGACTCCGTCGCCACAAGGGACGGGCCGGGGCGCTTCCCAAGACTGTTGTCAATGGTAGCAGGCTACCCCCCGCTCCGGACGGCCTCGAGTGTTACAAAATACCCGCAAATCGCCGAAATTTTGGCGCCCTCACCCAGGCTGTCGACCGTCCGGTCAGTAACGGTTCGGGGGCGAACCGACCACGAAGCGCAGACGGGTCACCCGCCCACCGTCAGCAGCTGTCAGTCGTTCGTTCAGGCGGGCGAGGATCTCCGGCCCGAGAAGCTCGAGCTCCTGCACCCATACGGCGGATTCGCAGGCCACCGTCACCACGCCCTCGCGCTCGGCCGCCGGCCTCGCCGCAGCGGCCAGCCCCGCACCCGCCGCGATGGGCCAGGCGGCCTGGACACGAGCCAGAAGAGTTGCCGGCTCGGCCTGGCTGACCGCGCTCGCGAGGGCGACGGCCAGTGGCCTCGGCGCAACCCTCCTCATGCCGCCACCGGGCCGGCGACCGGACGGATCGTCCCTTCCTCCACGCGCACGAGCTCACCCCCGGCGAGCATCGCGCCCGGCACCTGCTCGGGCTCGGTCGCGGTGATCACCGCCTGGCCGCCGTCCCGCAGCAGCTCTGCCAACAGCTCCCGGCGGCCCGCGTCGAGCTCGGACATGACGTCGTCGAGCAACATGACGGGCCAGCGCCCGCGCCGCTCGCCCAGCAGGCTGCGCTCGGCAAACAGGAGCGCGAGCAGGGCGGCGCGCTGCTGGCCCTGGGAGCCGTAGGCCCGCAGCGACTCCCCTTTCAGAAGCAGCGACACGTCGTCGCGATGAGGCCCGTGAGCGGTGAAGCCCCGTTCGAGGTCCCCCTGGCGACGCTCGGCCAGCTCCGCGACGAGGCCGTCCGGGTCGGAGGCATTCGAGCGCGGCCGGTAGCGCAGCTCCGCCGCGCCGGGGAGGCCGAGGCGCTCGGCCCGCTCAGCGAAGCCCGAACGCAGCCCGGCGATCGCCTCCGCACGGTCCTCCATCAGCCGCATGCCCTGGCGGGCGAGCTCGGTATCCCACGCGTCAAGCGCCTCCGCTCCGGCCTGCCCGGCCCGAATCCGGGCCAGCAGCGCGTTGCGCTGGGCGAGCGCCCGGCCGTACTCGGCGCGCGTGCCCGCGCGGGCGGGCCACAGCGCAGCCACCACCTGGTCGAGGTGCGCCCGGCGGTTGGCGGGGGCACCCTTCACCAGGTCCAGCCGCTCGGGCAGGAACACGCTGACCAGCGGCCGCATCTCGACGCCGAGCAGACCGTCCACCGGGCTGCCGTCGATTCGCACCCGCTTGGGCTCGCCCGGCGTGAAGCCCACGTCGATCCGGTGCGTCGCCTCGCGGCTTTCGGTGTCCAGCACCACGCGCGCCACTCCGTCCCCGCCGTGGCGGAGGAGCTCGCGTTCGTTGGCCGTTCGCGGCGAGCGGCCGGTGGCGCCGAAGTACAACGCCTCGAGGAGGTTGGTCTTCCCGGCGCCGTTGCGGCCGGCAACGACGGTCAGTCCGGCCGTCAGATCGAGCGTTGCCCGCGCGTAGTTGCGGAAGTCACGGAGACCGACGCGCGCGATGCGCATGCCGGTGGCCCTAGACGTTGAGGCGGATCGGCATCACGAGGTAGAGAAAGCCGGCACCCTCGTCGCCGGTCTGGATGAGGCCCGGCCGCAGCGGGCTGATCAGCTTGAGGACGAGCTCGTCCGACTCGGTGCTCTCCAGCCCCTCGCGGAAGAACTCCGGGTTGAACCCGATCTCGAGCGGCTCATCGCCCCCGAAGGGCACGGGCAGCGACTCACTCGCCTCTCCCACGTCCGGGGTCTGGGCGGATACGTCGAGTTGGCCCTCCGAGAAGCGCAACCGCAGCGGAGCGTTCTTCTGGGCCAACAGGCCGACCCGGCGCACCACTTCGAGCAGCTCCACCCGGCTCACGCGCAACTCGTGCTCGTAGGAGTCGGGTAGCAGCTGCTGGTAGTTCGGAAAGCGCCCCTCGACCAAGCGCGACGAGAGCACTACGTCGGCGACGCCGAACACGACCTGGTTCTCGAGCGCCGCGACGGTTATCTCCTCCGCGTCCGACGCCGAGGCGATGCGCCCCAGCTCCTGCAGCGTCCGCGCCGGGATATTGGCCTCGAGCGTGCCGTCCAACTCCGCTTCGAGCACGGTCTCCTTGACGCTCAGCCGGTAGGAGTCGGTGGCGACCATGCGCAGATCGGTGCCCGCTGCGGTGACCAGCACGCCGGTGAGGTGCGGGCGCGTCTCGTCTCGCGAGGCGGACCGAGCTACGCGCGCGATCGTGTCGACGAAGGCGGTTGCCGGCACCGTCAGGGCTCCCTCGGCGGGCGGCTCGGGCAGCTTGGGGAAGTCTTCGGCTGGAAGAGTGCGCAGATGAAAGCGAGCAGGCCCCGAAACGACCTCCACATCCTGATGTGAGACTCGGTGCTCGAGCGTGACCTGGTCCTGCGGAAGCGATCGAACCACGTCCAGCAGCAGCCGGCCAGGGACCACGACCACGCCGGGGGAAGCCTCGGTTGTCTCCAGCCCGATTCGGACGCCCAGCTCCATGTCCGTGGCCTGCAACTCCGCCCGATCGTCGTCCACCCGTATGAGAACCCCTGCGAGCGTCTGGATGGCACTGCGCGTGGACGCGCCGCGGACGGCTACGGAAAGCCGGGAGAGGAACGTTTCACGGGAAACGGTGAGCTTCAACTGACGCTGCCTATCTGAGGTTGATGTTGTAGGGCCTGTGGGAGAAGTGGATTCCGGTGGTGGGGCGGCTTGTGGAGCGGAAGCGGTCATGTTCACGGTCTGTTGATTCTGTCATTCGGATCGGCCGTCAAAGGGATCGGTCAAGTCGTTGACGAAGGTTGTCAACTGCTGTCCGCAAAGCGGGATCGGTGTCCAGGGCACTCCCCACTCGGTTGACTGCGTGGAGCACGGTGGTGTGATTGCGGCCTCCCATCTGGCGGCCGATCTCCGGCAGGCTTTGGCCGGTGAGCTCGCGCGCAACGTACATCGCCACATGCCGGGCGCGTGTGACGACTGGGCGGCGGTCTCGAGCCAGCAGGGCCTGCCGTTCGATCCCGAACTCGTGAGCTGCCGCATCGACGATCGCCTCGATTCCGGCGGGAGCGACGCTCGCGCTCTCGCCAAGGCGCTGCAGGACGTGGCGAACAAGAGCCGGCGTCGGAGCTTCCTGCGTCAGGGAGCAATAGGCCACCACCCGGATCAGGGCGCCTTCGAGAGCCCGCACGCTCGTGTCCACCTGAATCGCAATTTCGTCCAGGACCTCTTCGGCTACCTCAACGTCGTCCAGCCGGGCTCGAATCGCGAGGATCGCTCGCCGGACGGCCAGCGCCGGCCGGTCGAGCTCAACGACCAGCCCTGCCCTGAAGCGCTCGATCAGCCGTGCCTCCAGGTCGGGGATCTCCTCCGGGGTGCGATCGGAGGTGAGCACCAACTGCCGGCCCGACTCCAGCAGCACGTTGAAAGTGTGGAAGAACTCCTCGCGGGTCTTGACCCGGCCGGCGAGGAACTGGACGTCGTCGATCAGCACCAGGTCCGCGGAGCGGAAGCCCTCTTTGAAGCTTGTCGTTTGCCGCGCACGGACCGCTTCGACGAACTCGCTGGTGAACTCCTCGATGGTCGCGTAGCGCACGCGGAGCCCCGAGCCATGCCGTCCGACGTAGGCGGCAATTGCGTGGAGCAGATGCGTCTTGCCGAGTCCTGGGCTGCCGTAGAGGAACAGCGGGTTGTAGGCCTGCGCCGGCAGCTCGGCAACGGCGAGCGCTGCGGCGTGGGCAAAGCGGTTGCCCGCCCCGATCACGAACTGCTCGAAGGTGAACTTCGGATTGAGGGCGCCGCCGGTCGGTTGGGCCGAGACGGGCCTGTCCGCGGCGTCCGGCGGCTGCCACGAGCCGTCGACGATCTCGACGACCGCGCGAGGATCGACCCTGGCGCGGGCGGAACGGCGGAGCAGGGGTACGTAGCGCTCGCGAACCGAGGTCCGGATGTGATCGGGCGCCCGGACGTAGAGGACGTTCGCCCGGACGGCGGCCAGCTCGAGCGGCTCCAGCCAGATCTGGAACTTGAAGTCGGGTGTCTCCCGCCGAAGATCCTCGCGGATCTCGTCCCAGAGCTGGTCCAGCTGCGTCGGCACAGGCGGTCGCGACCCTCCTCTCGGGCTCGGTCACACAAACGATGTGGAGAGAGGAAACGGCGGGGCGGGCGACCCCGGCTGCCCTCGGCGAGGCGAGTGTACAACGACCTCTCGGCGCGGCCCGCCGGGTCCCTGGGCGGCAGCCCGCAAAACGCGTGAAAAGCGGCTGAACCGCTTTTGAACAGGGAATCCACAGTGGGGCCGCAAGCCGATCTTGTACCCTGGCCTGCAGGCGTTCGTTGCCGCCCGGAACGCCTCTCTCGTCCATGAAGCGCACCTACCAGCCGAAGAAGCGCAAGCGCGCCCGCACCCACGGGTTTCGCGCCCGCATGCGCACGCGGGCAGGGCGCCACGTGCTCAAGCGGCGCCGGGCCAAGGGCCGCAAGCGGCTCACGCCGTAGCCCATGGCCGACCGTGCGCGCCGCAAGCGCCGCCGGTTGTCGCGCAGCGGCGAGTTCGAGCGCGTGTACCGGGAAGGCCGCTCGTACGCGACCCGCCACCTCGTGATCTACTGCTTTCCCCGCGGCGGTCTTGACGGCGCTCCCCGGCTCGGACTGTCGGTGGGCCGCAAGCTCGGCGGCGCGGTTGAGCGCAACCGGATAAAGCGGTTGCTACGCGAGGCCTTCTGGGCGCAGGCCGAGCAGCTGGACGACGGCTACGACTTCGTGATCGTGGCTCGCCCCGCGGTGGGCGAGTTGGCGCGCGAGGGCGGTGAGGGCGCGATCGAGCGGGCCCTGGCCGACGTCCTGCAGGAGGCCGGCTTGAGCGGAGGAGGGCCTCGATCGTGATGGCGCTGCGCCGGCTGGCCACGGCGCCCGTGCGCGTCTACCAGCGCGCCATCTCGCCGGCGCTGCCCGCTCGCTGCAAGTACTACCCCTCCTGCTCGGAGTACGCGATCCAAGCCGTGCGGCGTTACGGCATACTCCGAGGGGTCGTCCTCGCCGCCTGGCGGCTGCTTCGCTGCAACCCCTGGAGTCACGGCGGCGTCGACTTCGTGGAGGATCAGACCCTGTTCCGCCCGCGTCCTCAGCCCTAGACCCGACCAGCCACCACCTGCCCCGTGCAAAGCATCCTTCAACCACTCATCGACGCCTGCCAGTGGGTGCTGGAGTTCTGGCACGGGGTCATCGGAGACGGTCCGAACACCTGGGGCTGGGCGATCATCCTGCTGACCTTCACCGTCCGCATCTTGATCCTGCCCCTGACGTTCAAGGGCGTGAAGTCGATGCAGCGCCTCCAGGGGCTCCAGCCCGAGATCAAGAAGATCCAGGCGCGCTACAAGGACGACAAGCAGCGGATGAACCAGGAGGTCATGGCCTTCTACCAGCGCGAGAAGGTCAACCCGCTCGGGTCCTGCATGCCGCTGCTGCTGCAGATCCCGTTCTTCATCTCGCTCTTCTACCTGCTGCGCTCGGACGAGTTCAAGGCGGACATCGAGGCCAACCCGGGCTTCTTCCCGATCGACAACCTGGCCGAGAAGGTCACCGGGGACCCGGTGCTGCTCGGTGTGCTGATCGTGCTCTACGTGGCCACCCAGCTGGCGGCCAGCGCGGTCACCGCCTTCAGCGCAGATCCCATGCAGCGCCGGATCATGTTCGCGCTGCCGTTCGTATTCGTCGTCTTCATCATCAACTTCGAGGCCGGGCTGATCGTGTACTGGATCACCACCAACGTGTGGACGATCGGCCAGCAGCTCCTGGTCAAGAAGCTCTATCCAAAGCCGCAGCTCACCGCTCCCGAGGAGGACGACAAGAGCGACGGGAAGCCGGCGCGAGGCAAGCCCGCGGCCGCCAAGCCGTCGCCGGCGCCGGCGGCGGCCGTGAGCGGCAAGTCGTCCGGCGCGGGCAACGGCGGGCCCGCCAAGGCGCCGCCGCGCTCGCCGCGCAAGAAGAAGAAGCGCTCCGGGCGCCGTCGCTGAGAGGAGACGGATGCCGGTGAGCGAGGAGCCGCGTCCCGAGGACCTCGTCGCCGAGGCCCAGGCCGACACGCTGGGAGAGGCGCGCTGGGCGGCGATGAAGGCCCTGGAGCCGCGCTTCCCGGGCATCACCGCGGAGAGCGTGCAGTTCGAGACCGTCGACCAGCCGGGCGCCGACCGGCCCGCTCGCGTCCGGGCCAGCGTGGACCTCGAGGCCTGGCGCGAGGCGGCGGAGACCGTGCCCGAGGAACCCGCCGAGCGCGTTCGCGCCCTGGTGGGCCGGGTGGTGCAGGCGCTCGGGTTGCGGGCGACGGTCGACATCCGCGAGAACGACGAAGAGATCCGGGCGACGGTGAACGGCGATGAGCTGGGGCTCTTGATCGGCAAGCACGGGGCGACGATCGACGCGCTTCAGCACCTGGCCTTCCGGGCGGCCTCGCGCGGCCACGAGGAGCGCAAGCAGGTGACCGTCGACGCCGCCGGCTACCGCGACCGGCGGGAGGCCGCGCTGCACCGCATGGCGGACCGCGCGTCGGCCGAGGCGCTGCGCTACGACCGGCCGGTGGAGCTCGAGCCCATGCGCCCCGCCGAGCGCAAGATCGTGCACCTCTACCTGCGCGAGCGCACCGACGTCGAGACGCACAGCGAGGGCGACGAGCCCGACCGCCGGCTGGTGATCAGCCCGGCCCACGGCTACTCGGGCTGACCCACGGGCGTTTCACGAGAAACGCTCGTCCCGCTGCTGGACCGCTACGGACTACCGGCCTCGGCTGCTGACCAGTTCGTGCTCGTGCTCGATGCGCTCGCGGCCGAGCCGGATCCGCACACAACGGTGAGCGATCCGCCGGCGGCGCTCGAGGTCCACGTGGCCGACAGCCTCAGTGGCCTGGAGGTCGAGGGGCTTCGTGACGCTCGCCGGATCGCCGACGTGGGAGCAGGGGCCGGCTTTCCCGGCCTGGCGCTGGCGATCGCGTTGCCGGGCGCGCGGGTCGATCTGATCGAGTCGGTGGCCCGCAAGGCCGCGGTGATCGCCCGGCTGGCGCAAGCCGCCCACGTGGGCAACGCCCGCCCGCTGATCACCCGGGCCGAGGAGTGGGCGGCGGCGGAGCCCGCGCTCGGAGGGGGACGGGAGGCCTACGACGCGGTCACCGCCCGCGCGGTTGCGCCGCTCGCGACCCTGGTCGAGTACGCAGCGCCTCTGCTGGGACCCGGCGGGGTTCTGGTCGCCTGGAAGGGAGCACGCGATTCGGGCGAGGAGGAGGCGGGAGCCGCGGCGGCCGAGCGGCTTGGGCTGGGGGTGGTCGGGGTGCGGCGCGTGGTGCCGTTCGAGGGGGCCGAGAACCGGCACCTGCACGTCTTCAGCAGGGTGGGGCCGGTCCCCTCCGGCATCCCTCGCCGGCCGGGTCTGGCCCGCAAGCGGCCGCTGGCCTGAAGGGTTCGGAGCCGAACCGCGCGAAGTAGGAGATTCCGACCGGAGTACGCCGTAGCGTCAGGCATCCATGGGCAGCGTTGTGGCCATCGCCAACCAGAAGGGCGGGGTGGGAAAGACCACGACCGCCGTGAACCTCGGCGCGAGCATCGCGGACGCCGGCCACCGGACTCTGTTGGTGGACCTCGACCCGCAGTGCAACGCGACGGTTGCGCTTGGGATGGGCAAGGACCTAAGCCCGCACGTGTATGACTGCCTCGCGGGCGAGCTGAAGCTCCCCGACGCGGCGACGGCGACCGGGATCGAGCGGCTCGACCTCGTGCCCTCCACGCCCGAGCTCGCGGGCGCGAACGTCGAGCTGCCCCGCATCGCCGGGGTCGGAGTCGACGTCTGCGCGCGCGGCTGGGGGACGTGCGCGAGCGCTACCTCTTCACCCTGCTGGACTGCCCGCCTTCGCTTGGCCCGCTGACGGTGAACGCGCTGGTGGCGGCCGATCGGGTGATCGTGCCGGTCCAGACCGAGTACTTCGCGCTCGAGGGTCTCGCCGAGCTGCTGGACACCCTGTCCCTGATCCAGCGTGAGCTCAATCCCCGGCTCACCGTGGCGGGGATGATCCTCACGATGCACGACGGCCGCACGCGGCTGGCACGTGACGTCGAGCGAGAGGTGCGCGAGCACTTCCCGGACCTGGTGTTCGACACCGTGGTGCCCCGCAACGTCCGGCTCGGGGAGGCGCCGAGCTTCGGGCTCCCGGTCGTGCGCCACGCTCCGCGCAGCGCCGGTTCGGCGGCCTACCTGCGGCTGGCCCGCGAGGTGGCGGCCCGTGGCTGAGGAGCGCCGCGGCATGGGCTGGGCCTCGCCGCCATCCTGCCCCAGCGACCCGGCGGCGAGGAGGGCCTGCGCGAGGTCCCGCTCGAGCTGGTGCGGCCGAATCCCGCGCCAGCCCCGGCGCAGCTTCGACGAGGACGCCCTCGCCCGCTTGGCGGAGTCGATCCGCGCGCGCGGCGTGCTCCAGCCGATCGTGGTCCGCGCCCTGTCCAGTGGGCACTACGAGCTCGTGGCCGGCGAGCGCCGCGTGCGGGCGGCTCGCGAGGCCGGGCTGGAGACGATCCCGCGCCCTGCTCAGGGATGCCGACGAGCGCGAGCAGCTCGACCTGGCGCTGGCGGAGAACATGGCCCGCGTCGACCTGAACCCGGTCGAGGAGGCCCGGGCCTGCGCGATGCTCGTCCAGGATCTCGGCCTCACCAAGGAGGAGCTCGGACGCCGGGTGGGGCGCAGCCGCGTGGCCGTCTCCAACCTCATCCGCCTGCTCGACCTGCCTGACGAGGCGCTCGACCTGATCCAGAGTCGCGAGCTGTCCGAGGGCCACGGCCGGGCGATACTGCTCTGCAAGGACCACGCCGAACGCCGCCGGCTCGCGCGCGAGGCCCGCGACGGCGCCTGGTCGGTGCGCGAGACCGAGGAGCGGGCCCGGGAGGCCGAGACCGGCTCCCCTGAGGCGGGCCCGCGTGCCGCGGGGCCGCGGCGGCTGCATCCCGACCTCGAGCAGGCCCTCGCGGCGGCCGAGGATGCGCTGTCCGCGGCGCTCGGGCAAGACGTCCGCGTCCGTGCCCACGGCTCGGGCTGCCGGGCCCAGATCGACTTCGCCAGCCCCGGCCAGGCAGTCGATCTGGCCGAGCGGATCCTCGCCGGGAGGGCCCGCCGGGCGGCCTGACAGCGACGCTACAATCGCCGTCCGCGGGCGATTAGCTCAGTCGGTTAGAGCGCGTCTCTGATAAGGACGAGGTCCCTGGTTCGAGTCCAGGATCGCCCACTGCGGCGTGGCTCTGTGTCACGCTCCAAGCAACAGGCGAGTGCCGGAGCCCCCGAGAGCATTTGGGGGCTCCTGCCGTTCCGCGGCTGCGAGAGCCTGCTGTGCCCGGTCCTCCCCGCCGATGCTCCGGCACGGCCGCAAGGCTTCCCGCCGGTCGGTCTAGACTGTCGATGAGCCATGCAGGAGATGGTCATATACGGCGTGAGCTTCGACATGGTCGGCAAGCAGCCGATCGTCCTGCTCAAGACCCGCGACGGCAACAAGTTCCTGCCGATCTGGATCGGCCACCCGGAAGCTGCGGCGATCCTGATGAAGCTCCAGGGCGCCAACACGCCGCGGCCCATGACCCACGACCTGATCAGCGAGATGCTCACCGAGCTGGAAGTGAGCTGCTCGCGGGTGGCGGTCACCGAGCTGCGCGAGAACACCTTCTACGCCGAGGTGACCCTCCAGCTCAACGGCCGCGAGATCCCGATCGACTCGCGCCCCTCCGACGCCCTGGCCCTGGCGGTGCGCACGGGCGCGCCGATCTTCGCGGCCGAGGACGTGATCAGCGAGTCCGCGATCGAGTTCGAGCACGAGGTCGAGGACACCGAGGAAGTCGTGGAGAAGTTCAAGGACTTCCTGGACAACGTCACGCCCGAGGACTTTCGCAGCGAGGACGGGTAGGGGCGGCGGCCCGGGCCGCTCCCCCTCAGGCCGGCGCCCGCGCCAGCGCCGGTTCCAGCATGCGCGCCACCAGCTCGTCGAAGCCGATGCCGGCGGCCTCGGCCGCCTGGGGAAGCAGGCTGGTCTCGGTGAGCCCGGGCACGATGTTCGCTTCGAGGACAGTCAGCTCGCCGTCGCCGGCAAGCATCAGGTCCACGCGGGCGAAGCCGGAGCAGCCCAGGAGCTCGTAGACGCGCAGCGCCATGTCCTGCGCGCGCTGGTCGAGGCCGCCGGGGAGGTCGGCCGGGCACACGAAGTCCGTGCGGCCGATCTCGTAGCGGGCCTCGAAGTCGTAGAAGGGCTCCTCGCGCGGCACCGCCTCGACCACGGGCAGCGATTCGCCGGCCAGCACCGAGACGGCGAGGTCGCGCCCGTCCACGTGGCGCTCGAGCAGAACGCGCGAGTCGTACGAGAAGGCGGCCACGAGAGCCGCGGGCACGTCGGCGGCGCGACGGGCGAACTTGATGCCCAGGGCGGAGCCCTGGCTGGAGGGCTTGATCACCAGTGGGAAGCCGAGCCGGGTCTCGATGGACGCGAGCGTCTCGGCGGCGCCGAGGCCGCGGAAGGCCGTTTCGCTGAAGGCCACGAAGTCGGGGGTGGGGATACCGGCCTCGAGCATGAGGTACTTGGCCACGACCTTGTCGGTGGCGCGCAGGCAGGCCAGCACGCCCGAGCCGGTGTAGGGGACGCCCAGGATCTCGAGCAGCTCCTGCACGGTGCCGTCTTCGCCGTCACGACCGTGCATCGCGATGAAGGCGGCGTCGGGAGCCGACTCGCGCAGGCGCCGGATCAGGTCGAGTCCCGCGTCGATCGCGATCACCTCGTGGCCCAGGCGGCCAAGGGCGTCCTCCACTCGGCCTCCGGAGCGCAGCGAGATCTGGCGCTCCAGCGAGCGCCCACCCTTCAATACAGCGATCCGGCTCACGAGCCCCGCGCCCGTCGCTCGCGCTCGTCATGGCTCGGCATGGGGAGCACCTCGGCCTGCGGGGTCGCGGGCTCTTCGAGCGTCACGGGCTCGTGCTCGCCGGTGAGCGTCCCGTAGAGCTCGACCTGCTCGGTGACCACCTCGCCGATCCGGCGGATGCCCTCGCGGATCGACTCCTCGCCCGAGCCCGAGAAGTTGAGCCGCATAGAGGCGTGCCCGCGGCCGTCCAGGAAGGCCGCGGCGCCCGGCACGAAAGCCACGTTGTCTCGCAGCGCGCGGGCGAGCAGGTCGGTGGTGTCGATGAAGTCGGGCAGGGTCGCCCATACGAAAAGTCCGCCTCGAGGACGAGTCCACTCGGCCTGTGGCGGGAAGTGGTCGGCCAGAGCGTCCAGCATCGTGTCGCGGCGGCTGCGGTAGACGTCGGTGAGCGAATCGACGTAGTCGCGCCAGCGCTCCTGGTCGAAGTAGGCCTGCACCATGAGCTGCGACAGGGTCGAGGTGCAGAGGTCGGCCGACTGCTTGCCCAGGTTGATCTTCTCCAGCACGGGTGGAGGCGCCACCACCCAGCCCAGCCGGATGCCGGGAGAGAGGATCTTGGAGAAGGTCCCCAGGTACATGACGTAGACACCGCGGTCGAGCGCGTAGAGGGGCGGTGGCGGCTCGCCCTCGTAGCGCAGCAGGCCGTAGGGGTTGTCCTCCAGCACCAGCAGCTCGCGCTCGTGCGCCACCTCCACCAACCGGCGGCGCCGGGCCAGGGACATGGTCACCCCGGCCGGGTTCTGGAAGCTCGGAACCGTGTAGATGAACTTGGGCCGGCGCCCCTCACGCTCGAGCCGCCCGAGAGTTTCCTCCAGGAGGTCGACCCGCATCCCGTCGGCGTCCATCTCGATCTGCACGACGTCGGCCTGGTAGGCGGAGAAGACGGGCACCGCCCCGGGATAGGTGGGCCCCTCGGCGATCACGACGTCGCCGGGATCGATCAGCGTCTTGGTCACCAGGTCGATCACCTGCTGCCCGCCGGTAGTGACCACCATGTCCTCCGGGTCCGCCCGCATGCCCTCGGCCTCCATGACCTGGGCGATGCAGTCCTTGGTCTCCGCGAGGCCCTCGGTGGGCCCGTATTGCAGCGCCTTGGCGCAGGACTCCGCCGCGATTCGCTGGGCCACGGCGGCGAACGTGTCGGGCGGGAACGTGCTCGTGTCCGGCAGGCCACCTGCGAGGGAGATGACCTCGGGTCGGGCGGTCACGGCCATCAGGTCCCGCATGGCCGAGGACTTCATGACCCTGGTCCGCGAGGCGAACAGCCCCGCGTAGCGCTCGAGATCGCGGGAGACGCTCACAGCGAGCTCCGCGGCCGGCGCGCTGCCGGCTCCACTATCGTCACCGCCCGCAGGCTACCTGTCGCGTCCCGCAACCCCGCCCTTTCCGTGAGCCTCTTCCTCGACCTCGGCACCGGCGCCGGCCTGGCCAGCTCGACCGGCGTGCGGCCCTATCTTCCCCCGCTGGCCGTGGGCGTGCTCGCCGGCGCGGACGCCGGGATCGACTTCGAGGGCACGGACTGGAGCTTCCTGGAGTCGCCGGGGTTCCTGCTGGCGGTGCTGGCCCTTGCGGTGGTGGCCTACCTCCTGGAGCGGTCGGGCAGGGAGGACCGGCGGCGCCCGGCTCAGCTGCTGAGCGCCGTGCTGGGCGTGGTGCTGGGCGCGTTGCTGTTCGCCGGGGCGATGGCCGACGGGGGCGAGCCGGCCTGGGTCGGCCTGGTGGCCGGGCCGCTGTGCGCGCTGCTGGCATGGTGGGCGGTGGGGGGCCTCGTGGAGCGGGCCCGCAGCCGGCTCGAGGGCGGCGCGGCGGCCCTCCTCAGCGTCTACGCCGACGTGGCGGCGGTGCTGATCGCTGTGGTGGCCGTGTTCCTGCCGCCGGTCTCGTTCGTCGTGCTGATCGCCTTCGCCGTCCTGCTGGTCAGGGCCCGCGGCCGGGAGGACGAGAAGTACGCCGGGCTGCGCATCCTGCGCTGAGGTCGTGGCCTCCGCCACGCCCAAGAAGGTCGTGCTTGCGGTGATCGACTCGCTCAAGCCGGCGATGCTCGACCAGGCCATCGCTGAAGGCCAGGCGCCGGCTCTGGCGGCGCTCAGGGGGCGGGGCACGTACGTGCGCGAGTGCGTCTCCACCTTTCCTTCGGTGACCCCGGTGGCGTCGGCCACGATCGCCACGGGAACGGGCCCGGGGGAGCACCACATTCCCTCGATGAACTGGTTTCACCGCGGGGAGGAGCGTTACATCGAGTACGGCTCGTCGCTGCCGGCCACGCGGGCGTTCGGGATCGTCCGCTCGCTCTACGACACCGTCTACAACATGAACATGGCGCACCTGTCCCGGGCGCGCCGCACGTTGTTCGAGCACCTCGACGACGCCGGTCTGCGGACCGCCTGCACCACCTACCTGATCTACCGCGGCCGCACCCGGCACGACCCCTCCGGCCAGAGCGTCTACCGCCGCATCGGCGAGGCCCTGCAGTTCCGCCACCCCGTCTACGGCGCCCGCGAGCTGTTCTACGCCGACCTGTTCGACTCCCGCAACACCGGCTGCACCTCCGCCCTCGGCCTTCCCGGCCAGCGCGATCGCCACACCGGCTGTGTGGGCGCGTACCTGGTCGAGCACGACCTGTTCGACTTCCTGCTCTTCTCGCTGCCCGACAACGACACCCACTCCCACCGCGTGGGCCCGGACGGCCAGGTGCGCTCGATCGCCGAGGCGGATCGGGCGCTCGAGCGCATCATGCACGTGGCCGGCGGTGCCGACGCCTTCCTCGAGGACCACGCCGTGATCGTCATGTCCGACCACTCGCAGACCACGGTGGAGGACACGCTCGACCTGCGGGAGGTGCTGGCCGACTCGCGCGTGCTGACCCCCTCCGACCCGGCGCCGAGCGAGGCGGAGCTGGCGGTCTGTCCCGCCGCCCGCTCTGCCATGGTCTACGTGCTCGATGGCGCGCGGCGGGAAGAGCTCGTGCCGGAGGTGGTGGAGAGGCTTCTGGAGGCCGAGGGCGTTGACCTCGTGGCTCACACGGAGCGGCGGCGAGGCCGTGGTGAAGAGCTCGCGTGGCGAGGTTCGCTTCGCGCCGGGCGGGGAGCTGAGCGACCGTCGCGGCCGGCGCTGGCAGGTCGAGGGCAGGCGCTCGGTGCTGGGCCTGCGCGCCCGGGAGGGGCGGATCGCGAGCCGGAGCTATCCGGACGCGCTCGGCCGCCTGTGGTCGGCGCTCGGCTGCCCGCACTCGGGGGACGTGCTCGTTTCCGCCGGGCCGGGAACGGAGTTCGTCGACTGGGGCGGATCGGCGCACATCGGAGGCGGCAGCCACGGCTCGCTGCATCGCGACGACTCGGTTGGCGTGCTGCTGATGTGTGGCTTGGAGGTGCCGGAGCGGGAGGAGTGGTCGCTGTCCGATGTGGCCCCTCTGGTGCTGTCGCACTTCGATGTACCGTTGTCGGGATGAGCGACGAGGGGGATGCCGCCGTCGCGGGCGACTCGCATGCCCTTCACCTGCGGGTCCGCGCGGGCCTGCGCCGGCCCCACAACTGGGTGCAGCTGGTCAAGTTCTGTGCAGTGGGGGCTTCGGGCTACGTGGTCAACCTGCTGGTGTTCGCGCTGTGCATTGAGGTGCTCGGGCTGCACCACCTGATCGCGGCAACGATCGCGTTCGTGGTCGCCGTGCTCAACAACTTCACCTGGAACCGGTATTGGACCTTCCGGGCCCGGGGCGGCCACCCCGGCTTCCAGGCCGCCCGCTTCTTCACGGTGAGCGTGGCGGCCTTCCTGGTGGCCGCAACGGTGCTGGAGCTGCTCGTGAGCGTGGCCGGCCTGCCGGAGCTGCCCTCGCAGGCCATGGCCATCATCGTGGCCACGCCCCTCAACTTCATCGGGAACAAGATGTGGAGCTTCCGCATCCAGCTCGCACGCGACTGACCACGGTGGCCATGCGGAGGTTGAGAGCAACGCTCCTCGTGGCGGCCCTCGCCGTCCTCTGCGTTCCCGGGACGGCCTTCGCGGCGGATCTCAAGACGCCGGAGTCCCAGACCGAGCCGCCGCCCTACTACGAGAGCAGCGCGCGCGAAGTCACCAGGATCGCGTGGCGAGCGGACAAGGTGCAGGCCGAGCGCCGGGAGGGGCCTTTGCGGCCCAACGCCTACACAAACGGTGCGGGACGCTGGCAGGTGAGCTTCTTCCGCGACGGCAAGGAGGTGGCGCAGGTCCAGATTGACGACCGGACCGGCGCGGTGCTCGAGCAGTGGACCGGCTACCAGGTCGCCTGGACCATGGCCCGCGGCGGCGAGGGCGCCTTCGGCCGCACGCTGAACGCGCCGTACGTCTGGCTCCCGCTGTGTGCCCTGTTTCTCCTGCCGTTCCTCGACTTCCGCCGCCCCTTCCGGCTGTTGCATCTCGACCTGCTGGTGCTGCTCGGCTTCGGTGCCTCGCATGTGTTCTTCAACGGAGGCGAGATCGGCCTGTCGGTCCCCCTCGTCTACCCCGTACTGCTCTATCTGCTGGTGCGAATGCTGCTGGCCGGCTTCCGCCCGCGCGAACGACCGGGACGGCTCGTGCCGCACTGCCCGCTGACCCTGCTTGCAGTGGGCCTCATCTTCCTCGCGGCCTTCCGCGTCGGGCTCAACGTGGCCGACTCGAACGTGATCGACGTGGGCTACGCGGGGGTGGTGGGGGCCGACCGGATCGTCGACGGTGATCAGCTCTACGGAGACGGCTTCTCGGACGACGTAGAGCGAGGCGACACCTACGGGCCGCTGAACTACCTGCTCTACGTGCCGTTCGAGCAGACGTTCGCCTGGAGCGGCGCCTGGGACGACCTGCCCGCCGCCCACGCGACGGCGATCGTCATTGACCTGCTGGTGATCGGCGGCCTGCTGTTGCTTGGCCGGCGCCTGCGGACCGGACGCGAGGGCTGGGCCCTGGGGCTGGCGCTGGCGTACGCCTGGACTGCCTACCCGTACACGGCGTTCGTGCTCGAGTCCAACTCCAACGACGCGCTGGTGGCGCTGGCCTGCGTGGGGGCCCTGGCGGTCTCGGCACCTTGGGCCCGGGGGGTGGTGCTGGGGCTGGGCACGGCGGCCAAGTTCGCGCCCCTGGCCCTGGCGCCGCTGTTCGCCCGGCGCTCACCGCTCGTCTTCGGCGCGGCTCTCGTGCTCACCCTGGTGGTGCTCACCGCGCCGTTCGTGCCCGACGCCGGGCTGCGAGAGCTCTACGACCGCACGCTCGGCTATCAGCTGAGCCGGCCCTCGCCGTTCAGCGTCTGGGGCCAGGCCGACTCGCTCTCCTGGCTGCACACGGCCGTCAAGGTGGGCGCCGCTGCGCTCGCCGTGGCGGTGGCCTTCCGGCCTCGCGCCCCCGACGCCCGGCAGCTGGCCGCCCTGGGCGCCGCCGTCCTGATCGCCCTGCAGCTCGCGGCCACCCACTGGTTCTATCTCTACGTCGTCTGGTTCCTGCCGTTCGTGCTGGTGGCTCTGTTCGCCTTCCAGCGGCCGGCGGGCGAGGAGTCCCCGGCGCCCGCGCAGACCGAGCGCGAGCTGGTCGCCGCCTGACGACCTCAGAGGCGCGCGGGCGCCAGCAGCGGCGTGATCGAGGTGGCCCGTCCGCTGCCGTCGGCCTCGATGAGCACCGCGTTGAGCCACGGGTCCTCCTCCGCGGTCTCGAAGCGCACTTGCGTGAGGGTGAGGAAGCGCTCCAGGGCGAGCTCGCGCTTGACCCCGATAACGCCGCCGCGGCCGCCGGTCATACCCACGTCGGTCACGTAGGCGGTGCCCCCCGGGAGCACGCGCGCATCGGCCGTGGGCACGTGGGTGTGGGTTCCCACGCACGCCGTCACCCGCCCGTCCACGTGCCAGCCCATAGCCACCTTCTCGCTCGTGGCCTCGGCATGCATGTCGAGCAGCACCGCGTCGCACTTGTCGCGCAGCTCGGCCAGCACGGCGTCCGCCTCGCTGAAGGGCGAGCGCACCGCCTCGAGGAACAGCATCCCCGACAGGTTCGTCACCCCCAGCCGGAACCCGTTGGACTCCACGACGGTGTGGCCGCGGCCCGGGCTGCCCTTCGGGTAGTTGGACGGGCGCACGATGCGCGGCTCGGTGTCGAGGAACCGGTAGACCTCGCGGTGGCGGTAGGTGTGGTTGCCCAGCGTGATCGCGTCGGCGCCGAGGTCCAGCAGCTCGCGCGCGGTCTTCTCGGTGATGCCAACCCCGCCGGCCGCGTTCTCTCCGTTGCAGACGACGAAGTCGGGCTCGTGGGCGTCGCGGATGTCCGGCAGCAGGGCGGCCATCGTGCGCCGTCCCACGCCGCCCACCACATCGCCTATGAACAGGAGCTTCACAGAGAGCGATTCTGCCAAGCTCCGGCCGGATGGAGAGCGCGGTGGCCACCGAGCAGATTCCTGTCCTGGAGGCGCAGGGGCTGGTAAAGCGCTACGGGGAGCGGATCGCGCTGCGCGGCGTCTCCCTGGCCGCGCGCCGGGGCGAGCTGGTGGCCGTCATCGGACCCAACGGCGCCGGCAAGACCACGCTGCTCTCGATCCTGGCCGGGATCCAGCGGGCGGACGAGGGCGCCTTGTCCCGGGCCCCGAAGGAGGTGGGCTGGGTACCGCAGCAGGCCGCGCTCTACGGCAAGCTCACCGTGGAGGAGAACCTTGCGCTCTTCGCCCGCCTGGAGCGAGCCGCCGACCCGCGCGCAAGCGTGGACCGCATGCTCGAGCTGACCGACCTGCGCGGGCGGGCCGGCGATCAGGTGGCCACCCTGTCGGGCGGCAACCGGCAGCGGGTGAACATCGCGATCGGGCTTCTGGCCGAACCCGAGGTGCTGCTGCTCGACGAGCCCACCGCAGCGCTCGATCCGCGCCAGCGCGAGCGACTGTGGGAGTTCATTCTGCGCCTGGCCGGCGAGGGCACCACCGTCATCTTCGCCACCCACAACATCCAGGAGGCCGACCGCCACGCGGACCAGCTGATCCTCCTGGCCGACGGCGAGCGGCTCTTCGATGGCTCACCGCGCGCCCTGGAGCACGAGGTCGGCACCACGGGGCTGGATTTCGAGCAGGCCTTCGTGCAGTTCCTGCATCGCCGGGGCCACTAGGTGCGCTGGCTCCTCCTGAAGGACCTCCGCATCCTGCGCCGCTCGCCGCTACTGGTGGCGCTGCTCGTGCTCTACCCGATCGTGATCGCGGTGCTCATCGGCCTTGCGATCTCGCGCGGGCCGGACAAGCCCACGGTCGCCTTCTACAACGGGCTGCCGGACTCGGCCGCTCAGATCGAACTCGGGGGCGAGCGGATCGACCTGACGAGAGAGGGCCGGCGGCTGTTCGAGGCGATCGACCCGCTGCGGGTGGACAGCCGAGCGGAGGCGATACAGAAGGTGCGCGACGGCGAGGCGCTCGGCGCGCTGATCATCCCGGAGGACCTGTCCCAGAATCTCCAGTCCACGCTCAGCCCTGGCACGGTCGAGGTCTTCTACAACGCCGAGGACCCGGCGAAGAAGGAGTTCGTCGAGAACACGATCAACTCGCAGGTCCAGGCCGCGAACGCCGCTCTGACCAAGCGCATCGCCAGGGAGGCGCTCGAGCTGCTCGACCTGATCTCCAACGGTGGCGTCTACACGTTCCTGGGTCAGGACGTGAACGTACTGGGGCTGCAGAAAGCCGAGCAGACCCTGCGCAACGCGCAGGAGGGCTTGCCGCAGGGTGCCGCCGAGCGGCAGGAGTTGCAGGAGGCCATCGAGTTCGCCGCGCTCGCGCGCGAGAACCTCGGCTTCTCCGACGACGTGCTCGAGGTGGTGGGGGAGCCGATCCGGGTGGACGCCACGGCGCTCGACGGGGGAAACACGTCGCTCAGCTCCTTCGCGGTTGCCCTGGCTGTGACGGTGTCGCTGATGTTCATCACGATGCTGCTGGCGGCCGGGATGCTGGCGCTCGAGCGTGAGGAGAACGCCTTCGCGCGCCTGGTCCGTGGGTTGGTCTCGCGCACCGGGCTGCTGGTGGAGAAGGCCGGCCTGGCGGCGCTGTGCTCGGCGGCCACCTGCCTGGTGATGCTCGCCGGCCTCGGCCTGTTCGTGCAGCTCGACTGGGACCGGGCGCCGCTATGGGTGCTGGCGCTGGTGGCGGGCGCCCTGGCTTTTGCCGCGCTCGGCCTGGCCATCGGGGCGCTCACCCGGGAGGTGCGCGCGGCGTCGCTCCTGGCCTTCATGCTCTCGCTGCCGCTGGCCTTCCTCGCGCTGGTGCCCTCCGGGGCGGTGGCACCGGCGCTCTACGACCTGACCCAGGCCGTGTCCGCCGCCTTCCCGTTCAAGCCGACGCTCGACGCCATGGATGCGGCCCTCAACGACGCGGGCGGCCTGGCCGGTCCGCTGGCCCACCTCGCCGTGCTGGTGCTGGCGTTCGGCCTGATCGGCCGGCTGGCGCTACGGCGCTTTGCCTGACCGCATCTAGACTCCCTGGGCGATGGCCTTCCCCGCCACCCGCCTGCGCCGCCTGCGCCAGACCGGCGTGCTCCGCGGCATGGTGCGCGAGACCGAGCTGACGCCGGCGCACCTGGTCCTGCCGCTGTTCGTGCAGCTGGGCGAGGACGAACGGACGCCGATCGAGGCTATGCCCGGGGTAGATCGCCTTTCGATCACGCATGCGGTCGCGGAGGCGGGCGAGGCCCACTCGCTGGGCGTGCCCGCGGTGCTGCTGTTCGGGCTGCCGGCCGAGAAGGACGAGCAAGCTTCGGGCGCGTATGACGACGAGGGGGTGGTCCAGCTTGCGGTGCGGGCGCTGAAGGAGGCCCATCCGGAGCTGGTGGTGATCACCGACGTCTGTCTGTGCGGCTACACGTCGCACGGGCACTGCGGGGTGGTGACCGACGACGGGCGGGTGGACAACGACGTGACGCTCGAGCTGCTGGCCAAGACGGCTCTCTCGCACGCCGGCGCCGGCGCTGACGCGGTCGCGCCCAGCGACATGATGGACGGCCGGGTGGGCGCGCTGCGCTCCCAGCTCGACGCAGAGGGCCACAAAGACCTGCCGATCGTGGCCTACTCGGCCAAGTTCGCCTCGGCCTTCTACGGGCCCTTCCGCGAGGCGGCCGACTCGGCACCGTCCTTCGGGGACCGTCGCAGCTACCAGATGGACCCCGCCAACGCCGAGGAGGCGGTCCGGGAGGCCCTGCTCGACGTCCAGGAGGGCGCCGACGTCGTGATGGTCAAGCCGGCGCTGCCGTACCTCGACGTCGTGCGGCGGGTCAAGGAGGCCACGCGGGTGCCGGTGGCCGCCTACAACGTGAGCGGCGAGTACGCGCTGGTCAAGGCGGCCGCCGCGGCGGGATACGTCGACGAGCGGGCGGTCGTGCTCGAGGCGCTCACCGGGATCCGCCGGGCGGGGGCCGACATCGTGATCACCTACCACGCCAAGGACGCGGCCCGGTGGCTCAGCCGATAGCCAAGGTCCGCAGCCGCAAGGACGGCTCGGCCGTCCCCCTGGACGAGACCGATCGGCGTCTGCTCAACCTGCTCCAGGGCAGCTTCCCGCTGGCGGAGCGGCCGTTTGCGGGCGTGGCCGACGCCGCGGGGCTGCCGGAGGACGAGGTGCTGCGCCGCACCCAGCGGCTCTTGGACGACCGCATCATCCGCGAGGTCACCCCGATCTTCGACACCCGGGTGCTGGGTTACCGGTCGATGCTGGTGGCCGCACGGGTGGACGCCGAGAACCCGTGGCGGGCGGCCAAGATCATCAACTCGCATCCAGGGGTCTCCCACAACTACCTGCGCGACCACGACTTCAACCTCTGGTTCACCATCGCCACCGAGCCGGGCTCGCGGTTCGGCCTGGACGGGACGCTCGAGGTCCTGCAGCGCCTGACCGGTGCCGAGTCGGTCCGCCAGCTGCCCACGCTGCGCCTGTTCAAGATCCGGATGGACCTGGAGATGGAGAAGGGCACCGAGGCGCTCGCGGCCGCTGCCGAGTCCGCGGAGTTCCGCGAGCCCGAGCCGATCGAGCTGTCCGAGCTGGACGTGACCGTGATTCGTGCCACCCAGGGGCCGATGACCGTCACCCCGGAGCCCTTCGCCGCGCCCGCGGCCGAGGCCGGCCTGTCTCAGGAGCGCCTGCTCTCGCACCTGGAGGACATGCGCGAGCGGCGGGCGCTGCGTCGCGTGGCCGCGATCCTGTTCCACCGCCGGGCCGGCTTCTCGGCGAACGGGATGGGTGTCTGGCGGGTGCCCGAGGAGCGCATCCTCGAGCTCGGCCCGCGCATGGCGTCCTTCCGCGGCATCTCCCACTGCTACCAGCGCCCGACCTACCCGGACTGGCCCTACTCGGTCTTCACGATGGCCCACGGGCGCTCGAAGGAGGAGTGCGACGCGATCCTCGACTCGATCGCGGAGGACACCGGCATCGAGGAGCGGCGCACGCTCTACTCCTCCACGGAGTTCAAGAAGATCCGCCTGCGGTACTTCACCGACGCGCACCGGACGTGGGAAGCGGAGCACAGCTAGGGACTCGCTCGGCGGAGCTCTACGCGCAGGCGCTCCAGCTGCTGCCGGGAGGCGTGAACTCGCCCGTGCGCGCCATGCGCTCGATCGGGCGCGACCCGCTGTTCGTCGCAAGGGGCGAGGGCGCCGAGCTGATCGACGTGGACGGCCGGCGCTACACCGACTGGGTCATGTCCTGGGGCCCGCTGATCGCCGGGCACGCGCACCCGGACGTGGTCGCCGCGGTCACGGCCGCCGCGGCCGCGGGCACGAGCTACGGCGCGCCGACCCAGGCCGAGGTCGACCTGGCGGCGGCCGTGGTCGAGCGCGTGCCGGCCGCGGAGATGGTGCGCATGACCTCCTCCGGCACCGAGGCTGCGATGAGCGCCGTCCGGCTCGCCCGGGCGGCCACCGGGCGGGACGCGGTGGTGAAGTTCGCCGGCGCCTACCACGGGCATGTCGACGGGCTGCTGGCCGAGGCCGGGTCCGGTCTGGCCACGCAGAGCCTCCCCGCCAGTCCGGGGGTGACGCCGGCCCAGGCGGCAGACACGATCGTCGTGCCCTGGAACGACCGCGACGCCGTCGAGCGGGCGCTGGCCGGGCGTGAGGTGGCGGCCCTTCTGGCGGAGCCGTATCCGGCCAACATGGGGCTGGTCCCGCCCGATCCTGGGTTCCTCGCCTTCCTGCGCGAGGCCACCAGCGCCGCCGGCGCCCTGCTGGTGTTCGACGAGGTGATCAGCGGCTTCCGTGTCGACCGCGGCGGGGCGCAGGAGCGCGAAGGCGTGACGCCCGACCTCGTGCTGCTGGGCAAGGTGATCGGCGGCGGCCTGCCGGCGGCCGCCTACGCGGGGGCGCGCGAGCTCATGGAGCTGGTGGCGCCCGCGGGCGACGTCTACCAGGCCGGCACGCTGTCCGGGAACCCGCTCGCCACCGCCGCGGGGCTGGCGTCGCTCGCCCTGCTGGACGCTGCCGCCTACGAGCGGCTGGAGCGCGTGGCCCGGGCCCTGGGTGAGGGACTCCGGGACGCTGCCCGCGAGGCGGGTGTACCCGCGCAGGTCGCCTGGACCACGGGCCTGGTGACGCTCTTCTTCTCCAGCCGGCCGGTGCGCTCCTACGACGACGCCCGCGCATGCGACCTCGACGCCTACGCGGCCTTCTGCCGCGGGATGCTCGAGCGGGGCGTCTACCTGCCCCCGTCGCAGTTCGAGGCCTGGTTTCCCTCACTGGCCCACGCCGACGCACACGTGGAGCAGACGCTCGAGGCGGCGAGGGCGACGCTGGAGGCGATCGGGTGAGCGTCGGCGCCGAGATCGTGGCGGCCGCCGACCCGGCCCTGGTTCCGTACGGCGCCGCCGGCGGGCGAGCGGCCCGCTTTCCCGATTTCTCCGGCGACGCCACGCGCGCCTTCGTGCTCGAGGCGGTGTACGAGGGATACCTGATGCACTACGCCACGCCGCGGCTGTTCAGCGGCATGGACCCCGACCTGCGCCTGCTGGCCGGCGATGCGCTCTACGCGCTCGGGCTCTCGCGCCTGGCGGAGGCCGGCGACCTGGACGCGGTGGCCGAGCTGTCCGACCTGATCTCCCTCTCGGCCCAGGTGCACGCCGAGGGGCGCGGGCACGAGGGTGAGGCGCTCTGGGACTCCAGCGCGGCAAAGCTGGCGCATTGAGTGTGCCGACAGCGGTAGTGCGCTCCGTAACCATGTTGGCACTAGTCTTCGCCAAGCGGTAAACACCTACTGGCACCGTGGCCGACCCTCCCAAGATCGACAAGTCCTCCCGCTACACCGAGGGTCGCGGGATCGCCGGTGCGTTCGAGGGCGAGACCGTAACCCGCCGGCGCCTCATGGAGGGAACGGCACTGGCCGCAGGGGGCATCGCCACGATGGCCTTCTTTCTGCCGGGCCTGGGCTTCGCAGTGGGACCGCTGTTCGAGGACACAACGCCCACTGTCTGGCAGAAGGTCGGGCCGCTTGACGGCTTCAACGACCAGACCTACGTGCCCCGGGTGATCAACATCGTGCCCGAGATCGGCGACCCCGGGAAGACCACCATCTACGTACGGAGGTTCAACCCCGAGCGCGACACAAAGGTGGAGGGCCAGGAGTCGCAGCCGTACGTGGCCATCTCCACCCGCTGCGCCCACCTGGGCTGCCCGGTGCGGTACATCCAAGCCTCCAAGAAGTTCGTCTGTCCGTGCCACGGGGGGGTCTACGGGTTCGAGGGGCAGGTCGAGGGCGGGCCGCCGGTGCGACCGCTCGACCGCTTCTACACCCGCGTAGCGGGCGGCCAAGTGGAGATCGGTGACCGCTTCTCGCTCAACAGCCAGTTGGAGCGCTTCTCGCCGCGTGACCCCTCCAACCACCTGGACGGGCTGTGGCAATACCTCTACCCGTCGAGGCCTACGACATGAAGCTTCCCTCTCCGCCCAGGTTCCTGCGGCCGGCGCCACCCCGGCCGGGCAACGGCAACGGCCGCAACAACCGCGACGGCGGCGTCGCGGCGCCGCCGGAGGAGAAGCCCACGGTCAAGGACCATGCCGTCGAAGGCACAGCCACGGCCGTCGGGTGGCTGGAGGAGCGCACGGGGCTCACCCCCTTCCTGCGCGTCTTCCTCTACCGCAAGGTCCCGAAGGGCACGAACTGGTACTACACCCTCGGCTCAGCCACGTTGTTCGCCTTCCTGTCGCAGGCGGTCACCGGCGTGTTCCTGGCCATGTACTACGAGCCCGACCCCACGCGCGCCTACGAGTCGGCCTCGCGCATCACCAACGAGGTCTTCCTGGGCGAGTTCGTGCGCGGCATGCACAAGTGGGGCTCGACCGTGATGATCATCCTGATCTTCCTGCACATGGGCAGGACGTTCGTGTTCGGGGCCTACAAGTACCCGCGCGAGCTCAACTGGGTGATCGGCGTCGTGCTGCTGGTGCTCACGCTGGTCATGGGACTCACCGGCTACCTGCTGCCGTTCGACCAGCGCTCCTTCTGGGCCACGGTCGTGGCGGTGAACATCAACGCCTCCGGCCCGGTGGTGGGCCCGTACCTGGCCGACTTCCTCCGAGCCGGCGCCGAGTTCGGGCCAACGACGATCACGCGCTTCTACGCCCTGCACATGCTTGCCGTACCCATCCTGATAGCCGCGCTGATCGGCGCCCACCTCTACCTCGTGGCCAAGCTGGGGACCACGGCACCGCCGTGGCTCAAGACGGAGAAGAAGGACCTCCTGCGGGAGGAGATCTGAGCCCGTGAACGCCCGTGAGCGCGAGCAGTACCTGCGCGAGTACTCGGTAGCCAAGTCGCAGGGGAAGCCCTTCTTCCCCTACGCGATCGCCAAGGACTCGGGCATGGCATGCATCACGCTGCTGGTGATCATCGTGAGCGCGATCCTCTTCGGGGCCGAGCTCGGCCCCAAGGCGGACCCGACCACCACGACCTACACGCCGCGGCCCGAGTGGTACTTCTTCTTCCTCTTCGAGCTGCTGCGCGTGGTGAAGCCGCCGGAGCTGGTGTTCATGGCCACCATCGGCATCCCCACCATCTGCCTGGTACTGCTCCTGCTGCTGCCGTTCTACGATCGCGGGCCGGAGCGGCACCCGCTGCGCCGGCCGATCGCGATGACCGCGGCCGTGGCCACCGTGGCCGCCATGGCCTACCTCACCGTGCTGGGGGCCGTGGCCGGCTCCCCGTCGGAGATCGAGCTGGCCACCTCGCCTCAGTACGAGGAGGGCCAGGCGGTGATGGCCTCGAGCGGCTGCCTGGCCTGCCACAAGGTCGGTGAGAACGGCGGCGCGCTCGGGCCGAACCTGACCGACATCGGCGACCGGCTGGGCCGCGAGGCGATCGCCCGGACGCTCGTCAATCCCACCTCGCCAATGCCGTCCTACCAGTCCATCCGCGACGAGAACCCCGAGCAGTTCAACCAGCTGGTCGACTACGTGGCCTCGCTCAAGGGCGAGTAGCGCGGGCCACATGAAGGCGCCCGCGGCCGCCGGCTCGCTGCCCGACGCGCAGGTGCGGGTGATGTTCGACCGCATCGCCAAGGTCTACGACCAAATGAACTCGGTCATGACCGCCGGCATGCACCACCGCTGGCGGGCGCGGGCCGCCGACCTCGCGCAGGTGGGACCGGGGTCGCGCGCGCTCGACGTGGCCACCGGCACCGGCGACCTGGCGATCGAGCTCGCTGCGCGCGGCGCCCGAGTGACGGGTATGGACTTCGCCCCGGCCATGCTCGAGGTCGCGCGCTCGAAGGCCCCGGGCATCGACTTCGAGGAGGGCGATGCGCTGCGGCTGCGCTACCCCGACCGGCAATTCGACGCGGCCACGGTGGGGTTCGGCGCCCGCAACTTCGCCGACCTCGACCGCGGGCTGGGGGAGATGGCGCGGGTGGTCCGGCCCGGCGGCCGGGTGGTGGTGCTCGAGATCACGACCCCGCAGCGGCCGCCGCTCTCGTGGTTCTTCCGGCTCTGGTTCGACCGCGCGGTACCGGCCTTCGGGCGCCTGGCCGACAGCGACGCCTACACCTACCTTCCGGCGAGCGTGCGCCGCTTTCCCGGTCCGAGAGAGCTGGCGGCGCGCATGGCTGCTGCGGGGCTCGACGACGTCCGCTGGATCCTGACGGCGGGCGGGATCATCGCGCTGCACGCGGGGACGCGGCGGGCGTGAACACCGCACAGGCGCAGCTGGGCGCGGTGCTGGAGGCGGGTGGCCCTGAGCTGGCGGACCTGCTCAAGCGGACCGAGAGCAGGCTCGAGGCCGTGGCGGAGGGCTACGGGGCGGAGCTGGCGGACCATGCGAGGGGCACGCTGTCGGCGGGCGGCAAGCGCCTGCGGCCGGTGCTGCTTTTCCTGTGCGGGCTCGAGGCCGGCGACGGGCGCCTGGTGGCCGGAGCGACCGCGGTCGAGCTCCTCCACATGGCGACGCTGGTGCACGACGACGTGCTCGACCGCGCCGACCTGCGCCGCGGCCGCCCAACGGTGTTCGCCCGTGGCGGCCGCCTCGCCGCCACCGCCACCGGCGATCTGCTCTTCTCGCGGGCCTTCGCCGAGCTGTCGGCCACCGGAAGCGAGGAGGCCGTGCGGGTCCTGTCCGCTGCGTCGTCGGCGTTGGCCCGGGGCGAGCTCAGGCAGCGAGCGGACGCCTGGCGCGGGGACGTGACCCCGGAACGCTACGCGGAGCGCTGCCGCCTCAAGACCGCGAGCCTGTTCGAGGCCTCCTGCCGGCTCGGCGCGCTGTTCGGCGGCCGGGCTGAGCTCGCCGGCCCGCTGGGCCGCTTCGGCGAGCGCCTCGGGCTGGCGTTCCAGATGCTGGACGACGTGCTCGACGTCTCGGGCCCCACCGAGCGCACCGGCAAGCCCCGCGGCGCCGACCTGCTGGACGGCACGGTGACGCTACCGCTGATCCTCGCTCGCCGAGAGGACGCCGAGCTGCGGGCCCTCGACCTTCGCCGGGCCGTGCGCAGCGCGGAGCAGGCGGCGGCGATCTGCGACCGCATTGCCGGCACCGGGGCGCTGGACGAGGCCCGCCGCCAGGCCCTCGGTTACGTCAACGAGGCGAAGGGCTCCCTTGCCGAGTTCGACCTGCCGCCGGAGCGGCACCGGGCCCTGAAGCTGGTGGCCGACGGGGTCGTGGAGCGCTACGCGTAGGGGTGGCTACCCCGAACGAGGATGCCGTGCGTCTCTTCGCGGACGCGATCACAAGCGGCGACCGGGAGACGGCGATCGGCGTCTGTCACCCGCAGATCGAGTTCCACTCGATGCTCGGCATCACCGGCCGGGCCTACATCGGCCACGCCGGGTTACGGCAGTACTTCGAGGACGTCGAGTCCGCGTGGGCGCACTGGACGGTCGACGTCGAGCGGGTGGCCGAGGGTGCCGACGGGCGGGTGGCGATCGTCATGACGATGCACGCGCGCGGGAAGGGAAGCGGAGCCACCCTCGCCGAGCGCACCGCTCACATCTGGACCCTCAGGGAGGGCAAGCTGGCGAGAAACCAGCCCCACCGCAGACCCGACGAGGCGCTGCGAGCCTTGGGGCTGGGCTAGCGCTCGAAGTCCTCGGGCAGGATCGCGTCCGCGTCGAGGGCTCCCACGAAGCGCTCGACTTCCTCGGCCATGTTGGATTGGGCCAGCTTCTGGTAGTCGCGCAGCAGATCGTCCTGCCCGCGGTCGAGCTCCTCGTCGAAGGCCTCCACCGTGGTCTGGGCAAAAACGCCGTCACGGTACAGATCGCAGTTGGGGCAGTGCAGGGTCACGCTCCAGCTCTGCGGCCCGGCCTCCTCCCAGTGCACCGGGTAGACCAGGGTGGATGCGCACTGGAGGCAGACGTGGAGCTCCTCTTGCCGGGCGAATTGGGTCTGCTTTCCGTGGCTGTCCATGATCCTCACTGCTCCGTGTCGCTGTGTTGTGCCTCTGGGCTGTCCAACGCCCGGCGTCGCTGTTACTTACGCAGCACCCATAGACTCGGTTGACTCGTGGTGCTGAGCGATCGAACGATCCGGTCCGAGATCGAGGCCGGCCGCATCGTCATCGAGCCTTTCGACGAGGGGCTCCTGCAGCCGTCGAGCGTGGACGTGCGGGTGGACCGGCGCTTTCGCGTCTTCCACAACGCGCGCTACCCCTACATCGACGTTCGCGCCCCGATGGACGACCTGACCGAGCTGGTCGAGGTGCACGACGGCGAGCCCTTCATCCTGCATCCGGGGGAGTTCGTGCTGGGCCAGACGCTCGAGCGAGTCACGCTGCCCGACGATCTGGTGGCGCGCCTGGAGGGCAAGTCGAGCCTCGGGCGCCTCGGGCTGCTGATCCACTCCACCGCGGGCTTCGTCGACAGCGGTTTCTCAGGGAACCTCACCCTCGAGCTGTCCAACGTGGCCAACCTCCCGATCACGATCTACGAGGGCATGCCGATCGGCCAGATCTCGTTCATGCGCATGGACGGTCCCGTGGAGCGACCGTACGGCTCGCGCGACAAGGGCTCCAAGTACCAGGGCCAGGCGGAGCCGACTCCCAGCCGCTTCTACCTCAATTTCGACAAGTGAGAGGCGCTCCGGCGCTACCATGACCACAGCCATGTGGACACCAGGCCCCCTCGAGATCGTCATCGTCCTGGTCATCGTGCTCGTGATCTTCGGGCCCAAGCGGCTGCCCGACCTCGGGCGCTCCCTGGGTCGCGGGATGCGCGAGTTCAAGGACTCGGTCACCGGTAAGGACAAGGAGCGCGAGCAGATCGACGCGGCCGAGGAGGCCGCCGAGAAGCCCGAGCCGACGGCGCACACGGCCGCCGGCGACCGGCGGCCCTGACTGGAAGCGCAGTGCGCCGCCTGCGGCCGATTGCTCACGACGCCCGTTTGTCGGTGGTCGAGCATTTGGATGAGCTGCGGGCGCGGCTGATCGTGTGTGGGCTGGCTTTTGGGGCCGCCTGGGCGCTGACGGCCTGGAAGAACCATCTGGTGCTGGAGATCGTCAACCGGCCCTTGCCGGACGGGATCGAGCCGATCACCCTGGGCCCGGCCGAGGCCTTCTACACCACACTGGTCAACTCCGCCTACGCCGCGCTTCTGATCAGCCTGCCGATCATCCTCTACCAGCTCTATGCCTTCGTGCTGCCCGCCTTCTCCCCCACCGAACGCAAGGTAGCCACCCCACTACTGGCCCTGGTCCCCGTCCTGTTCATCGCCGGCGTGGTGTTCTGCTACTTCGTCGTGCTCACCCCGGCGCTGGACTTCCTGCTCAACTTCAACGCCGACGAGTTCAACACCCAAGTCCGGGCCCGCGACTACTACTCGTTCGTCACCCTGCTGATGCTGGCCATGGGCATCGGCTTCCAGATCCCCGTCGCCATCCTGGCCGCCTGCCGGCTCGGCGTCACCAGCCCCGCCCAGCTACGCAAAAACCGCCGCTACGCCATCGTCATCATCGCCGTCCTCGCCGCCCTGCTCCCCACCCTCGACCCACTCACCCTGATCCTCGAAATGATCCCCCTGCTAGCGCTCTACGAACTCAGCATCTGGCTCGCCACAGCCCTCGGCCGACCGGCGCCGGAGGTGAGTGAGCAGGTCGCGCCGGCGGCAGAAGGCCCAAGCTAGCCTTCGGCCGCATGCTGTTCGATCTCAGAGGCCGGCGCCGGCGACTGGTGCAGGTGGTGTACCTGAGCCTCGCCCTGCTCATGGGCGGGGGCCTGGTGCTGTTCGGGATCGGCGGGGACGTGACCGGCGGCCTGTTCGACGCCTTCAGCGAGCGCGGCGGGAGCGGCAACCCCAACAGCGTGCTCGAGGAGCGTGTGGAGCGGCTGGAGAAGCGAGCGCGGGCCAACCCGCAGGACGGTGCTGCGCTCCAGGAGCTGGTGCGCGACTACTTCAACCTGGCCACGGCCCAGCAGGAGGCGGGCCAGGGCGGCTTTCCCCCCGAGGCCAAGGACGAGCTGCGGCGCGCCGCCGCGAACTGGCAGCGCTACGTAGCGGTGGCGGAGGGCGATCCCAGTGCCGCCACCGCGACCTTTGCACTGAGGGTCTACGACGTGGGCGCGCTCAACCAGCCGGCCGAGGCGCAGAAGGCGGCGGCGATAGTCGCCCGGGCGGAGAACGACTCGGCCTCCTACCTCCAGCTGGTCGCATACGCGAGCCTCGCCGGTGACAAGCGCACCGCCGACCTGGCCACGACCAGGGCGGTCGATCTGGCTCCCGAGGGGCAACGCAAGGCAGTCGAGGAGCAGGCCAAGCAGCTGAAGAAGCAGTCGCAGCAGCAGGCGCCGAGCGGCTAAGTGGACGGCGATCCGCGCGCAGCGGGCTTGCGGCTATCTTTCGCGCCGTGAACTTTCACATCGAAGACGAGGCGATCGACGACAGCACCCACGTGATCGAGCTCGGCGGCGAGGTAGACCTCTACACGGCGCCCGAGTTCAAGGAGCGGATGGTCGAGCTGATCGAGTCGGGCAAGAAGCAGATCGTGGTCGACCTGTCGAAGGCCACCTTCATCGACTCCACCACGCTCGGTGTGCTCGTCGGCGGCGTGAAGCGTCTGCGCCCCGCGGGTGGGTCGCTGGCGCTCGTCTGCACCGACGAGAACATCACCAAGATCTTCGAGATCACCGGGCTGGATCGGGTGTTCCCGATCCACTCGTCGCGGGAAGAGGCGCTCGAGGCGGTGGCCTCGGGCGCGACCGAATAGCTCTTCTAGAATCGCTCCGGGGCCGTTAGCTCAATTGGCAGAGCAGGAGACTCTTAATCTCAAGGTTGTAGGTTCGATTCCTACACGGCCC
>CAWGDF010000002.1:0-32633 GCA_963821275.1 uncultured Thermoleophilaceae bacterium
AGATCAGGCCGGTGACGGAAGGCTCGCCGCCCACGCCAGCAACCGCTCCACCTGCTCGTCGGTGAGTCCTTCCTCGGGTTCCGTCTCCACCAGCAGTGTCGGCGCCGTCCGGCGCTCGGCCCACGCCTGGCACTCCTCGTCCAGGTTGTCGTCCACCCAGGCCGCGGGTTGGTCGCCCGCGTAGACGTCGACCGCGTCCACCTTCCAGTGGGCGCTGCCGAAGACCGCCTGACCGTCGAAGGTGAGGCAGGGGAGATCGCGGAAGGGCAGCTTGAGGATGAAGGGCAGGTGCTCATTGGCGCGTTCCTCCCACCCTGTTGCCCACACCAGCTCGAACTCTTCAGCTAGCCTGACCAGCCGCTCCCCGAGGCCCTCGGGGATGCAGTGCGCCATACCGTCGATCCAGTGGAGGGGACCGGGCAGCGGCCCGGCGTCGGGGGCGAAGCCGAAGAGGCTGATCACGCCGTCGACGTCGAGAAACAGGATTGGCGGCCTTGTGGCTTTGGTCACGAAGGTGTCGTGAAATCGTTACCGGGGTAGGTCTGAGTTTGACGATAGGCCCGTCTTGTCAACGATGGGGGAGGCGGACGGGCCTCCAGCACGAATAACCGGGGGAGCCACGCAGCTTCCTCGATCCGTTCTTCGAACAGAGATCACCAGCTGACTCTTCAACTCGGCATCCTTCTCGCGCTGCTCTGTGCGGTGGCGACCAATCTGGGCTTCCTGCTGAAGCACCGCGGGGCCTGCGCGGCTCCCGATGTGAGGCTCAAGCACCCGCTGCGCAGTGCGGTCGGCCTGTTCCGCTCGCCCTGGTTCGCGCTCGGAATGCTCGTGGCGCTGATTGCGTGGCTGCTGCACGTGGGCGCGCTGGCGCTCGCGCCGCTGTCCGTGGTGCAGGCTGTGATCGCCGGTGGCCTGGTGTTCCTCACCGTGCTGGCGGAGCGCTTCTTCGGCTGCACCGTCGGAACCCGGCAGTGGGCCGGCGTCGGCCTCACGGCTCTCGGCCTGGTGCTGCTCGCGGTAACGCTGCCCGGCGGCGGCGGGCATGCGAGCTATTCGATGGCCGGGATGATCGCCTTCGAGTCGGCGCTGCTGGTGCTCGGAACGCTGCTGGTGCTGTCGTCCCGGCTCGGCTCCCACGAGCACCACGGCGTGATGCTGGGCTGCGCCGCGGGCATCCTGTTCGGCGTCTCCGACGTCGCCATCAAGGCGCTCACCACCTCGGTTGGGGAGGCTGGGCTGTTCGGCCTGCTCTCGCCCTGGCTGGTCACGTGCGTGCTCGCCTCTGTGATCGCCTTCTACGCATCGGCCCGCGGGCTGCAGGTGGGCGAGGCCGTCCCGGTCATCACGCTCACCAGCGCGGCCGCCAACGTGTCGGCGATCAGCGGCGGCATCATCGTCTTCGGCGATCCGATGCCCGGCGATACGCTCGGGATCGTGCTTCAGAGCTTCGCCTTCGTGCTGGTCATCGCGGCCGCCGCGCTGACGCCGGCGCCGCTGCGGGCGGCACGCGTCACCAGCTGAGCGGCCGCTCTCGTTGACCCGCAGCACTGCGCGGGGGGTTCCCTACGAAGCGTCCAACTATTGGACGGAACGTGCGGAACCCCTCGGCCGACGGCGCCCGAAGGAGCACAACTGACCGCTGCTACCATCACCCGCCGCGATGCCCAGCATCAACCAGCTCGTCCGTAAGGGCCGCACCCGGCCCAAGAAGAAGGTCTCGACCCCGGGCCTCAAGTCCGGTCAGGGCCGCAAGAAGCGCATCGCGGCTCCGCAGCGGCGGGGAGTATGCACGCGCGTGTATACGACCACGCCGAAGAAGCCGAACTCGGCGCTTCGCAAGGTGGCGCGCGTGCGGCTGACCAACGGGATGGAGGTGACCGCCTACATCCCGGGCGAGGGTCACAACCTCCAGGAGCACTCGGTGGTGCTGGTGCGCGGCGGCCGCGTGAAGGACCTGCCGGGCGTGCGCTACAAGGTCGTACGGGGGACCCTCGACGCGGCCGGTGTCTCCGACCGCAAGAAGGCGCGCTCCCAGTACGGCGCAAAGGCGAGGTAGCAGTGCCCCGCCGCGCTGCCTCAGGGGTCCGTCCGATCGAGTCCGACCCGATGTACGGGTCGAAGCTCGTCCAGCAGGTGATCAACAAGGTGATGGTGGACGGCAAGAAGTCCACCGCCGAGCGGATCGTCTACGACGCTCTCGACGTCCTCTCTCGGCGCACCAGCCAGGACCCGGTGCCGGCGCTGGAGGAGTCGATCAAGCAGCTGACGCCGGTGCTCGAGGTCCGCTCCCGCCGCGTCGGCGGCGCAACCTACCAGGTGCCCGTCGAGGTGCCCCAGCGGCGCGCCCGCACCCTGGCCGTCCGCTGGCTGATCGAGTTCGCACGGGGCCGGCGCGAGAAGAGCATGTCCGAGCGGCTGGCCGGCGAGCTGGCCGACGCCCAGTCACAGCAGGGCGGCGCCTTCAAGCGCAAGGACGACATCTTCCGCATGGCTCAGGCCAACAAGGCGTTTGCGCATTACCGCTGGTAGCTGCGGCTAGCCTGCCAGTGCCGGGGAGCTCGATTGGCTCGACGCCGAGCCGCTGTCGGGCGGCGGCGCGTGACCCTGTCGGCGCTGCGCGCTACGCTGCGAGCCCTGTCGCACCGACTCAGTCTCCGGTGGCGGAGAACAGCCGGATCACCCCCGCGGCCAGTGCCAGCGCGCCCGCGGCCAGCTCGAGCACCAGGCCCGGGCCCGCGCTGCCGCTGGCGCCCTCGAAGTTGCGGCCGATGGCGCCGGTTTCGCGGGTTACGGGCAGATCGACCAGCAGCGTCCAGGCCAGAACGAGCACGCCGATCACACACAGCGCCGCCGCCGCCGGCCGCGAGCCGCCCATGCCCGCGCCCCAGGCCATCACTCCCGCCAGCGCCCCGAGCAGCAGGAAGGCGCCGCCGTTGCGCTCGAAGCCGCTCAGCTGACAGCGCTCGGCCAGATCGGGCTCGGAGTCGGTGATCACCGCGCAGCTGTTGCCCGCAACCTCCACCGAGGCCACGGTCGAGAACTCCGCCGCCACGAGCAGCAGCGCGGCCAGGAGCCCGGCGCCGAAGACGGCCAGTGCAAGCGGCTCTGCAGCGCGGAATCCCGCCGATCGGCCCTCTTGACGCCTGCTACCATCCTGGGTCGCTTCGTGGGCGGTCTCTCTCCGCCTGCGACCCCGCTCATCCACGCGGAGGCGGGCGGTAGCTCTCGTCGATGGAGACCCCTACTACATAGCACTCATCCGGGCAAGCACTGCACGCAGCACCTGGCCCGGACTGGGCCTTTTTTCTGCTCGAAGCCAGACGGACTGAATTCACACCCATGCCACGCAAAGTTCCCCTCGATAAGACCCGAAACATCGGGATCATGGCGCACATCGACGCCGGTAAGACGACGACGACCGAGCGCATCCTGTTCTACACCGGCCGCACCCACAAGATGGGTGAGGTCCACGAGGGCGCGGCCGTCATGGACTGGATGGAGCAGGAGCAGGAGCGCGGGATCACCATCACCTCCGCCGCCACCACCGCCTTCTGGCGCGACCACCGCATCAACATCATCGACACGCCCGGCCACGTCGACTTCACGGTCGAGGTCGAGCGTTCGCTGCGCGTGCTGGACGGCGCCGTAGCCGTGTTCGACTCGGTGGCCGGCGTCGAGCCCCAGTCGGAGACGGTCTGGCGCCAGGCCGACAAGTACCGCGTCCCCCGCATCGCCTTCATCAACAAGATGGACCGGGTCGGCGCGCACTTCGACAACAGCGTGCAGAGCATGCGCGAGCGCCTGGGGGCCAACCCGATCAAGGTCCAGCTGCCGATCGGGGCCGAGGCCGAGTTCACCGGGGTGGTCGACCTCATCAACATGAAGGCGGTCCTCTACAAGGACGACCTCGGCCAGGAGGTGGAGGTCGTGGACATCCCCGACTCCCACTCCGGCGTCGCTGCGCAGGCCCGCACCGAGCTGATCGAGGCGGTCGCCGACTACGACGATGAGCTGATGGCGGACTACCTCGAGGAGACGCCCATCGAGCCGGCCCGCCTGATCCAGGACATCCGCAAGGCCACGCTCGACATCTCCATCACCCCCGTGCTCTGCGGGTCGGCCTTCAAGAACAAGGGCGTGCAGCCGCTGCTCGACGCCGTGATCGACTACCTGCCCAGCCCGCTCGACGTCCCGCCGGTGGAGGCCATCGCGGGCAGCCAGATCCAGGACGGCGAGGGCACCCCCGTCACGCGCGAGGCCTCGGACGACGAGCCCTTCGCCGCGCTCGCCTTCAAGGTCATGGCCGACCCGTACGTCGGCAAGCTCACCTACTTCCGGGTCTATTCGGGCAAGCTCGGCGCCGGCAGCCGCGTGCTCAACACCGTCACCGGGCGCACCGAGCGCGTCGGGCGCATCCTGATGATGCACGCCAACTCGCGCGAGGAGGTCGAGGAGGTGTACGCGGGCGACATCGCCGCGGGCGTCGGCATCAAGCAGACCTCGACCGGCGACACGCTGAGCGCGCCGGACGCGCCCGTGGTCCTCGAGGCCATCACCTTCGACGACCCGGTGGTCCACCTGTCGATCGAGCCCAAGACCAAGGTCGACCAGGAGAAGCTGTCGGTGGCGCTCCAGCGCCTCGGCGAGGAGGACCCCACCTTCCAGGTGCGCAGCGACGAGGAGACCGGCCAGACCGTGATCTCCGGCATGGGCGAGCTGCACCTCGAGGTGATCGTCGATCGCCTGCGGCGCGAGTTCCGGGTCGAGGCCGCCGTCGGCCGCCCGCAGGTGGCCTACCGCGAGACCGTGCGCCGGGCCGTGGAGGACGTGGAAGGCAAGTTCATTCGCCAGACCGGCGGCTCGGGCCAGTACGGCGTGGTCTACATCGACCTCGAGCCGGCGCCCGGCGAGGGCTTCGACTTCGTAAACAAGGTCAAGGGTGGCTCGGTGCCCTCGGAGTTCATCCCCGCGGTGGAGAAGGGGATCGAGGAGGCGCTCGAGTCCGGCGTGAAGGCCGGCTATCCCATGGTCGACGTGCGCACCACGCTGACCGACGGCAAGTACCACGACACCGACTCGTCGGAGGTCGCCTTCAAGATCGCCGGCTCGCTCGCCGTCAAGGAGGCGGCCAAGCGCGCCAGCCCGGTGCTGCTGGAGCCGGTGATGGCCATCGAGGTCGTCACGCCGCAGGAGTTCATCGGCGACGTGATCGGCGACCTCTCCCGGCGCCGCGGCCACGTCGAGGGCCAGGAGCAGCGCGGCAACGCCGTGGCGGTCAAGGGCAGCGTTCCGCTGTCCTCGATGTTCGGCTACGCGACCGACCTGCGCTCCTCCACCCAGGGCCGGGCCACCTACACGATGCAGTTCGACCGCTACGAGGAAGTGCCGAACAACATCGCGGAGGAGATCGTCGAGCACCGCACGGGCGAGCCCGTCGGGGCCGGGGCGTAAGGAGTATGTTTCGCACGTTCGGGCCGATTGGGCCCGGAAGGTCTTTGAGAAAGGAGTAGTTCGGAGTGGCGAAAGCGAAGTTCGAGCGCAACAAGCCGCACGTGAACGTGGGCACCATCGGGCACATCGACCACGGCAAGACAACGCTGACCGCGGCGATCACCAAGGTGCTCTCCGAGAAGTACGGCGGCCAGTCGATGAGCTTCGAGGAGATCGACAACGCTCCGGAGGAGAAGGAGCGCGGCATCACGATCGCCACATCGCACGTGGAGTACGAGACGGAGAACCGTCACTACGCCCACGTCGACTGCCCCGGCCACGCGGACTACATCAAGAACATGATCACGGGCGCGGCCCAGATGGACGGCGCGATCCTCGTGGTCTCGGCCGCCGACGGCCCGATGCCGCAGACGCGCGAGCACATCCTGCTCGCCCGTCAGGTGAACGTGCCCTACGTGATCGTGTTCATGAACAAGACCGACATGGTGGACGACGATGAGCTGCTGGAGCTCGTCGAGGTGGAGGTGCGCGAGCTCCTCTCCGAGTACGAGTTCCCGGGCGACGACGTCCCCGTGATCCAGGGCTCGGCCCTGAAGGCGCTGGAGGGCGACGCCGAGCAGGTCGAGAAGATCGTGGAGCTCGCCGCAGCGCTCGACGCCTACATCCCGGAGCCCGAGCGGCCGCTGGACCGGCCGTTCCTGATGCCGGTCGAGGACGTGTTCTCGATCACCGGCCGCGGCACCGTGGCCACCGGCCGGATCGAGCAGGGCGTGGTGCACACCGGCGACAACGTCGAGATCGTGGGCATCCAGTCGGACACCCGAAACACCGTGGTGACCGGCGTCGAGATGTTCCGCAAGATCCTCGACGAGGGCCAGGCCGGCGACAACGTCGGCTGCCTGCTGCGCGGCGTGGGTCGCGAGGAGGTCGAGCGCGGACAGGTGCTCTGCCAGCCGGGCTCGATCACCCCGCACACGAAGTTCAAGGCCCAGGTCTACTGCCTGAGGAAGGAGGAGGGCGGCCGTCACACGCCGTTCTTCAACGGCTACCGGCCGCAGTTCTACTTCCGCACCACCGACGTGACCGGCGTCGCGAACCTGCCCGAGGGGACCGAGATGGTCATGCCGGGCGACAACGTCGAGATGACGGTGGAGATGATCCAGCCCATCGCCATGGACGAGGGCCTGCGCTTCGCGATCCGCGAGGGCGGGCGGACGGTCGGCTCGGGGGTGGTCACCGAGATCATCGAGTAGGGCTCTCTCCGACAGAGGACCTACCTCGGGGGCGAGCGCATCAGCGGCTCGCCCCCGAATCTGTCTCCACTCACATGGCAACGCTCACGCAGAACAAGATCCGCATCCGGCTGAAGGCCTACGACCACTCGGCGATCGAGACGGCCGCCAAGGAGATCGTGGACACGGCCGTGCGCACCGGCGCCTCGGTGTCCGGGCCCGTGCCCCTGCCCACCGAGAAGAACGTCTACTGCGTCGTGCGCGGTCCCTTCAAGGACAAGGACTCGCGCGAGCACTTCGAGATCCGCACGCACAAGCGGCTGATCGACATTCTCCAGCCCACCCCCAAGACGGTCGACTCGCTCCAGCGGCTCGACCACCTACCCGCTGGCGTCGACATCCAGATCCAGCTCATCTGAGGTCATGGCCGGTCTCCTCGGAAGAAAGCTGGGAATGACGCAGGTCTTCGACCCCGAGGACGGGCACGTCGAGCGCGTGACCGTGATCGAGGCCGGGCCCTGTTTCGTCACCGGCATCCGCCGCGCGGAGCGCGACGGCTACGACGCCGTGCAGGTCGCGTTCGGCAGCGTGCGCGAGAAGAAGCTGACCAAGCCGGAGCTGGGCCATCTCAAGAAGGCGGGCGTCGGCCCGCTGAAGCATCTGGCCGAGTTCCGCGGCGAGGCGGGCGAGCTCGAGGTGGGCAACGAGCTGAAGGTCGACACGGTCTTCGAGAAGGGCCAGACCGTGAAGGTCTCGGGCGTGTCCAAGGGCAAGGGCTTCGCGGGCACGATCAAGCGGCACAACTTCCAGCGCGGCCCCGTCTCCCACGGCTCGCACAACGTCAGGGCGCCGGGATCGATCGGCGCCTCCGCCGACCCGGCGCGGGTGTTCAAGGGCATCCGCGGGCCGGGGCAGATGGGCAACCGGCGCGCCACTCAGCGCGGCCTCGAGGTCGTCGACGTGCGACCGGACGAGCACCTGCTGCTTCTGCGCGGCTCCGTTCCAGGGCCCAAGGGCTCCGTGGTGGAGATCCGCGGGGAGGGCTCGTGATGGCGAGCGCTCCGTATATCGGCACGGATGCCTCGGGGGGGCTCGACCTGGACCAGGCGGTCTTCTCCGAAGAGTTCCACGGGCACGTGGTCCACGAGGCCGTGCGCGCCGAGCTGGCCGCGCACCGGCGCGGCACGGCCTCGACCAAGACGCGTGCCGAGGTCGCCATGACCGGGGCCAAGGCGTGGCGCCAGAAGGGCACCGGCCGGGCCCGCGCGGGCGCGCTCTCCAGCCCGCAGCGGACCGGCGGCGGCGTGGCCTTCGGCCCCAAGCCGCGCAGCTTCACGGTGAAGGTCAACCGCAAGGCGCGGCGCCGTGCCCTCCGCGCCGCCCTGACGCTGCACGCCGAGCGTGGCTCCATCGCGGCCATCGACCCCTCGAGCTTCGACACGCCCTCCACCAAGGCGGCCGCAACGGCTCTCGGCTCGCTGGACGGCGAGGGCTTGGTGCTCGTCGTGCTCGACGACGGCGAGGAGAACTGCGCCAAGTCGTTCCGGAACCTCTCCGGCGTCACGGTGATGCACGCCGACGCCGCGGGCGTGGCGGACCTGGTCGCCGCCGGCCGGCTGGTGGTATCCGAGGCCGCGCTGGCGCGCCTGACCAGCAAGGCGGTGGCCGCATGAACGCCCGCCAGGTGATCGTCCGCCCCGTGATCTCGGAGAAGAGCTACGCGCTGCTGGCGGCCAACAAGTACACGTTCCGCGTGCACGAGCGCTCGAACAAGACCCAGGTGCGCCAGGCGATCGAGGAGATCTTCGGCGTGCGGGTGATGGGCGTGCGCACGGCGTGGGTGAAGCCCAAGCCGAAGCGCCGCGGCTGGACCTCCGGGCAGCGCCGGCGCTGGAAGAAGGCGGTCGTCACGCTGCACCCGGACGACTCCATCGAGCTGTTCGAGGGACAGGAGATCGCGGGCTAGGCCATGGCCATAAAGAAGCACAAGCCGACGACGCCGGGACGGCGCTTCGCCACCTGGCTCCAGCACGACGCGGTCACGAAGTCCGAGCCCGAGAAGTCGCTCACCGAGGGGCTGACGAAGTCCGGCGGGCGCAACTCCAAGGGGCGTATGACCGCACGCCACCGCGGCGGCGGGGCCAAGCGCCGCTACCGCAAGATCGACTTCAAGCGCACCAAGGACGGCGTACCGGCGAAGGTCGCCGCCATCGAGTACGACCCCAACCGCAGCGCGCACATCGCCCTGCTCCACTACGCGGACGGCGAGAAGCGCTACATCCTGGCGCCTGCCCGGCTCGCGGTGGGGGACACGGTGAGCTCCGGCGAGGAAGCGGACATCGCCCCGGGAAATGCGCTTCCGCTGAGCCGGATCCCCACCGGCACCACGATCCACAACGTGGAGTTCACGCCGGGCCGCGGCGGGCAGCTGGGCCGCTCGGCCGGCGCCGCGATCCAGCTGGTGGCCAAGGAGGGCGCCTACGCGACGCTGCGCCTGCCCTCCGGCGAGATGCGCATGGTGCCGGTGCGCTGCCGCGCGACCATCGGCGTGCTCGGCAATGCCGAGCACGAGCTCGTCGAGCTCGGCAAGGCCGGCCGTGCCCGCCACCGCGGCAAGCGCCCGCAGACCCGCGGCGTGGCCATGAACCCCGTCGACCACCCGCACGGCGGCGGCGAGGCTCACCACACGCCCGGCGGCCACCCGGTCACGCCCTGGGGCGTGCCCACGCTCGGCTATCGCACGCGCAAGAAGCGCAAGTCGTCCGACAAGTTCATCGTCCGCGGGCGCCGGCGCGGCAAGAAGGGACGCCGATAGATGTCACGCTCATCCAAGAAGGGCCCGTTCGTCCAGGAGCGCCTCATACAGCGCATCGAGGCCATGAACGAGTCGGGCCAGCGGCAGATGATCAAGACCTGGTCGCGCACCTCCACGATCTTCCCCGAGATGGTGGGCCACACCATCGCCGTACACGACGGCCGCAAGCACGTGCCCGTGTTCGTCTCGGAGACCATGGTCGGCCACAAGCTCGGCGAGTTCGCGCCCGACCCGCATGTTCCGCGGCCACGCGGGCAGCGACCGGGTGAGGATGCGATGAGTCCCCGCGAGACACCCGAGGGCGGCTGGGAGTCCCTGAAGGTCGACGAGCTCAAGGAGGAGCTCGAGGCTCGCGGCCTGCCCAAGTCCGGCAAGAAGGAGGAGCTGGTCGAGCGGCTGGAGGCCGACGACTCGGGCGGCGCGGAGGAGGAGCCGGCCGCGCCCGAGCAGGCTGCCGAGGCCGAGCCCGAGGAGGCGGAGGAGACCGCCGCGGAAGCCGAGCCGGAGGAGGAGTCGGCCGCCCCGACGCCCCGCCGCGGCTCGGCCGAGACGACTGCCCCCGACCAGCCTCGCCGGCCGGCCCCCGCCCGTGGGGACGGCCCGCTGACCGTTCGCGCGCGCGCGAAGTATGTGCGCAGCGCCCCGCGCAAGGCGCGGCTGGTGATGGATCACATCCGCGGGAAGGACATCGACCAGGCCCAGGCCATCCTCAACCACGCGCCGCGGGCCATCTCCGCCGACATCCTCAAGCTGCTCAACTCGGCGGTGGCCAACGCCGAGTCCGCCTACGAGCTGGCGCCGGACGAGCTGCGTATCCAGCGCGCCTTCGTGGACGAGGGCCCCACGATCAAGCGCTACCGGCCGCGCGCGCTGGGGCGGGCCACGCGCATCAACAAGCGCACCAGCCACATGACCATCGAACTGACCACGACCGACGGGAACCGGAGGTAGCCATGGGACAGAAGGTCCACCCCGAGTCGCTGCGGGTCGGCTACATCCACGACTGGAAGTCGACCTGGTTCAACGAGCGGGATTTCTCCGACTATCTGATGGAGGACATCCGCATCCGCGAGCACATCGAGAACAAGCTCGCGCACGCGGGCCTGTCCACGATCACGATCAAGAAGAACGCGAACGAGGTCGAGGTCAACATCCACACCGCCCGTCCGGGCATCGTGATCGGCAAGTCCGGCTCAGAGGTGGACGCCCTGCGCAAGGAGCTCCACAAGATGACCGGCAAGGCCGTGAAGGTGAACATCCTCGAGATCAAGCGGCCCGAGCTCGACGCGCGGCTGGTGGCGCAGTCCATCGCCGAGCAGCTCCAGAACCGCGTGGCCTTCCGGCGGGCGATGAAGCGGGCCCTCACCTCCGCCATGCGCTCAGGAGCCAAGGGCGTGAAGATCCAGGTCTCGGGCCGCCTGGGCGGGGCGGAGATGGCCCGCACCGAGGGCTACTCCGACGGCCGCGTCCCGCTGCACACGCTGCGCGCCGACATCGACTATGGCTTCTACGAGGCCCGCACCACCTTCGGCCGCATCGGCGTGAAGGTGTGGATCAACAAGGGCGAGATCATGCCCAAGGGCTTCCAGCAGGACCTCACCGATCTCGAGGCCCCGCAGACGGTGGGGCCGGGCGGCGGCCGTGGCGGTGCCGGCGGGCGCGGTCCCGGCGGCGGTGGCGGTCGCGGTGGCCGCGGCGGACCGCCGCAGGGAGGCGGGCGCTAGTGCTTCAGCCCAAGCGCGTCAAGTGGCGCAAGGAGCACCGCGGCCGCATGCGCGGCAACGCCCGCGGTGGCACCAGCGTGGAGTTCGGCGAGTACGGCCTGAAGGCGATCGAGCGCGGCTGGGTCACCAACCGCCAGATCGAGGCCGCCCGTATCGCGATGACCCGCAAGATCAAGCGCGGCGGGAAGGTCTGGATCAACATCTTCCCGGACAAGCCCTACACGAAGAAGCCCGCGGAGACCCGCATGGGCTCCGGCAAGGGCACTCCCGAGGGCTGGGTGGCGGTCGTCAAGCCGGGACGCGTGATGTTCGAGCTCTCCGGCGTCTCCGAGCCGCTGGCCCGTGAGGCCATGCGCCTGGCCGGACACAAGCTGCCGGTGAAGACCAAGTTCGTCCAGCGCGAGGGGGCGGGCCAGCAGTGAAGGCGGTCGAGGTGCATAACCTTGAGGATCCGCAGCTCGTTGAGCTCGCGGACAACGCGCGCAAGGAGCTGTTCAACCTGCGCTTTCAGCACGCGACGGGACAGCTCGAGAACACCGCGCGGCTGAAGCAGGCCAAGCAGGACCTCGCCCGGGCGCTCACCATCGCCCAGGCGCGGGGGATAGACGTGGAGACCGAGATTCGCAGACAGCAACGAGATGACTGAGAACGAGCAGAACACAAGCGACGAGAACGCGCCCGAGGACGCCGTGGCCGAGCAGGCCGACGCGTCCGAGGCCGCCGCGAGCGAGGAAGCCGCGGAGGCGCCGTCGGAGGAGCCCGTGGCCGAGGAGCCGGCGGCGGAGGAGGCCGCCCCGGCCGAGGAGCCCGTGCAGCCGAGGAGGAGCCGCCGCCGGCCGACGAGTCCCCTGCGGAGGAGCCGGTGGCCGAGGAGCCCGTGGCCGAGGTGGCAGCACCGGCGGAGCCGGCCGCCGTGTCCGAGGCCGCCGGCCGGCCGGCGGCGGAGGAGGGCCCTCCCCAGGAGCAGCTCTCGCCCAAGGAGCGCCGCAGGCGCTCCCGCGCGGCGCACACCGGTGAGGCCCGGCCCCAGCGTTCCGTCGAGGAGCGCGCCGGCGAGCGCGCCGCCGAGCGCGAGCGCAAGGCCAGGAACCGCCGCCGCTACCGGCAGCGCTCACGCGAGCGCCGGGCCGCCGAGGGTCCGCGCCCTGCGACGGCACCCACGCTCGCCGACGCGGCGACCTCCGGCGGCGTCCAGAAGGTGCGCCAGGGCGTGGTCGTGTCGGACAAGGCCGACAAGACCATCACCGTCCGCATCGACATCGCGCGGCGGCACCGGATGTACAAGAAGATCGTTCGCACCTCCTCGACGCTGCACGCGCACGACGAGAACAACGAGGCCCACATCGGCGACACCGTGCGCCTGATCGAGAGCCGTCCGCTCTCCCGCACCAAGCGCTGGCGCCTGACCGACGTCTTGGAACGGGCGAGGTAACGGGGACCATTCGTGATCCAGCAGGAATCCCGACTCAAGGTGGCGGACAACACCGGCGCGCGCGAGGTGCTGTGCATCCGCGTGGCCGGCGGCTCGCACCGCCGCTATGCCGGGGTAGGCGACGTGATCGTCTGCACGGTCAAGCAGGCCATTCCGCACGGCTCCGTCAAGAAGGGCGAGGTCGTCAAGGCCGTGGTGGTTCGCACCAAGAAGGAGTTCGGGCGCAACGACGGGACCTACATCGCCTTCGACGAGAACGCCGCGGTGCTGATCGATCAGGGCAACAACCCCCGCGGGACCCGCATCTTCGGCCCCGTCGCGCGCGAGCTGCGCGACCGCAACTTCATGAAGATCGTCTCGCTCGCCCCGGAGGTCCTGTAGCGATGGCCCCGCGGATCCGCCGAGACGACACCGTGCGCATCATCGCCGGCAAGGACCGCGGGCGCAGCGGGCGCGTGCTGCGCGTGGAGCCCGCCAAGCAGAAGGTCTACGTCGAGGGCGCCAACATCATCAAGCGCCACACCCGCCCGCGCACGCTGCGCGACACCCAGCGTTCCCAGGAGCTCGGCGGCATCGTCGAGAAGGAGGGGCCGATCCACATCTCCAACGTGATGCTGATCGACCCCGACTCCGGTGAGCCCAGCCGCGTCGGCATCAAGCGCGAGGGCGGCCGGCGCGTCCGCGTGGCCAAGCGTTCCGGGAAGGAAATTGAGTGATGGAAGCCGCCACCCAACAGGCACAGATCCCGCCACGCCTCAAGGAGCGCTACGAGCAGGAGATCCGTGACAGCCTCCAGCAGCGCTTCGGCTACAGCTCGAAGATGGAGGTTCCGCGGCTCGAGAAGATCACGCTCAACATGGGCGTGGGCGAGGCCAAGCAGGACTCGAACATGCTCGAGGCGGCCCAGGAGCAGCTGGCGACGATCGCCGGCCAGGCCCCGAACGTCCGGCGGGCGCGCAAGTCGATCGCCAACTTCAAGCTGCGCGACGGCATGCCGGTCGGCGTGACCGTCACCCTGCGCCAGGCGCGCATGTGGGAGTTCCTCGATCGCCTGATGTCGATCGCTATCCCGCGCATCCGCGACTTCCGGGGCCTCAGCCCGCGTTCGTTCGACGGGCGCGGCAACTGGTCGATGGGCGTGCGCGAGCAGATCATCTTCCCCGAGATCGACTACGACTCGATCGACCAGGTCCGCGGCCTGGACGTGACCATCACCACCACCGCCGCCACCGACGAGGAGGCGTACTACCTGCTGCGCGATCTGGGCATGCCCTTCCAGCGCGAGGGGGCGCCCGGGACGGCGGCCGAGGACGAGGTGGACCCGGAGGAGGAGCGCCGCCGCGCGGAGGCCAAGGCGAAGGCCGAGGCCGAGGCGGCAGCCTACGAGGAGCTCAAGGAGGAGAACCCCGAAGCGTACGAACGGCCCGCCGCCGAGGAAGAGGAAGAAGGCGAACAGCCCGAGGCGGGCGAGGAGACACAGGAGTAGATGGCCAAGACGTCACAGCGGGTCCGCCAACAGCGCGGATCCAAGTACAAGACAAGGAACTACAACCGCTGCAAGCGGTGTGGCCGCCCGCGCGCCTACCTGCGCAAGTTCGGGCTCTGCCGCATCTGCCTGCGCGAGATCGCCCACGAGGGCATGATCCCCGGGCTGACGAAGTCCAGTTGGTGATCTGCAGATGTCCATGACCGATCCCATCGCCGACTTCCTAACCCGCGTCCGCAACGGCCTCCACGCCGACCGCGACGACGTCGAGATGCCCGCGTCCACCTTCAAGACCGAGCTGGCGCGCATTCTGCGCGAGCAGGGCTACATCGAGGACTTCGAGGTCGAGCCGGCCCGGGTGGGCCGCGTGCTGCGTGTGCGGCTCAAGTACACCGAGGCGCGCAAGCCGGTGATCCAGGGTCTCGAGCGGGTCTCGCGGCCGGGCCGGCGCACCTACGTCGGGGCCGGGGAGATCCCCAAGGTCCAGGGCGGCATGGGAACGACGATCGTCTCCACCTCGAGCGGCGTGATGAGCGGTCACGACGCCCGCCGCGCCGGCGTCGGCGGCGAGCTCGTGGCCCGGGTTTGGTGAGCGCCTGATGAGCCGAATCGGAAAACAGCCGATCCCGGTCCCCAGCGGCGTCGACATCACGATCGCCCCGGAGCTGGTGAAGGTCAAGGGGCCCAAGGGCGAGCTCTCCGAGCGCGTGAATCGCGACATCGCGGTCAAGCAGGACGACGGCGAGATCCTGGTCACCCGTCCTTCCGACCGCGGCAGTCACCGCGCGCTCCACGGTCTCACGCGCAGCCTGATCGCGAACATGGTCGAGGGCGTGACCAACGGCTTCGAGAAGCGCCTGGAGATCCAGGGCGTGGGCTACCGCGCGCAGCTCCAGGGCAGCAAGCTGGTGCTGGCGCTCGGCTACTCGCACCCGGTCGAGTTCGAGGCCCCGGAGGGAATCGAGTTCGAGGTGCCCCAGCCCACCCGCGTGGTGGTGCGGGGGATCTCCAAGCAGGCCGTGGGCGAGGTGGCCGCCAACATCCGCAAGCAGCGCCCGCCGGAGCCCTACAAGGGCAAGGGCATCCGCTACGAGGGCGAGTACGTGGCCCGGAAGGTCGGGAAGCGCGCATGAGTAGAAATCGGTCACTCCCTCACCTCCGGCGGGTCTCGGCGGCTGCAAAGCTGCGCCTGTCGGCGTCCTCGATGCTCGCCGATGCCTCCGGCATCGACTGCGCTCTGCGTCCTTGCCAGGCTTGCTTTTCGCTCGCCGACACACCACCGGAGGCTCAGTCGTGACCGCCGCCACGAAGACCCAGTCCCGGCTGCGCCGCCGCCGGCGCGTGCGGGCCAAGGTCCGCGGCACCGTGGAGCGGCCCCGGCTGTCGGTGTTCCGCTCCAACCGGGGCATCCAGGCCCAGCTGATCGACGACGTCCAGGGGCACACGCTGGCCGCCGTGAGCTGGACCGAGGGCGACCTGAAGTCGCTGGAGCGCATGGAGCAGGCCAAGCGTGCGGGAAGCCTTCTGGCCGAGCGTGCCAAGGAGGCCGGAGTGGAGACCTGCGTGTTCGACCGCGGCGGCTATCGCTTCCACGGTCGGGTCAAGGCCCTGGCCGACGGTGCCCGCGAGAAAGGGCTCAAGTTCTAGATGGCTGATCCCGGACCCGCGCACCCACGGATGACGCGCCATACCGTCGCTGGATCGGCACCCACGTCCTCGCCGATAGTTCATCCACTATCGGCTTCGTCCGCGGTCGCCGCCCAGCTCGGTCTGGCGCGCCCCCGCGGGCACGCGGATCCGGAACCAGCCATCCGGATGGGGTCGATCGCTACCTTGAGGCATCCAGATGGCGTCTAGGGACAGGACACGGGGACGGGACCGCGGGCAGTCGGACCTGCAGGAGCGGGTCGTCGAGATCAACCGCGTGGCCAAGGTCGTGAAGGGCGGCCGCCGCTTCTCGTTCACCGCGCTCGTGGTGGTGGGGGACGAGAAGTCGCAGGTGGGCGTCGGCTACGGCAAGGCCAACGAGGTCCCGGTGGCGATCCAGAAGGGGGTCGAGCAGGCCCGTAAGAGCATGTTCAAGGTCCCGATCCACGGCGCGACGATCACCCATGAGATCGTCGGCGTGCACTCCGCGTCGCGCGTGCTGCTGAAGCCCGCCTCGCCGGGTACCGGCGTGATCGCCGGCGGCGGGGTGCGGGCGGTGCTCGAGCTGGCCGGGATCAAGGACGTGCTCTCCAAGTCACTCGGCAGCCAGAACCCGATCAACCTGGTGAAGGCCACGGTGGCCGGTTTGCAGTCTCTGCGCAGCCCCGACCAGGTGGCCGAGCTGCGCGGGCTCACGGTCCGCGAGGTGCTCGGGCTCGAACCCACCGGCGATGGTGCGGACGAGGAGGCGCCGGCCGCCGAGGAGACGCCCGTCTGATGGCCACGCTCGTGATCACGCAGGTGCGCTCCGCCAACGGCTCGAGCGCCCGCCAGCAGGCCAGCCTCAAGACGCTCCGGCTGGGCAAGATCGGCCGCAGCAGCGAGCGCGAGGACGATCCGACAGTGCGCGGGCTGATCCGCTCGGTCGCGCACCTGGTCGAGGTGCGCGATGGCTGACAGCCAGGAGCGCATCGGCCTGCACTCCCTGCAACCCGCGCCGGGCTCGCGCAAGGAGAAGAAGCGCGTGGGCCGCGGCGAGGGCGCGGGCACGGGCAAGACCTCCGGCCGCGGCCACAAGGGCGCCGGCGCCCGCTCGGGCAGCAAGAGGCGAGTGCGCTTCGAGGGCGGGCAGAACCCGATCCACATGCGGATGCGCAAGCTGCGCGGCCCGCACATGAAGAAGTCGATGCCCTTCGAGAAGTTCCGTACCCAGACTCAGCCGGTGAACGTGGGCGACCTCGAAGCTCGCTTCGACGGCGGCGCCGAGGTGACCCCCGACGGGCTGCGCGAGAAGGGGCTGGCCACCCGCCGCGAGGTTCCGGTCAAGGTCCTCGGACACGGTGACCTCAGCAAGGCGCTGACCGTCCACGCACACGGCTTCTCCAAGAGCGCCCGCGAGAAGATCGAGGCCGCCGGCGGGACGGCACAGCTGATCGAGGGGTAGCCGCGTGCTGCGGACGTTCCTGAACGCCTTCCGGGTCGCCGACATCCGGAAGAAGCTGGCCTTCACCGCGGCAATGCTGGCGCTTTACCGGATCGGGGCCTATATCCCGGCCCCGGGGATCAACGTCGACGCGGTCGAGCAGATCGCCAGCAACTTCACCGGCTCGAACGTCCTCGGTTTCCTCAACCTCTTCTCGGGCGGGTCGCTGCAGCGCTTCGCGATCTTCGCGCTGGGGATCATGCCCTACATCACGGCCTCGATCATGCTGCAGCTGCTGACGGTCGTGGTGCCGGCGCTCGACAAGCTCAGGAAAGAGGGCGAGGTCGGCCAGCAGAAGATCACGCAGTACACGCGCTACCTGACCGTGGGCCTCGCGTTCGGCCAGTCGGTCGGCTACGTGTTCCTGTTTCGCACCTTCTCCAGCGGCAGCCTCGAGGTGGTGGAGAACTTCACCTTCGGCCGCGTCTTCACCATCGTGATGACGCTCACCGCCGGCTGCGTGCTGCTCATGTGGCTGGGCGAGCTGATCACCCAGCGCGGGATCGGCAACGGCATCTCGCTCATGATCTTCGCCTCGATCGCCGCGGGCATCCCAAACGGGGTCCAGTCCTGGTGGAACAACCCCGACCAGGTCTTCAAGGTGATGATGCCCTTCCTGGCGCTCGCCATCATCGCCGCCATCGTCTTCATGCAGGAGGGCCAGCGCCGGATCCCTGTTCAGTACGCCAAGCGGGTCGTCGGCCGGCGGATGGCCGGCGGTGGCTCGACCTACCTGCCCCTGCGCGTGAACATGGCCGGGGTGATCCCGGTGATCTTCGCCGCCTCGCTGATGGCCTTCCCGCCCACCGTGGGCGAGCTGAGCCAGGCCAGCTGGGCCCAGGACTTCTCCGCCTTCTTCAACCCCAACAAGGCGCCGTATCTGATCGGCGAGTCGCTGCTGATCATCGTGTTCACCTACTTCTACACGGCGGTCACCTTCAACCCGGTGGAGCAGGCGGACAACCTGAAGAAGTACGGAGGCTTCATACCGGGGGTGAGGCCTGGAAGACCCACGGCCGAATACCTCGACCGCATCCTCGCGCGGTTGACCTTCCCGGGCGCGCTCTACCTGGCGGCCGTGGCGGCCCTGCCCACGATCCTCATCAACCAGACGAGCGCCAACTTCTTCTTCGGCGGCACCTCGATCCTGATCGTGGTGGGCGTGGCCCTGGACACGATGAAGCAGCTCGAGGCGCAGCTGATGATGCGCAACTACGAGGGCTTCCTGAAGTAGCCCCGGCGCTTCGCTCGGTACCCTTTCGCGTCCTGTGGCAGAGTTGAACCTCATCCTCATCGGGCCTCCGGGTGCCGGCAAGGGCACCCAGGCCGAGCGTCTCATCGACGACTTCGACCTGCCCTACTACGCCACGGGGAACATCCTGCGGGCCGCGATCGAAGGCGACACCGAGCTGGGCCGCGAGGCCAAGGGATACGTCGACCGGGGCGAGCTGGTGCCCGACGACCTGATCTGCCGTGTGATCGACGAGCGGCTCGACTCGGGCGAGGCCGACGACGGCTTCATCCTGGACGGCTTCCCGCGGACGGTGGGCCAGGCCGAGATGCTGGACGAGACCCTCTCGCGCCGGGGGCGCTCGCTCACGGCGGCGCTCTTGATCGACGCGCCCGACGATGAGGTGGTCCGCCGGCTCTCGGGTCGCCGCGTCTGCGCGAAGAACAACCACGTCTACCACGTTGAGTTCGACCCGCCGAAGAACGAGGGGGTCTGCGACCAGGACGGCTCCCGGCTCACCCAGCGCGACGACGACAAGCCCGAGACGATCAGAAAGCGGCTGGCGGTCTACCACGAGCAGACCGAGCCGCTGATCGAGTGGTACGAGGAGCAGGGCCTGCTGCGCCGCTTCGACGGCAACCGCGGCCCGGAGGAGGTCCACAGCCACATCCGTGCCACACTGGCGACGCTGGCCCTCGAGGCCGAGATCTGACGGCATGATCCTCCGCAAGACACCCGACGAGCTCGACAAGATGGCCGCCGCGGGGCTAGTTCTGGCCCGCTGCCACGAGATCCTGCGGCGCAAGGCGCGCCCCGGGGTGACCACCGCGGAGATCGACGCCACCGCCGAGAAGTTCATCCGCTCCCAGGGCGGCGAGCCGGCCTTCAAGGGCTACCGGGGCTTTCCCGGCTCGATCTGCGCATCGCCGAACTCGATGGTCGTCCACGGGATCCCGGGCCCCTACGAGCTCCACCGGGGCGACATCCTCTCGATCGACATCGGGGTGATCCTGGACGGCTGGGTCGCGGACGCCGCCATCACCCATCCGATCGGCAACGTCACGCCGATCGCCCAGCGGCTGCTGGCCAGCACCCGGGCCGCGCTGTTCGATGCGGTTGACCAGTGTCGCCCGGGCAACAGGCTCGGCGACGTCTCGCACGCGGTGGAGACGCGGGTGGAGGCCGACGGCTTCGCCGTGATCCGCTCGCTGGTCGGTCACGGCATCGGGCGGGACATGCACGAGGACCCGCAGATCCCCAACTTCGGCGAGCCGGGCACGGGACCGGAGCTGGAGGAGGGAATGGTGCTGGCGATCGAGCCGATGGTGAACGTGGGCACTCACCACGTGCGCATGGGGTCCGACAACTGGGCCGTGTACTCCCAGGACGGCTCGCTGGCCGCCCATTTCGAGCACACGGTGGCGATCACGGCCGACGGCCCGCGCATCCTCACCCCCTGGCACGAGATCGTCGGCCAGCAGGCGGGCGCCGCGGCCGGCGTGGCCGGCTGAGCGCCCCGGCCGAAGCCGGCAGGCTGCTACTCTTATCGGTCGGCGTGGAGCCGTCTCCTGGGCTCCGCGCTCGTCCTCGTACCTATACGTCTCAACGGAGCTATGAAGGTCCGCGCATCAGTCAAGCCCATGTGCGAGAAGTGCAAGATCATCCGCCGTGGCGGTGCGGTCCTCGTGATCTGTCAGAACCCGCGGCACAAGCAGCGGCAGGGCTAGGAAATGGCGCGCATCGCAGGCATCAACATCCCACTCAACAAGCGGACCGAGATCGGTCTCACGTACATCTACGGGGTCGGACGCTCGGCCTCGAACCAGGTCCTGGCCGAGGCGGGCGTGGACCCGGACACCTACGTGAAGGACCTGACCGAGGACGAGGTCCGCAAGCTGCGCGAGCGGGTGGACGACCTACTGGTCGAGGGCGACCTGCGGCGCGAGCGCTCGCAGAACGTCAAGCGCTTGATGGAGATCGGGTCGTACAAGGGACTGCGCCATCGGCGTGGTCTGCCGGTGAACGGCCAGCGGACCAAGACCAACGCGCGCGCCCGCAAGGGCCCGAAGCGCGGGTCGGCCGCGGGCGGCGGCAAGAAGAAGATCAGGAAGCACTGAGGTGAGCAGCTAGATGCCGCAAGCGCGCAGGCCGCGCGGGCGCCGCCGCGTCCGCAAGAACGTGCCCTTCGGCCAGGCGCACATCAAGACGAGCTTCAACAACACGATCGTCGCCCTCACCGACAAGGACGGCAACGTGATCGCGTGGGAGTCCGCCGGCGGCGCCGGCTTCAAGGGCTCGCGCAAGTCGACGCCGTTCGCGGCCCAGGTGACCGCCGACGCCGCGGCCCGCAAGGGCATGGAGCATGGACTGCAGCGGGTCGAGGTCTACGTGAAGGGGCCCGGCTCGGGGCGGGAGACCGCGATCCGCTCGCTGCAGGCCGCCGGCCTCGAGATCACGGGCATCAGGGACGTGACCCCGCAGGCCCACAACGGCTGCCGGCCCCGGAAGAGGAGGCGCGTGTAAATGGCGCGTGAGACCGGGTCCCAGTGCAAGCAGTGTCGCCGCGAGGGCACGAAGCTGTTCCTGAAGGGCGAGCGCTGCCTGACCGACAAGTGCGCGGTGGAGCGACGCAACTACCCGCCGGGTGACCACGGCCGGGGACGTTCCCGCCAGTCGGAGTACCGCCTGCAGCTGCGCGAGAAGCAGAAGGCGCGGCGCTACTACGGCGTGCTGGAGAAGCAGTTCCGCAACTACTACGCGAAGGCGAGCCGCCAGTCCGGCGTGACCGGCGAGAACCTGCTCCGCATGCTCGAGTCGCGCTTCGACAACGTGCTCGTCCGGCTCGGCTTCGCCGCATCCAGGCGCCAGGCCCGGCAGATGATCGGCCACGGCCACTGGCTGATCAACGGCCGCCGCGTCAACATCCCCTCTTACCAGGTGAAACCCGACGACGTGATCATGATGAAGCCCTCCGCGCCGGTCGAGCCGGTGGTCCGAGACGCCACCGAGCTCACCTCCGTCGTGCCGGCATGGCTCCAGGCCGATCACGACGGCCTGACCGCGAAGGTCCTCCGCCTGCCCGAGCGGACGGAGATCACTTCGCCGGTCCAGGAGCAGCTCATCGTCGAGCTTTACTCGAAGTAGTGAACGCGAACGCGCAGGCCGCCCAGCGGGGGCGGGGGCGCGTCCAACAGCCGAAGGAAGCACCCATGATCGAGTTCCAGACACCGCAGATATCGACCGAGAGCGTCGAGGACAACCGCGGGACGTTCACCATCGAGCCGCTGGACCGCGGCTTCGGTTACACGTTCGGCAATTCGCTGCGCCGCGTCCTGCTCTCCTCGCTCGCCGGCGCCGCCGTGACGAGCGTGCGGATCGAGGGCGTGGCCCACGAGTTCTCCACGATCAACGGCGTGAAGGAGGACGTGACGGACATCGTCCTCAACCTCAAGGAGGTCGTATGCCGCATGCATTCGGATGCGGCGGAGATCGAGGCGCCGCTCGTGGTCACCGGCCCCGGTGACATCAGCGCGGGCGACATCGACCTGCCGTCCGGCGTCGAGATCCTGAACCCCGAGGCCCACGTCGCGACGCTCGAGAGGAAGACCAAGCTCGAGATGTACCTGACGATCGGCCACGGCCGCGGCTACTCCCCGGCCGAGGACAACAAGACGCCCGACCAGCCGATCGGCGTGATCCCGATCGACTCGATCTTCTCGCCCGTCAAGCGCGTGGCCTACTCCGTTGACGCCGCTCGCGTGGGGCAGAAGACCGACTACGACAAGCTCACGCTGGACATCGAGACCGACGGCTCGCTCGACCCCCAGGCCGCCCTGCGCGAGGCCGCCGAGATCCTGATCAAGTACCTGGCGATCTTCACCGACGCCGATCGGGTCGAGGCCCTTCGCGACCAGGGCGCGGCCCTGGTGGCCGGCGAGCTGGGCTTGGGCGGCGACGGCGCGGGCGCGCCGGGTGCCGGCGGGATGGACGACATCCTGATCGAGGAGCTCGAGCTGGGCGTGCGCTCGTACAACTGCCTCAAGCGGGCCGGCATCCAGACGGTCGGCGACCTCGTGCAGAAGTCGGAGTCCGAGCTGGCGGCGATCCCCAATTTCGGCCGCAAGTCGATCGAAGAGGTCAAGGAGACCCTCGACGCGCGCGGGCTGGGTCTGCGCGCGGGCTGAGGCCGGGGCCGTGCGTCACCGCAAGCAGAGGGGCAAGCTGTCCCGTGACACGGCGCATCGCAAGGCGCTGTTCATGAACCTCTGCCGTGAGGTGATCGACCATGAGCGGATCCAGACCACCGAGGCCAAGGCCAAGGCGGTCAAGCCCGAGCTGGAGCGGCTGATCACGCTGGCCAAGCGCGGCGACCTGCACGCTCGCCGCCAGGCCATGGCCCGCCTGGGCCAGGACAAGTTCGTGGTCTACAAGCTGTTCGACGAGATCGCGCCGCGCTACGCCGACCGCGAGGGCGGCTATGCGCGGATCCTGAAGCTGGGGCCGCGCAAGTCGGACTCCACGGAGATGGTCTTTCTCGAGCTGGTGTAGGGGCGGCCCCCCGGCGGTGGTGGTGCCGGGGCCGCCGTCATCGCCTGTCCGCCGACCTGCTCGCTCGCTGCGCTTCGCTCGTTCGCTCGCCTGCTGCGCGGCTCGCTCTGACACGGTCTGCGACCAGGGATGCCGACGGCCCCGGGCGAGCGGGGGCCGTATCGGTTGGCCGAAGCTCCTGGTTTCAACGCGGGAGGAGGAGAGTGGCGGAAGCCGAAGTCGCTTCGAAGCGGACCTGTTCGGGCCGTCCCGCATGGCGCTCCCTCATTGCGAGATATCACCGAACCACCCTTACGGCACACAGCGCCGCCGCTTGGCGCCTTAGTACCTGCTCAGCGCGTCGGGTGTGCCGGTGGGGGTTCCTTTCCGTACGGGGCATCTGCTTGGCGTCGTGGTCAACTGGCCCTCGGTGGGCCTGACCGATGATTTTTGCGCGCCGTGCTGGTCTGTACGCCGAATACCGACTCACGGGAGGCTGACGCCATGCGGAAACTGACCTTCGGGATGAACCTGAGCCTGGACGGCTACATCGCCGCGCCCGGCGACGACCTCGGCTGGAGCGTGCCGAGCGACGAACTGTTCCAGTGGTGGTCCGACCGGGTGGGGGCGACAGGCCTGGCGCTGTACGGGCGCAAGCTGTGGGAGACGATGAGCTCCCACTGGCCGACCGCCGACCAGCAGCCGGGCGCCACACCGGCGGCGATCGAGTTCGCCAGCCGCTGGCGGGACATGCCGAAGGTGGTGTTCTCCTCGACGACCAGCACGGTCGACTGGAACACCCGTCTGGTCACCGGCGACGCGGTCACCGAGATCACCAGGCTCAAGGCCGACGACGGCGGCCCCATGGACATCGGCGGTGCCACACTCGCCGCGGCGGCCATGCGGGCCGGGCTGATCGACGAGTACGCGATCGTCACCCATCCGGTCCTGGTGGGCGGCGGCACGCCGTTCTTCACGGCCCTGGACAACTGGGTGAACCTGAGCCTGGTGGAGACCCGGACGTTTCCCGACGGCGTGGTGCTGACCAGGTACGAGACCAGGCGCTGAGTGCCCGACGTCGGATCAGCGCGGGCTTCGGGCCACCCAAGGATCTCGTGGCGCTGTGTTCCGAGGCGATCGTGACGTCCCTGCCGGATCCTGTTCTTCACCGCAGACGATCCGTCCGGATAGGGATCCGCTTACGGCACAGCCCTCCGCTTCAGCAAGAGCAGTCGTCCAAGCACTCGCGCGCCCTGTCTCGCCCTGACGGACCAAGGCCGCCCCGGGGCCACGGTGCTCGAGACTCCCGCAATGCGCGACTACCGGGAGCGGGGCCGCCTCACGCGAGACGCCTCCATGTCGTCCCTAGCGGGCGTGTGACCGGCGTAGACCGGACGGCCGCTTCGCCCGCGGCAGCGTGAGTGAGCGACGGGCGGTGCGGGGGCGCTCTCTGGCGTGGCGGTGAATACTCGCGGTTAGTGGTCCAGGGTCGCCCATAGCTGCAGGGCGGCGTATGCGCGCCAGGGCCGCCATCGCTGTTGCAGGTCCGTGACCGAGTGGGGGTCGTCCGGGTATCCCATGGCTTTGAGTGCGCGGCGAAGGCCAGCGTCGCTCTGCGGGAACGCGTCGGGGTCGTGAAATCCGCGCATCGCCACGTATGCGGCGGTCCAGGGTCCGATCCCTCGAATCGCGAGTAGCCGGGTGAGCGCTTCGCTCGGGTCTGAGCCGGGGTCGATGCGGACTTCTCCGGTTGCGAGTCGGGCGGCGAGAGTCTGTAGGGCGTCGCGGCGTGGGCCCGGCTCGGCAAGCGCCTTGGGGTCTGCTGCGGCGAGGACCGCGGCGGCCGGGAACAGATGTGTCACCGTGCCGAGCGGCTGCTCCAGCGGCGTGCCGAACGTTTCGACGAGGCGGGCTGTTCGCATCCGTGCTGTCCGCAGCGAAGCGTGCTGACCGAGCACCGTGCGTAGGGCGAGTTCGTCGCCGTTGAGGCAGCCCGGGACTCGCAGCCCTGGGCGGGCGCGGACGAGGCCGCCGATTACCTCGTCGTGGCCGAGTGCCTCGGCAATGGCCAGCGGGTCGGCGTCGAGGTCGAGCAAGCGCCGGCAGCGTGCTACCGCTGTGGCGAGGTCGCGCAGGTCGTCGAGGTGGAGCACGCAGCGGACGGCACTCGGTTCCGGGGTCAGCTCGACGATTCCGATGCCGTGGGCGAGGGTCAGCGCTCGCCGATAGGTACCGGCGCTGACGTCTTCGAGACCGGGGACTGCACGCACTTCGAGGAATCGCAGCAAGGCGGCGCCGTCGAAGGGCTCGCGGCAGCTCAGACGAAGCTCGACCACCCCGGGCGACCGGGGCCGGGCACGGGTCGCCCGGTCTCGGATCTCGCTCGGGGTCGAGGCGAACACGTCTCTGATCGTGTCGTTGAACTGGCGGACGCTATGGAACCCGGCCGCCAGGGCCGCCTCGGCGAAGGGCATGGCGGTCGACTCGATCAGGAGCCGGGCCGTGTTGGCGCGCTGCGCGCGGGCCAGCGCGACTGGGGTTGCCCCAACCTGCTCGGACAAGAGTCGCCGAAGATGGCGATCGCTGAAGCCCAATTGCTTGGCCAGCCCCGGGACTCCCTCGCGGTCGACGATGCCGTCTCCGATCAAGCGCATGGCGCGCGCGACACGGTCGGCGCGCCAGTTCCACTCGGGTGAGCCGGGCGCGGCGTCGGGGCGGCAGCGCTTGCAGGCGCGGAAGCCGGCCGACTGCGCGGCCGCCGCCGTCGGGTAGAAGCGAACGTTCGCGCGTTTCGGTTGGCGCGCCGGGCAGCTCGGCCGACAGTAGAGCCTTGTCGACGTTGCGGCGATGAAGAAGATGCCGTCGTAGCGCGGGTCGCGGCTGTCGCTCAGCCGGTAGCAGCGCTCGAAGTCCTCGACGATCGCGCTCATCTCGGCATCGAGGTTGACCGTACCAGCGCTTTTCGGCCAGCTCGGTAGGTGGCCACTGTGTTGGCCGAATCCCGCCAGTGGCGGCGCTGGTAACGGCGTAGCGTGGAGCCGACCGACAATGGAGACGCTATGACCGGAGAAGAAGCAGCGACGGCTCGCGAGAGTGGACAGATGGACGGACGGCGCATGCAGGCGAGCACCATCGACGTCGCCGGACTTGACGGCGGGCTCGTGACGCTGACGGCGGAGCAGCTCGACGAGCTCGCCTCGCGGGTCGGGTGCCCGGTACTTCGTGCGGGCGACGTGGGCTGGGACGACGCCGTGCTGATCTGGAACGGCATGGTCGCCAAAGCCCCCGCGCTCGTCCTCCAGCCGAACTCGGCCGTCCAGGTCGCTGTGGCCGTCGGGTTCGCACGTGACCACGGTCTGTTGCTGAGCATCAAGGGCGGCGGCCACAACATGGCCGGAACCTCGATCGCCGAGCGCGGTCTGACGCTCGACATGTCGCGCATGCGCGACGTCAGCGTCGACCCGGAGGCGAGGCTCGCGCACGTCGGCTCCGGGTGTCTGCTCCGGGACGTCGACGGCGCGACGCAGGCGCACGGGCTGGCCACGCCGCTGGGTTCGTTCGACTCGGGAGTCGGCGTCGCCGGTCTGACGCTCGGCGGCGGCCTGGGTTACCTCACGCGTCGCTTCGGCTGGACGGTGGACAGCCTTGCGGAGGTCGAGATCGTCACCGCGGACGGCCAGATCCGGACGGCCGGCCGGGACGAGAACGCCGACCTCTTCTGGGCGCTGCGGGGCGGTGGGGGCAACTTCGGCGTCGTCACCCGGTTCACGTACCGCCTGCACGAGGTCGGCCCGACCATCACGGGCGGCGTCATCGTATGGAGCGCCGACCGGGTCGACGACGTGCTCGCGGCCTACCGCGACCTGACCGAGTCGGCGCCGCGCGAGTTGACCGCGCTCGTGGCAGTGCGCCTGGCGCCGCCGGCCCCGTTCCTCCCAGAGGAATGGCACGGGAAGCCGATCGTCGGGCTGAACGTGTGCCACAGCGGCGCGGACGCGCAGGGCGACCTCGCCTCGGTTCGCGGCCTCGGGAATCCGATCGCCGACCTCGTCGCCGAGAAGCCCTACGCCGACCAGCAGTCGATGATGGACGGCATGGAGCCCAAGGGCCACCACCACTACTGGAAGACCGAGTACCTGGCCGGGCTGACGAACGAGTTTCTCGACACCTTCCGCGACAGTGCCTTGAAGGTGACCTCCCCGCTGTCGGACTCGATCATCATCCACCTCGCGGGCGCGCTGAACGAGCGAGCCGACGACGACGGGGCGGTCGGCAACCGCGACGCCCGCTACATGACCGCGTTCGCCGGTCAGTGGCCGCCCGGCGCCCCCGACGACCAGCACGTGGCCTGGGTACGGGAGGCATGGAAGAGCGTCCGGCCCCACTCCACAGGGGGCAACTACCTCAACTTCCAGACCGCCGACGAGGACGAGCAGCGTGTCCGGGCGACCTACGGTCCCAACTTCGATCGCCTCGTCGAAGCCAAACAGACGTACGACCCGCAGAACCTGTTCCGCCGGAACCGGAACATCCGGCCTCGAGGCCTCGTGGAACTACCAGGGCATGGGTAACAACGCCGTCCAGCGCATCCCGGTCACCGTCGTTGAGCGCCCGGCGGGGCCACGCATCTAGCGCGCAACCCAACTCCATGACCGCTCCGATTCGTATCGCGGTCGAGCAGCATCTCCCGGTCTGTGTGCGAGACGGCTTCGACTACATCACCGATCCCGTCAACTGGCGCGAGTACTGGCCCCGGCTGGTGCGGGTGGACTCCGCGACGCGCTGGCGCGAGCCCGGCGATCGAGCGTCGGTCGTCCAGCGCATCCTTGGCCGCGAGATAGAGCTCGACATGACGCTCGTGCGGATAGAGCCGCACCGGCTGGTCGAGTACACCAGCAGGCAGCGCGGCCTGCCCGCCGCGCGGCACTGGCGCTACTTCGACCAGACGGGCGACGAACTCGCCTACCGGATCACGGTCGAGTACCAGCCGCGACCCGGGTGGCGGAGTCCCCTTGACCGGTTCTTGGTGCGCCGGGCCGTCAAGCGCGCGCTCCGCGAGACGCTCGCCAACCTAGAGCGGCGCTTCCGCGGATAGGGCCTCGCGCGCGGCTCGAAGACAGGGCCCAAGCGAACGCATCACCCAATGAAAGAAGCCGGGCGGATGCTCGCGGCCGGGTCTGGAGTGGTGACCGCGCCCTAACAGCCGCCGTCTTGCGCTTTTACGCGGCGAGCAGGCGTGACCAACGACCTTCGCCACACGCCCGCAAGGACGACACGCAGCAGCGACCACATGGTGGACCGGGCTCCTGCAATGCGCGACCAGCGGGGAGGCTGAGGTAGGGTGCGGGCACAAGATCCTCACTCGAAGCTCCGATAGCCTGTTTGTGCCGGCGTTTCCAACTTCCGTTCTGGCGGGTTGAAGCTGCGGGCCGTGGGCGATGGGCCTTGGCCGGACCCTCCCGTCGCATCTTATTGGGCTAATCCGTCCGGATGGGATGGCAGCCTCGGCGCATGCCGCGGGTGAGCGCGACAAGGGTGAGGTGCCCCCGGCCTGAGCACGCGGGCTCGCGCGTGAAGCTCGACGGCACCTACGGCGGACCCGGCCATCGGGACGGCGCTACAGATGCACGCCTCGCGGAGGCAAGTCGCACGTGTTCACCGAGCTGCTGCCCCGCGAGGAGTCCTGGCACGATACCTGCGAGCAGTGCGAGCGCCACCTGGAGCGCCGCGAGGGGCCGAAGGCGCCGCGCCATTACCAGTTCGTCGCCCGCGGCGTCGCCGAGGCGCTGCACGCGGTCGGCTCCGGGTCCAGTTATCGGCGCGCTTCGTGGGTTGCCCGCGACCGCGCCCATCGCTTCCGGTTCGATCCCGAGACGGGCGTGCTGCGCGAGTCAGACCACGGCCAGCTGGTCGGCGACTCGGTGGAGCTGTTCGCGCCGGTCGTCTTCGAGCCCCACCGCCCCCGCGCCTGGCCGGCCGAGGGCTCGCTCCTACTCGATCACCTGCCCTTCCGCGTCCGCGCTCTAGATGCCGCCGGGAGTCGGATTCCGGCCGGCCGGGTCGCCTTCGACGTCTTCTGCGCGGTCGGATACGTGGCCGGCAAGCCGAGGCTCTGGCGCGCGGAGGCCTTCGCGACCGCCCACCCGCCGAACTGGAGCGCGTTTCTGGCCTCGCTGCCGGGCGAGCCCCAGCGGGTCGTCTGCGACGCCCACGTGGGCATGCTAAGGACGATCTCCGAGCGTTGGCCGCAAGCGGAGCTTCACCAGTGCGAGTGGCACCTCCAGCATGCCCTCGATCGCCTGCTGACCAAGCAGGCGCGCAGAAACCCTAGCCCCGAGCTCGACGAGCTGCGGGCCGCCGCCGAGGGGGCGCTCACAGGCCCCTCCTTCTGGCGCCCGTTCGTCCGCGCGGCGCGAGCGGTCGAAAACGAGATTCTCGATCGCTGGATCGTGGTCAACGGACCGACGATCGAGGCGCAGTTCGCGCGCCGACCGCCGCCCTCCCGGCGGCCCGCCGACATGCCGCTCACCACCTCGGCGCTCGAGCAGATCACGCGGCCGATCGTCACCGCCCTGTACCCGCGCCGCTACGGACTTAAGAACCGCGAGCGCCTCAACCGCCTGCTGATGCTCTTGCAGCTCCACGTCAACGGCGACGACGACCTCCAGCGATACGCAACGACGATCCGCCGCTGGCTCGAGGCCAACGGCGGCCGCCCGCTCGCGCGCCGGCGCGCGATCGCAGATCCGCTGGGATCGCCGTCCCTACGGTGACTTAAGCCCAATCAGATGCGACGGGGGGGCCCGACTAACCCGGAGTTCTCCCGACACCTGGGAGTCAGATAGCTGTTGAAGGGGGACGGCCCCGACCGATCGGTCGGGGCCGTCCGCAGGTCTGCTCACTCTCGGCTTCTCAACGCCAATCAAGAAGGGAGGGGGAGCGCGCGGTGACGGAGGATGACGTGCTGTTCGGCTATCGCCTGCGGCTGTTCACGCTGGCCGAGGAGATGGGAATGTGTCCGCTGCCTGTCGGGCGATGGGGGTCCACCACTCGACCTACTATCGGCTGGAAGCGAAGGTCGACCGTTGGGGACTGGAGGCGCTGCGGATCCGTGAGCGCGGCGGCCGCGGATGCCGAACGAGATCGGCCCGCACCTCGAGCAGCGCGTGGTCGCCTTCAGCGCTCGGCCATCCCGGCTTGGGAGCGCGGCGGATCTGCGTCCGAGCTGGCGCGCGAGAAGTGGGGCGGGCTGCGGATCTCCGAGCACGGCGTCTGGCGCGTGCTTTGCCGCTACGGGCTCAACACCCGCTCCAAGCGGCTGGCGCTGATCGCCCGCCACCGAGACCCCTATGAGCGCAAGCCCGAGCGCCCACCGCCCGAGCTCACATCGACGCCTCTGAGCCCGGCGAGAAGGTCCAGCTCGACTGCTTCTACGTCGGGCGCCTGGCCGGCACCAAGGGGACCGTCTGGCAATACACCGCGCATCGACGTCGCCTCCGGCTTTGCCTGGGCCGAGCTGCACGAACTCCGAGCGCAACCCAGCGCTCCAGGTGGACCGCCGAGCTCGTCCACCGCGTTGCGCGCGAGCTCAAGGCGGCCGGCTGGCGCCTGGGCGAGGTGACCACAGATAACGGATCCGAGTTCGGGCTCGAGCAGTTCGGCCAGGCCGTCGAGGCAGCTCGGTGCCCGCCAACGGCTGCATCAAGGCCGGGCAGGCCGGACTCCAACGGCTGCGTCGAGCGCCTACAGCTGACGATCCTCGAAGAGTGCTGGCGCCCGGCCTTCGCGCGCTCACTCGCACCCAAGATCAACAGCGCTCTCGGCGCGACCTCGACCGAGTACCTCGATACTTACAACTTCGATCGCGCCCACAACGGCCGACTGACCAAAGGCCGGATCCCCGCAGATATCGTCTTTGGGGCCCGCAAGACGAGGACCGTGAGATGAACGCAAAGTGTCGCTACATCTCGGGGTTAGGACGCCCTAGAAAGGTACTTCTACGGCCCCGTAGGCCGCCAGCACCTCCCCGAGCCCGGGTTAGCCGATGCGGCGTCGTATCCGCCCGTCCAAGAACCCGTACTCGATCGGCCGCCGCGGCGAGCCTGGTGGGGCCTCAGGGCAGCCTCATCTTCTCTTGCTGACGCCGCTTTGGTCGCCTGGTCTTCGACCCACTCGATCGTTCGCTCGAGCTGCTGAAGCGCCACCGGGTCGGTCGCAAGCAGGTCGAGCGGGATCGAAGGTCTCTTCGTGATGACCTCGGGCCCGAGCGAGACGTTGGGAATCTCGTTGACTTGGGCGAGCAGTTCGAGCCTCGTTTGCTCGTCGTCGAACGGCTCTCGCCTCTTGAGGTGCTGGAACAGCACCTCGACTCGTCCGTAGCTGTACAGAGCGATCGGGTAATAGTCGCGACCATTCGCGGCGAACACTGGAATCCACGAGCCGTCTTGCATGCCCCTTCCGAAGGTCGATCTCCATCCGCGCGCGAGCATCCAGTCATAGAGCTCGCGCGCCACCCGCATCTGGTCTTCCCCGCATCTTTGAAGGAGATCAGCGAACAACGACTGCTCATCCCACTGTCGCCCATCACGCTGACGGGTCTAGATCGCGAAGGCTGGTCTCGCCGTCGACGGTCCAGTAGTGCATGCCATTGATTCCTGCGCTCGACAGCTCACCAGATCGGTGGCCGAGCCGGTGTAGTAGTCGAGCAGCGAGTAGCGAAGGCGAGTCCCGGGAAGTTTCGCCGCTTTCGGGGTCGGTCCACTCGAGCGTGCGGTTCCCCTCGCCGCTAACGAGCGTCGCTTGGTAGAGCGGCTCCTGCAAGCTCCAGGGGGTTGCCTCAGGGGGAACGGCGTCCCGACGGAAGTGCAGAACCTGACCAAGCTTGAGTGCGTCCGCTTCGAGCAGGCGGGGTAAGAGCCGCCCGGCGCGGGCCTTCTGCTCTTGCTCAGCCTCGCGCCGCTTGCGTTGGACGCCTAGTCGATACTGCTCGGCTTCGGGCAGCGGGATGATGACTTCGGAATGGACGAGGATCCGGTCACCGACAGCGAATGGCTGCAACCGGACACAGCGGATGTCCATCTCGAAGTTGTCGATCAGCCACATCACCGTGGTGGTGACCTCAGGCCGGAAGTCGCCCGCGACGAGCACGATTCGCGGCGTGTCGTCGATCGCCGGCGGTTCCTCTTCGGTTCCGCCCAGCAACCCGAGCAGTGCGGCCCGAGCTTCGTCCTCCGCGAAGCTGGTGGTGTCGCGCGTACATCTCCACGACGTCGCTGAACTGGGCTGCGGCCACGTAAGCGGCGTACTTGATCGCCTGCAGGTCGACGGTAGTACTCATCCCGTCGCGCTTCAGCTCCACGACAACCAGCCGGCCATGCCCGGGCTCCGTAGCGAGCACGCCCAAGACATCCAACCGCTCCGAGGTGCGGTCGAAGCGGTCGTACTCCGAGGTTACGACCTTGAAGTCGCCGCCAGCCAACTCTGGCGCGGACGCTACCCAGGCCTCAAGGTCCTGACGCTCCCAGAGCCGGAGATCGGGAAAGTCGCGGGCTCGATCTCACCTACATGCTTCGAATCTCTATTGACCTCGAAGAGTGGCGTCA
>CAWGDF010000003.1:0-140385 GCA_963821275.1 uncultured Thermoleophilaceae bacterium
GGTCGTCGGCCCAGTGCAGGTAGTCCAGCACGACCAACACGGGCGCCGTGGCGCCGGCAGCCTCAAGCAGCGCGCCGGCGAGCTCGAGCATACGCAGCCGCTGGACGCTCCGGCTCTGCGGGAGCCGGCTCGGCAACGCCGCCGGGCAGGCGGGCCGCGAGCTCGGCAACGGCCCAACCAGGTCGCTCGCACGCGCACCCAGCTCGACGCGCAGCTCGTCGACCGGGCAGGCCGCGACGTGAGGCGCCAAGCGCCTGCGCGAACGGCTCGAGCAGGCGCGGACAGGCCATCGTCGCAGCGCCCGTACAGCACGACGCCCCCGCGCGCGCAAGCCTGCCCGGCTGAACTCAGCCCGCCAGCCGCGTCTTGCCGATGCCGGCTCGGGGCCGCTGATCAAGACGCCACGGCGGCGCCCCGCAACCGCGCCGGCCCACGCCGCCCGCAACGCGGCGAGCTCCTCTCGCGGCCCGCGAACGTGGTGCCGCCTTCGAACACAAGCGACGCGGGGAACGGGACCGGGTCACGGCGCGCCGCGCGGTCCAGTCAACTGACCACGCACGCACCGGACGCACAAGTTCGCCCAGCTCCAGCTCGCCGGGCGTCCTCGAGCTCCGTCTCCGTTCCCCGACCCGGCGAGCAGGCGACACGGCGTCGGCGACAAGGATGCTCCCCGCCGACGCGGCGGCGCACAGCCTCTGCGCCGTCGATCACGGGCGTGCCCGGGATCATAACCTCGCCAGCCCACGCGACGTCGCCCGCGGCGACCCCGACGCGCAGCTCCAGCGCTACCTCGCCGCGACGAGGCCTCGCGATCGATCGCCCGCTGCATCTCCACGGCGCAGGCGATCGCGGCGCCGGCCGACGCGAACGCGGCCACCACGCCGTCGCCGACGGCCTTCATCCGCGCTCGCGCCGTGCGCGCCCAGCACGTCACGCAGCCGCCGGTCGTGTGCGGCGCGCACGCCGTCGGCGTCCGCATCGGCCACGCGCGCCCAGCGCGCGACCTCGGCGACGAGGATCGTGGCCGTCGCGCGGCGACGCTCCACCTCGCGCGGCTGCCCGCCAGCCGGGGCACGGAGCAACGCCGGATCGTGGGCGAGGATACATCTCAGCGTTAAAGCCGTCACCACCGTCACCGACCAAGGGACCTTCGAGGCGGTCATCTCCACCGAGGACGTCGACCGCGAACTGGACGTGGTGGACCCGGAGGCGATGGCGACCGCGCTACAGAAGTGGAACCGGCCGATCCCGCTGGCCTGGAACCACTCCACCAAGGCGGAGGACATCCTCGGGCACATCGACCCCGAGTCGGTCCAGGTGGTCTGCGGCGAGGTCGTGGCTAGTGGCCAGGTCGACCTTGACAGCAGGGTCGGCGGCGAGGCGTGGCGGTCGTTCAAGTCCCGCACGATCGGCTTCGGCGTATTGATCCTTGACGGTGTCGAGCGCCGCGGCGGCGGCAGGCACATCACGGAACTGGACGTGTTCGAGGTCACCGCTACCCCGACGCCGATGAACAACGCGACAAGGGTTCTGTCCACCAAGGCGATGGCCGAATACGACCGCGTCCGCACGAAGGCCCGGGACTCGATGTTCGACCTGCTGCTCAGCATGCCGGACGAGCCGTCCACCAAGGCGGCCGAGCCCGAATGCAAGAGCACCGGCCCGGTCCAGGTCGCAACCTTCGAGTGCTAGCGGTGATGAAGCTTCTCTCGTGGCACCGTGCCTCTCAGGGCCTAACGGCGCCGGGGGCGTGGCTGCCAGCCGACCCGGTCGGCCAAGACGTGGGTTGCGACGAGTCGCTGTCCGCGACCGTCGGCGCCCATGACCCACAGGGAGCCGTTAGGGCTGTCCGCCGCCGGGGCACGCAGGAAGGCGATGTAGCGGCCGTCTGGCGACCAGACCGGGTACGACGCGTCGCGGGTGAAGGTCAGGCGGCGAAGCGCAGGCTGTCCGCGACGCCTAGTGGCCGCCACAAGGACGTCGCCCAGCTCGGCGAGGATCCACCCGGTCTCGCGCGGAGAAAGACGATGCGGCCCCCCCTCGGCGGCCAGTCGGGCGCCAAATCGCGCACGCTGCGGGTCACGAGCCGTTGGCGCTTTCCATTGGCGGCGAGGGTCATGATGTGACCCGAGTAGTAGAGGGCGTCGTCCGCGCTGCCAGCCCACACCGCGAGCATGCCGTTGGCGCTCCAGAGCCGGATGATGAATTTCCTGGTACCGGGAAGGAAACGCGAGTCTGCGCGAGCGAGCTGGCCTGCGAAGCGGCGTAACGACCGGGTACCAGGACGTGCCGGCGTCCGGCCATTCGGAAAACGCCAGCCACTTGCTAGTGGGCGAGAGAGCGGGATAGTCGAGGTACAGACGTACGGACCCCCGGTAGTTGTCGCGGAGGATGAGCCGGCGTTGGCTGCCGTCGCTTCGCATCGCGTAGATCCCGTGCGGGAGCCGCGGATCACACCAGTCTCGGTGGCGATAGACGATCATGCGACCCGACGCCGAGAACGACGGCTGGCGGTCATCCCATTGTCCGGCCCGGCTGGCGCAGCGCCGCGAGACGCGCGTGAGCTGTCGGGTCTGGCCGGTGCGGGGGGTGAACGGTCCAGATCGTCGATCGGCCGCGCGAGTCCTCACGCGCGAACGCGATCACGCCGTTCCTCCCAGGAAACGACGCCTCAGCGACCGGCACAGCAAACGCCGAACACACAACCATCGCCACCAACAGGGTCACGAACGCGCTCGGCCTCCGACGAGTCATGATTCAAGACCAACTAGAGCGCGTCGACCAGCACATCAGCGGTTTGCCCCATCTCAAGCGCGAATTGTTACCGACCCGGGTCTATCGGCCAAGGGGAGGGTCATTGACCGCCACTCCCAAGCCCACAGACCGCCGGGTGGGTCGCTTCGTAAGGAACTCGGAGTGGGGATTGGGATGACGGATGGCCGACGGAAAGACCGACGGTGGAACGACTGAGCGTCCGACTAACTGACCGGATGTTTCGCCAGCTGGACGCGCTCGCGTTCTGAGCGTGGCGTGGACCAGGACGCGCCTGGTGAGGCAGTTGCTGCAGGCGGGGCTTCGTGACCGTCCCCGCGCCGCCATCCGATACGCCGTCTGAGGAGGAGTTGCTCGAGCTCCTAGCCGAGAAGGCCCGGATGGGGAACGTGGCGGCGATTAGGACGCTTGCTCGTGCGTGAGGAGCAGAGAGACCCGAAGAGGGCGCAGGCTCTGGCGCTGTTTCAGGAGATGGCGGCGCGTCGGCAATGAGCGCCCTGCTCATCAATGCCTTCAAGGCGCTCGGGCCGGGTCCTACTAGGCGTGAAGTCGCTCTCGGTGGCCACTGCGCTGCGCGACAGCGGCGACGAACTGGTTGGGCCGCTCCTCGACTATGCGGAATCATCCGGAGGCCTGGGAGCGGTGCTGCGCGATTGCAGACGGGGCCGGCGCTTACGGGTTCGTCGCGCTCGACCTCGCCGTCGCGTTCCACAACCCGCGGTCCTTCGCCAGGCTTATGCGGTACGAGAAAACAGATGAGGCGGGGCATTGAGGCCGCTACGCGACCCACACACCCATAGACACGCTAGAGCGCGACGAGACCGCCGGTCCGCTAGTCGGCTGGCACTGGCGCGAGACGAGGCCGCCCGGCCAAAGACCTAACCGTGCGACATCACCTGCTCCCGCCAGCCCGGCGACATCGGGGCTTTGGCGCTTCTCCGCGTGTAGGCAGGTCATTTGCGATCAAGGTGTTGAGCACCCGCGGCTTCGTGATCGAAGTCCTCTGGCCACGTGGTTGAAGCATGTTGTACTTGGCATTCACGAAAATCCGCCGCGCCGGGGTCCGTCCAGGCAAGGTTCGCCCCGGTGAGATCCGCGCCGGTGAGCTTCGTCCCGATGAGCTTTGCGCGCCCTAAGGCTCGCCCAACTGAGCCGTGCCGCGCTGAGGTCCGCCCCACTGAGGATCCGCCTTCGTGAGATCCGCCTGGTCGAGCTGCGCCTGGCGGAGGGCCCATTGGCGCTAGCGAGGCTTGCCTCTGTCAGGTCGGCCCGGTCGAGTTCGCCTCGCTGAGGTCCGCCTCCGAGGCCGTCCAACCTTAGGTCCGCCTGCTCAGGTCCGCCCCGGCGAGGTCGCGCCGCTGAGGTTCGCCCCGCTGAGCCGGCCGAACCAAGTCCAGCCTCGTGCCCTCCTGAGCTTGGGCGGGCGTACGTCTGCCCAGCACGGTGAGCACGGCCTGGATGTCGGTCGCCGGTCTGCGCTGGTGTCCTGCGGGGAGATGTAGGCCTCCGGGCACACCCGGGGAGATCGGGAGCGCGGGTTCAAGTGGACTTCGGCCTGTCGAGGGGCGTGCTCGCGGACGTAGGCGGTCAGCACCTCGACCACCTGTGGGTGGTCTTCCGGGAGTCTCTCGCGATGCGCTCAAGCGCGTAGATGCCCCCCAGACGCACATCGAGTTCCCTGTGGCCGAGCTGCTCGATCGCCTTGGTGAAGCGATCGGTGAGCTGCCCGGCGCGATTGAGCGCAAAGGTTCGAGCGTGTAGACGGCTCCGACGACAGCGATGCGCCCGCGAGCAGCGCCAGGCTGGCGGTCCGCACGCCTTGTCTCGCGTCGGCCCGCCCCTTGCGTCCAAGCCCTTGGTCTCGGCGAACCAGTCGGGCGCCAGCTTCAGCACGACGTACGCGATCGCGAGAAAGCCGACCAATCCGGCGATGCCGAGGCCAAACTGCGCCGATCGCGCCAACGCGCATCGTACCGCTATAGGTTCTCCTTCGGCATCGGCGCCAAGTATCTCCCTCGATGTAGGCTCCGCCAATGGCGAGCGCCGACTCAACCGCCGCGTCGAGAAGGTCGTCGGCTATCCGCCGCTCTGGAAATGAGCGACCTCCAGCGTCGGGAGTTCCACGAGGCGCTGCCGACGCTCGCGAGCTCGAGGACCTGACTGGGAAGTGGCAGGCGGGGATCTTGACGGCAGAACAGAACCGGCCTCGGCTGGGGCTGATCACCCGAGACTGAGCCCGCTGGCGGGTCAGACCGACTCTATGGCTCGCCACCTCTATCGGGAGCGTCCCCACACGACCTGTGGCTCGTCGGATCCGAACCGCGCCTCCCAAGCTGCGGCCAGCTCGTGACCGAGTGTGCTCGCGGCCTCGGCGGCGGCACGGAGAGGCAGCCTCCAAGAACCCAGTGGACGGTCACCTCCCAGGGCTGGGGTGCTAGAGGATCGAAGACGAGAACCGGGCCGGCGCCCGGACTGAGTGGCTTCTCCGGCCCCTGGAGGCGCCCCTGTCCCATGGTGTAGTCATCAAGGTGTTCGAGAACGTCTCGGAAGTGCTTCAGCCAGGGTGCGCGTTCCTCGAAGTCGTCTCGGATTGCCGTGACGCGGTCGTCCCCCAAGACTTCCTGCACACGTCTCCAGCGACCTGAGAATGTGCGCCAGCGCTATCGGGGAAGTGCGCCTCAATGTGCAGTCGGCGAAACAGCGCGGCGTGCTCTGCGCTCTCCCGCTGTGCCTCCGCGATCGCTCTGTAGGTCTCGACGATCCGCTCGTCCTGTATCTCGAGAGCGACCGCCCAGTAGCGCGGTGATAGACCACCCCAGCCGAGCAGCGCTCGACGCCGCGAGTCCTGTTCGCCTTCCATCAGTTACTGAGGCGCGTAACTTCCGTCGTCGGCGAAGTAGGGGCATCGCGGCCAGCCGTATGCCTGCCACAAGTAGTCCATTGCCTGCCGCACTATCAACATCGGATCTGACGCAAGATGGTCCGGTGTGGCATCGGGGACGTGATAGCCGAGATCGGTGTTGTCTTCGATTGTACGAGCGCTCATCGGCGTGAGTCGCCCCGCCGGGCCGTCGATGTGCGTTCCCTCGGCGTTGTCGAGACAGACCCAGACTCCGACCCTGCCGTAGTACCCCACGCGCTGGTACACCGAGCCGAAGTATGCGAGCACATCGTGCACGAGCTCGATCACGGTTTGGCCGGGCACTCTTCCGTTGCCCAGCAACGGCTGGGGTCAGCGCCCCATTCCAGTACACCATTCCGATGACGAACCCGCCACTTAAACGGCGGGTGCCGGGACTGGTCAGGGAGGTCTTGGAAGTACCCGTCGCGATCTACTTCGTAGCCCTGTGGGCCGAGCAGGGGGTCACGCCAGATCCGCGGTGTGTCGTGCAGCTGGGGAAAGGCGTTCTGGTCCGCGTAGGGGATGGAGATCACCGGTTGGAGGGCGTTCATTGGGGCGGTGACTACACAGCCACGGTGCCATTTGCTGACTCGCACCGGTTGCCTTCAGCTCATCGAAGTCCCGCTGCCGGACGGGGGCTAGGCGTGGAATGAGCGGTGTGTTGTTGAACAGGTGCGTGAGATCCCGCTGCGCCGCTTGCAGCTGCTCATACGCTTGGGTAACCTCGCGCTCCGTCATGGGAACAACCCGGCGGTCCCGACGGACGTAGTACCGGTGCTCGTCGTAGCCCTCGAGCATGTGCAGCGCGCCGGCGCGCTCGTAGACCCTCACTAGAAGGAAGTAGCCGCCCTCTGCTTGTACGGCTTCCATCTGAAGCCGGAGTCGGGGGGAAACAAGTCGAATCGAGGATGTCTGCAAGGCGATCTCGGAGTCCTTGGTCGTTGAGCGGTCGTGGACGTTTAGGAATCACCCGCCCGTCGGGCAGCTTGGTCTCCTCGACGCCGTACAGGAGTAAGCCGCCGCTCGCATTCGCCATGCCGCTGGCATCGCGAGCTGCCTCACGGCGTTCGCTCTTCGTGTCCAGCTTGAGCTCCTGCTTGTACTCGAGCCTCTGTCCTTCCTCGACGTGCTGGGCAATGAGGCGATGTACGTCCTCCTCGGTCCAAGCTTCCAGCGGCTTGGTCAAGAAAGACGCCATTCCTGTGTTCTACCCGCCAGCCTCGCCCGTACCCCGAGCGCCCGGCGCTCGCTGGAAAGTGCGTCGTTGGCAAGCCACATTTCGCCGACACGGCCCGGTAGCGGCCGTCACAGCGGCTTCACAGCGATGGGGCCGAACAAATCACGTTGGGCAAGCCGATGCGTCCCGACGTGGCCCTGGCCTTCGACCGGATGGCCGCCGCCGCCCGCCGCGAAGCGGGGCTTTCCCTGTTTGTCAGCAGCGGCTTTCGCTCCGATGCCGAGCAGGCCAAGCTGTTCGCCGCGCATCCCGACCCCAAATGGGTGGCCCCACCCGGGGAGAGCCTGCACCGCTACGCCACCGAGCTCGACCTCGGCCCCCCGGCGGCCTACGGCTGGCTGGCCGCGAACGCCGGCCGCTTCGGCTTCAAACAGAGATACAGCTGGGAACCCTGGCACTACGGGTTCACGCGCAGCCCTGGCTCGTCGTCGGTGGGGTTCGGGGGCCCAGCGGGGCCGGTCCCGGCGGGGACGGGCGCAGCGCTATCCCCGGCTTCGTGCCCGAGCGCTTTCGTGAGCCGATCGCCCGGGCTGCTCAGCGCTGGAACGTGGGGGCGGCGCTTCTGTCCGCCCAGATCTACGCGGAGTCCAACTTCAACCCGTTCGCCCGCTCACCGGCCGGGGCGCAGGGGATCGCGCAGTTCATGCCCGGCACGGCGGTGGCTTACGGCCTGCGGGACCCGTTCGACGCGGCGGCGGCGATCGACGCCCAGGGCCACCTGATGCACGATCTGCTGGCGCGCTTCGGATCGGTACCGCTGGCGCTGGCTGCCTACAACGCGGGGCCGGGGGCGGTCGAGAGCTGCGGCTGCATCCCGCCCATCCCCGAGACGCAGGCCTATGTGGCGAAGATCGTCGGCCTCCTGGGAGGCGCCGGCGATCTGGCTCAGGGCCTGAGATTCGAGGTGCGTCTGGTGGAGTGAGCGGATATAGGCTGCCGGCTATGACCATCACCGTGAACGGAATCGACGAGCTGAGGAGCCTGGTCGGCCGTAGCATCGGGCCGAGTGACTGGCGCGAGGTCACGCAGGACCTGATCGACGGCTTCGCCGATATCTCCCAGGACCATCAGTGGATCCACGTCGACGTGGAGCGCGCGCGGACCGAGAGCCCGTTTGGCACGACCGTGGCCCACGGCAATCTGACCCTCTCGATCATCGACGGCTTTCGGCCCTCGCTGATGGAGTCGACCGGCTTCAAGATGGGTGTCAACTACGGCTGGAACAAGGTGCGCTTCCCGGCGCCGGTGCCGGCCGGGAGCCGGGTGCGGGCGAGCGTGGAGACGCTGGCAGTTGACGAGGTGGGCGGCGGCTGGTATCAGATCAGCCAGCGCTGGACGGTGGAAGTCGAGGGCTCGGCGAAGCCGGCCTGCGTGGCCGAGTCCGTGGGCCGAGTGCTGGCCTGAGCCCGGGGGCGGCGGCCCCGTCCCGGGGATGCGGGCGCCGGTCCCACGGCGAATGCGGCAGCCGGCCCCGCCCGCTGTCCGCCGGGGCGCTTGACCGGCCTGACTCGTCAGCAGCGCGGGGTGCTCACCGCGGCGAGCGCCGCGAACTCGCTGATCTTTCTCGATCAGACCTCGGTCACGGTCGCCCTGAGTGCCATCCAGCGCGAGTTCGGAAGCTCGACGGCCGAGGTGCAGTGGACGATCGGGGCGTACCTCCTCTCACTGGCCGCGCTGATGGCGGTGTCGGGCCGGCTGGCCGACCTCTACGGCCGGCGCCGGATGTTCCTCCTGGGTGTGGCCGGGTTCGGGCTGGCCTCGGTCGCGTGTGCGGTGGCCCCATCGCAGGCGACGCTGATCGCGGCCCGCCTGGCCCAGGGAGTCGGCGCCGCGCTCACGCAGCCTCTGGCGCTGGCGCATGCGACAGCGATCATGCCCCCGGAGCGGCGGGGCTGGGTCATCGGGGTGCTGGCCGGCTTCGGCACGACCTTCCTGATGATCGGTCCGCTCCTCGGCGGTCTGCTCGTGGAGACTCTGGGCTGGCGCTGGGTGTTCCTCGTGAATGTCCCGGTGGTCCTGCTCGCTCTCGGTTTCGCGATCCGCTTCATGCCCGAGTCGCGAGAGCCCGACCCGCCTCCGCTTGACCTGCCGGGGCTGGTGCTGCTCAGCACCGGCCTCGCTTGCTGGTCGCGGGGTTGTTGCATCTCAACGAATGGCCGCTCGGCCTGGCCGCCGCTGTCCTGGTGCTGAGCGCCTTGAGCTTGGCCGGCTTCGTGGAGGTCGAGCGGCACACCGCACACCCGCTCATCCCCCTCAATCTGCTTGAACGGCCCGAGGTGGCCGGCTCGATGGTCGCGCTGGTGGCCATCCAGGGAGCCGTGCTCGGGGTCACGGTGTACGTGGTCCTGTTCCTGCAGAACGGGCTCGGCCTGAGCGCGCTCCAGGCGGGCGCGGTGCTCCTGCCGGCCATGATCTGGAGCGCGCTGCTGTCGGCGTACACGGGGCGCCTCGCTGATCGGCACGGCGAGCGCTCGCTCGTGGGCTTCGGGCTCGTGGTCACGGCTGTCGGCCTCGCGGCGATTGGGCTGCTCGCGCGCGCGGAGGAGGCGCTTCTGCTCGTTCCGGGACTGCTGGTGTTCGGGATCTCACGTCCGTTCGTCTTCACCCCGGCGGGGACCGGGCCGTTGAAGGCGATCGAGCCCGAGGAGCGCGGGCTGGCCTCGAGCCTGGTCACCGAGTCGCGCCAGGTCGGTGCGGTGCTCGGGGTGGCCGCGCTGGGCAGTGTGGGCGCGGCGTTCGAGGGGAGCGAGGGGACGGGGGCAAGCGCGGCCGGCCTGGAGGCGGGGATGCTGGTCGCGGCCGGGTTCGCGCTATTGGCCTCCATCGTCGCGTTCCGGCTGCTGCCCCGCGCGGCGTAAGATCATCGCCCTGCCGATGCCGGACAGCGATCCCGCAGCCATTGCCTCCCGGCTGTTCGAGGCCTACGCGGCCGGGAACCTGGACCGCTTCCGCTCGCTCCTGGCAGAGGAGATGACCGGCTACGTCACGAACGCCGAGGCCGGGGTGGACGTGGTCGAGGGCCGCGACGCCTACCTGAGCCGCCTGCCCGACCTCCACGCAACGGGCGGCAGCCTGCGCGTACCGCAGGTCGTGGCGGTCGACTCCGAGCGGGCGCTCACCATGGTCGAGATCCGGGTCGAGCGAGAGGGGAAGACGCTGCACAACTTCGCCGCCTTCCTGACTCGCGTGACGGACGGGAAAGTGCATCAGATCTGGATGGTCGACGCGCTGCCCGCCTACAGCGACGAGTTCTGGTCGTAACCCCCAAACGTGCTTCGTAGGTTAAACTGCCGGGAATGGGCCACGCTCCCGAGCAGCTGCGCGACGACCTCTGGCGCTGGACGGCCCGCCACCCCGAGTGGCATCCCGGCGAGTTCGGGGCCGAGGTGGCGAGCTTCGCGGTCCGCGCCGACGGCGACGCGCTCCTGATCGACCCGCTGTTGCCGCCGGACCCGGAGGCGGTACTGGCGCTCGTCGACCAACTGGCCGGCAACCGCGTCGCCATCCTCACCACGATTCCCTACCACGTGCGCAGCGCGGAGGACCTCTGGCTCCGCTACCGCGACTCCGCCGAGACCACGATCTGGGGCCATCCCGCCGCCGCAAAGCGACTCGAGGACCGCTCGGCCTTCGAGGAGATAGAGCCGGGCACCCCGATGCCCGCCGGCGTGACCGCCCACCAGATCGGCCGGCCGCGGCGGCACGAGATGCCGCTTTACGTCCCCTCCCAGCGCGCGCTGGTGTTCGGCGACGCCGTGGTCGAGCTCGACGGCGAGCTGAAGGTATGGGCGAACGAGCGCGTGGACGAGCGCCGCGCCCGCTTCCACCGCGAGCGCTTCAACCCCACCCTGGAGCCGCTGCTGGAGCTCGACGTGGAGCGCGTGCTCGTAACGCACGGCCAGCCGGTGATGAAGGCCGGCCGGGCCAAGCTGGAGGCCGCCCTGAAGGCGCCGCCCTGGTACCACCACGGGTAACCGAAAGCTCCGCCCGGCCCCCTCCTATCCTCGAAGGGGGATGACTACCACCAGCGCCGGCGAGCGCGTCAGAGAGCAGCGCCGGGCCCTTCCGGACGGGCCCGGGGTCTACCTGTTCAAGGACGCGAAGGGCAAGGCGCTGTACGTCGGCAAGGCTCGCTCGCTGAAGAAGCGGGTGGCGGGCCACTTCTCCAAGCCGGGCACGCGGGGGTCCACGGACATGGTGGCTCAGATCGCGGATATCGACTTCTTCGCCACCGAGACCGAGGCGGAGGCGCTGCTGGCCGAGCAGGAGTTCATCAGGCGCCACCGGCCGGTCTACAACGTCAAGCTGCGCGACGACAAGTCGTACCCCTACATCGCGATCAGCCTCGACGAGGACTACCCGCGCGTCTACTTCACGCGCGAGCGCCACCGCCGCGGACGCGTCTACTTCGGTCCGTTCAGCAACGCCAAGCGGGTCCGCGAGACGCTCGACCTCCTGGGGAAGGTCTTCCAGTACCGCACCTGTGACGGGCCCGAGCCGGGCCGGGCCTCGGGGAGCCCCTGTCTCGACTACTACATCAAGCGCTGCCAGGCGCCCTGCGTGGGCTACATCTCCAAGGAGGAGTACCGCCAGAACATCGAGTCGATCATCGACTTCCTCTCGGGCCGCTACCGCCAGATCGAGAAGGCGCTCGACAAAGGCATGCGGCGCGCGGCCGAGGAGCAGGAGTTCGAACAGGCGGCACTGTTCCGGAACCGGCTGAAGGCCGTGCGCAGCCTGCTGGAGCGGCAGCGGATCGCCAACGAGGCGGTGGGCACGCTCGACGCGATCGCGGTGGCCGCGGAGGACGCCGACGCGAACGCGCAGGTCTTTCAGGTCCGCGACGGCGTCCTGGCCGATCGCCAGAGCTTCTACCTGGAGAACGCGGCGCGCCGGGACGAGAGCGAGGTGGCGGAGGAGTTCGTGCTCCAGTACTACGCGAGCGCGATCGCCGTGCCGCCGCAGGTGATCGTCCAGCGCGCGGTGGAGCACACGGAGACGATGGCCGAGGCGCTGGCCGAGCGGCGCGGCGCCCCGGTGGAGGTCCGTCACGCCGAGCGCGGGGACAAGCGCCGGATCCTCGACCTCGCCGAACGCAACGCGCGGCTCGGCGCTCGACCAGGACCGGCTGCGCTCCGAGCGGCGGCGCACGCAGCGCATCGAGGCGCTCGGAGGCCTCCAGCAAGCGCTCGGGATGGAGACGATCCCGATGCGGATCGAGTGCTTCGACATCTCGAACCTGATGCACGCCCACACGGTCGCCTCGATGGTGGTCTTCGAGGGCGGTGCTCCCAAGAAGGCCGACTACCGCCGCTTCGGCATCCGGGGCGCCGTTCAGGATGACTTCGCAGCCATGGCCGAGGTGCTCTCCCGCCGGATGGCCCAGTACGTCTCCCAGCACGAGCGCAGCCCCCACGACAAGGACTTCGACGAGGGCTTCGCTGCGCTGCCGGCGCTGATCGTGATCGACGGCGGGCGCGGCCAGCTCTCGGCCGGCCTCAAGGAGCTGGGCCCGTTCCGCGACCTGGGCGTGACAGTGGTCAGCCTGGCCAAGCGGATCGAGGAGGTGTTCCTGCCCGGGCGCCCCGCGCCGCTCCTACTGGCCCACGACACGCCCGAGCTGCAGCTCCTGCAGCGCGTCCGCGACGAGGCGCATCGCTTCGCGATCGAGTTCCACCGCGACCGCCGCGACCGCGCCATGACGCGCTCGATCCTCGATGAGCTGCCGGGGGTGGGACCGGCGCGCAAGCGCAGCATCCTGCAGCACTTCGGCTCACCGGAGCGCTTTCTTGCGGCCAGCGAGGAGGAGCTCCAGGCGGTCCCGGGGCTGCCCGGCAAGGTCGCGCGCGAGGTTTACAACTACGTCAACAAAGTGCGCTGAGTGTGAACTACAACGGTCACATGGAGGACTTCGTGGTGATCACGGGGCTTTCGGGGGCCGGCAAGTCTCAGGCCATGGCCACCTTCGAGGACGCGGGCTACTTCTGCGTCGACAACCTGCCGCCGGAGATGATCGGCTCCCTCGCAGATCTCTTCGGGCACGAGGGCAGCAAGGTGGAGCGGGCCGCCGTGGCCTCAGACGTTCGCGGCGGCTCCTACTTCGACGGGCTCGTGCGGGTGCTCGACGATCTCGACAGCGGCGGGGTGCCCTACCGGCTGCTCTTCCTCGAGGCCGCCGAGGCCGTCCTGCTGAACCGCTTCAAGGAGACTCGCCGTCGCCACCCGCTGGCCGATGGCGGCTCCGTGGAGGGGGCCATCGCGCTCGAGGACGAGCTGCTGGCGCCGCTCCGCGAACGGGCCGACGTCTGCATCGACACGAGTGACCTGTCGGTGTCCCGCCTGCGCAAGGTGGTGGCGGACAAGATGCTGCCGCGCGGCAAGATGGGGAAGCTGGCCGTGACCTTCATGACGTTCGGCTTCAAGCACGGCACGCCGCGGGACGCCGACCTGACCTTCGACGTCCGCTTCCTGCCGAACCCGCACTACGAGTCTGAGCTGCGCGACCTCACGGGGCTGGACCGGGCGGTGATCGAGTACGTCGAGGGCTCGGACGGGATCGACCACTTCTATGAGCGCCTCGTGCCGCTGCTCGACTACCTCCTGCCCGCCTACGAGCAGGAGGGCAAGGCGCACCTCACGATCGGCATCGGCTGCACCGGCGGCCGCCACCGCTCGGTGGTGATCGCCGAGCACCTGGCGCGAATCTACGACGAGCGCGGGAACTATCTGGTCGACCGCGTCCACAGGGACGTCGCCAAGCCCCCGCGGCGCCCGTGAGCAAGGGTTAGGCGCGCTCGCCTCGGGAAACGTCCGAGGCGATAGATTCAGCCGCAGACGACGACGACGGAAGGGGAGCTGGGATGGCCTTGAAGGCCGGCATCAACGGCTTCGGCCGCATCGGCCGGAACGTCTTCAGGGCGGCGCACGCCCGCGGCGCCGACATCGACTGGGTCGGCGTGAACGACATCACCGACACCGAGACGCTCGCGCACCTGCTCAAGTACGACTCGATCCTGGGGTCGTTTCCGGGCGAGGTGGACTACACCGAGGACGCGCTGGTGGTCGACGGGGACGAGCTGCGCGTGTACAGCGAGCGCGACCCCGCGGCTTTGCCGTGGGGCGATGCGGGCGCCGAGGTCGTGATCGAGTCGACCGGACTGTTCACCGGCCGCGACGACGCGGCCAAGCACGTGGAGGCGGGGGCGACGAAGGTGATCATCACCGCGCCGGCCAAGGGCCCGGACGTGACCCTCGCCCTGGGCGTGAACGACGACGCTTACGACCCCCAGCAGCACGAGGTGATCTCGAACGCGTCGTGCACCACGAACTGCCTCGCGCCCGTGGCCAAGGTACTTCACGACAGCGTCGGGATCGAGCGCGGGATCATGACCACGATCCACGCGTACACGGCCGACCAGAACCTCCAGGACGCGCCGCACAAGGACCTGCGCCGCGCCCGGGCGGCGGCGGTAAACCTCGTGCCCACGTCCACCGGGGCCGCCAAGGCGATCGGCCTGGTGATCCCGGAGCTCGAGGGGAAGCTGAACGGCATCGCCGTGCGGGCGCCCGTGATCACCGGTTCGGTGGTGGACCTGGTGTGCGACGTGGGGCGGCCCACGTCGAAGGAGGAGATCAACGAGGCCTTCGCCGGGCGCGCGGACACCGGCCCGCTGCAGGGCATCCTGCGCTACACCGACGAGCCGCTGGTCTCGACCGACATCATCACCTCGCCGTACTCCGCCATCTTCGACTCGGAGCTGACCATGGTCATGGAGGAGCGCCTGGTGAAGGTCGTGGCCTGGTACGACAACGAGTGGGGCTACTCCAACCGGGTGGTCGACCTCGCGGAGCGGGTGCTGGCGGGAGCGCCGGTTGCCTGAGCAACAGACCGCGTTCGGCAAGCGCACCGTCCGCGACCTCGACCTCGAGGACGGCCAGGCCGTTCTCGCCCGGGTGGACTTCAACGTTCCGCTCGAGGACGGCCGGGTCACCGACGACTCGCGCATCAAAGCCGCGCTTCCCACGATCGAGCTGCTGCTGGAAAAGGGCGCGCGGCTGATCCTGTGCTCGCACCTGGGCCGGCCGAAGGGGCGCGATCCCGACACGTCGCTACGCCCGGCGTCGGACCGGTTGGGGGAGCTGATCGACGCCCCGGTCCACCAGGCCCCGGAGGTCATTGGGCCCGAGGTGCGGCGCGGCGTCGAGCGGCTGCAGTCCGGAGCGGTGCTGGTGCTCGAGAACACGCGCTGGGAGCGGGGCGAGACCGAGAACGATCCGCACCTCGCCGAGGAGCTGGCCGCGCTCGCCGACGCCTACGTGGACGACGCCTTCGGCTCGGCCCACCGGGCCCACGCCTCGACGGTGGGCGTGGCCGAGCACCTGCGCCCGGCGGTGGCCGGCCTGCTGCTGGAGCGGGAGGTGACGACCCTGCGCTCGATCGTGGAGGCCCCCGAGCGCCCGCTCGTGGTGCTTCTCGGCGGCGCGAAGGTGAGCGACAAGATCGCGCTCATCGACCGCTTCCTGGACACCGCCGACGCGCTGCTGATCGGGGGTGCGATGTGCTTCAGCTTCTTCCGCGCCCAGGGCGGTTCCACGGGCGACTCGCTGGTCGAGGTGGAGGGCGTCGAGCTGGCCCGGAAGGCGCTCGAGAAGAGCGAGTCCTCCGACTGCCGCCTCCTGCTGCCGGTCGACCTGGTGCTGGGCGACCGCTTCGACGCGGAGGCCGAACGCCGCACCGAAGACGGAACCGAGGTCCCCGACGGCTGGATGGGCCTCGACATCGGCCCCCGCACCGCCGAGACCTACGCGGAGGAGGTCGCGAAGGCGGGGACCGTGTTCTGGAACGGGCCGATGGGCGCCTTCGAGCTGAAGCCGTTCGCCCAGGGGACGCGGTCGGTCGCCGAAGCTGTCGCGGAGGCGCCGGGCACGACCGTGGTGGGCGGCGGCGACTCGGCGGCGGCGCTGGCGGAGTTCGGCCTGGCCGACGAGGTCGATCACATGTCGACCGGGGGCGGCGCCTCGCTGGAGCTGCTCGAGGGGAAGGAGCTGCCGGGAGTGGAGGTGCTGGATGACGCGTAGCCCCGCGATCGTGGGCAACTGGAAGCTCTGGGGGACCCGAGCGCAGGCCGCGGAGTACTGCGGGCGCCTGCTCGAGCTGCTGCCCGACGAGGGCCGGCGGCCCGCCGCGGTCGGCCTGGCCGTGCCCTTCACGTCTTTGGACGTGTGTGTCGAGCAACTGGCGGGCAGCGGCGTGGGCGTCTACGCCCAGAACATGCACCAGGAGGAGTCCGGGGCCTTCACCGGCGAGGTGTCGGCCGCGATGCTCACCGAGCTCGGCGTGGACGGGGTGGTGCTCGGGCACTCCGAGCGCCGTCAGCACAACTGCGAGAGCGATCGCGCCCTGCAGGTGAAGGTTCCGGCAGCCCTGGCCGCCGGGCTGCGCCCGATCCTCTGCGTGGGCGAGACCGAGGATGAGCGGGAGAAGGGCGAGACCGAGCGCAAGCTCCGCCACCAGGTGCAGGAGGGGCTCGATCAGGTCGAGGACGCCCGCCTGCCCGAGGTGGTGATCGCCTACGAGCCGATCTGGGCGATCGGCACCGGGCGGACGGCGACGCCCGACGAGGCCGAGGAGGCGATCGCCTTCGTGCGGGCGCTGGTGGGCGACCGCTCGCGTGATGCCGCGGAGACGACCCGGGTCCTGTACGGCGGGAGCGTCAAGCCCGACAACGCCGGCGAGCTGCTGGAGCAGCCGGACGTGGACGGGGCGCTGGTCGGCGGCGCAAGCCTCGATCCCGACGGCTTCGCACGGATCGTCGCCGCGGCCGCCGCGTGAGCGTCGAACGGGTCTGCCTGGTGATCCTCGACGGCTGGGGCCTGGCCGAGCCCGGCCCGGGCAACGCCGTCGAGCAGGCGGACACGCCCGTCTTCGACGACCTCTGGGAGCGCTATCCGCACACCACGCTCACCGCCTGGGGACCCGCCGTCGGCCTCCCCGAGGGCCAGATGGGCAACTCGGAGGTCGGCCACCTCAACCTGGGCGCGGGGGCGGTGGTCAAGCAGGACCTGCTGCGGATCGACGAGGCGATCGAGGATGGCTCGTTCCTCGACAACGACGTCCTGAAGGCGGCCTGCGACGCGGAGCGGGTGCACCTGCTCGGACTCGTGTCGGCCGGCGGCGTGCACGCCAGCATGGACCACCTGAAGGCCCTGATCGAGCTGGCTGGCCGGGTGGAGGTGCCGGACGTGGTGATCCACGCCTTCACCGACGGCCGCGACACCAACCCCGACTCCGGGGCCGGCTACATCGCCGAGGTGGAGGGCTGGGGCGGCGCGCGGATCGCCACCGTCAGCGGCCGCTACTACGCCATGGATCGCGACCGGCGCTGGGACCGGACCAAGCTCGCCTACGACGCGATCGTCAAGGGCGAGGCCGAGTTCGACGCCGAGTCGGGGGAGGCCGCGGTACGCGCCGCGTACGAGCGCGGCGAGACCGACGAGTTCATCAAGCCGACCCTGGTCGGCGACGAGGGGCGCGTACGCGCAGAGGACAGCATCATCTTCTTCAACTTCCGTCCCGACCGGGCTCGCCAGCTGACCCAGGCGCTGGACGACGGGACCGAGGCGCGGCTGACCACCCTCACCGAGTACCAGGAGGAGTGGGACTATCCGGTCGCGTTCTCGCCCGCCCGTCCCGAGGTCACGCTGGCGTCGATGCTCGCCGAAGAGGGCATCGCCCAGCTGCACGTGGCCGAGACGGAGAAGTACGCGCACGTGACGTACTTCTTCAACGGCGGCGAGGAGGAGCCGTACAAGGGTGAGGAGCGCAAGCTCGTGGACTCGCCGCGCGACGTTCCCACCTATGACAAGAAGCCGGAGATGAGCGCGATCGCCGCCACCGACGCGTTCGTGGAGACCTGGGAGGGAGGGGACTTCGGCTTCGGGATCATCAACTTCGCCAACCCGGACATGGTCGGCCACACCGGCGTGATCGCGGCCGCGGTAGAGGCGATCGAAACGGTCGACGAGTGCCTCGGACGGGTCGTCGAGGCCGTGCAGGACTCCGGCGGCGTCTGCCTCGTCACGGCCGACCACGGCAACGCCGACCACATGCTCGAGCCCGACGGCAGCCCGAACACCGCCCATTCGATGAACCCGGTGCCCTTCATCGTGACCGCTGACCGCGAGGGCCTCCGCGAAGGGGGGACGCTGGCCGACGTGGCGCCGACCGTCGTCGCGCTCCTGGGGCTGTCTCAGCCGGAGGCGATGACCGGCACATCTCTCACGCAGCAAACTTGACAATCAAGCGCTTAGGTTTTATTCTTGCTGGCAGCCAAGAACTGACGGAGGTATGAACCTATGGCGCTACTCATGAAGCCCGAGCCCTTCTCGCGCGAGGTGGATCGGCTGTTCGATGCTTTCTTCGGTCAGCGCGAGCGCGACGCCCGTCGCTGGGTCCCGCCGATGGACCTGGTCGAGTCCGAGGGCCACTTCGTGCTCAAGGCGGACCTGCCCGGTCTGAGCGAGGGCGACGTGTCCATCGAGGTCGAGGACGGAACGCTCCGGATCTCCGGCGAGCGCAAGGCGGAGCGCGAGCAGACCGAGCGCGGCTGGTACCGCATCGAGCGCTCGTTCGGCAGCTTCAGCCGCTCGCTGACCCTGCCCGACGGCGTGGATCCGGACGGCATCGAGGCGAGCTTCCACAACGGCGTGCTCGAAGTGCAGATCCCGAAGCCGGCGGAGCGCAAGCCGCGCCGGATCGAGATCGGCAGCGGAGCCGAGAACGGCGCGCCCAAGGCCGTGGAGGGCGCAGCGCAGCAGACGTAAGGCTCGAAGATCCCCGCAAGCGTGTGAGGCCGCCCGGGATGGGCGGCCTCACCGTTTCAGGCCCCGCGTAGGCTGGGCGCTCGATGCCCCGCGCGCCCTTCACCATCAGCGCCCGCTCCGGCGCCGCCCGCGCCGGCGTTCTCCACACGCTTCACGGCGACGTGCGCACGCCCGCCTTCGTGCCGCTGGCCTCGACGGCCACGGTCAAGTCACTGCACGCGGCCGAGGTGGCCGAGCTCGGGTACGAGCTCGTGCTGGGCAACACCTTCCATCTGTTCATCCAGCCCGGTCCCGAGCTCATCGGCGAGCTCGGCGGGGTGCACGAGTTCATGGGCTGGCGCGGTGCAGTGGTCACCGACTCGGGCGGCTTTCAGGTGTTCTCGATGGGCCACGGCTCGGTGGCCGAGGAGATCAAGCGGCGGCGCGACCCGCGCGAGTCGATGGTGCTCTCGATCGAGGAAGAGGGGGTGCGCTTCCGCTCCTATCTCGACGGCTCGGAGCGCTTCATGGGGCCGGAGACCTCAATGGAGGTCCAGGACGCCCTGGGCACGGACATCGCGCTGGCCTTCGACGAGTGCACGCCGTTCCACGTGGAGCGCGACTACACCGCGCGCTCGATGGAGCGCACCCAGCGCTGGCTCGAGCGCTGCCTGGCCTGGCGGCGCGAACACGCTCCCGCCGGCCAGCTGTTCTACGGGATCGTCCAGGGCGGCGTCTACGAGGATCTGCGCGCCGAGGCCACCGGCCAGGTGGCGGCCGCTCCAGGCGTCGACGGCATCGCCATCGGGGGGTCGCTGGGCCAGGAGAAGAATCAGATCCGCGAGGTGGTGGGCTGGGTGCTCGGCGGGCTCGGTGAGGCGCCGCCCCGGCACCTGCTCGGCATAGGCGACGTCGACGACCTGGTGCACGCCGTCGGCGCCGGCGTGGACACCTTCGACTGCGCGACGCCCACCCGGCTGGCGCGCCACGGCACCGCGCTCGTCGTCGCCCCGGAGCAGCGCTGGCGCCTCGACCTCAACCGCGGGGCTCACCGCAGGAGCCGGGAGCCGATCGACGACCGCTGTGGCTGCCCGGCGTGCACCCAGCACACACGGGCCTACCTGCACTACCTGACCCGCGCCGGCGAGCTGACCGGAAAGCGCCTGCTCACGCTGCACAACCTGACCTTCATGCTGCGCCTGATGCGGGGGATGCGCGCTGCGATCGAGGCCGGCGACTATCCCGGCTTCGCGCGCCGCGTGCTGGCGGGCAAGGCGCCCTGAGCCCTACTCCGTGTTGTCTTGGATGAAATCGCGCAGGCCCTGGATCTGGTCCTCGACCTGGTCGCGCGTCACCGGCTCCGCGCCGCTGCCGCCGCTCGAGGACAGCAGCGCCACGCCGACGGCGGCGACCGCGGCGAGCACCGCGAGCAGGGCGAGGAAGGTGCCCCAGCGCCGGCGGCCGGCGGCGCGGCGGCTCGTGGCGCGCTCCTCGCGGCGGGCGGAGGCCGGGGGAGCGGTCGTACGGGCGCGGGCGGGCTCGGACGCCGGCGGCACGTAGGCGGTCCGCGGCATGGCCCGTGTGGCCGAGGTGCTCTCCAGCGCGCGCGTGGCGTCGGTGTCCTCCAGGACCAGGCGCTCCGTTGCCGCCGTCCGCTCGCCCTGCAACCCGGCGTCGAGCGCGTGGGCGAGCTCGAGCGCCGACCCGTAGCGGGCGGCCGGCTCCCGCTCCAGGCACAGGCGAACGGCCTCGTCCAGCTCGGGCGGCACCTCCGGCCGGTACTCGGCGATCGGCGCCACCTCGTCCTGCTGCTGCTTGAGGGCCAGCTCGGTGAGCGAGCCGTACTCGTGGGGCAGCCGTCCGGTGAGCAGCTGGTAGGCGCAGACCCCGAGCGAGTAGATGTCCGAGGCGGGGCCGGCCTCGTCGCCGCGGGCCTGCTCGGGGGAGAGGTAGGCGGCGGTCCCGAGCACCGATCCCACCTGGGTGATGCGCGTCTGCTCGGCGGCCTTGGCGATGCCGAAGTCGGCCAGCTTGGTGAGGTTCGAGTCCTGGGCGACCAGGAGGTTGCCGGGCTTGACGTCGCGGTGGACCACGCCGGCGCGGTGTGCGTAGTCCAGCCCGTGGCAGGCGTCGCGGGTGACGTGGACCGTCTCCTCGATCTCCAGGCGCCGGCGCTCGCGCAGCAGGTCGGCGCACGAGGGGCCGTCCACGTACTCCATGACGATGTAGTGGCGCCGGCTCTCGGAGTCCTGGCCCGAGTCGAAGACCTGGACGATGTTCGGGTGCTGCAGCCGCGCCGCCGCCAGCGCCTCGCGGCGGAAGCGGGCCACGAAGGCCTCGTCGTCGGCCAGGTGCTCCGCCAGCAGCTTGACCGCCACCGAGCGCTCCAGCACCGTGTCGGTGGCCAGGAACACGGTCGACATCCCGCCGGCGCCCAGCCGCCGCTCAATGCGATAGCGGCTCGCGACCTCCGTGGGCACCGTCATCCGCTGTCCTCCGGCACCACGGCCCCGCCGCCGGCGCCGCCAGCGCCGCCGGTCGCGCCTCCCTCGCCGCCGGTGCCGCCCTCCCCGCTCTCGCCGCCGTCCGGCGACTGGCCGTCGCCACCCTGGTCCGGCTCCGTGGGTGTCGTCGGGACCGTCTCCGGCTGGGTGGGCGGGGGAGTGCTCTCGGTGGTTTCGGTGGTCTCGGTGGGTACCGGCTCGGGCTCCGGCTCGACCGGCGCGGGCTCGGGCTCGGGCTCCGGCTCGGCGACCTCGCACTGCTCGTCCACCAGTTCGAAGAGGTGCTCGAAGCTCTGCTCGAGCGCGTCGCGCACGTCGGGGTCCACGTCGTCGGGAAGGGCCTCGATGGTCTCCTGGACCACCGTGGTGTTGGGATCGTCCCCGCCGGTGATGTCCGCGCAGGCCACGCCGCGGGGAGACTCGAAGCGCCCCTGGATCGAGTCCAACTGGCCCTGCAGCGCGCTGGCCGACTCGGCTGGGATCCCGGCGCCTTCCTCGGAGCCGCATCCGGAGGCCACCAGGCAGGCGCCCAGCGCGAGAAGGAGCGTCGTGTGCTTGGCGCCGGTCACTGTCCGCTGTAGAGCCGCTCGGCGAGGATGGGCGGCAGCCCGGCCTCCCTGATCGCCTCGGCCGCCTCGTCGATCGGATACTCGGTTCGGTGCCACGCCGCGGCCCACCCCTCTGTGTCTAGCAGGAGCCAGGCGGCGCGCGGGTCACCATCGCGCGGCTGGCCGACGCCGCCCGGGTTGACCAGCCATTCGCCTGTGGAGAGGTCGCGCTCCAGGCCCGCCTCAGCCGGCGCCCCGTCCAGCTGACCGCTCCCGTCGCGGTGAAACCAGAGCGCCACGTGGGAATGCCCGACCGCGCACACGCGCCAAGCGGCTTGGTCCAGGCACTCATCGGCCTGCCAGGCGGAGAGGACGTATTCCCAGACCGGGTCGCGGGGGCTGGCGTGGTAGATGGCGGGCATACGCTCGGCGTCGGCGGGGCGCAGCCCGCGCAGGAAGGCGAGCGACTCCTCGGAGATCGTCTCCTGGGTCCAGCGCGCGGCGGCCGCGGCGCTGGAGGAGAACTCGGCGATCGGGATGTCCTCGGTGACCACCAGGTCATGGTTTCCGGCGAGGCAGACGTCACAGCGCTCGCGGGCCAGCGCGACGCAGTCGTCCGGAGCGGCGCCGTAGCCCACCAGGTCGCCGAGGCACCAGATCTCGTCGACGCCGGTGGCGTCGATGTCCGCCAGCACGGCGTCGAAGGCCGGCCGGTTGCCGTGGACGTCGGAGAGCAGGGCGATGCGCATTGGGGTTGCTTCTACAGTCTCCCGGGTGAAGGCGGGCCGTTCGCGACTGGCGCTGGCGACCCTGGCGGCGATCGGCGCCGCCGGGCTGGCCACGTGGCTCCTCCGCCCGCGTGGAGGGCTCATCGAACCGGCCGCGGTCGACGTCCAAGCGTACTTCAGCGCGGCCCAGCTGGAACGGGTCGAGGACTTCCGCGACACCCAGCGGCTGCTCGGGCTGGCCGGGATGGCCGTCAGCGGCGCCGCGCTCGCGCTCCTGGCCTGGCGTCCGCCGCATCGCCTCCTCGAGCCGCTCGGGCGGCGCCCGATCCTGGGCGGCGCGGCAGCGGGAGCGGGCATCTCGCTGCTCTTGGTGGCGGTCGGCCTCCCGCTCGCCGCCTGGCGGCACGAGCGCGCCTACGACGTCGGGCTATCGACCCAGACCTGGGGCCCGTGGCTGGGCGACGTGGCAAAGGCGGCGGGCATCGAGGCGGTCCTCGCGGCCGTCGGCGGCGCCGTGGCGCTGGCGCTGGTGAGGCGCTTTCCGCGGCGCTGGTGGATCCCGGGAAGCGCGCTGGTGCTGGTCTTCGGCGTCGTCACGCTGTGGCTGTTCCCCGTCGTGATCGACCCGGTCTTCAACGACTTCGAGCGCCTGCCGGAGGGCAAGCTGCGCTCCGACACCCTGGAGCTGGCCGACCGGGCCGGCGTGAAGGTGGGCGAGGTCTACCGGATCGACGCCAGCCGGCGGACCACCGCGGTGAACGCCTATGTGGGCGGCCTCGGGCCAACCAAGCGCGTCGTGCTCTACGACAACCTGATCGACGACGTGCCCGCCGAGCAGGTGCGGCAGGTGGTGGCGCACGAGCTGGGCCATCAGAAGCATCGCGACCTATACCGGGGGCTCGCCTGGCTCGCGCTCGTGGCCCCGGCCGGCGTCTACCTCACCCAGCGGCTGGCGGAGCGCTTCGGCCGCCGCGAGGGCCTGGGAGATCCGTCGCGGAAGCCTGGACCCTCGGTGCTGCCTGCCCTTGCCCTCGCCGTCGCGCTCGTGTCGCTCGGGCTGGGGTGGGCCTCGAACATCCTTTCCCGTCAGGTAGAGGCCCGGGCCGACGCCTTCTCCCTGGACCTCACGCGCAACCCCGCGGCTCACATCGCCCTGGAGCGCGAGCTGTCGGAGCGCAACATCAGCGACCCGGACCCGCCGCCGCTCCTGCAGGCGCTGTTCGGCACCCATCCGACCACGATCGAGCGCATCGGCATCGGCGAGGCCTGGGCGCGGGAGAACTGATGGGCACCCGGACGGTGATCGAGCGGGTGGTGCGCGAGCTGTCCGCCTTCGAGCGTCCCTCGGCCAGCGAGGGAGAGCGCCGGGCCGCGGAGCGGCTGGCCGCCGAGCTCACGGACGCGGGCTGCCGCGACGTCCGGATCGACGAGGAGCGGGCGCACGGCGGCTACTGGTGGCCGCTTGGATTGCTGAACGCGGGCGCCGCCCTGGCCTCGCTTGGCGGGCGGCGCGCCGCCGCGGTAGCGGGCGGACTGTCAGCCGCGGCGGTCTACGACGACGTGAGCGGTGGGCGGCTCTGGTTCCGCCGCCGCGTACTACCGCACAGGCCGACCTGGAACGTGGTGGCCGAGGCGGGCGATCCCGAGGGTCGCCGAACGGTTGTGGTCATGGCCCATCACGACGCGGCCCACAGCGGGCTGGTCTTCCATCCGGCCCTCCCGCGGGCGGCGATGCGGCGCCTGCCCCGGCTGCACGCCCGCTCGAGCCAGAGCGTGCCGATCCTGTTCGGCGTGTTCCTGGGGCCGCTGCTGCTCTGTCTCTGGGGCCTGCTCGGCGGGCGGGCGGCGCGGGTGACCGGGCTGGGGTTCAGCCTGGGGGCGGCGGCGGTGATGGCCGAGATCGGCGCGCGCCCGGTGGTGCCGGGAGCCAACGACAACCTCAGCGCGGTGGCGGCCCTGGTCGCGCTCGCTCACCTGCTGCGCGAGGACCAGCCGGCCGGGGTGCGGGTGATCCTGCTCTCCACCGGCTCCGAGGAGTCGTTCATGGAGGGCATGCAGGCCTTCGCCCGGCGACACTTCCACGAGCTCCCGCGCGAGACCACCGAGTTCCTCTGCCTGGAGTGCGTCGGCTCGCCCGAGCTCTGCGTGATCGAGGGCGAGGGCATGCTGCGCATGCGCCATTACCCGGAGCGGGCGCGCGAGCGACTGGCCGCCGCCGGGCGGGAGGCCGGCATGAAGCTCCGCCGGGGCCTGCGCACCGTGGCGGCGACCGACGCGTTGATCGCGCTGCGGGCGGGCTATCAGGCTTGCACCCTCGGGGCGGTGGACGAGACGAAGTTCCCGGCCAACTACCACTGGCCCAGCGACGTGCCGGACAACCTCCACTGGCCCTCGGTCGAGGGTGCCGTCGCGATCAGCGAGGCCTATGTGCGCCGGGCGTCCGGCTAGGTCTCGGTGGACGACCCGCCCGGGCCGAACTCGGGCAGGTCGCGGATTCCCTCACGGGTCTGCCACTTGGAGAAGTTGTCCTCCATGGCGTCGATCAGCTCGCGCATGAAGCGCGGCGAGAGGTTGACCCGGGCAACGACCACCCCCGGCACCTCGCCCTCCTCGACCTCGTGGTCGACCCGGGCGAACGTCACCGTGAACTCGTAGTCCGAGTGCGAGACGTTGGCGAAGTTGGCGTAGACCCCCGCCATCGTCTCCGGGTCGGTGTGGATGTTGAAATGGCGCTCGCTGTCCTCTGGCACCGGCGTAGTATCGCACCGGGATGCGCGTGACGGTCATCGCCGTGGGCCGCCTGCGCCCGCCCTATCAGGACGACATCGAGCACTACCGCAAGCTGCTCGGCGGCCGGGCGCGGCTCGACCTGGTGGAGGTGCGCGAGGACGAGAAGGTCCCGCCTCGCATTCCCGAGCGGGCCTACACCGTCCTGCTGGCGAGCGACGGGCGGACGTTCGACTCGCTGCAGTTCAGCGACTGGCTCGAGGAACAGCGCAGGAACGGGCGCGACCTCTGCTTCGTGATCGGCGGCCCGAAGGGGCTCGAGCTGGAGGCCGACATGCGGCTGTCGCTCGGTCCCATGACCCTGCCCCACCAGCTGGCCCGGGTGGTGCTGCTGGAGCAGCTCTACCGCGCTCATAAGATTCTGGCTCGCGAGCCGTACCACTACTGAGATGACCGATCCCGTTGCCTCCCTCTCCTCCGCGGTGAGCGCCGCCGCCTCCGATCTGGCCGGAAACGGGCGCAGCCCGGGCCCCAAGCTCGACCGCCCGCCGCGCCCCGAGTTCGGCGACTACTCGAGCAACGCGGCCATGCTGCTCGCCCCGGTGCTCGGGGAGCCGCCGAGGGAGGTGGCCGAGCGCCTGGGCGATGCGCTCGGGGAGCGGCTCGGGCCGGCCGTGGAGCGGGTGGAGATCGCCGGACCGGGGTTCCTCAACCTTTTCATGACCGACGCCTGGTACCTCGACTCGCTGAGCGGGTCGCTCGAGGCCGGCGACGACTACGGCCGCGGGCAGGCCGGCCGGCGGCTAAACGTGGAGTTCGTGAGTGCCAACCCCACCGGTCCGATCACCGTGGCCTCGGGCCGCCACGCCGCCTACGGCGACGCGCTCTGCCGGATTCTCGAGCTGGCCGGCAACGAAGTCGAGCGCGAGTACTACGTCAACGACGCCGGCACCCAGGTGCGCAAGTTCGGCGAGGCAATCCAGGCCCGCGCCCGCGGGGAGGAGCCCGACGAGTACCTCGGGGCATACGTCACCAGGCTGGCCGAGCAGATCGAGGGAGCGGCCGAGGCCGACCCGGAGGAGCTCGCCCGCCGGGGCATCGAGCTGCTGCTCGACGGGGTGCGAGCGACCTTCGCGCGCTTCCGCGTGCGCATGGACCGCTTCTTCAGCGAGAACGAGCTGCACGAGACCGGCGCGGTGGAGGCGGCTCTCGAGCGGCTCACCGGGACCTACGAGCACGACGACGCCCTTTGGCTGCGTACCACCGCCTACGGCGACGACAAGGACCGCGTGCTGCGCCGCTCGGACGGCGAGTACACGTACTTCGCCACCGACATCGCCTACCACCTGGACAAGCTGGCGCGCGCTTACGACCGTGTGATCAACGTCTGGGGCGCCGACCACCACGGCTACGTCCTGCGGATGAAGGCTCTCTGGGAGGCGCTCGGCGAGCTGGAGCGGCTGGAGCTGATCATCATGCAGCTGGTCAACCTCACCGAGGGCGGGCGCCGGGTGCAGATGAGCAAGCGCCGCGGCGAAGTGGTGACCCTCGACGACCTGGTCGACGACATCGGCGTTGACGCCGCGCGCTGGTTTCTCACCTCCCGCAGCCACGACACGACGCTCGACCTGGACCTCGAGCTCGCACGCCGGCAGTCCCAGGACAACCCGGTCTACTACGTGCAGTACGCGCATGCTCGCATCGCCTCGATTCTGCGCCGGGCGACCGAGCCGCGGGTCGAGGCCGCCCTTGCGGCCGACCTGCGCGCCAGCTCCGAGCGCTTCCATCCCTCGGCCCGGGCGCTGGTCAAGCGCCTGCTCGAGTTTCCCGGCGAGGTCCGGGAGGCGGCGGAGCGGCGTGCGCCCCACCGGCTCACGGTCTACACGCACGAGACGGCTCAGGAGTTCTCGGCCTTCTACCGCGACTGCCGGGTCCTGGGAGCGGCCGAGGAGGGGGGAGACGAGGACGTGCGCCTGGCCGTCTGCGTGCTGACCCGGCGGGTGCTCGAGCGGGGCCTCGACCTGCTCGGGGTCGAGGCGCCGCAGTCGATGTAGCCAGGGCAAGAGGGTGAGCTCCCGCCTCAGCCGCGCGCGCGTGGCCGTGACGGTCTTCTTCGCGCTCAACGGCGCGCTGTTCGCGTCGATCTGGTCGCGCATGCCCGCCCTGCAGGAACGGGCCTCGCTCAGCGACGGCGAGCTGGGCCTGGCGCTCTTCTTTGTGATGCTGGGGCTGCTGGGCTCCCAGCTCGCCGCCGGGGCTCTCGTGTCGCGCGTGGGGAGCCGGCCGCTCGTGCTCGCCGGGGGGCTGTTGTACTCGGCGGGGCTGGTGCCGGTGGCGTTCTCGGAGTCGCTGGTGGCGCTGTCGGCGTCGTTTGCGTTTCTCGGGCTCTGCACCGGAGTGCTGGACGTGTCCATGAACGTCCACGGGCTCACCGTCGAGCGCGAGCTTGGGCGCCCGATCCTCTCGAGCCTGCACGCCTTCTTCTCCTTCGGCGCGCTGGCCGGCGCGGCCGCGGGCAGCATCGTGGCCGGCGCGGACATCGCCGTGAAGCCACATCTGCTCGCCACGGCCGGCGTGGGCGCCGGCATCGCGATCGTCGCCTCGCGCTTCCTGCTGCCTCCGTCGGCGGACGCCGCCCCGGAGGGCCCGCTACTGGCCCGGCCCACCAGGGCGCTGGCGCTGATCGGGCTGTTCGCCTTCTGCGCGCTTCTGTCCGAGGGGGCGGTGAACGACTGGGCGGCGGTCTACCTGGACAACGAGCTGAGCACCGGCCAGGGCGTGGCCGCCGCCGGGCTCGCGGTCTTCTCGCTGACCATGGGCCTGGGACGGCTGGTCGGCGACCGCCTGACCGCCGCGGTCGGCGCCGTCCGCCTCGGGCGCGGGGGCGCGGCGGTCGCCGCTGCGGGCATGACGCTGGCTTTGGCCGGCGGCCGTACCTCGGCGGCGCTCGCCGGCTTCGCGGCCATGGGCATCGGCCTCGCGGCGCTGTTTCCCCTCGCCCTGAGGGCGGCGGCCGAGCGCAGCGGAACACCGGGCCCGGCGGTGGCGGCGGTGTCCGGCATCGGCTATCTGGCATTCGTGGCCGGCCCGCCGGCGGTGGGGGGCCTGGCCGAGGCGGTCGGGCTGCGCAGCGCGCTGCTGCTCGTGGTGGCGCTGTGTCTTCTGGCCGCGGCGCTCGCCGGCGCGCTGCGGGCCCCGGTCAGATCTCGCTGAAGAAGTTGATCCCCAGGTCGTCCATGAGCGCCAGGGCCTCGGCGTTCAGGCGCGTCAGCTCGTTGGTGTAGAGCAACACGCCCATCACGATCAGCACCACGCCGGAGACCAGCGTGATCGCCCGGTAGTGGTCGCGGAAGAAGCGGAACACGCCGGAGAAGGTGGAGAAGGCCAGCGCGCTGAGCACGAAGGGCACCGCCAGCCCGAGCGAGTAGAAGGCCAGCAGCACGCCGCCCTGGCCCACGGTCGACTCGGTCGAGGCCGCCGTGAGGATCGCCCCCAGTGTCGGCCCGGTGCAGGGCAGCCAGGCCACTGCGAAGGCCACCCCGGCGATGATGGGGCCGCCCGTGTGGGCGTGGCGCAGCAGCTGCTCGGGGCGCCACTCCTTGTTGAGCAGAGGGATGAACAGCGTGCCGATGAAGAGCACGCCCATCCCGGCGATCACGATGCCGGAGATCTCTCGCAGCAGCTGACGGTTGTCCTGAAGGGTCTGGCCCAGGCCCGTGGCGGTCATCCCCAGTGCCACGAACGTCGCTGTGAAGGCGAGGCAGAACAACAGGGCGGGTCCCAGCACGCGCGCGCGGCCGCGCCCCTCCTGGATGTCGGCGAACGAGACGCCGGAGATCGTCGACAGGTATCCCGGCACGAGGGGCAGCACGCAGGGGGAGACGAACGAGATGAAGCCCACGGCGAAGGCGGCGACCACCGTGGTGTCGACCGCGTCCTGGGCGATCACAGGTCGTAGCGCTCCATGTCGGCGTCCAGCCGGCCACGGTCGGCCCCGGCTGCCGCCGGCCGAGCGTCGCCGCCGCGGCCGGTGCGAGCCCTTCGCCAGCGAATCAGAGCGAAGGCGATGCCGCCCGCCGCGAGGACGATCCCGAGCCCGGGGATGACGTAGACGAGCAGATCGCCCAGGTCGTCGTCGCCCTGGTCGCCCGGTAGGGCCAGGACGGAGTCGCCGAACTGGGCCGCCAGGGCAGCCTTGATCTCGTCCTTGGAGCGGCAGTCGTCGATCAGGGTCTGGATGTACTCGCGCTGCTGGATGGCCTGGGGCGCCTCGGTGGCCAGCGCCAGCGGCGTGCCGCAGATCGGGCACATCACCTCGTCCTCCACATCCGCGAGGGTGGTTTGCGGGCAGTCGGCGGCCAGGGCGGTGGGGGCGGCGGCGAGCAGCAGCGCCGCCAGCGCCGCGGCCACGAGCGCGCGGCTCAGGAGGGCTCCTTCAGCAGCGGGGCCACCTCGCTGCGCATGAAGCCGTCGTCCACCGGGCCCCGCTGGACGGCGGCGATCTCCCCGCGGCGGTCGATCACGAAGGTCTCGGGAAAGCCGAGGATCCCGTAGCTCTCCCGGCTCGCACCGTCACCGTCGCGCAGCATCGGGTAACTGAGGCCGTAGCGCTCGATGAAGGCGCGCGCCTTGGCCGTCACGTCGAGGGTGTCGACGCCGAGCACCACGCCGCCGCGGTCCCGCATCCGCCGGTGCCAGCGGTCCAGGAGGGGGGACTCATCACGGCACGGCCCGCACCAGGACGCCCAGAAGTTGAGCACCACCACCTTTCCGCGGTAGTCGGCCAGCGACCCCCTGCCGCCTCCCGTCAGTCGCGGCAGCTCCAGGGCCGGCGCCGGCCGGCGCTCCCCGCGCGCAAGCGCGTCCTCGACCGCCCGGTCCGGCTCGTTGGCGGCGAGCCCGTAGGCGAGCAGTCCGATGAGCGCCAGAACGGCGCAGATCACGGCGATCGGAACAGGACGGAGAAGCCGCCTCATGGGGCGATCCGAAGACTAGATGCCGCGTTCGCGCGTACCGCTCACTCGCGGGTCCCGCGATAGAAAGCAGGACCCTCCCCACTCGCGCCGAACTGGGCCTTCCTCAAGCGGGCCTTCGCAGAACCATCACCTGACCGGCGTCCGTCGCTCCGCGAGGGCCTTGGACACCGTCTCGCGGAGCTCGGGTATCGAGCGGTCGAGCGAGCGGAAGCTCGAGCCCGTCATGACGATGAGCACCATCGGCGACGTGGCCGTCACGGTCGCGGTCCGACGCTCCTCCCGGATGAGCGCTATCTCGCCGAAGAAGTCGCCTGCGCCCAGCTTCGCGACCGGCGTGTCGCCGCGGGTGACCTCCGCCGTCCCTGACTCGATCACGAAGAACTCCTCGCCGAGGTCACCCTCGCGTGCGAGCACCCTCCCGGCCGCCACGCTGATCTCGTCGGTCTGCTCTGCGACCGCCGCCAAGTCCCGCTCGGACATGGAACTGAAGAACGGCACGTCCTTCAATCGGGCCTGATTCATCGGTACCCCTTCTTTGGGCGGTCGCTCCGCCGACGGTAACCCCTGCGGGCGGCCGCCGCAACGTCAGCCGCCTGCGGTGTCGACCTTCCGCGCCTGCGTCTCGCGCAACCGCCTGACGAGCGCCCCGTGAGCAGCGCCAGGCGACGACCGGGTGGCCTTGACGAACGGGCGGAAGCCGCGCCATCGAGCGCACCGGGCTCGCGCCGCCGGGTCGGGCGCGGGCGAGCAAGCAAGCCTGCTCGAGAGCAGCAACGCCGGCCCGGCTGGCGAGACGACCGCTTCAGAACCGCCGCGAGCGCCCGACTGCCGGTCTGCCGCGTGCTCCTGCGGACGAGCAGCGGCAGCCGCCGCCGCGCTTGGTCAGGGAGCGCTGCTTTCGCCTGACAGGAGCGGCGGGGAGCAGGATCAGGGCCGTTGACCTCTCGCGCTCACCGGACAACGCAGAACTACTCCCATACTCCCAACACGCTCAGGAATTGACTACCGGCTCACCAGGCGTCGGGACGCCATTTGCTCACGAGCCCAGCGACGAGGGTGACAAGAAAGATCTGGCCGACCATCACCTCGAGCACCGCGACGGACTGGCCGACCGTCCCGGCCGGGATCAGGTTGCCGTATCCGGTTGACGTGAGAGTCGTGTAACTGAAGAAGAGGTAGTCGCTCGAACGCGCTTCGGCCACGCCGGTGAAGAACTGGCTGTCGGGCCAGCGATCGACCGCAAGGTAGAACAACGCAAAAAGCAGGCCGAGCAGCGCGTAGACGCTGACCGCCCCGTTGATCGTGCGAAAGTCAACATGCCCGGCGCCGACCATGACGCGCCGCAGGATCGTGATGGCCGCGATCGCCAGCAGGATCGTGACGGCGCCAAACGCGACGCCGAGCAGGCGCTCTGACGGGATGAGCTCGGCGATGAACGCCATCACGACGGCGGCGACTGCGACCACGACCGCCAGGCGCACCCGCCCTGGGCGCACGTCGGAGCTCGTGAACGCGACGATCGTGGTCAGCCCCGCGGCCGCGACCGCCGTGACGCGTCCGCCCCAGCCCTCGGGAGGCAGCGTCATCATCACGGCAAACGTGATCAGGATCAGGGCCAGGACAAGGCCGTAGGCGTTGTCCATCCGCTGAGCCAGCTCGAGCAGGGTTTCACGGCGGCCGCGCCCACCACCCTGTCGGCTGCCGCGCTCTGCGCGCTGCTCATCGGGCACCCGTGGTCATTCGGGCCCGCAGGCGCCCCTCCTGGTCCCCGCACGAAATCCCCCGGCGACGACCATGGAGACCGGGGAACCCGCACGCTGGAGGACAACCCCGCACTCCCGCATCCCATGGTGGCTGTTGCATAAAGCCGTCTCGGAAGAACTGGTGCGCGATCGCGGAGATGGGCGTCAGAGTCGCTAGGTGTGCGGACCTCGGGACGGACGCATCTCGCGTGACGGATGGGATGGCCGATTTTGGAACCCACCCTTAGAAGTGATCTAGCGGCCTCGCCGGGGGTTTGTGCAACAGCCACCATGCAACGCGATAGCCGGAGTATGCGTCCGCAGGGAGCCGCGTCCACCCGGCGCTTTTGGTCTGATGCCCGGAAGTCCTGGTGACGGTTCCTCGCGGGAGCCTGGCGGGAGCGAGACCAGGCGGTGCCGGGACCACGCGGCCAACTTCGAGCACCCGGAACGGGTGCCGTGAGCCCCGCCGACGGATGCAACGGCCTGCTCCGTTTCCCCGCTCGAGGGCCCGGGTAGATGCGCGATATGACGATCGGCACGTCGATATTCCTGATCGCCCTGGGTGCGATCCTCGCATTTGCGGTTAATGCGACCGTAGCTGGGTTCTCTATCCAAACGGCGGGCGTAATCCTCATGGTTGCCGGTGTGGCGGGGCTCGTGATCGGCCTGTTCCTGCTGAACTCCGGCCGCGCTCGCCCTGCGGAGCGCACGGTCTCCGAGGACCGCCCGCAGTACTGAAAGGACCGTATTGCCGACAGCACCGCGCAGCTCAGCCGTGTGGGAAAGGACGGAGGGTGATGAAGTCAGGATCGCGAGATAAGGCCGAGGGGACCGTCGACAAGATTGCCGGGAGGGTCATGGAGGCTTTCTCGAAGCTGACCGGCAACCGTTCGGCCGGCGCCAAGGGCAAGGCGGCGCGTGGCCGGGGTGCTCTGCGGAAGACAAAGGGCCGCGCGAAGCAGGCGAAGTAAGGCGCACGATCGCCGCCCGGCGGCGACCCTTGCTGGACCGCGGCCTCCTCGACCCCGCTGAGTGAATGCGACAATTTCGCAGCGTTTTGCCTATGCGGTCCGCGAGCCCCCGCCGCCGCCTACCTACGGCGGAACGCGGATCAGCCTCAATCCCGCTCCCCGTCTAGAATCCGACGCCAGGCGCGGACGTAGCTCAGTTGGTAGAGCGTTGGCTTCCCAAGCCAAAGGTCGCGGGTTCGAGGCCCGTCGTCCGCTTCAGGCGAAACCATGCAGAACCGTGAAAAGTCCTGCAAAGACGGCAATTCGTCGGGCGCAATCGATCAAGTGTCATATGCGACAAGATGCAAGAAAATGCACCTCTCACAAACTTCGAGGTCGCATAAAGGTCGCATCGAGGGCTTGATCGAGCATCCGATCTAAGGCGGACAGGATCGTGTTCGGCCTGTGCGGGATGGACCAGACAAGAGCGAGGAACGACCGGCTGCCGCGTTCGTGAATGGGCAGCAATGGGCACCCGCTTCCTTTCTCGCTGGACGGGGCGGCACCCAGCATGACGGCCCCATAGACGCCGAACCCGCTCGGCGGGCAGGTGTCCGGGACGCACTCCGGCAGGATTCGAACCTGCGACGTGCAACGCCGACTGCAGAGCCAAATAGCAGCACATCCGGGAGGGCGAGGAGGAGGGCGAGTAGAGCCCGATTCGGGCGGATTCGGAAGGGTTTGGGCACCGGTGCCCAAACGATTCTCGGCGCCGCCTGATGCGATGAAGGAGCGGGCCTCCTGGCGAACCGGTGCCCGGGGCGTTGTGCCGTCGGGCGCAGAGTGTTTTCGGATCGGAGGAGGCCAACGGATGAATTCTGTCGGCATCGACCTGGATCGCAAGCGCTCACAGGTGGCGGTGGTCGACGACGCTGGCGGGTTGGTGCTCTCGCGGCGGATCGACAACGAGCCACGGCGAGTCAGCGGGAAGGCTTGCCAGCTCCATCAGCTGCCGGCACATGACCGTGATCGCGATGCCCTCCGACGTCCTCGTTGATGCTGCGAGGCACCACTGCCGGGCAGTATCCATCGGGGCTTGCAGGCAAGCGCTGTTACGCGCAAGAATCGACCTCGGGTGGAATCCACGCCACTGCTGATAATCGGTGCCGGCCCGTACGGCCTATCAGCGGCAGCCTGCGCGAAGCGGATGGGGATCGATCCGATCGTGCTCGGCGAGCCGATGGGCTTCTGGAAGCACAACATGCCGGAGGGCATGCTGCTGCGATCGGGGGTCGACTGGCAGCTCGATCCGTTCGAGGTACACACCTTCCGGGCCTATCTCCAGGAACGCGGTCTGTCCGAGCGTGACGTGGAGCCCATCCCGGCGAAGCGGTTCATCGACTACGCCGAGTGGTTCCGTAGAGCGTATGCGCTGGACGTCTGGCCGACCCTTGTCGACGAGCTCCACGCGCGCGGGGACCGCCTCGAGGCGAGGCTGACGGATGGCGAGGTCATCGTGGCCGACAACGTGGTCGCCGCCCCGGGCGTGGCGCAGTTCGCGAACGTTCCGGAGGAGGTGGTGCGCTCGCTTGACCCGGCGCGGTACTCGCACACGTGCACGCTCACCAGCTTCGAGGCGCTGAGCGGACGCCGGCTGCTGATCATCGGCGGTCGTCAGGGCGCATACGAGTGGGCGGCGCTGATCAGCGAGCAGGTCCCGGTCGAGATTCACATCGTCCACGACCACGAGACGCCGACGTTCGCCCAATCCGACTGGTCGTTCGTGGACGGGCTGATCGAGGACACGCTCAACACCCGCGGGTGGTTCCGCCATCTGCCGGCTGACGAGCGTGACGCGATCTCCAAGCGCTTTTGGTCTGAGGGTCGGCTCAAGCTCGAGCCGTGGCTGGCGGGGCGCATCGACCGAAGCAACATCACCGACTGGCCCGTGACGCACGTCGTCGAATACCGTCAGGAACCAACGGGAGAGATCGTCGCCGCGCTATCGAACGGGCAGCGACTCTGCGTGGATCACGTGGTCCTGGCCACTGGGTATCGGGTGCGAGTCCCCGCGGTGCCCTACCTCGCTCGCACCGATCTGGCCGGCGACCTGCATACGGTCGACGGCTGCCCCGTCCTGGACGAGAGCTTCCAGTCGAGCACCCCGGGCCTGTTCTTCACCGGGTTCATCGCCGCGCGTGACTTCGGGCCGTTCTTCGGATTCGTGCGAGGCTGCCCAGCCGCCGCCAAGATCATCGTCTCGGAGGTCAAGGGCCGACTGGCAGCCCGCGCCCACGCCGCGGAGGCGAACGCCCACGCGCGCGGCATCGCTGAGACGCGTCGTAGCCGCTCCAGCCCACACCACGATCGACCCGGACCCGGCGCCGCGCGCGCAGCATGACATTGGCCAGAACGCGCCCGTCGCACCCTCGACAACGATCTCGAGGTTCATCTCGTGCCGTTCTTCGGGGAGTACCTCGTTGACGAGATTGGGCCTGAGCTCATCGACCGGGACAAGGCAGAGAAGCTCGATGTGGGCCGCATCAGCGCGAGCTCGATAAACAAGACCCTGACCGAACTCGGCCAGGTCCTCCGCGCCGCCGACCGCTACGGCTACGCCGACCGGACCCAGTCGACCGGGTCAGCCGCTGCAAGGGTCGCCGTCGGGCGCCGAGAGTTCCTTGAGCATGACCAGGTCGAGCCTTCATCGCCGCCACACCGAGCGACCACCGGGTCCGGATGATGGTGCTGGTCGGCGCCGGCCAAATGATCGGCGAGGGGGGCATTCGCTCTTCGCTGGCGCGACGTCGACCTGTTGGCCCAGCCTCCGCGCCTCAACATCACCCGGACGTGGGATCCGACTAAGGGTCTTCCAACGGGTGCTCGAGAACAACAATTCCAAGTTGGCCGGGCGGGCCGCAGGCTGGTTCCGCCAAGCCTGACGCCTCGATGGGCTCCGTCACCCCGTACTGTTCCTTGGGCTGGAAGCGGGGCGGCCTCGCCAGAGCGCCCGCAATCGGTGTCCTGGAGCGGAATTCGTCGCCTCCGTCGTCTGGCGTCGTGAGCGTGGCGTGGCTTCCCAAGCCAAAGGTCGCGGGTTCGAGGCCCGTTGTCCGCTTCAGGCGCACCAGTGCATCGCGCCGCCCACCGGGCGCGTTGCAGGGAGTACGCTGAGCACGCTATCGGCACCCGCCGGCCTCTACAAGGAGTGCGACTATGGCCACGTCGGAAGGACGGGCGGCGAGCGGGGACGCTCCCGAGGCCCTGACCGATCTCTCCGCCGGTTCCTGGAAGGACGCGCTCAAGCGCACGGTCAAGGCGTTCAAGGAGGACAAGCTCACCGATTGGGCGGCGGCGCTGACGTACTACGGCGTCCTCGCGATCTTCCCCGCCCTGTTGGTGGTGGTGTCGGTGCTGGGGCTGATCGGCGACTCCGTCACGGACAAGCTCCTCACGAACCTGCAAGATGTGGCGCCGGGGCCGGCGCAGGAGATCCTCACGAACGCGATCACGAACCTGCAGGGCGCCGGCAGCGCGTCGGGGTTTGCCTTCGTCATCGGCCTTGCGGGCGCGGTCTGGGCGTCGTCGGGCTACGTGAACGGCTTCATGAGCGCCTCGAACTCGATCCACGACGTCGACGAGGCCGGCTCGCTCACGAAGACCCTGCCCGTGCGGGTGGGCCTCACGCTGGTGCTGATGGTGCTGGCCGGGATCATCGCCATCGCGGTGACGCTCACGGGCGGCCTGGCGAAAGAGGTCGGCGACGTGGTCGGCTTGGGCGACTCGGCGGTGGACGTGTGGGGCATCGCCAAGTGGCCGGTGCTTCTCTTCCTCGTCAGCGTCCTGCTGGCGGTGCTCTACTGGGGCGCCCCGAACGTGAAGCTCCCGTTCCGGCTCTTCTCGCCGGGGGCACTCCTGGCCGTGGTGGGCTGGGTGCTCGGGTCGGCGGTGTTCGCCTTCTACGTCTCCAACTTCAGCTCGTACAACAAGACGTACGGGGCGCTCGCCGGGCCGATCGTGTTCCTGCTCTGGCTCTGGATCTCGAACATCTTCATCCTGCTCGGGGCGGAGCTGAACGCCGAGCTCGAGCGCAGCCGCAAGCTGGAGGCCGGCGAGGTCAGCGACCCGGACAAGGCCTTCGTCGAGCAGCACTCCTAGGCACAGCCTTCGACGTACATGACCTCGGGCACACGGCCCTCGCGGATGCCGGTCACCCCGAGCGGCCCACTCTCAAGGGGAGAGGCTGGGCTGGTATCGGCCGCGGTACTCCTCGGCGGGCAGCTCGACGTCGGCGATCCACTCGCCCCACGCCGACGGGTCCTCGAGCCGAGGGGGTCCCTTGGCCTCGGCGTCGCTGCCGGAGACCGCCGGCCCCAGCGCCAGGGCCAGGAGGGCTCCGGCCACCACCGCTGTCGTACGGACCTTCGTGTCCATACACCCAAGGACGGCGAGCGGCCGGGACACCTTCAGTGATCTTGATCACGGCCCCGACCTGGCTCGGACGCCCGGCCGGAGCGCTATAAGCTGGCGTCGCCCTGGGCAATGGCAACGGCAGCGGACACCCGCCCACGACTCGGACTCGACAACCACACCGGCCGGCTGACCGATGTACTCGTCGGGCGCCCGGACCACTTCGTGTGGAAGGCCATGAACGCCACCTCGGCCGTCACCATGGCGACCAAGGACCGGCTCGGCCTGAAATTCGACCGGGCGAGAGCGCTCGAGCAGTGGCGCGGGATGCTCGACGCCTTCTCCGCGGCGGGCACACGCTGCCATGAGCTGCCGGCGGACGAGGGCCTGACGCACTCGGTCTTCGCCCGCGACTCGAGCCTCATGACGCCCTGGGGCCCGGTGGTCACGGCGATCCAGACGGAGGCTCGCCGGCGTGACTACGCGGTCGTCTCGCGCTTCTACGCCGAGCAGGGCGTCCCGATCTGGCGCTGGGTGACCGCCGGCTACTTCGAGGGCGGGGACTTCGTCATCTTGCGGCCCGGTGCCGCGGTTCTGGGCTACTCGGGCGAGCGCTCGACCAAGGCCGGCGCCGACCAGGTCGCCGGCTGGCTGCACGACGAGGGCTGGGATGTACTGACCGTGCCGCTGCCGCCCCAGTTCGTCCACATCGACACCACGATCGTGATGCTGGCCGAGGGCCTGGCGCTGGTCTGCGAGGACGCGCACGAGCGGCCGACGCTCGACTGGCTCCAGGCACACGGCATCCGCTGGATCGACGTCCCCTACCGCGAGGTCATCCGGCTGGGAGCGAACGTGCTGGCGCTCGGCGAAGGGCGCGTGCTCGGGATGGAGGGCAACGTCACGATCAACGAGCGGCTGCGTGCCGAGGGGCTCGAGGTGATCGAGATCCCCTACGACCAGTTCACGCTCGGCGGCGGCGGGGTTCACTGCTCGACGCACGAGCTGCGCCGCGAGTCGCCGGGGCCGGCCTAGCGGCCGGGGGCTACCGCAGCGCGTCGGCCACCGCGGTCCCGCATTCCTCGGTGCTTGCCGGCCCGCCCAGGTCGGCCGTGCGCAGCTGCGGATCGTTCAGGACCTCCTCGATCGCGCCGATGACGGCGGCCGCGGCGTCGGGCTCGCCGATGTGGTCGAGCAGCATCGGGGTCGCCCAGATCGTCCCGATGGGGTTCGCGATCCCCTCTCCCGCGATGTCCGGCGCAGAGCCGTGGACCGGCTCGAAGAGTGAGGGGAAGCTGCGCAGGGCATGGCGAAGGCGAAGCGCAGGATCCGGTCGACAGCGTGGCGGCTCATCACCGTCTCCTGGAGCACCACCTCGCGCTCGGTGCCGGCGAACATCCTTCCGCCGGCTCGGAGTACTAGACATCGGTATTCGCGCGAAGATGGCCAGGTCGATGCCCTCCGGGTCGACCAGCGGTGAGGGAACAGCGATCCCCACAGGGACACGTGGTCGGTGGGCTTCGTACCCGGGACGTCCTGCTCGGAGACCCGCTGGGATCGAGCGGGTAGAGTCGCGCCGCCGCTCAGATGAACGAGAACCAGCCATCCGACGCCGGCTTCGCCGCGATCACCAGCGGCGTGGTATCGGTGCTCGGGGCTCCGCACGTGCCCGTCGCCGAGCTCCCCGGCCGTGGCGTGCGCGCGGCGTTCCTCGGCTTTCCCTTCGACGGAGCGAACGCCGCGATCGAGCGGCCCGGGTCCGCCAACGGCCCACGCGGGCTTCGGATCGCCTCGAACATGTGCTTTCCCTGGTCCTTCGAATGGGACATCGACCTGGCCGAGGCCTACGGGCTCGTCGATTGCGGCGACGCGCCGCTGGCCATCGGCAACGTGACGCGGACCCACGAGCTGGTGCAGGAGCAGCTGGAGGCGATCCTCGCGGCCGGCGCGATCCCGATCGCGGTCGGCGGCGATCACTCGCTGTGCATCCCCGGCGCCCGGGCGCTCAGCAACCACCTGGGAGCAGACCGGAAGATGGGCTACCTGCAGATCGACGCGCACCTCGACGCCGGCGTCGAAATCGGCGGCGAGAGGCAGACCAACTGCAACGGGCTCATGCGCGCTACCGAGCTGTCGAACCTGAGCGTCGACAACATGGCGGTGATCGGGGTGCGCGGCACGATCAACGTCCGCGACTGGTGGGATGCCGTGCGCGACCGCGGCGTGCCGGTGTACCCGATGTCGGCGCTGAGGCGCGACGGCGTCGAGGAGACGGTCGCCGCGGTCCTGGATCGAGTGTGGGAGGGCGTCGACGGGGTGTACGTCACCTTCGACACCGATTCGATCGACTCGTCGGCAGCGCCCGGCACCACCGGCCCGGAGCCGGGCGGCTTCACCAGCCACGAGATCATCCGGATCGGGCAGATGATCGGCGAGCGCGGCCTCACGGCCGTCGACAACGTGGAGCTCTGTCCGGTCTACGACCCCAGCGGCATCACGGCGCGGCTCGTGTGGGAGGTTCTCTCGCAGATGCTCTACGCGCACGCGAAGCACCGGCTGCGATGAGCGCCGGCAGCCGCGGCGTCGCGGTCGTGACCGGGGCCGCCAGCGGGATCGGCAGGGCGATCGCAGAGCGCTTGGCCGGAGCGGGGTGGCGCATCGCGGGGATGGATCTCCAGCCGTCGGAGACCGAGCTGCCGGTCGAGGTCGATGTGACCGACCCCGCGGCGGTCGAGGCCGCGGTGGCGCGAGCGGCAGCCGAGCTGGGCCCGGTATCGGCGCTGGTGACCGCCGCCGGCGTCTACGAGATGGTCCCGGTGGGGGAGATCGAGCCGGCCCGCTGGCGGCGCATGCTCGAGCTGCACCTGGCAGGAACCGTGAACCCATGCCGCGCGGTGCTGCCGGCCATGCTGGACACGGGCGCCGGGGTGATCGTGACGGTGTCGTCCGAGCTGGCGATCTCGGGGGGAAACGGCGACGCGCACTACGTTGCCGCGAAGGGCGCGGTGATCGGCTTCACCCGCTCGCTGGGCGCCGAGTTCGCGCCTCGCGGGATCAGGGTCAACAGCGTCGCCCCCGGGCCGACGGACACGCCGCTGCTCGCGCCCGACTCCCCTTCGCGTGACCCCGGCTACCTGGCCACGCTGCCGCTGGGCCGGCTGGTGACCCCCGAGGAGGTGGCCGAAACGGTGCTCTATCTGGTGGAGGAGGGCACCTACTTCGCGGGCCAGGTGGTCTCGCCCAACGCGGGGGCGGTGATCTGACGGCGCGGCGGCTCGATGGGAAGGTGGCCCTCGTCAGCGGCGCGGGACAGGGCCTCGGCCGGTCGATCGCCGAGCGGCTGGCCACGGAGGGCGCCGGGCTGGCGGTGAACGACCGTGTCGCGTCGCCCGGTCTGGAGGACGTGGCGCAGCGGACCGGCGCGATCACCGCGGTGGCCGACGTCTCCGACCCGGACGCCGTCGACGCCGCGGTGGCCGAGGTCGAGCGGGCGCTCGGCCCGGTCGAGCTGCTGGTGGCCAACCACGCGTACATGTCGATGGCCCCGTTCGGCGAGCACGACCCCGAGGACTGGTGGCGCAACATCGACGTGAACCTGTCGGGCACCTTCCACCTGGTGCGGGCGGTGCTCCCCGGCATGCGCGGGCTGGGGCGGGGGCGCATGGTGGTGATCGCGTCGGAGTTCGGCGTAGTGGGCTGGGCCAACGCGAGCGCGTACGCGGCCTCGAAGACCGGACTCATCTCGCTGACCAAGACGCTGGGCCGCGAGCTCGGCCCCGAGGGCATCCTGGTCAACGCCATCGCGCCGGGGATCATGGACACCCCGCAGCTCGACGTCGACGCCGCCGACGCGGGCGTGTCCCCCGCGGAGATCCGCCGCCGCTACGCGGCCGACACCCCGCTGGGGCGAATCGGGCGTCCCGAGGAGATCGCCGCGCTGGCCGCCTTCCTGTGCAGCGACGGCTCGAGTGCGTTCGTCGGCCAGATCCTGCAGCCCAACGGCGGCACGACGCGCGGGTTCGCCTAGTTCCCGAAAGTGGGCGACCTTCATGCCGAATAGCGGCACGAACGCAGCCCAGATCGCGAGATGGGGGTCCGGGCCTAGTCCTCCGGGTATACCGCCGGGTCGACCGTCACCGGGCTGAGCTCCCGCTCGGGCAGCGCGCCGTCGGCAAGGGCCCGCTCGGCCACCCCCACGGCGCTCGAGAAGTCGACGTCGCCGGCCTCCAGCGCGTGCTCGATAAGCCCACGCAGCGCCTCCACGCGAGAGGCGCGGCCGGAGAGGAACGGATGGCAGGTGAGCATGAACAGGCAGCCGTGGCGGCGCATCGCATCGAGCTCGGCCCGCCACAGCTCGAGCACCTTCGCCGGCGACTCGATCACGCTGCCGATGTCCGGTCTGGGCAGGTACGCGTACTGCTCCCAGTCGTCGAGGCCCCAGTGAGGGGGCAGCTCGGCGATCATGCGCTCGCCGACCTTCAGGCGGTAGGGGCGGTCCGAGTCCATGAGGCTCGAGTCGTAGGTGAGCCCGTACTCGGCGACCAGCTCCGGCGTTCGCCAGCTCGCCTCCCACAGCGCCGCACGGTGCCCGGATGGGCGGACACCGAGGCGCTCGAGCGCCGCCAGCGCACGCTCGAAGTCCGCCCGCTCCTCGTCCTCTGTGAGGTCCACCGGGCTGCGGTGGCTGTAGGAGTGGTGGCCGACCTCGTGTCCGGCCTCGAGAATCTGCTCCACCGTCTGCGGATAGCGCTCGGCGGTCAGGCCGGGCACGAAGAACGTGGCCGGCAGGCCGTACTCGGCCAGCAGCTCCAGCAGGCGGGGCACGCCGACGAGCGGGCCGAACGCCTGGTGGGTCATGACCATGGCGTGGCGGGCGTAGCGGCGGCCCTGGGCCAGGATCGGCGACTCGGCGTCGACGTCGAAGGAGAGAACGGCGACCGCCCGCTTCTCCCCCAGCCAGCCCACGGGGTCAGGCGCCCTCGGCGCCCTCGGCCTGACGCGCCTCGTGCTCGCGCCGCTCGCGCTCCTGCCGCGAGGGCCGCTGCCCGAGGTGCCCCTCCTCGACCAGCGTGCCGAGCACGTCCATGATCGCGCGAGCCCCCAGCTGCGCGGTCATGTCCGACACGTCATAGGGCGGCGCGATCTCCACCACCTCCATGCCGCAGATGCCCTCGCGGGCCACCATGCGCAGCGCCTTGAGCGCCTCGCGCGGCAGCAGGCCGCCGGGCTCGGGCGAGCCGGTGCCGGGGACGAAGCCGGAGTCGATCGAGTCGATGTCGAAGGACAGGAACACCGCCTCGGCGTCCTTCCAGGCGCACTCCAGGGCCACCTCGACCGCCTTCTCGATGCCCATCTCCTCCACGTCGGAGATGGTGATCACCGTCGAGCCGCGCTCGCGCGCCACCTTCATCCCGGGCCGCGACCCGTACCAGCCGCCGATGCCCATCTGCACCAGGTTCGCCGGCGGCGCGTTGGGGATGTTCGACGCGTGGAACCACGGCGTGGTGTGCATACGCTCGTCCATGTCGCGTTCCTGCATGTCGATGTGGCGGTCCAGGTGGATGATCCCCACCTTGCCCTCGATGTGGGGGGCGATCGCGCGCACGTCGGGGTAGCCGATCGAGTGGTCGCCGCCGATCACCACCGGGAACGCTCCCTGCTCGTGGATGAACGACACCGCCATGTCGATCTGGTCGAAGCTCTTCTCGATGTTCGACGGGATCACGAAGATGTCGCCCGCGTCGCACAGGTTGAGCTCCTCGTAGAGGTCGACCCCCATGTCGGCGTTGTAGGAGTCGTACAGCGCCGAGATCCGGCGCACGGCCTGCGGGCCGAAGCGGCAGCCCGCCCGGTAGGTGGTGCCCATGTCGAACGGGGCGCCCACCACCGCCACGTCGTACTTGCCGACGTCGCGGATGTTCTCGCAGTAGGGCGCCTTGATGAAGGTGTTGATCCCCGCGAACGCCGGCTGGGCCCCGCGGGAGAACAACGAGATCGTCCGGTCCTGCACCGACGGCGCCGCCTCCAGGCCGAGGTCGAGCCCACGCTCCAGCTGCTCGCGCGTCCGCCGGTCGGTGATGTCCTTCAACCGCTTGAGCACGCGCATCCCGCGCAGCCGCTCACGGTCGAAGTGGCCGTCGCCCTTGCCGTGCTGGTGGAACATGCCCATTGGGTCTCTCCTCGCTGTGCGTTCGGACGGGCTCCGAGGTCATACCGGCCTGCCCGCGGGGGGTCAAGAAGGCTCGGACGAAGGATCAAAAGGCGCCTCGGCCTTCGTACGATCGTCGTCTTGCCCTGCCCGGGACGGGTGCGGAGAATGGGCTCGGTGACTCAGCCACGCGATGCGGTGGCGCCCGGCGACGCCGACGCGCCAACCACCGGAGGCGAGGGGGAGGGGCTCAAGCGGGAGTTCTCGCTCTGGGCGATCTTCGCCCTCGCCTTTGCCTTCATCTCGCCGATAGTCGCGCTGTACGGGATCTTCGCGTTCTCGTTCGTGTCCGCGGGACCGGCGATGTGGTGGGGCTTCTTCGTCGTGCTCGCCGGCCAGCTGCTCGTGGCGGCGGTCTTCGCCGAGCTCGCGTCCCGCTGGCCCTTCGAGGGCAGCATCTACCAGTGGTCGCGCCGCCTCATCCACGAGAGCTACGGCTGGTTCGCCGGCTGGGCCTACATGTGGACGCTGATGATCACGATGGTGGCCGTGGCCTACGGCGCCGCGGGCTTCGTGCCGGTGGTGTTCGACCTCGATCCCTTCGAGCCCGGCACGCAGCTGCTGGTGGCGATGGGCTTCCTGCTGTTCGGAACGCTGATGAACATCGCCTCGCGCGCCGCGCTCAAGGCGTTCATGGTCGCCAGCATCGGCGCGGAGGTCCTGGGCTCGATCGGGGTCGGCACCGTGCTGCTGTTCTTCCACAACGAGCAGCCGCTCTCGTCGATCTTCGAGAGCGCCGGCGCCGGGGCCGGCCCGGGCGGCTACATCTGGGCCGGCTTCTTTGCCGCGGTGGGCTTCATCGGCTGGACCTACGTCGGCTTCGAGACGGCCGGATCGGTGGCCGAGGAGACCCCGGAGCCCCGGCGCGACGTGCCCAAGGCGGTCATCCTCTCGCTGGTCACGGTCGCCGCCGTGGTCACGTACGCCTCGCTGGCGCTCATCCTCGCGATACCGGACTACGGCGCGGTGATCAGCGGCGAGGTGGTCGACCCGGTGGCCGACACCGTCACCTTCCAGCTGGGTGAGGGGATCACCAAGCCGCTGTTCGTGCTGTTCATCATCGGCTTCACCGCCAGCCTGCTGGCCATCCAGACGAACTGCTCCCGGGTGATGTGGGCGTTCGCCCGCGCCGGCGTGCTCCCGGCGTCGGGCGCGCTCAGGAAGCTGTCGCCGCGTGCGCGCCTCCCCGTGAACACGGTGCTCACCACCGGGGTGATCGCAGCGATCCTGCTGATCTCGACTCAGTCCGAGGACGTGTACCTCACGCTGATCTCGATGGCCACCGGCGGCTTCTACATCTCGTTCGCGCTGCCCGTGGTCGCCGCGCTGATCGCGAAGCTGCGCGGCCGCTGGGAGCCGGGACCGTGGAACCTCGGCCGATGGAGCATGCTGGTGGCGGTCGTCGCCGCGGTCTGGGTGGTGTTCGAGTACTTCAACATCGCGTGGCCGCGAGCCGAGGGCGTGCCCTGGTACCAGGACTGGGCGGTGTTCGTGATGACGGGGATCGTCGGAGTGCTCGGGGTCGTCACCTACCTCATCGTGCGGCCGCAGGTGCTGGCCGCCGAGGACCGGCTGGAGGCCGACCCGACGTCGGTCCACTGGTCCGCGGACAAGACCGAGCGGCAGACTCCCGCCTGACCTGCCCGCGTAACCTGGCAACCCCGTGAACGTGCTCGCCCTGAGCTCGAGCCCGCGCCGGGACGGGAACTCGTTCCGCCTCGCCCAGGCCATGATCGACGGCGCACGCGAGGCGGGCCACCGGACCGAGCTCGTCCACTTGGACGACCACGTCCGCCACCACCTCCGTGACTGCCGCCGCTGCCGCGACGACGCCGGACGCTGCACGATCGACGACGGCTTCGAGGCGCTCCTGCGCGAGCGCGTCCTGCCGGCCGACGCGATGATCTTCGCCACACCCCTGTACTGGTACGGCGTCTCCGGCCAGCTGAAGACCTTCCTGGACCGCCTCTTCTGCTTCATCGCCGCCTCCGAGCCCGAGGCGGACATGTTCGTCCGCGGGCTCACCGGGAAGCGGCTGGCGCTGGTCCTGTCCTCGGAGGAGACCTACCCGGGAGCGCCCCTGGGGGTGATCCACGAGCTACAGGAGTACGCCCGCTACATGCACTCCCCGCTCGTGGCCGTGGTGCAGGGCATCGGCAACTCCCGCCGGGACGTGCTGCTCGACCCCAGCGACCCGCTCGGCCGCGCCCGCGAGACCGGACTCCGGCTGGCCGAGCTGCGCAGCACCGACTACCGGCTCGACACCGAGCGGCCGAACTCGACCTGGCCGAGTGCCGAGGGGCTGTAGTCCTACCCAGCCGTCGGCACACCCCTGACGAACTCGAGCGCTCGCAGCGCCAGCCACAGCTGCACCACGTCCGCGGTGTTGCGCAGGTCCCGCCCGGTCAGCTGCTCGACCCGCCGCATCCGGTAGACCAGTGTCTGCTTGTGGACGTGCAGCAGCTCGGCCGAGCGCTGCCAGGAGCGGTTCTGCTCGAGGAAGACGCCCAGCGAGCCGAGCAGGTCCGTGCTGTGGAGGTCGTCGTAGTGCAGGATCGGCTCCAGCACGCGTTCCACCGCGATCTCCGCTTCTCCCAGGGTGCGGGGAAGGAACAGCGGGCTGCTCTCGCCATAGCGAACGAGCGGCTGGGCCAGGTTCTGGGCGGCGGTCTGGGCCCAGCTCGCCTCTCGCGCCGCGTCCGGAGCCCGATCCGGCCTGCGCAGCGGATCGCTGACGCCCAGGGCGACCTCGGGCCCCACCGCGCTCCGCAGGGCCGTGAGCGCTTCGTCGCCGCCCGGAACGGCCAACAGGCAGCGGCTCGGGTCCGACAGGATCAGGTGGGGCAGCCCGCGCTGGGCCAGCTCGTGGTGCAGGTTCCCCTCGTCGGCGCCGGAGGGGCTGGGCACAAAGGACACGAGGCGCGCACTCGCCGCGTCGATGCCGTGACCGGCGAGCCGCTCCTGCGCCGAGGCGGGCTCGAGGCGTCGCTCCAGCATGGCGGCGAGCAGCTCCGAGCCCTGGCGACGCTCGTGCTCGCGCTCGGCGGTGACGCGCTCGGCCTCCAGGGCGGCGATGTTCGCCGCGTGCTGCAGCAGCGCGAGGTCGGGCGTCTCGTCGCCGGATTGCATGGCCACGAGGGCCGTCGGGCGGGTGGTCGGGACATGGATCGCGAACGTCGCCAGGCCGTTGTGCCTCACGCGAAGGACACCCGGGAACACGCCGTGGCGCGCGCGGAGCTCGTCGATCAGCCGCTCTCCCAGGCCCGCCGGGGGAGCAGCGCCGGCCGTCAGCACCGGGAGGGCGGTGGTGCCGTCGAGTAGCACGAGCCGGCAGCGGAGGTGTTGGCCGAGCTCGTCCAGGAGGGCCGGTCCCACGCGGCCGGTCGACACCGCGTCGCGCAGGACCTCGTACAGCTGGACGGTGTCGATCAGCCGCTTGTGCTCCTCGTCCGAGTTCGCGTTCGCCACCGCGCGCGAGACCGCGACGAAGGGCACGTCGCGCGGGATGGCCAGCAGCGGAAAGTCGAGCTCGTCGGCCCGCTCCAGGAGGGCCGCGCTGAGCGGGGGAGCGTGCATGTCGTCACCGATGGCGAAGGCGCTCAGCCCGGCGCCGGCGAGCTGGTCGAGGAAGGACTCCTGCCCCTCGGCATCCGGAGGGACGTTGAGTCCGTTGGACATCAACAGGTCGCCGGGCTCCAGCCACTCGGTCGGGTCGGCGACGTCCGAGGTATGGGCCCAGGTCACGAGCCGCGCGCCACCGCCGGCGCCCGCGCGAAAGCTGATCTGGAGGAACGGGATCGCGACGAGCTCGGCGACGGTGATGGCCACCGAAGCAATGTAGACCGACTTTGTCCCAGCGGCGTCAGACGATCGTACGAGCCGGCCAGGGCACTCCTACCGATCGTCTGGTTGTCAGGTGGTGGCGCCGGGCGGAAAACTCCGAGGCGGAGAGGAGGGCGATGAAGACCACAGAGACCATTCACGTGCCGGCCCGCGAGGGCCGTGCAGTGACCGTGCCGAGCGGCACCGCGTTCCGGATCGTCGACGTAGAGGGCAGCCAGGTGGCCGACCTGTTCGCCTTCAACGCCGAGGACGTCGGCGAGCACCACAGCGCCATGCACACCCGCGCCGCCGTCAGCCGGCTCTTTCCCCGCCTGGGAGAGGCGTTCGTGACGAACCGCCGGCGCCCGATCTTCACCCTGGAGGCGGACGACTCGCCGGGCGTGCACGACATGCTGATCGCCCCGTGCGACCCCGAGCGCTACCAGGGACTGGGAGTCGAGGAATGGCACGCGTCCTGCCGGGAGAACCTGGAGCTGGCGATGCGCGACCTGGGGCACGACGACATCTGCGTTCCCGCGTCGATCAACCTGTTCATGAACATCCCGGTGGCGAGCGACAGCGGTCTCGGCTGGGATCCGGCGCCCACCGCGGCGGGCAACTCGATCACCTTCCGGGCGGCGATGGATTGCATCGTCGTGGCGTCGGCGTGCCCGCAGGACATCATCCCGATCAACGACCACAACCCGACGTCCGTCGCCATCGAGCTGCTGGACGCCGACTGAGCGAGGGGAGCAGCGATGGCCGCTGACCAGGCGGGAGCACCGGCAGTCGACACCACGATGTGGACCTCTCTGCTCCACGCCGGGCTGGCGGGGTCGTTCCTGAAGCTTCCTCACGTGGCGCCCGACGCCGACGCCCTTCGCGGCCACGGCGCCCGCGCCGCGATCTACGGGATCCCCTGGGACTCCACCTCGATCAGCCGCACTGGGGCGAACTACGGCCCGCGCGGGATCCGCGAGATATCGGGCCAGTTCCTGACCTACAACGCGACCTGGGACTTCGACCTGGTCGACGCCCTGAATCCGGTCGACTGTGGCGACTGCGACGTGGTGCTCGCCAACGCCGAGAAGACGTTCGCGCGGGCCGAGCGCGACATCGGGCAGATGCTGGCCGCGGGTGCGCTGCCGGCGACCCTCGGCGGCGACCACTCGATCACCATCCCGGCCGTGCGGGCCGTCCGCCAGGCGGTGGCGAACCCCGGCCTCGTCCTGATCGACACCCACCTCGACACTGCCCTCGACGTCGGCGGCGAGGAGCTGAACCACTGCTGCCCGATCACGCAGGGCCGTGGACGCCGGGTTCGACCCGAAGAGGATCGCGCTGCTTGCGATCAGCGGCTGGATGAACCCGCGTACCGAGATCGCGTACTGCCGCGAGCACGGCATCACGGTGATCTGGCTCGAGGACATCTGGGAGCAGGGCGTTGCCGCCACGGTGTCGGCCGCGCTCGAGGTCGCCGGGAGCGGCAGCGACGGGATCTACCTGAGCGTGGACGTCGACTCGCTGGACGGCGCGTACGCGCCCGGGACCTGCGTCCCTACGCCCGGCGGGCTCACCTCGCGGGAGCTGCTCGAGCTCGTCAGGGGCGTCTCCCGCTCGGGCCTGGTGGGCCTCGACGTGGTCGAGACGGCGCCGAGCCTCGACGCCAGCTCGGTGACCGCGGCCATCGCCGGCCGCGTGATCATGGACGCCCTCGCGGCGCACGCCGGCGCGCTCGACGGCTGATGGCCGACCACGACCTGATCGTGGTCGGGGGCGGCCTGTCGGGCGGCCTCCCCGCCGCGGCCTACCTGCAGAAGGCCGGCCTCGACGTGTTGATCGTCGAGGCGAACTCCGAGCTCGGCTCCTTCTGCTGCACCCACGAGACCTGGGCCCAGACCCTCGACAGTCCGCACGTCGGCGTGAGCTTTGCCGGCAACTCGCCGGTGATCGAGGACCTGGAGCTGGAGCAGTACGGCTTCCGCTTCAAGGCGAGCCCCGTGATCCTGGCCACCACGTTCCCGGACGGCACCAACTGCCTCATCTGCCAGGAGCCCGAGCGGACCGCCCAGAACTTCGCGCAGCACTCCCCGGCGGACGGCGAGCGGATGCTGGGCATCCAGGAGCGCGTCCACGAGACGCTGGTGGAGTTCAACGAGCTGTGCTCGTACACGCCGCACCCGGACCCGTCCAAGCTCGACCGCATCTTCGAGATCTGCGCCTACGCCATGGGCTTCAGCGTGGACGAGATGTCGGAGATGAGCGGACCCGAGCTGTGCGAGCGCACCTTCGAGTCGGACGCCTGCCGGCAGATCCTCATGACGCCGGTCGCGTTCTGGGAGCACGGGGCGCCGTTCGCCCGCGGCCAGGGCGCCTACGGGGTGACCTTCGCCCTCTACTACACGACCGGGATCGGCGTGGGCGGCAACGAGATCCAGGTGGACGCCCTCAGCGAGTGCTTCCTCGCCCACGGGGGCAGCGTCCTCACCAACTCGACGGTCGAGCGGATCGTGGTGGAGGACGGTCGCGCGACCGGCGTCGTACTGGGCGAGCGCTCGCTGCGGCCCGGTGCCCACATCGAGGCCCGCCTCGGCGTGCTCTCCAACGCCGGCGTGCCCGAGACCCTGCGCCTGGTCGGGGAGGACACGATCGCGGCAGCGGACGCGCGGCTGGCCGCGAAGATGCGGCACTGGAAGATGGGGCTGCGGGGCTCGCACGTGACCTCGTGGCTGCTCGATCGCCGCATCGACTGGGGCTCGTCGGCGTTCGACCCGCTCATCAACGAGGCGATCCTGGTCTACCGCGCCTTCGACTCCTGGGAGGGGACCAAGCGCTACATGGTGGACATGCTCGGCAACGACACCTGGAAGGCCGCCGGGCAGCTGATGGAGTTCACCTACTACGCCCCCGCGGACCCGAACAGCGTCTCGCCCGAGGGCCACAACATCCTGCGGGCCGAGGAGTGCTTCCCCTATCCGCTGCACGGCCTGGGCGGGCCCGAGGCCTGGGACGGCGAGATCCGCCACGAGCTGCTGCGGGCCCGGAACGAGACCATGGGCCGCCTGGTCGGTGGCTGGGACGAGATGGTGCTCGACCAGTACGAGTGGACGCCGCTCGACAACTGGCGGCTCAATCGCGCGGCGAGGTTCGGCCAGGTGGTGGGCGGCGACTTCAGCGAGGACCAGTGGATCCTCGACCGCATGCCGTACCGCATGCCGCTGGGCGGGCTCTACATGTCCAACGGCGTCTGGCCGGTGGGGCTGAGCTGGATGGCGGCCGGCTACAACGCGGCCCAGACCATCGCCGGCGACGCCGGGGTGCGCGAGCAACCGTGGTGGAACGCGCGGCCCTGCGAGTGGTACCTGCGCAACCTCGACCGCCTCGTGGAGGCGTCCGGAGCCACGGCCGGGCGGTGAGCGTGACGGACGGCGGCTACGACGTGGCCATCGTCGGGGCCGGGCCGAACGGACTCACCGCCGCCGCCTACCTGGCGCGGGCCGGCGCCCGCGTCGTCGTGCTGGAGAAGCGCTTCGAGCGTGGCGGGACGCTCGCCACCGACGACTACTCCACTCCCTTCCAGTACAACCTCGCCCAGTTCCAGCTGCCCTTGGGGCGGGAGCTGCCCCCGTACAGCGACCTGGGCCTCGAGCAGCTCGGGGTGAGCTTCGCCGAGCCGGCGCAGGCCTTCTCGGCCCGGACCGAGCCGGACGGGCCGGAGCTGGCGGTCGGAAGGGGTGGCCGGGGCCTGGGGGCCGAGATCGAGGAGATGCTGGCCGCCGCCTCGGGCGCGATCGCTCCGCTGCTCTACCGGCCGCCGGCCACCGAGGAGGACGCGCGGGCGCAGCTGCCCGTGGCCCTGCGGGACGCCGCGCTGGCGCTGTCGGAGGCCAGCCCGCGGTCGCTCTCCGAGCGGGCGCAGGACCCGCGCGCCGCGATCGTCCTGCGTTACGCCTGCGGCCTGGCCGGGTTCACCGAAGCGGACGCTCCCCTGGGGCTGATCGGCGCGTTCTGCGTCGCGCGGCAGTTCAGCCCGGCGATCGTGGTGGGGGGCTCCAAGAACCTCGCCAACGCGATGATGCGGGTCGCGGCCGGCGCCGGCGCCCGCGGGTGGGTGTGCTCCGAGGTCCGCCGGGTCGAGCGGGCGGCCGAGGGCTGGCGCGTGCACACATTGGACGGCCGTGTGCTGCGGGCCGGTGCGGTCGTGTCCACGCTCGACCCGCGCGCCACCTTCGCCGGGCTCCTGGCCGGCGAGCCCGCGGCGGCGGAGCTGCGTGAGGCCGCCGAGCGCTGGGTCGTCGACCCCACCGGTCCCTTCACGGCGCACTACGGCATCAGGGGAGAGCCGCCCGCGGGCGAGGCGCTGAACCGCATCTTCGGCTTCCGGGACGCCGGCGAGGTGGGCCGGCACTTCGAGGACGCGGCTCGCGGACGGCTCCCGGACACGGTGGCCGGCCACCTCACGTGCGTGAGCGCCCACGACCCCTTGCAGGCCTCGCCCGGGCCGTACGGACCCCTGCATACGCTCCGCCTCCAGACGCCCGCGCCCTACGCGCTCGGGGACGGCGGCTGGGACCGCTTCCGCACCGACTACCGGCGCACGTGCTGGGAGGCGGTCGTCGAGCACTTCCCCGAACTCCGCTCCGCGCGCCTGCTGTTTCAGTTCTGCGACACGCCCCTGGACCTCGAGCGTCGCTTCTCGACCACGCGGCACGGTTCCATCCGGCAGGGGGCGCTGACCCCCGAGCAGACGCTCGCGGGGCGTCCGGATCCCTCATGCTCCAGCGGCCGCACCCCGGTCGATGCGTTCTACCTGGCCGGGGGATCCGTACACCCCGGCGTGCCCGGCTCGCTGGCCGGCGGCTACAACGCCGCCGCCCTGGTGGCCGCGGACCTCGGCCTGGAGCGCTGGTGGCCGGAGCTGCCGTCCGAGGCTCCCGCCCTCGGGGGTGTGGCCCCCCAAAGCTGGTCATGTGCGCAACGACTGAGACTGCTGCTCGCACGTGCCGTGGTGGGTGGCCTCTTCGTTGGCCATGGAGCGCAGAAGCAAGGGACCGTGGGTGACCGAGCGCGGCTACGAGTACAACCTCGTTCTGCGCGCCGCGCCCGGCAAGTGGCGGGCCGCAGCGTCTTGCCGGGTCCCCGCGCCTGTTCTACGGTGGCCCTTGCCGATTCGCACGCACTGGCATGGACTTCCGCATACTTGGCCCGCTCGAGGTCCTCGACGAGGGCCGATCGGTCACTCTCGGTGGCAGCAAGCAGCGGGCGCTGTTGGCGCTGCTGCTGGTGCACGCCAACGAGACGCTCACGACTGAGCGGCTGATCGACGAGCTCTGGGGCGACGACCCGCCGGCGAACGCCGCGAAGACCGTGCAGGTCCATGTCTCGCGGCTGCGCAAGGCGCTTGCGGCCGACGCCGCCGGCGGGCCGGTGGTGACGCGTGAGGGCGGCTACGAGCTGGATCTCGATCCCGAGCAGCTCGACTCCCAGCGGTTCGAGACCCTGGTCGCCGAGGGACGGAGCGAGGTGGAAGCGGGGCGACCGCAGAGCGCCCTGGCGGCGCTCGAGCCGGCGCTGTCGCTGTGGCGAGGGTCTCCGCTCACCGATCTGGCGTACGAGCCGTTCGCCCAGGCCGAGATCGCGCGTCTCGAGGACCTCCGCCTGCGTGCGCTGGAGCACCTGATCGAGGCCAAGCTGGCGCTGGGCGGCCACGCCGAGGTGATCGCCCAGCTGCAGGCGCTCATCGCCGAGCACCCCTACCGCGAGAACCTGCGGGCGCAGCTGATGCTCGCCCTCTACCGCTGCGACCGCCAGGCGGACGCGCTGCAGGCCTACCAGTCTGCGCGCCAGCAGCTCGTCGGCGAGCTGGGGATCGAGCCGAGCGAGCGCCTGCGCGAGCTCGAGGGCGCGATCCTGTCCCACGACCCGGCGCTGGAGCCCCCGGCGGCTCCCCAGGGGCGCGACGGGACTGCCGCCCCCAGGGACCCGGCGCCCGAGGTCCTCGACCCCGCACGCAAACGGGATCGCAACATGCGCCGCGTTCTGCTCGCCGGCGGCGTGCTGCTTGCCGGCGCGGCCGCGGTCGCGGCTGCGTTCGTCGTGCTCGGAGAAGGGGGCGCGGTCGGCGGGCTCGCAAAGGTCGAACCGGACTCGGTGGCCGTCTTGGATCCGGGCTCGAATCGGATCGACGGTGAGGTGGCGATCCCGGGACAACCCTCGCTCGTCGCCGCAGACGCCCGCTCGGTCTGGGTGGCCAGCGACACCAGCCGCACGATCTCGAGGATCGACGGTCGCTCGCTCTCGGTCACCAAGGTCGTTGCGGTCAACGCCACTCCGGGCGACCTCGCCGCCACCAGCGACGCGGTCTGGCTGCTGGACGCCGAGCGGCCCGCTCTCGTGAAGGTGGACGCCGCGTACGGGTCCGTTACCAAGCGGATCCCGCTCCCCGCCGGCCGAGGGGGCGGGGGCGTGGACGTCGGGCACGGTGCGGTGTGGGTCGCCAACCGGACGACACGCCTGCTGAAGCTCGACCCCGAGGACGGGAGCGTCATCGCGACGTTCGATCTGGGGCGGCCGATAGACGACGTGGCGGCCGGCGCCGGCGCCGTCTGGGCGATCAGCGGGAAGGAGGCGAGCGCGCTCGAGATCGATCCGGCGAGCGGCTCGGTCCGCGCCCGCATCCCGATCACGAGCCGGCCCGGCTCGACCCGACCCGTGCCCCTCGCGGTCACCGCCGGCGAAGACTCGGTCTGGGTCCTGAACGGCAACACACCTAGCGTGACGCGGATCGACCCGCAGCTCTCAGCCGTGACCGCGACGACCCCGCTCGGCGTCGCCAGCAACCCGACCGCGATCGCGACCGGAGCCGGCGCGGTGTGGGTCCCGCTGAGCGGCGACGGAACGGTGGCGAGAGTCCACCCTCGCACCGCCGCCGTTCGCTCAATTCGCCTCGGTGGCGCTCCCACCGGGGTGGCGGTGAGCCCGGGACGGGTGTGGACCTCCGTGCAGCCCGGTTTTCGCGGGGGACTCGCCCAAGGACGAACGCTCCGGGTGCCGGGAGCGATCTCGGAGCCGTTCTGCTCCCCGGTCGAGTTCGCGGAGAAGGGCACGCCGCGGTTCCTGATCGCCTCTGACTTCCCCCTGCAGGGCGGGTCGGGCTCCTTCTCCCCGGCGCTGCAGTTCCCCGACGCCGTTCGCTTCGTGCTCGCCCGGCGAGACTTCAGGGCGGGCAGCTACAGCGTCGGCTACCAGTCGTGCGACGACTCGGCGGTGGTGCGGGACAGGCCCTACAACTGGACGCCCGCGACCTGCCGCAGGAACGCGCGCGCCTTTGCCGATACAGCCATGGTGCTCGGGGTCATCGGCCCCTTCGACTCGGCGTGCGCCGCCATCCAGATCCCCGTTCTCAACCGAGCCCGGGGCGGCCCGCTCGCTGAGATCAGCGGCTCGACGACGCTGGTCGGACTTACTCACGAGGGCCCAGGCAGTCTCCCCCGGGAGCCCGAGGCCTACTACCCGCGAGGCGTCCGCAACTTCGCGAGGGTCATTGCCACGGACGACGTCCAAGGGGCGGCCGGCGCTCTGATGGCCAAGCGGCTCGGTGTCAGCAGGCTGTACGTCCTGGATGACGCGACGGCCTACGGAGTCGCAATCGCCGCCAGCGTCCGGGAGACCGCGACGGAGCTCGGGATGATGATCGCCGGGTCGGGGGAGTGGGACCATGACGAGCGCCGCTTCACGCGGCTGGCCGAGAAGATCGAGAGGTCCGGGGCCGACGGAGTGTTCCTCGGCGGGATCCTGGACCCTGCTGGGCCCACCCCCGTCCGAGATCTGCGCGCGGTCCTCGGGCGGCGTGTGCAGATCCTGGCGCCGGACGGCTTCAGCGACTTCGACGCGCTCACTCGGGACACGGGCCCGGCCGGCGAGGGGGTGATCGTCAGCGTCCCCATCGTGCCGCCCGCCCGCCTCCCCGCTTCAGGGCGCCGGTTCGTGCGCGCCTTCGAGCGGGCTATCGGCAGGCGGGCGGACCACTTCTCGATCACCGCCGCTCAGGCCACCGACGCGCTCCTCGACGCGATAGCGGCCTCCGACGGAACGCGGGCCTCGGTCACCCGAAACCTCTTGCGGGTCCGCGTGAGGAACGGCATCCTCGGCAGCTTCGAGTTCGACGCGAACGGCGACACCACCGGTGGCGGGGTGACGATGTACCGCATCGAACAGGGCGAGCCGAGGATTCTCGACGTGATCACGGCGCCCGGAAGGCTGGTGCCTGACGCGCTACTGCGGCGCGCGTTAGCGGGGAGCTCATCGCTCGGCTACGCGGGCCGGGCGGTAACAGTCCGGAGCTCAGGCGGTGGCCGCGCGCGGTCGCTCGGGATACTCGCGCCGCGCCCGCCAGGTGGCGACCATCAGCGCGCCCAGCCCGACCACCGTCGCGGCGAACCCCACGATCCCGCCGAGGATGGGGATGATCGCCAGCACGCGGAGAATGGCCAGCCCGGCGAGAAAGGCGAGAACGCGGGCCGTTGGCGGACGCACGAGGCGCCGGCCGAGAAGCCAGGCGCCCGTGGTGTAGCCGATGGCATACAGCGGCAGAAGCGCCAGCAGCAGGCCCACTCCCAGCGGAATCCCCACCAGTGTGACCAAGGCGATCACGGCGATGATCGGGAGGCCGAAGAACAGCAGCAGGCCCCAGCCGATCGTCGGGCCCAGGCTGGTGCTCGCCGCGGCGTAGGCGGCGTCGAGCGCTCGCGGCGCCAGCCACAGCAGCAGCAGCCCGAGGAGCAAAGCCGAGACGGTGACGGCGATCCACACGGCGACCGCGCCGAGGAAGCCCACCGGGTCGGCGATCTCGTCGATGTCGACGCGGCTGATGGCGCCGCCGACGGTGGCGCCGTCCGCCACCACAGGCCGCTTGTCGGCGTACATGAGGTCACCGCCGACGCGGGCGCCGGGCGCCAGCGTTGCTCGATCCGCGATCGTCACCACGTCCCCGTCGACCGCCCCCGAGATCCTCAGGTTTCCGTCCACCACCACCAGGTCGCCGCGCACCCTGCCGGCCACCGACACCGGGCCGTGGATCACGAAGACATCGTCCGCAGTCTCACCGCGGTCGATCGTGACCGGGCCGCTGATGACCACGCGCTCTCCTTCGAATGAACCGTCCGTCTCCTGACCCGTGGCAACGGCGGGGGTCAGGGCCAGGATCAAGACCGCGAGGGCCACGCATCTCATGAGGCGGTGAGAGCCTAACGCAGGGGTCGGCGGCGTTCAGCCCTGGCGCGACGCGATCCCGGCACCCGCGACGAGCGCCTCGAGCTTGCCGTAGGCGGCGTCCCGGGAGAGGTACTTCATGCCGCAGTCCGGGGCGGCGATCAGCCGCTCGGGACCGGCGTGGGGGAAGGCCCGGCGGATCCGGCCGGCCACGGTCTCGGGCGTTTCGACCTCGTCGGTCGACAGGTCGAGGACGCCGAGGATGATCACCTTCGCGGAGAGCGCGTCCAGGACGTCGAGCGCGAGGCCCGACTGCGCCGTCTCGATGCTGATCTGATCGCACTCCGTGGCGGCAAGCTCGGGCAGGAACGAGTAGCCGCTGGGCCGGTCGTGGATGATCGCCGCGTATCCGAAGCAGATGTGGACCGCCGTCGTGCCGGGCAGGCCGTCGGTGGCCCGGCGCAGGACGTCCAGGCCGTAGTCGCGCGCGGCCTCGGGACGGGCCTGCATGTAGGGCTCGTCCACCTGCACCACATCGGCACCGGCCTCGAAGAGGTCGACGATCTCGCCGCGCACCGCGTCCGCGTACGCCATCCCCAGCTTGTCCGGGCCCCCATAGTGGTCGTCCTGTGCCTGCTGGGACATCGTGAACGGCCCCGGGACGGTGATCTTGGCCCTGCGGCTCGTATGGGCGCGCAGGAACTGCAGGTCGCGGACCTGCACCGGGTGTCTCCGGGCCACGGGCCCGACCACCCGCGGCACCGGGTTGGGGTGCCCGCTGCGGTCGAGGGCGGTCCCGGGGTTCTCGATGTCGACGCCCTCGAGCGCGGTGGCGAAGCGGTTCGAGTAGCTCTCGCGGCGCATCTCCCCGTCGGTGACGATGTCCAGCCCGGCCCGCTCCTGGTCGGCGATCGCCAGGCGGGTCGCGTCGTCCTGAGCCTCCTCCAGGTAGCCGGGATCGACGCGCCACAGCTCCGTGGCGCGAACGCGCGGCGGGAAGCGCTCGCGCAGCCGCTCGCGGTCGATCAGCCAGTTCGGCTGGGCGTAGGAGCCGACGAGGCTGGTGGGAATCCGCGCGCCTTCGCTCATGGCCGCCGAGTCTTCGCTGGACGAGATCCCGGGCTGTCCTGACCGGGGCCGCTCTCAAGAGCCCGCTTGAGGCGCGGGAAGCTCCGGTCGAGGTTCCTCTGGGTGTTGCGGGCGATCAGCGGCTGCAGGACACGGAGCACTCCTGTCGGGCGACCGGTGACGGCGAACTCCACCAAGGTCCCGGCGTCCTGCGGGGTGAGCCGGTACGCGAGCGTGGTCGGGAACGGGCCGGACGTGCTCTCGATGGTCTGCCGGGTGGGAGGCTCGTGCTCGACGATCTTCCAGGTGAGCACGTAGTCGCGGCCCATGGAGCGCATCCCGGTGCGCACCGTGCTCCCTACGCCGATGGGCTCGGGCGAGGTGAGCTCCTCGCTGTCCACGCTCTCGTCCCAGAGAGGCCGGTTGCGGGCGTCCGCCACGAACGCGAACACCTCGTCCGCCGGTCGGGAGATCTGGACCGCGACGCTCTTCGTGAACACATGCCCTCCGGTTGCCGGTGGGGTGCGAGCATACGGGGCCTGCGGCTTACCTCTGACTCCGCTCGTCAGGCTCCCAGCTGAGCCTCGACCTGCGTCGCTCGTCCGTCGCGGATGGTCCATACGTGTCTGAAGGGCGCGCTGAGCGGCATGTTGCTCCTCCGGCCGCGGGCGACGATCTGACCGCTCACGGCCAGCCGTTCGGGTGAGAGCTCCTCGAAGCTCTCGGGCTGATAGCGAAACTCGGAGAAGTCCTCCTCGAGGCCCTGCACGAAGGTCGCGAAGTCGTCCACTCCGCGAAGCGTCCGGTCGCCGACCTCGGGCGAGATACGGGCCTGGACGTCGTCGGCCATCACCGAGCGAGCCGCCTCCAGGCCCGGGCCGCGATCGCGGACAGCAGCCCAGTTGAAGCCATAGACGCCGCGGATCAGATCGGTGTTCTCGCCGGTCACGCGGGCAGTATCGCGCACCTCTGTCGCTTGTCTACGGCCTTCGTCCGGCAGGTGCCACAAGTGCGCGGGCGCCCGACTCGTTGCATACTGGAGGCGCCACCCCGATCCGCGTGGACTCCGGATCGCGGACGAGCGATCCAACTCGGCCGGGCCCACAACGGGCGGCGGCCTCGTCGGGACTGGCCCCGACACACGAAACCCGAGGAGGAACCCGAACTCATGGCCACCACACCCGCGGAGCCCACCATGCTGCGTGCCGCCGACCCGGACTTCGACCACGCCCGCCTGGCCTTCAACCTCACCGTCGACCAGCGGCCCGAGCTGATCGCCCGCCCCAGGGACGAGGGCGAGGTGGCGGCGGCGGTTCGCCACGCCCGGGACGAAGGCCTGAGGGTCGCCGCGCAGGGCGCCGGACACAACGCGTACGCCATCGACTGGTCGCGGCCGGCCATGCTCCTGCGCACCGACGCCATGAATGCGGTGGAGATCGACGTGGCCAGCCGACGGGCCCGTGTGCAGAGCGGCGCGCGCTGGTTGAACCTGGTCGACGACGCGTCGGACAGGGGGCTGGCGGCGCTGCACGGCTCGGCGCGGGACGTCAGCGTCGTGGGCTACTCGCTGGGCGGCGGTCAGGGCTGGCTGGGCCGGAAGTACGGCCTGCAGGCCAACAGCGTGACGGCCGTCGAGCTCGTGACCGCCGACGGCGAGCTGGTCCGTGCCGACCGCGACAACGAGGCCGAGCTCTTCTGGGCGCTCCGCGGTGGGGGTGGCAACTTCGGCGTGGTGACCGCCCTCGAGTTCGATCTCTATCCGCTCGAGGAGCTCTACGCCGGCAGCCTGTTCTTCGGCTTCGAGCGCGGCGACGAGGTCGCGCACGCCTGGCGCGAGTGGACGGCGGGCGTTCCCGACGAGCTCGCCTCGGTGGTGAAGCTCCTGCAGCTCCCGGACATGCCCGAGATCCCCGAGCCGCTGCGCGGCAACTCGTTCGCGGTGATCTCGGCGGCGTTCCTGGGCGACCAGGAGCAGGGCGCGGAGCTGATCGAGCCCCTGCGCCGCCTGGGCCCGCAGATGGACACCTTCGCGATGGTGCCGCCGAAGGCGCTGTCGTGGCTCGCCATGGATCCCGAGGACCCGATGCCCTACAAGTCCTCGCATCAGCTTCTGGGCGAGCTGGCGCCCGCCGCGGTCGACGGGCTCATCGGCGCCGCCGGAGCGGGCTCCGGCTCGCCCCTGGCGATGGTCGAGCTGCGTCACGTCGGCGGGGCCCTGGCCCGCCCGGCGGCCGACCACGGCGCCATCGGGACCATCGATGGCGAGTACCTGATGTTCGCGGTGGGCGCGATCCTCGCGCCGGAGCACCTGGCCGTGGTCGAGGCGGCGGTCGAGCGGGTGGCCACGGCGCTGGCGCCCTGGAGCAGCGGCTCCTACCCGAACTTCGCGGAGGGGGAGTTCGACCTGTCGAGCGCCTTCGACGCGGACACCTGGCGCCGGCTCCGCGCCGTCAAGGCTGCGGTCGACCCGGAGGGCCTGTTCCTGGCCAACCACCAGATCCCCGTCGGGTAGGCGACAGGCGGCGCGAGGTTCACCCGGCCCTCGCGGTCGCCGCGATCGTGCCCGCCGCCAGCAGCGCGAGGCCCGCGCAGGCGATCCAGGCCGCCGTGAACAGGTCGTGCTCGGCCAGGAAGCCGGTGACGAGCGGTCCTACCACGGCGCCCGCGAAGAGGCCGGTCATCATCACGCCCACCGCCCAGGCCGGTGCCTCGGGGCTGCGCTGAACCACGGCCAGGTTGAGGGCTCCCGGCCACGCCCAGCCGAGCCCCCCGGCCAGCAGCGCGGCCGCCGCGATCACCCCAGGCTCGCCGACCGTCAGCAGGAGGTAGCCCACCACGCTGGCCGCCAGCATGGCCGCCACGGGTCGCAACGGCTCCTGTCCCGGGCGGTCCGCGACGATCCCCAGCGCGATCCGGCTGAGGGTGGCCACCAGGCTGACCGCTGCCAGCAGGAGTCCGCCGCCGCCTCGCCCATTCCGTTGGCGACCGCGTAGGTGACCAGAAAGGAAACGAAGCCCACGCCGGCAGCGCTGGCGAGGAGCGCGGCCAATCCGAGCGCGTGAACCGAGGTGATTCCCGGCGGCCTGCGACCGGGCGCGACCGAGGGAGCGGTACTCGTCTCCTTCCTTGGCGCGAAAGCCACCGCAAGCAGCACGAGCCCGGCCGAGGCGACGAACGCCCAGCGCCAGCCGAACGGGATCGCCAGCGCTGGCAGGGCAAGGCCGGCGAGGAGCGAGCCGAGCGGAGCGCCCGCCTGCTGCGCCCCGAAGGCAAGCCCCTGCCGGTGCACCGCCACCTCCCGCTGAAGGAGCGTGCTCACCGTCGGCGACCCGAGGGCGTTCGCCACCGCTCCGATCAGCAGCAGCGCGGTCAAGCTGACGGCCGACTGGGCCAAGGCGGCGATCGCCAGGCAGGAAGCGGCCGTGAGCGCCGCGGCCAGGAACATGCCGTGCGTCGCGCCGACCCGGTCCACCAGCCGGCCGGCCGGAATAGAGCCCGCGGCCGCAACGAGATAGAACAGCGCCACGGCGACGCCGAGGGTGGAGTCGTCGAAGGCGAAGTCCGTGCGGATCCGTGGGGCCAGGCTCGCCGTCAGGAAGCCGGGCATCACCGTGGCCACGATCAGGCCCGTGCCGGTGACGAGCGACCGGCGTCCACGCGGCCCGAGCCGCCGGCTCGCAAGCTCGCTTTTCTCTGTCACTCGACGATCGACGGGTAGCGAGTACCCCGCTCGGGAAGAACCGAGACGATTCGCGCATGAGCGCAGCGGACGTCACACGCACTCAGGTCGGGATAGTGGGCGCCGGCCCGGCGGGCCTCGTGCTCGGGCATCTCCTTCACCTCGGGGGCATCGAGTCGGTGATCCTCGAGGACCGGGACCGCGAGTACGTGGAGGGCCGGATCCGCGCCGGCGTGCTCGAGCAGGGCACGGTGGACCTGCTGATCGCGATGGGGGTCGGCGAGCGGCTGGAACGCGAGGGCCTCGTTCACCACGGGGTCGAGCTCCGCTTCGGGGGCAGGGGCCACCGGATCCCGTTCGACGAGCTGACCGGCGGACGGAGCATCACGATCTACGGCCAGCAGGAGGTGGTCAAGGACCTGATCGCCGCCCGCATCGAGGCCGGCGCGCCGCTGCTGTTCGAGGTCGACGACGTCCGCCCGGTCGAGGTCGAATCCGACAACCCGGCGCTGCGCTTCCGGCACGCCGGCGAGGAGCGCGAGCTGCGCTGCGACATGCTGGCCGGCTGCGACGGCTTTCATGGCGTGTGCCGCGACGCCGTGCCCGCCGGCGCGCTCCGCTCCTGGGAGCAGGTCTACCCCTTCGGCTGGCTCGGGATCCTGGCCGAAGTCGCCCCCTCGAGCGACGAGCTCATCTACTGCCATCACGAGCGCGGCTTCGCGCTTCACAGCATGCGCTCGCCCGAGCTCACCCGCCTGTACCTCCAGTGCGACCCCGAGGACGACATCGGGCGCTGGCCCGACGATCGCATCTGGGCGGAGCTGCACACCCGCTTCGAGTGCGAGGGGTGGTCGCTCGCGGAGGGCCCGATAGTCGAGAAGGGCATCACCCCGCTGCGCAGCTTCGTCACCGAGCCCATGCAGCACGGGCGGCTGTTCCTGGCCGGTGACGCCGTACACATCGTCCCGGCCACGGGCGCCAAGGGGCTGAACCTGGCGGTCGCCGACGCGCGCGTGCTCGCCGACGCACTGGTGCGCTGGTTCTCCAGCGGCGACGGAGCACCGCTCGAGGGCTACTCCGAGACCTGCCTGCCCCGCGTGTGGGGTGCGCAGCACTTCGCCTCCTGGATGACGACGATGCTCCACCGGCTGCCCGACGACCGCGACGGCTTCAACACCCGCCTGCAGCGGGCGCAGCTCGAGTACATCTGCTCCTCGCGCGCGGCCGCCACGTCACTGGCGGAGAACTACGTGGGCAGCGAGCACCCTACTTCGAAACTGGAAGATCAAATTGTGTGATTCTGGGCTGCGAATGGTCGAGCGAAAGGACGGTGGTGCGGCCGATGGCAGGTGAGACCTACATCGTCGACGCCGTGAGAACGCCGACCGGCCGCTACGGCGGCGCGCTCGCGGGCGTCCGCCCGGACGATCTCGCCGCCCGCGTCGTGGGCGCACTCGTCGAGCGAAGCCCCGCGCTCGACACCGAGCGAATCGACGACGTCCTGTTCGGGAACGCCAACGGGGCCGGCGAGGAGAACCGCAACGTGGCCCGGATGGCGACTCTGCTGGCGGGTCTCCCCACCGGCGTGTCCGGGGCCACGGTGAACCGCCTCTGCGGATCGGGCATGGAGGCAACCATCCAGGCCAACCGCGCGATCGTGGCCGGGGACGCGTCGGTGTGCATCGCCGGCGGGGTCGAGTCGATGAGCCGCGCGCCTTGGGTCGTGATGAAGCCCGAGCAGGGCTACGCGCGCACCGATCAGACGCTGGTCTCGACGACGCTCGGCTGGCGGCTGGTGAACCCGGAGATGCCCGACGGCTGGACGGTCACGCTCGGCGAAGGGGCGGAGATCCTGGCGGACCGCTACGAGATCTCGCGTGAGGCGCAGGACGAGTTCGCGCTCCGAAGCCACGAGCGCGCCGCCGCCGCCTGGGAGCGCGGCGCCTACGCCGACGAGACGGTCGCCGTGCCTGGCGTCGAGCTGGAGCGCGACGAGCCGATACGACCCGACAGCTCGCTCGAGAAGCTGGCCAAGCTGCGCCCCGCCTTCCGCGCGGACGGGACCGTCACGGCCGGCAACGCCTCGCCGCTCAACGACGGCGCCGCAGCCCTGCTGCTCGCCGACGAGGATGGGGTGGCGGCCAGCGGGCGGCAGCCGCTCGCCCGCATCGTCGCGCGCGGGCTGCACGCTGTCGAGCCGCCGGTTTACGGCATCGCTCCGGTCGAGGCGGCCCGTCGCGCCCTCGAGCGCGCCGGGATCGGCTGGGAAGATCTCGAGCTCGTGGAGCTCAACGAGGCCTTCGCCGCGCAGGCGCTCGCGTGCCTCGCCGAGTGGTCTGAGCTCGATCCCGAGATCGTCAACGTGAACGGCGGCGCGGTCGCGCTGGGTCATCCGATCGGGTGCTCCGGCGCCCGCATCCTGACGACCCTGGTCTCGGAGCTGCGCCGGCGGGGCGGCGGCTACGGGCTGGCGGCGCTCTGCATCGGCGTCGGCCAGGGGATAGCGATGGTGGTGGAGGCCGATGGAGCGAGCTGAACGACTGGCGGGGTACCGGCGCGCGAGCGCGGACCCGCCCCACCTGCACCCGGACTACGTGGCCACCCGCACGCGGGCGCCCAGCCGGCCGCTCGTCCCCCTGCCGCACACCCTCTCCGAGATCACGGGTCCGGTGTACGGCCACGAACGCGTCGGCGAGCTGGATCACGATCTCACCCGGCAGCACGAGGGCGAGCCGCTGGGCGAGCGGATGATTCTGCACGGGCGGGTGCTCGACGGCGACGGGCGCCCCGTCCGGAGCACGCTGATCGAGCTCTGGCAGGCCAACGCCGCGGGGCGCTACAAGCATGACGTGGACCGCCATCCCGCCCCGCTCGACCCCAGTTTCTCGGGAGCGGGTCGCTGCCTGACCGACGATGACGGCCGCTATCGCTTCATCACGGTCAAGCCCGGCGCCTACCCCTGGCGCAACCATCCCAACGCATGGCGGGCGGCCCACATCCACCTGTCGCTGTTCGGCCCCGCATTCGCCACGCGCCTGGTCACGCAGATGTACTTCCCCGGCGATCCGCTGTTCGTCCAGGACCCGATCTTCCAGTCGGTGCCCGACGAGCGGCACAGGCAGCGCATGATCGCTCGCTTCGACCTCGGCCAGACGGTGCCGGAGTGGGCGCTGGCCTACGAGTTCGATGTTGTGCTGCGGGGTCGGGAGGCGACCCCGATGGAGCAATGAGGTGACGCTGCCCACGCCCTCACAGACGGTCGGGCCCTTCTTCCGGATCGGCATTCCCAGCGAAGGGGGTACGGAGCTCGTGGCCCCCTGGGATCCCCGGGCGCTGCGTCTCATCGGCCGCGTCTTCGACGGCGAGGGCGAGCCGGTGGCCGACGCGCTGATCGAGCTCTGGCAGGCGAACCGGGAGGGCCGCTACGACCATCCCGAGGACACCCGCGAGCACGTGCCGCTGGAGCCCGGGTTCAGCGGCTTCGGCCGCTGCGAGACCGACGGCTCGGGGGCCTACGCCTTCGTCACGGTCAAGCCGGGCCTGGTGCCCCACCCCGACGGCGGGATGCAGGCCCCCCACATCGACGTGTCGCTGTTCGCGCGCGGTCTGCTGAAGCGCGTCGTGACCCGGATCTACTTCCCCGACGAGGGGGAGGCCAACGAGGCGGACCCCGTGCTCTCGTCCGTGGAGCCCGGCCGGCGAGAGGCCCTCGTCGCGCGGCGCGAGGCAGGCGCGCTGCGCTTCGACATACATCTGCAAGGCGACCGGGAGACCCCCTTCTTTGAGCTCTAGCGACCTCTTCGGCGCGCTTTTCCTGCCCGACGATGTCCGGGCCGCGGTCTCGGACCGTGCGTGGATCAGCGCGATGCTCGAGTTCGAGGCCGCGCTCGCGGCGGCGGAGGCCAGTGCGGGCGTGATCCCCGGCGAAGCGGCCACGGCGATCGCGGCCGCCTGCGCGCCCGAGCGCTATGACCCCGACGCGCTCGGGCGCGAGGCGCGCGCCACCGGCAACCCGGCGGCCCCGCTCGTCCGGGCCCTCACCGACGCGGTCGAGGGCGACGCGGCCGGGTTCGTGCACTGGGGGGCGACGAGCCAGGACGTGATGGACACCGCCTCGATGCTGGTCGCCCGCCGCTCGCTCGGCATCGTCGGGGGCCGGCTGGACGCCGTCGCCGCCGCCTGCGCTCGCCTGGCGGACGAGCACCGGGACACGGTGATGCCCGCGCGGACGCTGCTGCAGCAGGCGCTTCCGACCACGTTCGGGCTGAAGGCGGCGGGGTGGCTCGTGGCCGTTCTCGACGCTCGCCGGCGGCTCGCGGCGCTGCACCTCGCGGCGGAGTTCGGCGGCGCCGCGGGGACGCTGGCCTCGCTCAAGGGGGAGGGGCTGCACGTGCTGACGCTGTTGGCGGAGCGGCTCGAGCTGGAGGAGCCGGTGGTCCCATGGCACACGGCACGAGCGCGGGTCGCCGAGGTCGGCGCCGCGCTGGCGCTCGCGGCGGGCAGCGTGGAGAAGATCGCGCAGGACGTGATGCTCATGGCGGCGACCGAGCTCGGCGAGGTGGCGGAGCCCGGCGGGGGAGAACGCGGCGGCTCATCGACGCTGCCGCACAAGCGGAACCCCGTGGGGTCGGTGGCCGCGATCGCGTGCGCGCGCCGGGTCCGGGGGGAGGCCTCCATCCTGCTGGGGGCGATGGCGCAGGAGCACGAGCGGGGCGCCGGCGGCTGGCAGGCCGAGTGGGAGGCCCTCAGCGGCGCGCTGGCCTACGCGGGCGGCGCCGCGGCCGCGATGAGCGAGGTGCTCGAGCGGCTGGAGGTCAAGCCCGACCGGATGCGGGAGAACCTCGCGGCCACCGACGGGCTGGTGTTGGCGGAGTCGGTGAGCATGGCGCTGGCGGAGCGAATCGGGCGCCGCCCGGCCCACGAGCTCGTCCAGGCCGCCTCGCGGCGGGCGGTCGAGGCGGGCCGGCCGCTGCGCGACGAGATGCTCGACGACGCCGAGATCGGTGCGCAGCTCTCGCCGGAGGAGATCGACGACGCGCTGGAACCCGGCGCCTATCTGGGAGCGGGGGAGGCCCTCGTGGAGCGGGCGTTGGAGCGCTATCGGGAGGAGGCAGACGAGTGAACGACGATGCGAGAGAGCGGGGGATGAACGTCCGCCGCGAGGTGCTCGGAGACGAGCACGTGGACGCCGCGCTGGAGCGAAGCTCCGAGTTCAGCGCCGATTTCCAGGACCTGATCACGCGCTATGCGTGGGGCGAGATCTGGACGCGGCCGGGGCTCGACCGGCGCACGCGCAGCGCGGTCACCATCACCGCGCTGGTGGCGCGGGGCCAGTTCGACGAGCTCGCCTTCCACGTGAGGGCGGCCGTGCGCAACGGCCTGACCCGCAACGAGATCAGGGAGATCCTGCTCCAGAACGCCATCTACTGCGGCGTGCCGGCCGCGAACTCCGCCTTCGCGGTCGCCCAGAAGGTGCTGGACGGGAGCCAGTGAGCAAGATGCCACGCGACACGCCACCGTTCCGAGCCGACCACGTCGGCAGCCTGCTCCGCCCGCCGGCGCTGCTGGAGGCTCGCGACCGCTACGCGGACGGCGAGCTCTCCGCCGAGGAGCTGCGTGCCGCCGAGGACACCGCCATCCGCGACGTGGTGCGGATGCAGGAGGAGGTGGGGCTTCAGTCCGCCACCGACGGCGAGTTCCGCCGCGCGTCCTGGCACATGGACTTCATCTACGGGATCGACGGGATCTCGAAGGCCGAGGACGACCTCAAGGTCCAGTTCCACAACCCCGAGGGGACCATCGAGTTCACCCCCGCGGCCCTGAAGATCGACGGCAAGCTCGGGATCGGCGAGACCATCTTCGGGGACCACTTCGAGTTCCTGCGCGACACCGCGGAGGGGGCCACCCCGAAGCTCACGATCCCCTCGCCGAGCATGGTCCACTACCGCGGCGGGGCCGCCGCCATCGACCCCGAGGTCTATCCCGACCGGGACGAGTTCTGGCGTGATCTCACCGCCGCCTACGGGGAGCAGGTGCGCCGTGTCGCCGGCCTGGGCTGCAGCTACCTCCAGTTCGACGACACGAGCCTCGCCTACCTGAACGACCCCAAGCAGCGGCAGATGATGTCCGAGCGCGGCGAGGACGCGGAGCACCTGCACGAGAGCTACATCCGCCACATCAACGAGGCGCTGGCCGACCGGCCGGAGAGCCTGACCGTGACCACCCACATGTGCCGCGGCAACTTCCGCTCCTCGTGGGTGGCGGAGGGCGGCTACGACTTCGTCGCCGAGGCGCTCTTCGGCGAGCTGGGCGTCGATGGGTTCTTCCTCGAGTACGACGACCCGCGCTCCGGGGGGTTCGAGCCGCTCCGCTTCGTCCCGAAGGGGAAGATGGTGGTGCTCGGGCTGGTGACGACCAAGCGCGGTGAGCTGGAGAGCAAGGACCAGCTGAAGCGGCGCATCGAGGAGGCCTCGAAGTTCGTGGACCTGGACCAGCTCTGCCTCTCGCCGCAGTGCGGCTTCTCCTCGACCGTCGAGGGCAACGTGCTCTCCTACGAGGAGGAGGTCGCCAAGCTGCGCCTGATCGTCGAGACGGCGCAGGAGGTGTGGGGCTGAGATAGTCGACGTACCGGCAAGCGGCCAAGACCACGGGGGAGGGGTAGCCAATGGCCACGGCACAGCTCGAACAGGAGCGGTTGCTCATCGGGGGGCAGTGGAAGGACGCGGGCTCGGGGGATGTCTTCGAGCGAACCGACCCGTTCACGGGGGAGCCGGCGGGGACGGCGGCGGCGGCGACGCGCGACGACGCCCGCGCGGCCGCCGACGCGGCCGCGGCCGCGTTCGGCGACTGGGCCACCAGCCCGCCCTCGCTGCGGCGCGAGCTGCTACAGAAGGCCGCGGCGCTGCTGACGGAGCGCGCCGAGGACATCGCCGCGATCGTCACCCGGGAAACCGGGGCCACCTTCGGCTGGGGGATGTTCAACTGCCAGCTCGCCGCCGGGATGCTGGGCGAGGCGGCCGCTCAGACGACGGCGGTCCGGGGCGAGGTGATCCCCTCGGACGTGCCCGGCCTGCTCGCCATGGGGGTGCGTCAGCCGGCGGGCGTCGTCGTCGGGATCGCGCCCTGGAACGCGCCGGTCATCCTGGGCACGCGGGCGGTGGCCACCCCGCTGGCCTTCGGCAACACGGTGGTGCTCAAGGCGTCCCAGGTGTGCCCGGCCACCCACGCCGCCGTCGCCCGCGCGCTTGACGACGCGGGCCTGCCGCCCGGAGTGATCAACCTGATCACCCATGAGCCCGGCGCCGTGACCGACGTGGTGGACGAGCTGATCGCCCACCCGGCTGTGCGACGGATCAACTTCACCGGCTCGACGCGAGTCGGCCGCCTGGTGGCCGAGAACGCCGCGCGTCATCTCAAGCGGGTGCTGCTCGAGCTGGGCGGCAAGGCGCCGATGGTGGTGCTGGCCGACGCGGACCTGGACGAGGCGGTGGCGGCGGCGAAGTTCGGCGCGTTCATGCACCAGGGGCAGATCTGCATGTCCACCGAGAAGATCGTGGCCGACCGCGCGGTGTCGGACGAGCTGGCCGCCGGGCTGGCCGAGAAGGCGCGGGCGCTGCAGGTGGGCGATCCGCGCGACCCCAACACTCAGATCGGGCCGCTCGTCGGGCCGAGCGCGGTGGAGCGCGTCGCGGGCCTCGTCGAGGACGCCGTGGCCCAGGGGGCGGAGGTGATGTGCGGCGGCGAGGCGGACGGCCCGCTCTTCCCCCCGACCGTGCTGAGAGGCGTGACACCGGACATGCGCATCTACTCCGAGGAGTCCTTCGGCCCGCTGGTCGGGATCGTGGACGTGGACGGCCCCGACGAGGCTGTCGAGGTCGCCAACGACACCGAGTACGGCCTCGCCGCAGCGGTGTTCGGCCGCCACGTGCCCACGGCGCTCGAGGTGGCTCGCCGGATCGAGAGCGGCATCTGCCACGTCAACGGGTCGACCGTGCACGACGAGGCGCAGATGCCGTTCGGCGGCGTGAAGGCGAGTGGCTGGGGCCGCTTCGGCGGCACGGCCGCGCTGGAGGAGTTCACCGAGCTTCGCTGGTTGACCGTCCAGAGCGGCTCGCGGCAGTACCCGCTCTGACGCCGGCCGCGAGACTGCAACGCATGACATCCGAGCCGGTCATCAGCCGGCGCGCTCTCAACCGGGCGCTGCTCGAGCGCCAGCACCTGCTGGGAAGGGTCCAGGCTTCCGTGACACAGGAGGTCGAGCATCTCCTGGGGCTGCAGGCGCAGGCGCCGATGCCGCCGTACTACGGCCTCTGGTCGCGGATCGAGGGCTTCGACCCGCACGAGCTGGGCCGGATGCTCACCGAGCGCGAGGCGGTGCGCCTGACGCTCATGCGCGGCACCGTCCATCTGGTGACCGTGCGCGATGCGCTGCTGTTGCGTCCGCTCGTGCAGGCCGTGATCGAGCGCCAGCACAACGGCGTCTTCGGGCGGCGGATGGGCGGCGCCGACCCCGCCGAGCTCGCGGCGGCGGTGCGCGAGCTCCTTGACGGGGAGCCGCTGACCGCCCGCGAGCTCGCGCGGGAGCTGGTGGCGCGGGGGATCGGCGAGGACGTCGAGGCCATCGGCAACGCGACCCGCGTCCAGGTGCCGCTCGTGCAGGTGCCCCCGCGCGGAGTGTGGGGAGCCGGCGGGCGGGCGAAGTACGCCTCACTGGAGGCCTGGACCGGGCGCGAGCTCGAGGCCGAGCCGTCGATCGACGACCTGACGCTGCGCTACCTGGGCTCCTTCGGTCCCGCCTCGGTGATGGACATGCAGAGCTGGTCGGGACTGACGAGGCTGAGAGAGGTGTTCGAGCGGCTGCGGCCCCGGCTGCTGGCGTTACGTGACGAGGAGGGCGTGGAGCTGTTCGACCTGTCCGATGCCCCGCGACCCGCTCCGGACGTGCCCGCGCCGGTGAGGCTGCTGGGCGAGTACGACAACGTGCTGCTCGGCCATGCCGACCGGCGGCGGATCATCCCGGAGGATTTCCCCTGGAACGCGATGCTCGCGCCGGGGCGCTTCGTGAACAACCTGCTCGTCAACGGCGAGCTTCGTGCCACCTGGTGGATCGAGCGCGAGGGGAAAGGCCGCGCCACCCTCGGCATCCGCGCGGCCCGTCCGCTGGCGCGCCGAGAGCGGGAGGCGGTGCGGGCCGAGGCGCAACGGACGATCGACTTCGCGGCTCCCGAGGCAGCCACGCGGGATGTGCGCTTCGAGCCGGCGGTTGGCTCACGGTCCAGCGGGTAACCAGGAGGCATGGAACACCAAGAGTCCATCGACACCGACGAGCGCGACGAGAAGGCTGCGGCCGACCCCGAGCCGAAGAAGCAGCAGCCCGAGCAGGACGAGACCGACAGCTCGTTCTGGGACACCGACGAGCACTCGGACGCACCCGGGCCAACCGGCACCGGGTAGGCCGCGAATGCGTCAGGCCGGCGTCTGGCCGGCCTGGTCGATGATCGTCACCGCGATCCTCATCGGTTTCCTCTCTCACCCCGAGAGACCAGCCGAAGCAGCCCGTCGAGCACCGCGCCGGCGATCGCTCCCCCCACCCGCACCGGGGCGCGGATGATGCGCTGCCAGCGGGCGGTGCGGGCAATCCGCGGGACCAGCGCTCGCCCGGGGTCGGGCGCGGCATGGCGCAGCAGCTGGAGCTGCTCGCCGAGGCGCCGCTCGGCCGCCGTGGGCCGTGCGTCCGGGCGCTCGGCGTCGCTCACGCCGGCAGCTCCCAGTCGTAGGTGTTGGCGCGGAGCATGTCGCTGAGCTCCCCCCGTGGTCCGTCTCACGGGCAGTGAGCACGATAGACCCTTGTGTACCGCAGAGTCACGCGGCGGGTCGTGTCCTCGGTTCGCGTGCGAGCCGGGCCGCTTCGTTCGGGTCTCTGCTGAGGGCGGCGGCGATCCGGAGGCCGTCGTCGCCTGAGTACTCCCAACCGGAGAGAGCGCCGCCAACCTCAATGATCGGCTCCTCGGCCCAGCCGCCCAAGTCGACCGGCGTGAAGCCGACGTCGCGGATCAGCCCTGCGACCACCTCCTTGGCGGCCGCGTCCTCGCCGGTCAGGAACACGGCGGCGCCGCGCGCCGCGGCCTCGGCCAGGGAGGCGGCGGCCAGCGTGTTGAATGTCTTGACCAGCCGCGCGCCCGGCATTCGCTCCTGGTTGGTCTCGGCGACGGTCTTCGGAAGCTGCTCCACGCCCCCCTCCGGCTCGCCGGTCACGAACTGGTTGGTGGTATCGATCACGATCTTGCCCGCCAGTGAGCCGGTCTGGGCGAGCAGCTCGTCGACGGCGGGCCACGGCACGGAGAAGAAGACGACCTCCCCGAACTCCACCGCCTCACGCGGCGAGCCGCTGCGCGCGCCGCCCACCGCGCCCGCGAGCTTCTCCAGCCCGTCCGGGTCGCGCGATCCGCTGAAGAACACCTCGTGCCCGGCGCGGGCGAACAGCTGTCCCGCGTTCCCGCCTATCCGCCCGGCGCCAACGATTCCGATTCTCATCATGCGCTCCTCAGTCGAGTCATCGTCTCGTTCATGCTCCGAGAGTGGCGTCGTCTAAGGGGTGGCCCGTTAGGCCCTGGCGATTACCCGATAGTCGTTCTATGACGGTGGAGCAGGGGGAGGACGAGCCGTGGCCTCGCCCGGCAGTTCTGCGCCCGCGAGCCTCAGTACTGCAGCTTGCCGTGCAGGAACTGCGGCTCGTACTTCGGCGGGTCGGCGCCCCGGCCGGTGATCACGACGTGGTGGTATTCGCCGGGGCGCACGGCCGCGGTCAGCTGGGCCTCGGCCTCGCCGCCCGCCCGCGCCCGGAACGTCCCGCCGCTGATCCAGCGGCGGTCGGTGCGCACGCACCAGAGCTCGTAGTCCTTTCGTGGCGGCAGGCCGCTCACCTCGAGGCTCACCCGCGTACCGGCGGGCACCGCGTCGAGGACGAAGCTTCCACCGGCGCCGGGCGTGCCGCGCAGCTTTCCGACCGCGTAGGCCGAGTCGTCCTCCGGCAGTGTCAGCAGGACGGTGGCCAGCGCGACCGCCAGCACCGCCGCGGCAGCCGCGGCCAGCGCGAGCCGCGGGCGCCGAAGGCGGGGAAGGGCCCCGCGGCGCCGGCCGCCGCGCTCGCGGGCCACGCGGTCGAGCACCGCGTCCTCCAGGGAGGCGGAGGGGACGGGCGGCGGCACGTCGGTGGGCTCGATCTGGTCGAGCAGGCCCGGTAGGCCGGTGAGCGCCGCGTGCTCGCGCCGGCAGAGCTCGCAGGTCTTCAGGTGGCGCTCCATCTCCTCGCGTTCGGCGGGCTCGAGCGCGCCGAGCACGTAGCCGCCCATGAGGTCCGAGTGGGTGGGGCAGCCGCTCACGACTCGACTCCCATCTCGTCCAGCACCAGACGGAGGCTGCGCAACGCGTAGGAGGTGCGGCTCTTCACCGTGCCCAGCGGTATTCCCTTGAGCTCCGCGATCTCGCGCAGCGTCAGCCCGCTCCAGTGGGCCAGCCGGATCAGCTCGCGGTGCTCGGGCCGCAGTCGCGCCAGCGCTGCCGCCACCTGCCACCGGAGCACCGCATGCTCGAGCGGATCCTCGCGCTCGGCGGGTTCGGGGGGCTGGTCGCGGTCGGCGAGCGCGGGACGTGCGCCTGCCCGCCGGCGCACGTCGACGATCCGGTGCCGCGCGATGGCGTACAGCCAGGTCCGCACGCTGGCGCGGCGCGGGTCGTAGTCCCCGGCATGGCTCCAGGCGCGGGCGAACACGTCCTGGACGACCTCCTCCGCGAGCTGCCGGTCGCCAAGGGCGTTGCAGGCGAAGCCGTAGAGCTCCCCCGAGTAGCGACGGTAAAGCTCGCGCAGGCCGTCGCCGGTCTCGTCGCTCGGGAGCGACTCGACGAGGCTCGCGTCGCTGGGTCCCACCACGACCAAGGTAGTACGCGCGCGGGCGCCGCGCGGTTCTCAAAGCCCCTGTTCGGCCAGCCACAGCTCGAGCAGCGCAAGCTGCCAGAGCTTGCTGCCGTCCAGCGTTGTGCGGTGCTCGTTGGGCGCCGCGAGCAGCTCGTCGACGTACGAGGGCTCGAACAGCCCACGCTCGCGGGCGCGCGCCGATAGGAGCGCGTCCGCGGCCAGCTTCAAATAGGGGCCGTCGAGGTGGCTGAGCGCGGGGACCGGGAAGTAGCCCTTCGGCCGGTCGACGACCTCGGCGGGAAGCAGCCGGCGGGCGGCCCGCTTGAGGATGCCCTTGCCGCCCTCGGCCAGCTTGAGCTCGGGCGGGCAGGCCGCGGACAGCTCCACCAGCTCGTGGTCGAGGAACGGGGTGCGCGCCTCGAGGCCCCAGGCCATCGTCATGTTGTCCACGCGCTTGACCGGGTCGTCGACCAGCATCACCTGCGCGTCCAGCCGCAGCGCCCGGTCGAGCGGGGTCTCCGCCCCCGGGCGGGCGAAGTTCGCGCGGGCGAACTCCTCGCTCTCGTCCCGCTCGAGGCGATAGGAGGGGGTGAGCACCCGATCGAGCTCGGCGTGGCTTCGGTCGAAGAACTGCTCGCGGTAGCGCTCGAGGCCGTCGCCGGGGGCGTCGCGCATGGGCGGGTACCAGGAGTAGCCGCCGAAGACCTCGTCCGCCCCCTGGCCGGACTGCACCACCTTCATCTCCTTCGCGACCTCCTGCGACAGCAGATAGAAGGCCACGACGTCGTGGCTCACCATGGGCTCGCTCATGCTGCGCACGGCATCGCCCAGCGCAGGCAGAAGGCGCTCGTCGCCGATGCTGATGCGGCGGTGGTCGGTCGCGTAGCGCTGGGCCACGAGGTCGGAGTAGGCGAACTCGTCCCCCTCGAGGCCGCCGCTGGGCTCGAAGCCGATGCTGAAGGTCGTGAGGCTCTCCTGGCCGCGCTCGGCCAGGAGAGCCACGATCAGGCTCGAGTCGAGCCCGCCGGACAGGAGCACCCCCACCGGCACGTCGGCCACCATCCGCCGCTCGACCGCCGTCGCGAGCCGATCGAGCACGGCCTCCTCCCACTCGGCCTCCGTGCGCCGCCCGCCGGCGGCATCGCGCCGAAACTCGGCCTGCCAGTACTCGCTCTCCCGGCGCGCGCCGCCGGGCTCGACCGCCATCACGGTGGCGGGCGGCAGCTTGCGGACGCCGCGCAGGATCGTCCGGGGCGCCGGCACGACCGCGTGCCACATCAGGTAGTGGTGGAGGGCCACCGCGTCGATCGAGGTGTCGATGCCGCCGCCCGCGAGCAGGGCGGGCAGGGTGGAGGCGAAGCGCAGGCCTCCGGCGCTGTCGGCGAGGTACAGCGGCTTGATGCCGAGCCGGTCCCGGCCGAGCAGCGCCCGCCCGCTGGCGGTATCGACCAGGCAGAAGGCGAACATGCCGGCCAGGTGGTCGACGAAGCGGTCGCCCCAGTGGTGCCAGCCCTTGAGCAGCACCTCGGTGTCGCTGGTGGAGAAGAAGCGGTAGCCGTGCGACTGCAGCTGAGAGCGCAGCTCGCCGTGGTTGTAGATGCAGCCGTTGAACACCGCGGCCAGGCCCAGCTCCGAGTCGACCATGGGCTGCGCCCCGCGCGGCGAGAGGTCGATCACGGCGAGCCGGCGGTGGGCGAGCGCGGCGCCGGCCCCGGCCCAGGCGCCCGCCCCGTCGGGGCCGCGCGGAGCCACGCGCTCGCCCATGCGCCAGACGGCGTCCATGTCCGGCGGCCCGCTCCGCGCGAGCTCGCCGGCGAAGCCGCACATTGGAGTTCCTACGCTTCCCCGCCGCCTGCGGCCGCCAGCGCGGCGGTCCCGGCCGGCCCGGGATCGAGGAAGGCGCCGGCCAGCGCGGCCACGAGCTGGCGCTGGCCTACCTGTCGTACCGCCTCTCGCTGGCGCCGGGCGCCCGGCGCCGCGGCGAGCGCTCGGGCCTCCTCGAGCTCGGCCGCGCAGCCAAGCGCCTCTGCGTGGGGTGCGCAGGCCGCCAGTAGCAGCTCGAGCTGCTCGCGAGCCGGCACCCGCTCGTCGATCCGGACGTTGATCAGGCGGGCCTCGATCCCGTCGCGCGCGGCCAGGAAGCGGTTCTCCTCGATCACCTCCTGAGCCGCTACGAGCTCCTCTGAGACCCAGCCCTCGGTGGCCTCCAGCCGCACCAGCGACTGGATCAGCGCGGCGAGCCCGGCCACCTCGGCCACCCGGGTCTGGGCGTCGGCGATGCGCACCTCGATCGTGCCGAAGCGCGGCTGCAGCCGAACGTCCCACCAGATGAAGGTGGGCTCGGGGAAGGCGTCCGCGCGCAGCATCACGTCCACGGCCTCGGCGTACGACTCATAGCTGCCGAAGCGGCGCGGGATGCCGGCGCGTGGGAAGGCCTGGAACAGCGGGGTGCGCACGGACGCCATGCCGCTGTCGCGACCCCGCCAGTAGGGCGAGTTGGCCGACAGGGCGAGCACCAGTGGGAGATGGGCACGCAGGCGGTCTGCCGCAGCGATGGCCAACTGCGAATCGGGGACGCCAACGTGCACGTGCAGGGCGAAGGTGGGCTCCCGGCGGGCGAGCTCGCGCAGGCCGTCGTGGAGGACCTGGTAGCGCGCGCCCCCGGACACCTCGGTGTCCTCGCCGCGGGCGAAGGGATGTGTGCCGGCCACGGCGGCGCGCAGGTCGAGGCGCCCGAGCTCGTCCGCCAGGGCCTTCCGGAGCTCCAGCAGCTCGTGCACGGCGTTGCGGACGCTGGCGTGGACGTCGCTCGCGAGCTCCAGGGTGCAGGCGTGGGTCTCCGCGCTCACGCTGGCGGCCAGCGCGGGGCTCAGCTCGGGGAGCAGGTCGTCGATCCGGTGGGCGAGCGCCCAGGTTCCCGGTTCGACCAGCATGACTTCCTCCTCGATCCCGACGGTCCAGGCCGGGCGCGTGGGATCGCTGCCCCAGACAGCCCAGTCGGGAAGGCCGGAGCCCATCGGCGTCACGCCGCCCGCAGCTCGGCCGCCGCGTGCTCGGAGCCCGCCTGCACGAGCCCTTCGAAGAGCGCAAAGTGCTCGGCTCGCTCCACGAGGCATTCGGCGTGCCACTGGACGCCGTAGGTGAAGCCGGGGGCGGTGGTCTCGAGCGCCTCGACGGTGGCGTCCTCGGCGGATCCCACCGCCCGCAGGCCGTGACCGAGCGCCGCCGGCGCCTGATGGTGAAACGAGTTCACGGCGAGCTTGGCGCGCCCCATGAGCTTGGCCAGGCGACTGTCGGGGGCCAGTTCGACGTCGTGAACGGTTCGCCGTCCCGCCAGCGTCTGGCGATGGTCGACCTCCTCCGTCAGGTCCGGCAGGTGCTGATGGAGCGTACCTCCGAGGGCCACGTTGAGCACCTGTGCGCCGCGGCAGATCCCGAGCACCGGCTTGCCCCGGCGCACGGCCCGGCGCGCGAGTGCCAGCTCGAACAGGTCGAGCTCGGGCTCGGTGGGCCCGAGCTCCGGGTGAGCCGCCGCGCCGTAGGCGGAGGGATGCAGGTCGGGCCCGCCGGAGAGGCAGAGCGCGTCGAGCCGGTCGAGCAGCGGGTCGATGGCCGACCCGGCAACGGGCGTGAGGATCACGGGGAGGCCGCCCGCGGAGCGGACGGCGTCCAGATAGCGCTCCCCCAGCGCGAGCTCCCGCCGCCGCGGCTCGCCCTGAGGCACCACGGTGTGGTCCTCGGGCCGGCGTACCTCGGACGTGGAGACGCCGACGAGCGGCGGCTTGCTCACGACAGCACCCATGTGTCCTTGCCTCCTCCCTGTTGCGAGCTGTTGACGACGAGCGCGTCCCGGCTGAGCGCCACTCTCGTGAGGCCCCCCGGGACGACCCGGACATTCTCGCCGCTCAGAAGTACGAACGGCCTCAGGTCGACGTGCCTGGGCTCCAGCCTGCCGTCGGTGGCGGTCGGGTGGCGCGAGAGCATGATCGTCTCCTGCGCCACATACGACTCGGGGTCTCGCTCGATCGCCTCCGCGATGCTGCGCACGTCGTCGGGCCGGGCGTGCGCGGCCACCACCACACCGTGGCCGCCGTGCCCGGTGCGGGGCTTGAGCACCAGCTCGCCGATGCGTCCGCGCACGTCGGCCAGCATCTCGGGAACGCCCAAGTCATAGGTGGCCACCGAGCGCAGGATCGGCTCCTCGCCCAGGTAGAAGCGCACCGTCTCCTCGACGTAGGCGTGCACCAGCTTGTCGTCGGCCACGCCGGTGCCGAACGCGTTCACGCAGACCAGGGTGCCCGCCTCCAGGGGCTCGATAAGCGCCGCTCCAACGTCGGTCAGCTCGCCGCGCTCGTCCTCGAGGCGATCTTCGTCGGTCCGGCGGTAGACGATGTCGGCCGCCACGTGGCGTTCGTCGACGCGCGCCGTGAGGCGTCCGCCCGAGACCTCGAGGTCGCCGAGCGTGACCAGCGGAATCGAGAGCGCCCGGGCCAGTCGCTCGTGCTCATACCAGGCGCTGTTCTCCCGGCCGTCGGACAGCAGCACCGCCGAGGGCTCGTCGACGCCGTCGGGTGCGCTCTCCCGCAGCGTGGCCGCGAGCATGTCGAGCGTCGGGTCGAGCTCCACGCGATGGTCGGCGAGCGGCTCCGGGAGGTGACGGTCCAGCGCCTCCCTCGCGGCGAGCGCGTAGCCGATCCCTGAGGGCGTGCGCACGTTGTCCTCCAGCACCATGAAGCGGCCCTCGGCGTCGCGGACCACGTCCAACCCGGCGATCCCCGCCCGGGCCGGGGCGACGGGCAGGCCCACCAGCCGTCGCTCGAAGTGGTCGCAGCTCTCGACTACCCGCGCAGGCACGCGTCCGGCCGCCACGATCTCCTGCTCGCCGTACACGTCGGCGACGAACCGGTCTAGAGCTTCGACCCTCTGTGCGAGCCCGCGTTCGAGGTCGGCCCACTCGTCCGCGGTGATCAGGCGCGGCACTGGATCGAGGCGAAAGGGGCGCGGGCCATCCGCGCCTGCGAACCACACCCCGTGCTCCCGTGAGTCCTCCAGCAGCTCGTCACCGAGTGCGGTGAGGTCCATCTCGACCAGGGTGTCGAGGATGCGCTCGTAGTGAGCCCGCGGAGTCCCGTCCGGCTCCAGGGCCTCGTCGAAGGCATCGGGCTCGGGCTCGTAGGGAACGCCCGGCGGGCGCGGCGCCGCCGCGCCCGCCGGGTAGGAGGAGGAGTGAGCAGATGTCACCCGCTCCAGCATCTCGTCCGAAGGCTCCCCTGTCCTCGGCCGAGCGTCCAAAGATCGGTTGCCGCGCCTCGCCATCCCGTTGAAGCCTACGTGGCGACTGCAACGAGCGTGCGCGCTGGCGGGGCCGCCTTCCAGCTCAGGGATAGAGCGGCGTGCGCGCGTAGCGCTCGCGCACCACCTCGAACGCCGGCTTACGCTCGCCGCCGTAGGCGATCAGGCCCTTGTGGTGGCGGGTGTTGCGTCCGAACTGGGCCGGGCGGCGTCCGGCGCCGCCGGTCCAGCCCGGGAAGATCTCGAACTCGCGCAGGGTCCAGTAGATCGCCCCCGAGAGCACCGGGGAGCGGTCGATCACGTCCAGGGTCCGGGCCGCGTGGAAAGCCTGGAACGGGTAGCCGCCCTTCAGCGTCGGCGGCGCCTGGGCCAGTTCCGGCCGGGCCTCGGCGCCCCACTCGGTCATCACGATGGCGTGCCTCGGATAGTGATCGCGGAGCTCGGAGAGGTAGGGCTCCAGCAAGCTGAAGTCCTCCACCCAGCGATACCAGCCGAAGTACTGGTTGACCCCGATGAGGTCGAAGTGCTGGTAGGTGAACTGCTCGGGCCTCCCCGGCCGGCCGTTGACGTCGAGGGAGATCGGCAGCGTGGGGTCGGCGTCGCGGGCCAGCCGCGCGGCCGCCACCAGGAAGCGAGCGGTGCCGGGGAAGACGTCGGGGGTGGTGTACAGCTCGTTGGCCACCGAGTGCGTGATCACTGAGGGGTGGTTGCGTGCAGCCTTCACGGTCCGCTCGACGCTCAGCAGGGCCCGGCGGCGCTCCTTCGACCTCCAGAGCAGGTGGGAGCGGCGGTCACGCTGCCAGATCGGCGCCTGGCTCCAGACCAGGATGCCCGCCCGGTCGAAGCGGGCGAGCAGGCGGTCGTTCATCAGGTAGTGGGCGCGTGTGACGTTCGCGCCCAGCTGCTCGAGGTCGTTGACGATGATGTCCATGTCGGCGCTCGAGAGCGCTGCGCCGTGACCGGGCATGTCCTCGTGGATCGAGGCGCCGCGCAGCTCGACGCGGCGGTTGTTCAGGTACAGCATTCCGCCCTTTACCGTCACCGAGCGCAGGCCGACGCGCCGGCGCTCCACCTGCATCGGCTCGCCCCGGTCGCGCAGCACGATGCGCGCCGAGTAGAGCTGCGGGCGCTCGGGTGACCACAGCTTCGGCGCCGGCACCCGAAGCCTGAGCTGAAGGCGCTTGCGGGCCGCGCGCTGGCGGGGGAGGCGGAACGTCCGCTCGAGCGTGCGCCCGCTGGGCGAGCGCAGGCGAACCTCGAGCCTGGACGCGAGCTCCGCCGTGCCCCGACGCTCGAGCAACCCGTCGATCAGCAGCTGGGCGCGGCAGCGCCGGGCCGGACCGCGACAGCGCACGCGCGACATCGTGCCGAGGTCCTCGATGTGCGCCCTGCCCGCCGGGACCAGCCGCACCGGGCGGACGATGCCGTTCCAGTTCCACCAGCCCTCGAGCAGCCGCGGGTCCTTGCGCCCGTCCACGAGCACCACGAGCTCGTTCTCACGTCCCGGTCGCAGGCCCCGCGCCTCGACGGTGAAGGGGGTGTAGGGGTCCGTGCTGCGACCGATCCGCCGCCCGTTGAGGAACACCCCGGCGCGGCGGCGCACGCCCTCGAAGCGCAGGAGCCAACGGAAGCCGCGGGGTGTTGCCGGGCCCTCGAACAGCACCCGGTAGCGCCTGACCGTTCCCGGAAAGAGGTCCGGCAGGGCACGCGGGTCGAACACGCTCGGGACCTTCGCGGCGCTCCAGTCGCCGGGCGTGCGCGCTGCACGGCCGGCCGGCACCACCGGCGCCGCCGGGGCGCCGGTCTCGGGGGCCGTCTCCTCCGGCGGCGCCGGCTGGGGCGCGGCCGGGTCGGCCGGCTCGGCCCGCACCTCCCAGCCCTCCGAGAGCGTGATTCCACGCGGCAGCGCCGCGGCGGCAGGCGGGGCCGCCAGCAGGATCAAGAGGACGCTGATCGGCGCGGCCGCCCTACGCATGCGTCCGCACCGTAGCCGGATTTGCAAAAACCCTCCCCGCCCGAGCGGTGTGCCAGCCTTCGCGCCCATGCCGCCCGTCGCCGCCGGGGTCGAGTACCTCGAAGCGCCGCTTGCAGTGTTCGGCCTGCTTCTTGTTGGTGGAGCGCTCGTGGCGGGCATCGCCCACCGCAGCTTCCTCTCGCTCACGGCGGCGTTCGTAGCCGCGGGTTTTCTGCTGGGCGACGCCGGCCTGGGGGTGCTCGATCTGGACCCGACCTCCAGCTTCGTGCAGGGCTTGGCGGTGATCGCCCTGATCCTGATCCTGTTCCGGGACGGCCTCGAGGTGGACGAGGAGATGCTCCAGGAGGCCTGGCACCTGCCCCTGCGCTCGCTCGCCCTCGGGATGCCGATCACGGCCGGCCTGATCGCGCTGGCCACCCACACGTTCACCGGCCTGGGGTGGACGGAGTCCTTCCTCATGGGGGCATTGCTCTCGCCCACCGATCCCGTCCTGTCCTCAGCCGTGGTCACCAACCCGCGCGTGCCGCCGCTGATCCGCCACTCGCTCAACCTGGAGTCCGGCCTGAACGACGGGCTGGCGCTGCCGGCGGTGCTGGCGCTCGCAGCCGCCGCGGCGGAGGACACCGACTTCCAATGGTGGGAGTTCGTGCTCCAGGACGTGGGCTTCGGTCTGGCGACGGGGCTGATCGTGGCGTTCGTAGCGTCCCGGCTCATGCCCAAGGGGAACGGGATGCTGCAGGAGATCAGCCCGCACCAGAAGGCGCTCTATGCGCTGGGCGTGGCCTTCACGGCCTACGGCGTGGCGGTGCTTCCGCCGGAGGGCAACGGCTTCATCTCGGTGTTCGTCGCTGCGATCGCGCTGGGAATCTGGCGGCCCGACATCAGCGAGTGCTTCGAGTCCCGCTCCGAGGACCTCATCGAGGTGGTCAAGCTCGGCGTGTTCCTGGTCTTCGGGGCGATCTTCACCTTCGACCTGCTCTTCCAGGACGGCTGGGCCGCGGTGGCCATCGCCGCCTTCACGCTGCTGGTGGCGCGGCCGGCCGCGATCTTCACGAGCCTGGCGGGCAACCGCCAGGTCGACCTGTTCGGGAAGGCGTTCATGGCCTGGTTCGGGCCCAAGGGCGTGGCCACCATGACCTTCGCGCTGTTCGTGCTGGGTTCGGCGGTGCCGGACGGGGAGCGGATCGCCGCCATCGCCGCGCTGACAGTGCTGATCTCGGTGGTGGTGCACGGGTTGAGCGACCACCCGGGCGTCGATCTGATCGCGCGGCACAGCGAACGGAAGCCGGAAGCGGTTGGCTCCGCGGGGTGACATGATTCCGACCCATGGACACCTGGGACATCGCATCGCTCGACGTCCAGCCGCACAATCCCGCGGTGCTCCGCTCGGACGATGAGACGCGCGCGATAGCAATCAACCTCCCGGGCGGAGAGAGCCTGCGCGACCACCAGGTCCACGAGCGTGCCTGGCTGGTCGTGGCGGACGGCGAGATCGAGGTCCAACAGGGCGACGAGAAGGCTTCGGGCGGTCCCGGCCTGCTGGTTCACTTCGAGCCCAACGAGCGGCACGAGGTTCGTGCCACCCGGGACTCTCGCCTGATCCTTCTGCTCTCACCCTGGCCCGGCGAGGGGCACCCGAGCCGCCGGGGCGAGCAGCCCGGGTAGGCGCCGGCGCGCGCGCCTCGCCTGCCAGAATCCGGGGTGATGGACCCCGCCCGCAAGCGCAAGGTACGGCTTGCGGTGGCGCTGAGCGCCGCCGTGTTCCTCGCCGCCGCGTTGGTCTACACCAGCTTCAGCGCCTCCACCGAGGCCAGCAAGCCCAGCCAGATCGAGCCCGGCCGCTCCTATGAGCTCACCGGGAAGGTCGTGCACGACTCGGTCAGCCGCGAGGGCGATGCGCTGCGCTTTCGGATCCGCGACCGCGACGGCCGCGAGTCGGTGCCGGTGACCTATACGGGCGTTGTGCCCGATCCCTTCCGCGAGGGGCGCGAGGTGATCGTGTCGGGCGAGCTCGAGCGCGGCATGTTCGTAGCCGAGCGCGACTCGCTGGTCACCAAGTGCCCGTCGAAGTTCACGAAGGAGGAGGAGGGCCAGCCCTCCTGACATGGCCGGCGTAGGCTCCGCGTGCCTGACGGTCGGCCTGTTCACTGCGCTCTACGCCGCCGGTGCCTCGATCTTCGGCGCGCGTGCCGGCCGGCCCGAGTGGGTGGCTTCGGGCCGGCGGGCGGTCTACTGCCTGGCCGGCCTCTTGGTCGCCGCGTTTGCGCTCCTGGAGGCGGCCTTCCTGCGCTCGGACTTCTCCTATGCGCTCGTGGCGGAGGGCTCCTCCACGGATACGCCCGGCTTCTACAAGGTCACCGCGGTGTGGGCGACCCAGGACGGCTCGCTGCTCCTATGGGCGACGCTGCTCGCCCTGTTCTCGAGCGCGGTCCTGTTCCTGACGCGCCGTTCGCTGCGCGACATCGCTCCCTACGCCACGGCCGTGCTCGGCGGCGTGGCGGCCTTCTTCCTGTTGCTCATGGTCGCCTGGGAGAACCCCTTCGACACGCTCGCTGCCCCGCCGGCCGAGGGCGCGGGCCTGAACCCGCTGCTGCGCCACCCGGCGATGATGATCCACCCGCCGATGCTCTACACGGGCTACGTGGGCTTCTCGATCCCCTTCGCCTTCGCCATCGGAGCGCTGGTCGCCCGCCGCACCGGCGCGGACTGGATCCGCGCCACCCGGCGCTTCGCGCTGGTGGCCTGGATCTTCCTGGGCACCGGCATCATGCTGGGCGCGCTCTGGTCGTACACCGAGCTGGGCTGGGGCGGCTACTGGGCCTGGGACCCGGTGGAGAACGCCTCGCTCATGCCCTGGCTCGTGGGCACCGCCTTCCTGCACTCGATCATGGTCCAGGAGAAGCGCGGGATGCTGCGGGTGTGGAACGTCTCGCTGATCTGCGCCGCCTTTGCGCTGGCGCTGCTCGGCACGTTCCTGGTGCGCAGCGGGATCCTCGAGTCGATTCACGCCTTCGGCGCCTCCACCATCGGGGTCCAGTTCCTCGTCTTCATCAGCCTCGTGGTCGCGCTGTCGGCCGGGCTCATCCTGCTCCGCCTGCCCGACCTGCGCTCGGAGGCCCGGCTGGATTCCCTGCTGTCGCGCGAGGCCTTCTTCCTGCTCAACAACCTGGTGCTCGTCGGGCTCTGCCTGGTGATCCTCTGGGGCACCTTCTTCCCGCTGATATCCGAGGCCCTCACCGGCGACGAGGCCAGCGTCGGGCCGCCCTGGTTCAACCGGCTGACCACCCCGCTCGCGCTCGTGCTGGTGCTGCTGGCCGGCGTCGGGCCGGTGCTGGCCTGGCGGCGGGTGAGCGTAGGGGCGCTGCGCCGCGTGCTGCTCGCGCCGCTGGCCGCCACGGCGGTGGTGCTCGTCGCCCTGCTCTTGCTGACCGACGCCGCCGACAGCCCCGCCTCCCTGGCCATGTTCTGCCTCGTGGCCTTCGTGCTCAGCGTGGTGGTTCAGGAGTTCTGGCGCGGCGCGGCGGCCCGCCGGGTGATGACTGGCGAGTCCTGGCCCCGCGCGCTGGCCCGGCTGACCGGGCGCAACCGGCGCCGCTACGGGGGCTACCTGGTCCACGCGGGCATCGCGGTCCTGTTCCTGGGCGTGGCCGGCTCGTCGGCCTTCCTGGAGCAGCGTGACGTTCGCCTGTCGCCGGGGGAGAGCTTCGAGACCGGCGGCTACCGGGTGACCTATCGCGAGGCCACGGCCAAGCTCGGGGGCGACGACGCCGGCACCGGCGCGCCGATCTCCCTCGGGGCGGTGCTGGACGTGCGCCGCGGCGACCAGAGCTTCACGCTGCGTCCCTCGCGCAACTACTACTCGAGCGTCGACCCCTCGCTCGGGGCGATCAGCCGCTTCTTCGAGGGCGAGGCAACCAGCGAGGTGGACGTGCGCTGGGGCCTCCGCCGGGACTTCTGGCTCGCCGTGCGGCCCGACCTGGCCTCGCTGCAGCGGCCGCTGCGCGACGCCGACGCCAAGTTCGCGGACTCGGCGGGCGACGTGCAGGCGCTGGTGATCGCGGCGCTGGCCGAGCGCTACCGCCGGGATCCGCCGCCGGCCGCCTTCCGGGCGATCGTGTCGCCGCTCGTGGCCTGGATCTGGATCGGCGGGGGGATCGCGGTGCTCGGCGCGCTGGTGGCGGCCTGGCCCTCGCCCGAGGCCCGGCTGCGCCGCGTGCGCAGCATGTACGCGGCCCGCCTGGGGCGCGAGCTCTCCCGGGCCTGATCGTCCCGCGCGATGGAGTACGCCGTCGCCCTGCTCGTGCTCGCGGCCCTCGTCGCGCTGGTCGTCGCCGCTCCGCTCCGCCGCCGCGAGCGGCACCAGGCTGTCGAGGGGACCCGGCTCGCGGAGCTGCAGGCGGCCAAGGAGGCCAAGTACCGGGAGATCCGCGACGCCGAGCTGGACCACCAGATGGGCAAGCTCACGCGGGAGGACTGGCGGGCGGTGGACCGCGAGCTTCGCGACGAGGCGATTGTCATCCTGCGCGAGCTGGACCGGCTGGAGGGCCGCTCGCCGGAGTCCTGAGTGGCCGTGTCGCCTACTCGACGCGGACCAGCGAGGCCCGGCTGGCCGTCAGCCGGCTCACGTTGCCCCCGCCGTCCTCCGCGCGGCCGAGCACGCGGTAGCCGCCCGGGGGCAGGGCACGCCTGAGGGCCAGCAGCCAGCGCACGCCCTTGCCGCCGGGCCGCAGCTTGGCGTCCATCCAGCGCGGCCGCCTGCAGCTGCGGGGCGGGCCGCTCATCTTGCGCTTGCCCTTGAGCCACCAGCTGCAGCCGCCGCCCTCGAGCCGCCGCCGCAGCGCGACCTGCACAGACTCCACGCCCGACCCGTCCTCCGCGCTGCCACGGATGCGCCCGCGGGCGGCGTTGACGCCGAGCAACCGGAGCCTCGGGCCGGCGGAGTCGGGAGGTCCCGGGCCGCCGGCGTCGCCCGCACTGGGAGCACGCACCGAGATGGTCCTGGTGGCGCTACCGGTGCCCCCGAGGCCGTCGCTCACCGTCAGGCGTGCCGTGTAGGCGCCCGGCTCCGAGTAGCTGTGGGCGGGCGCCGCCGCGTTGCTCGTCCCGCCATCGCCGAAGCTCCAGGAGTAGCTGAGCGGGTCGGCGTCCGGGTCGCTCGAGCGGCGGCCGTCGAAGCTCACGTTCAGCGGGGCGGCGCCCGACGTCGTGCCGGCGTCGAGCACCGCCACCGGACTGCGATTCGGCGGCGGGCTGCCGGGGGCGACGGTGACCATGCGCGCGACGGAGGGCACGCCGGCCGAGTTGATCACGAACAGCATGTACGGCCCGGGCGGGGCGATGTTCGCGTTGGCGGGCCCGGTGGCCCTGATGCTCCCGGCGCCGCGGGCGTTGATGGCGAGCGGGATGAAGCGCTGCTCCATGTTGACCGAGTGGGTGACCGCCCCGAGGCGGACCAGCGCCACGCGGCTGATCGAAGCCGCGTTCGGGGTCGAGATCCGCACCTGCGCCCCGTAGTTGACCACGCCCGGCGCCGAGTTGATGGCCGGGCGCGGCGCGAGCTGCCCCGAGCCGTCCTTCTTGAACAGGTACGGCGGCGTGAACACCTCGGCGTTCTTGGCCAGGTACTGGACGTCGTCGCAGGCGCGGCAGAGGCCCCCGCCCGAGGAGAGCACCCGTCCGTCGCGTAGCAGCAGAGCGGTCGAGTGATACTGGCGCGTGACCGCCATCGGCGCGAGCGTTCTCCATTGGCCGGTGGCCGGGCTCCACAGCTCCGCCGGGTAGACGGCCGCGTCCAGATCCACCAGGGACGCCCCCGACGACAGGCCGCCCGTCGCGAGCACGGTGCCGTCGGCGAGCACGGTGAGGTTGTGCTGGCGGCGACCGTGCGCCATCGCCCCGGTGGCGCTGGCGTCTGGGGCGGCTCCGTTGAAGTCGATGACGCGGGCGGTCGGGGTCGACGGCCCGCCGCCTGCCACCAGCAGCTTGCCGACGTCGTACATCGCTCGGCTGCCGTAGTCCCGGTTGACTTCGTCGCGGTTACCGAGGGTCTGCCCCCAGGCGCCGGTCCCCGCCGGGTTGAGGCTGCGCATGGTCGGGCTCGGCCCGGAGTAGAAGGCACGACCGTTCGGCGCGACGTCGAGCCAGGGATACAACGGAAGGTTGAGGACCGCGCCGGTCAGCTGCCGCAGCCCGCCGGCCGTGGTCCGAACCTCCGGGATATCCGGCCCGCCCTCGGTGATCAGCATCTCGCCGTTGCTCAGCGGAGTCACGCTCGGGTACCAGCGCGAGAAACCCATGTCCGGGCCGCGCGACCACGTGCTGGTGGACGAGCTGAAGATGTGCGTCTGAGGGATTCCCTCGAGCTGCGCGTTCCTGTTGCCGCCGGCCAGGAACAGCGAGCCGTTGGGCAGGTGCGCGAGCCCGCTGCAGAAGACGTTGAAGCCGGTCCTGACGTCCACCCGCGTTTGGACCCCCGTGCTCGGGTCCCACACCATGGCGCGGGTGTGGTCGTGGACCGGAGAGCTCTCCGTTGGGTTGTCGTCAACGGAGTCGTAGGCCAGCACCTTGCCGTTGGGCATCAGCGCGACGTGCACCCCGACCACAGGCCAGTTGACGACCGGCCCCCAGCGGCCGACCCGGTGCTCGTCGCCCACGGCCGCGGCGGCGGCGAGCGCGGCATCGTCTCGCGTCGCGGCCAGCGTGCGTCGCTGCAGGCTGGCCTCCTCGGCTGCCGTGTGGGTGACCGAATCCTCAGCGATGTGCTCGGCCGCCCCGTCCGTGGCGTGGTGCGCCGAGGCGCCCGCGGGCACGCAGAGGGTCATCGCGACCACGGCCGTGGCGGATATGCATCGCAGAGACATGAGACGAACCCCGCTCGAGCCAGAGTAGGTCAGGTTCCGCTGCACCGCCAATCCCCGATGAACGCGGGGCGCGCCAGATACCCTTTCGCGCCGTGGAAGCGATTCTCAGCGGCGTCCAGGTGATCCTCGCGGTGGTCCTCATCGTCCTCGTGCTCATGCACTCGGGCAAGGACTCGGGGCTCTCGGGCGCCTTCGGCGTGGGCACCGGAGCCGGCCCGTTCGGCGGCGGCTCGCTGGTGGAGCGCAACCTGAACCGCTGGACCATCGCGTTCGCCCTGCTGTTCGTGGCGAACGTGATCGTGCTGCTGAAGCTCTGAACCGGCGGGCCCGCTGAAGCGCACGCCGGCCGCCCGGAGCGCCGGACAGAGCGCACCCCACGCGAAGCGCCGGCCGTAGAACTCGCCGTCGGTGGTCAGCTTCTGACGCCGCGTGAGGGCCTGGGTGCGCGCCAGGATGCCCAGCACGCTGTCGGTCAGGCGCAGGTCGCGGAGAGGGCGGGTCACCCGGCCGTCCTCGATCAGGAAGGTGCCGTCGCGGGTGACGGCGGTGACCAGCGTCTCCTTCGGCCGCACCACGTTGGAGTACCAGAGGCGGGTCACGTAGACCCCACGCTCCACTCCGGCGCACAGCTCCGCCTCGTCGGCCGCGCCGCCGCCGCCGAGCACGAGGTTGGTCGGGTGCGGCCCGTGCCCGCCCCCGCCGGGCGCCAGGGCATGACCGGTGCTCGCTGTCCCGGCGAGCGCGGCGCTGCGAAGATCGTGCACCACCCGGTGGGCCACGCCGTCCTGAATCAGGGGCAGCGGGGCCTTGGCCACGCCCTCGGCATCGAATGCGCGGGGCAGCGTGCCGGGCATGCGCGGCGAGTCGGACAGGTTTATCGAGGGAGCGGCGACGGTCTGCCCGAGCCGGCCGGACAGCGCCCCGCGGTCCTCGGCGTGGGCCAGGCCGTTCAGCGCGGTGAAGCCGAGCAGGTCGCAGAGCTCACCCACGGCGTGGGCCTCGAAGACGACCGGATGCTCACCGGGCTCGAGCTCGGCCGGCTCGCCGGGAGCCAGCGCCTTGGCCGCGGCGTTCTCGGCTACCGCCTGAGGATCGATGAGGCCCACGGCGAAGGCGGTCTGGGCGTCAAAGCCGCTGCGCCCGTCCTCAGGCCGGATGCAGATCACCTTCAGGTAGGCGTCGGTCGTGCGGTCGAGCACCGCACCGCCGGCGCGGGTCGCCGCCGCACGCTCCTCGCGGCCCACGGTCCAGATGCCGTGGGCCTCGAGCCCCGCCTCGTCGGCCACACCGAAGACCGTGCGCAGCGCCGCGCCGCCGCGGCCGGCGTCGATCGCGGCCGTCGCTGCATCGTGGCCTTCATGGGCCCGGCCTAGTGAAGGCTCGGGAAAGCCGGGGAAGCGCCCGTCGCCCACAGCCGCGGCCGCCGTCGCCGCCAGGCGGGCCCGCCGGCCGCAGTCGGCGAGCGAGGCCTCGTCGGCCGCGTTCGTCGTCGCGCGGCCCACGTGCCCGTTGAACACCAGCGCCAGCTCGACGGTCACGTCGTCGACGGCGGTCGACTGCGTGGGACGGTTCGCGGCGAAGCGAAGCATCAGCGACCGCTCGTGGGTCACCAGCGCGAGCGCGTCCTCGCCGGCGTGGGCCAGCGCCCGCGAGGCCAGATCGAGCGCGTCAGGCAACGCCGACCTGTACGTCCCGGAAGCGCGCCGGCGCCGAGCCGTGGGACACGTGCATCACCTGGCCCGGCTCTCCCTTGCCGCAGTTGAGCAGCGACACCAGGCTCCAGTCCGAGGGCGAGCACACGGCGTCGCAGCTGGCCCAGAAGTCCGGGGTCCGGCCGGCGTAGCTGGGGTTGCGCACCAGGCGCGACCGCTCTCCGTCACGGATCTCCCAGCCGGCTTCGCCCTCGAACAGGAAGTGCAGCCGGCGGTCGTCGATCGACCACGAGCGGTTGGTCTCGATCAGCAGCCCGTCGCCCGTATCGGCCACCAGGTCATCGAGCGTCCCGGCCTCGCCCGGATCGAGGTTCACGTTGGTCATGCGGACGATCGGCTGGCGGCTGAAGCCGTCGGCGCGCATGCAGCCGCCCGAGCGGTCCAGACCCACCTCGGCGGCTGTCTCGCGCGAGGACAGGAAGCCGGCCAGCACGCCCTCGCTTATGATCGGCAGCGAGCGGCCCTCCACGCCCTCGTCGTCCCAGCGGTAGCTGCCGAGGCCGCCGGGCGTGGTGGCGTCGGCCCGGACGTTCACGTGCCCGGAGCCGAAGCGCAGCGTGCCTATGCCGTGCGCGGGCACGAAGCTGGTGCCGGCGTACGAGGCCTCCCGGCCCAGCACGCGGTCGAGCTCGACGGCGTGCCCCACCGACTCGTGCAGCTGCAGCGCCAGCTGCTCGCCGGCGAGGATCAGCGTGGTCCGCCGGCTCGGGCAGGCCGGGGCCTCGAGCAGCGCCACAGCCTCCTCGGACACCCCGGGGGCGTGACCGGCCAGGTCGAGCGCCAGCAGGTGCTCGTAGCCGGCCTGAGCCACGTGCCCGCCGTGCGACGCGGGGTAGGAACGCACCTGGCTGTCCTCGCCCTTCACGGCCACCGCCGCGATGCCGCCGCCGCACTCGGTGAGCCGCTGGTCGCACAGGGCGCCCTCGGTCGAGGCGAAGAGCGTCTCCAGCCGGCGGGCGTGGAAGCTGGCGGTCGTCAGGTTCACGCCGGGCTCGCTGCGCAGCAGCGTCTCGGCTCCGTGCAGCACGGCCAGCTTCTCCTCCAGGGACACGCTGAAGGGATCACGCTCGGCCGGGCTCTCCCAGGAGCCCTGCGCCGGCGGCTCCGGGGCGAGGGCCGTCCCGTTGGCCGTGGGTGCGGCCCCAGCCACCGCAAGGGCCCGATCGAGCGCCTCCTCGGCGCCGGCCTTGTCGTCACCGCGTACCGCGGCGAAGCCCCACGTGCCGGCAATCCGCACCCGCAGGCCGATGCCGGCGCTCTCGTCCGAGCTCAGCTGGTCGAGCGCGCCGTTGCGGGTGGAGAGCCGCTCCGCCCGCATGCTCACGAAGCGGGCGTCGGCGTAGTCGGCCCGCCGGGCGGCCGAGTCCATGAGGTCTTGGAGCAGCGCTCGCATCGAGGGCGCCGCAGGCTACCTGTCCCGCGGCGCCCCCAAGCTGTCGACCGCGGCTACTGCGGCGTGGGCTTCCCCCGCTGAACCGGGAAGTCTTTCGCCGTCTGGCCCGCGGGCGCGCGGTCGGGCACGATCAGCTCGCCGCCGAAGGGCGCCGACGCGGTTGCGCCGAACGCGTCGGTGCCGTCGGCGTCGTTCTCGGAAGCCGACCAGAACGGCTTGAACACGTTGGCGTGCGCGGTCAGCCCGATGTAATCACCGGTGAAGAGCCCGAGCGCGAACGGCGCGGCGCGCATGTCGAATGACTCTTCTGTGACCCGTTCCTCGCGCCAGGTCGCACCACCGTCGGTGGAGCGGACCATCCACACGTCGGTCTCGAGCTCCGCGTCGCCCAGGTCGTTGTTGCGGAAGTCGTAGTAGATGACGCCGATGTTGCCCTGGTCGTCCACCCGGATCGCCGGGGTGAACGCCTGCGTGGCGAAGCGGCGGTTGTTGATCCGAACCGGCTCGGACCAGGTCAGGCCCCCGTCGGTCGACCTCGAGAAGGCGATCTGGTCGCGCTCGAAGCCGGTGAAGCGAGCGTCCTGCCAGACCAGGTAGACGTTGTCCGTGCCCGGGCGCTCGTCGGAAGCGATCTCGGGGAGGATGTCGCCGGTCCGCACCGGAACACCGGTCTCGGGGTCGCTGACCTCCACCGTGCCGAGCCGCGACACCGGGATTTCGCCCGACCACGAGGCGCCCTTGTCCGTGGAGCGCAGTACCGAGACGAAGCCGCCCTTGCGACCCTGGCCGTTGTCGTTTCTGAACACCGTCATGGCGTTCACCAGGTCGCCGTCCGGCATCACCACGATCTGGTTGCCGATCGTCTGGTCGTTCTGGCCCGGGTCGAAGATCGGCCGCGCCGGCTCCCAGGTCGCGCCGCCGTCCGTGGTGCGGGCGAACCAGGTGGGGCCGCGGAAGGCCGCGGCCGTGAGGAACGACTGGCCCTGCGAGCGCTCGTTGGGGAAGACCAGGCGGTCCCAGATCGCGTACACGTGGTCGGCGTCGGTCCAGTCGGCGGTGATCGATTCCTTGTCGTTGAAGACGGTGTTTGCCGTGTCGCGTCGCACCTGGTAGGCGGGCTCCAGGTGTCGCCCCCGTCCTGGGACTCGCTGACCAGGATGGCGTTGGCGAGGTTGCGGGTGTCGTTGAACGCGAGCGTGATCTGGTAGGCGTCGCCGTCCGGGCCGAAGCTGACCCAGGGGTCGGTGGCCCGCTCGTAGTCGCCCACGCTTCCCTCCAAGGCGCCGGCGCAGCGTGAAAACTTCGGGAGCCTGGCCAGGGGGACCGGCGTCCACGTGGCGCCCCCATCGTCGGAGACCGACGTCCCCTGGCCGCTCGCGCCTCCGTTCGAGAAGCGATCCTGCTGGTAGACGCCCACCAGGTTGGCGGTGTCGGTCGGGTTGACGTCGATCCAGGGCTCGACCTCTGAATTGGGAACAGCGTGCCGTTCTGCGGCGCTCCGTGGCAGTTCGGCGCGAACGGGCTCAGGCCCGAGGCCTGCACGTTCGGCCCCACGACCGCAGGCGCCGGCGCTGCCAGCGCCAGGGCGGCGATCGCCGCCACCGTTGCCCCACCCAGCAGGCGTGCTCCCATTCTCGCTGCCTCCCTACGAATCGTCGGCCTTGCGTGACACGCACTTGCCGAAGGCGTTGCGCTTGTTGCGGTTCGTACCGTACTCCCTCGCAAACTCCTCTCGGCCCATCGTCCTGCGCTCCGCCGCACAGCGCTTGGCGGCATTGCGCAGCTCGGCCGCCTCCTGCTTGTCCTCCCTGTCCATGGCGGCCTTGTGTTCCTTGGCCAGAGCCGAGACGCACTTGCCGAAGGCGTTCCGGCCGTTCTCGTTGGTCCCGTGCTCCTCCGCAAAGGCCTCTCGCCCCATCAGCTTGCGCTCTGCCTTGCAGTCACGCGCCGCGTTGCGCCTGGCCCGGCCGCGCTCGTCCTCCTCCTCGGCGGCCCGCCGCCGCACGCAGCGGCTCATGCTGTGGTACTTCAACTTGAAGGCCTCGCGGGTCGCCCGCGTGCCGCCCCGCTCCTGCTTGCACTCTTTCTGAGCGGCGCGCTGGTCGTTCTGGCTGGGGTCTGCCGCTGCGGCCGGCGGCAGCGCCAGCATCGCAGCGAGACCGATTGCTGTCGTGATCTTCTTCATGCCCCCTGAAACGCACGCGGAAGGCGAAGGTTGGCGAGTCCCGGGACTGAAACCGGCGTTGAGGACCGCCGGAGCGGGTAGAAACCCCGTATGCGAACGGCCTTGCTCGGTGACCGGCCCGCCGCCGGGCCCTTCCGCTCGCGGCGGCTGCTCGCTCTCGCCCGCGACGACACCCTCGCCCTGCAGGTCCAGCGCGGCAACGAGGCGGCGTTCGAGGCGGTCTTCGAACGCTACGGCGCCGCTGTGCTGGGATTCTGCCGCCACATGCTCGGCTCCCCCGAGGAGGCCGAGGACGCCGTCCAGCAGACCTTTGCCTCGGCTTTCCGCGACCTCCAGAGAGGCGAGGAGCGCGCGTTCTCTCTCAAGCCCTGGCTCTACGCGATCGCTCGCAACCGCTGCCTGTCGATGCTGCGCTCGCGCCGTGATCACGTTGCGCTCGACGCGGATCTCCCCACCCGCGGCCTGGCCGAGCAGGTGGAGCAGCGCGCCGATCTGCGCGACCTCCTCCTCGATCTGCGCCAACTGCCGCCCGAGCAGCGCGCCGCGCTGCTGCTCACGGAGCTTGGAGCGCTCTCGCACGCCGAGGTCGGCCAGGTGCTCGGCGTCGAGACCGCAAACGTGAAGGCCCTGGTGTTCCGGGCCCGCACGGGGCTCATCGATCGCCGCGAGGCCCGCGAGACGCCCTGCGCGGAGATCCGGCAGCAGCTCGCCACCCTGCGCGGTGGCTCGCTGCGGCGCAGCGCGCTACGCCACCACCTGCACCAGTGTCCCGGGTGCCGGGCCTACCGGCGACGGGTCTCCGAGCAGCGCAAGCTGCTCGCCGCCGCCCTCCCCGTGACTCCGTCGCTCGGCCTCAAGTCCGCTGTCCTCGGCGCGATCGGCGTGGGCGGAGGCTCGTCCGCAACCGGGCTCGCGGCTGGGCTTGGCGGCGTGGGGAGCGCACTGTCGTCGCTCGGCTCCGGCACCGCGGCGAAGCTCGCCGCCGTCGGGCTCCTGGCCGGCGGCGGCGCGGTGGCCGGCACGACGGTCGGCGACAACCCCGTGCCGGCTCCGCCGGCGCCGATCGAGTCTTCGCCGCCGGCGCCCGTCGCGACGCCGAGGGCGGAGGCCGCTCGCGCACACCCCGCCCGCTCCCTGCCCGGCGGGCGACGCAGCTCTGCGGTGGCCGAGCCGGCCCGGAGCGGCCGCGCGAAGCCGGCCGGCGCCGCCGCCGCCCAGCCGAGGCCGAAGGCGGAGCGCGGGCGCGCGCGGCGGGCGGCGACGAACCCCGCTTCGCACGGGCCCGGAGCCGGCCCGAAAGGGCAGACCACGAAGGCGAGCCGGGGTGTGAGGCCGAAGCCGCGCGGACGCGGCCCCATCCAGGCGCCGCCTGCGGGCGTGCCCGTCAAGCGCGGCCCGCCACAGCCGGTGCCGAGCGCCTCGAAGCCGGTGAAGCCGCCGCCCCCGGCGCCCGGCCAGGCCACGGCCCCCGGCCAGGCGACGGCCCAGGGCCAGCAGAAGGCGGCGCCTCCGGGGCCGCCGCCGAAGCCGCCCAAGTCCTGATCCGCGTTAGATCAGGTTCCGCACCTCACGCACCCCCACCGGCAGGGTGGTGAGGTCGAATGTGCGCCCGACCTGGATGTCCCGCAGCGTCTGCTGGGTGCGCTCGGAGTTCGGATTGGCCTCGACCCAGGCGCTCACCAGCTGCTCGGGATCGCCCGGGTCGCCGCTCTTCAGCGCCTCCGCCGTGAGGGCCCGGTGCAGGGCGTAGAGGTCGTCGCGCAGCGCAGCTCGGGCCAGCGCGCGCCAGCGGTTGTCACGGGGCAGCTCGACGATCCGGTCGCGCAGCCAGTGGAGCTGGAGCTCGTGCCCGAGCCGGAAGTAGACCCGGGCCACCGTCGCGACCTCGAGGCCGGCGTCGGCGGCCGCCTCGACGACGTCAAAGGTGGCGAAGGTCGTGCTGAGACCGGCGATCCGGGTGGCCAGCGGGTCCGGCACTCCCGCCTCGCGCAGCTCCTCGGCGTGCGCCGCAAGCGGCTTGGCGTCGTCCGGCACGAGCAGCTCCATCACCGACTCGGCCAGCACCTCGGCGCCGGGCCGGAAGTGAGCGACAGTGGGCGCGATGGCCAGCGGGCGCTCGCGGTTGCGCAGCAGCCAGCGCGAGCTGCGCTCGATCAGCCGCCGCCCCTCGAGCAGAACGCGAATTTGCACGCCGGCGTCCACCTGGTTGTCGAGGGCCTCGATCTCGCCCCATTGCGAGCGCATGTCGAAGACCTCGCGCGCGACCGCGTAGGCACGCGCTATCTCCGACGCTGGCGCGCCGGTCTCCTCGCCGAGCCGGAAGGCGAAGGTGATGCCGCCGCCGTGGTACATGTTGTTGACGACCTGCGTCGCCACGATTTCCCGCCGCAGCCGGTGCCGCTCGATCTGCTCGGCAAAGCGCTCGGGGAGCGGGGCGGGGAAGTAGCGCTCGAGCTCGGCCGACAGGTAGGGGTCTTCGGGCACGTTGGAGTCGAGCAGCTCCGCGTACAGGTGCACCTTGCTGTAGGCGAGCAGGGCGGAGAGCTCCGGCCGCGTCAGTCCGAGGTGGTCGCGCTTGCGCTCGGCGAGCTCCTCGTCGTTCGGCAGGAACTCGAGCTCGCGGTCGAGCTTGCGTGAACCCTCGAGCGTCCGGATGAAGCGCTGGTGCACGTCGACCATCGACCCGGCCTGCGCCTCGGCCAGGGTGAGGCTCTCCGACTGCTCGTAGTTGTCCTGCAGAACGAGGGCGGCCACCGCGTCGGTCATCTCCGCCAGGAGAGCGTTGCGCTGCTTTCCGGTCAGATCCCCCTCGGCGACCACCGCGTCGAGCAGGATCTTGATGTTCACCTCGCGGTCGGAGCAGTCGACGCCGCCCGCGTTGTCGATCGCGTCGGTGTTGATGCGACCGCCCCCGAGCGCGTACTCGATCCGCGCCCGCTGGGTGAGGCCGAGGTTGCCGCCCTCGCCCACCACGCGGCAGCGAAGCTCGTCGGCGCTCACCCGGACGGCGTCGTTGGCCTTGTCGCCAACGGCGCCGTGGGACTCGCCGGCGGCCTTCACGTAGGTGCCGATGCCCCCGTTCCAGAGCAGGTCCACGGGCGCCCGCAGCAGCGCGCGAATCAGCTCGTTCGGCGGGAGCGCCTCGGCGTCGACGTCCAGGACCTCGCGGGCCTGGGCGGACAGCGGAATCGACTTCGCGGAACGCCGGAAGACGCCGCCGCCCTCGGAGATCAGCTCGCTGTCGTAGTCGGCCCAGGTGGAGCGCTCGAGCTCGAACAGGCGCCGCCGCTCCTCCCAGCTCGCCTCTGGGTCGGGATCGGGGTCGAGGAAGACGTGCTCGTGGTTGAACGCGCCGATCAGCCGCAGGTGGCGCGAGAGGAGCATGCCGTTGCCGAAGACGTCGCCGGACATGTCGCCGATGCCGACGGCGGTGAAGTCCTCCTCCTGGATGTCGCGCCCCATCTCGCGGAAGTGGCGTTTCACGCACTCCCAGGCCCCGCGCGCGGTGATGCCCATCGCCTTGTGGTCGTAACCGGTCTCGCCGCCCGAGGCGAAGGCGTCACCGAGCCAGAAGCCCTGCTCCAGTGAGATCCGGTTGGCGATGTCGGAGAAGGTGGCCGTGCCCTTGTCGGCCGCCACCACGAGATAAGGGTCTTCGCCGTCGTAGCGCACCACGTCGGGCGGTCCGCTGATCTCGCCGTCGACGATGTTGTCGGTCAGGCCCAGGAGCCCGCGGATGAAGACGCGGTAACAGGCCACCACCTCCTCCATCAGCTCCTGGCGGCCGCCGGGCGGGGGCCGCTTGACCACGAAGCCGCCCTTGGCCCCCACCGGCACTATCACCGCGTTCTTCACCTGCTGCGCCTTCATCAGGCCCAGGACCTCGGTACGGAAGTCCTCCCGCCGGTCCGACCAGCGCAGGCCGCCCCTGGCCACCCTGCCGCCGCGCAGGTGGGCGCCCTCGGTCCGGGGCGAGTAGACGAAGACCTCGAACTCGGGCCGGGGGAGCGGCAGCCACTCCAGCTGTCCCGGATCGAGCTTGAACGAGACGTGCCCCTGGACCGCCCCGTCGCCGTCCTCCCGGAAGTAGTCGGTGCGGAGCATCGCCCGTAGGACGCCCAGGAACGTGCGCAGGATCTGGTCCTGGTCGAGGCTCTCGACCGCGTCGATCGCCCTCGCGATCTGCTCGGCCACGTCGTCGGCGTCGTCCCGGTCCTCCCGCCGGGGGTCGAAGCGCGCCTTGAACAGGGCGATCAGCAGGCGGGCGATCTCCGGGTGGCCCACCATCGATCGCTCCACGTAGCGGTCGCTGAAGCGAATTCCGGCCTGGCGCAGGTACTTCCCCACGGCGCGGAGCACGGTGATCTCACGCCAGGTGAGGCCGGCTCCCAGCACGAGTCGGTTGTAGCCGTCGCTCTCGGTATCGCCGCGCCAGGCACGCAGAAACGCGTCCTGGAAAGCCTCGCGAACCCCGTCGGCATCGGGCTCGCCCTCGCCGTGATAGTGGAGGCCGAAGTCATAGATCCAGGTGTGCCCTGCCCCCTCCGGCGTGATCTCGTAGGGGCGCTCGTCCGCCACCTCGACGCCCATGTCCTCGAACAGGGGCAGCATGTTCGACAGCGTCAGCGGCGAGCCCAGCTTGTAGAGCTTTGCCCGCAGGGTTCCCGCCGGCGCCTCGAGCGGACGGAAGACGCTCATGGTCAGCTGGTTCTGGTCGGTCAGCGCCTCGATCCGGCGAATGTCGGAGAGCGCGGAGCGTGCCACCCAGTCCGCGCGGTAGGCGGTCGGGAAGGCATCGCGGTAGCGGCTGATCAGCTCGGCGCCGCGCTCCTCGCCCTGCTCCTCGACCAGGGCCGCCTCCAGGTCGTCGGTCCAGGCGCGCGTGGCCTCGACGATCCGGGCCTCGATCTCTGCCGCGTCGATGTCAGGCAGCCGGCCCGGCTCGGAGTAGACCAGATAGTGCAGCCGCACCAGCACCGACTCGGACACGCGCGTCGTGTAGTCGATGGTCGTGGCGTTCGTGGCCTCGCGCAGGATCGCCTCGATCCGCTTGCGGTTGTCGGTGTTGAAGCGGTCCCGGGGCACGAACACCAGGCAGGTGAGAAAGCGGCCGAAGGGGTCGCGCCGGACGAACAGACGCACCCGCTGGCGCTCGCCGAGGTGCAGGATGCCGAGGGAGATCTCGACCAGGTCGTCCTCGGAGATCTGGAACAGCTCGTCGCGGGGGAAGGTCTCGAGGATCTCGAGCAGCGCCTTCTCGTTGTGGCTTCCGGGCGGGAAGTCGGCGTGGCGCAGCACGGCGTCGACCTTGCGGCGCAGGACCGGTATCTCGCGCGCGCTGGCGTGATAGGCCGTATGGGTGTAGAGGCCGAGAAAGCGGCGCTCTCCGGTGACCCGTCCGTCGGCGTCGAAGGTCTTGACGCCGACGTAGTCGAGATAGGACGGGCGATGGACCGTGGCGCGGGAGTTGGCCTTCGTGAGGTTGAGCAGGTAGGGCTCGAGCGCGAGCGAGCGCACCCCGGGGGGAAGCCGGTCGAGCGTCCGTTTGTGGCGCTCGCCCTCCTCCTGGCGCAGGATGCCGAGCCCGGTGTCCTCGGCGGCCTCGAGGCGCACATCGCCGTCCTCTTCACGGATCCGGTACTCGCGGTAGCCAAGGAACGTGAACGCGTGGTCCTCGAGCCAGTTGAGGAAGGCGCTGGTCTCGTCGACCTCGTCGGGATCGAGCGGCGGGGGGCTGTGCTCGAGCTCGGCGGCAATCGCAAGTGCTCGCCCGCTCATGTCGGGCCAGTCCTCGACCGCAGCGCGCACCTGGTCGAGCACGTCGGCCAGTCCGGCGCGCAGCTCCTCCAGCTCCCGCGGACCGGACTGGCGGTCGATCTCGGCGTGGATCACCGACTCGGCGATCGCCCCGTCGTCGCCGTCCGGCTGGGCCGCCAGCACCTCCTGGAGCCTGCCCTCGGCGTCGCGCCGGACCTGCAGCACCGGATGGATGAGCAGATGCACTCCGAAGCCCCGGCGGCTCAGCTCCATCGTGACCGAGTCCGTCAGGAAGGGCATGTCGTCGGTCACGACCTCCACGGCCGTGTGCGACGACTGCCAGCCGTGAGCCTCGAACTCCGGGTTGTACACCCGCACCGGTGCTCGTGCCGGGCGTGCGCCTGCGGGCGAGGTTGAAGTGGGCAAGGGCGACCCCGTAGACGTCGAGCGCGTTACGGTCGGCCAGGTCCTCCGGCGGGACCCAGCGGTAGTACTGCCGGACGAAGGCCTCGGCCTGGGCAGCCACGTCGTCGGAGAGCTGCGACTGCAACCTCGAGCAGACGTTGTCCAGCAGTGCCCTGTCGACGCTCTCGACGCTCACTTCAGACGAGCCTCCGGGTCGAGTCTACGCCGCGCTACGTGTGCTACGACACCCTGTCTGTGAGCACCTCGATCCACATCCTCTCGGACCGGCTCGACGACGAGCGGCGCGGCGACCTGATCTACCGGGGCGGTCTCCTGATCTTCAAGGACGTGGCCCCGCTCCGCGAGGTCTCGCTCCTCGCAGAGGAGTTGATCGGCGATCTGGTGGGCGCCGAGCCGGGCCTCGACGGGCCGGACGCGGCCGCGATCGACGAGCTGCAGGCCCGCTTCGGGCGCGACCCGCGGGTGGAGCGCCTCTTTCGTGCCGCCCTCGAGCAGGTCGGCCTGGCCGGCGAGCGCAATTACTGGGACTCCATCCGCCTGCGAGTGGTCCCCCCGGTCCGGCGCGGTGCCGGGCCGCAAATCGGCAGGATCGGATTGCATCGAGACACCTGGTCGTCGAACGTGCCCCAGCAGACGAACTGGTGGATGACGATCCGCCCGCTCTCGGCGGAGCGCACGATCGCGTTCTACCCCGGCTATTGGGAGCGGCCGATCCAGAACACGAGCGCGGACTGGGACCTGGACGCGGTCCGCGAGCGGCGGCGGAGAGGTGAGCCCGACGAGGAGCTCCCGATCGTGCCGGAGCCGACCGAGCCCGTGGACCCGGAGTCGGAGCTACGCGTGGTGCTCGAGCCCGGCGATTTCCTCTGCTTCTCCGGCGCGCACTTGCACGCGAGCGTGCCCAACACGTCGGACGCGACGCGCTACAGCGTGGAGCTTCGAACGGTCTGCCTTGACGACCTGACGCGCGACCGCGGAGCCCCCGACTTGGATGGACGCGCCCCGGCCGTCCCGCTCGAGTGGTTCCGCTCGATGACGGACGGAGCCCCGCTCCGCCGCAGCCCTTGAGAGGGACGCTCAGGCAGCTCGGGCCTGGCTGACCAGCTCGGGCACGGTCACGAACTGATACCCGTCGGCGGTGAGCCGGGCCATGATCTCGTCCGCGGCGGCCACCGATTTGGCGCGGTCGCCGGCCGGCTCGAGGTGGGTGCCGTCGTGCAGCAGGATCACGTCACCCTCGCCGGTCTTGCGGCAGTGGCGGGCGATCGAGTGCGAGGTCTCCCGCTTGCGCCAGTCCCAGCCGGTGATCGACCACAGCACCGGCACGTAGCCCGGCCGAGCGGATCGCCCGCAGGGTGCCCGGGCGCCGGCGGCCCCACGGCGGGCGGATCAGCGCGGCGCCGTCGACCTCGGAGAAGCTGACCCCCGAGGCCTCCACCGCCTCGCGACAGCGCCGCAGCTCCTCCTGCACCTCCGAGCCAGACTTCAGCGCCAGCGTCGGGTGGGTGAAGGTGTGGTTGCCCAGTGCGTGGCCTGCCGCCTCCAGCTCCCGTATCAGGCCGGGCTCGCGCTCGGCCCAGCGCCCGATCAAAAAGAACGTGCCGTGCGCGTTGTGGCGCTCCAGCGTCTTCATCATCTTCTCGGTGTAGGCCGGGTTCGGGCCGTCGTCGAAGGTGATTGCGATCCGCTTGCCGGCGTCGGGCTCGCGGCAGATGGTCTTGCCGTAGAGCTGGGAGGTCGGCACCTGGGTGTGGTAGTAGGCGAAGCCCGCGGCGGCCACGGGCGCGAGCAGCGCTGTCTTGGAAGCCATGCGCGCGAAAGCTATCCGGACTGTCCCGTCTGCGCACGCTGGCGCTCACGGACGGCGCGCACGCGCTCCTCGTTGAGCGCGGCCACTGCGGGAATCAGCCTGCCCTGGTCGTAGTAGTCCACGGCGATCAGGTTGGCCGTCACGCCGCGCACCCGGGCGCAGCGGTGGGCCCGGTCGAGGATGAAACGCTCCCGCTGGAACGGCCGGTTGGCCTGGAGGCGCGGCGGGAACAGGTCGGCCCAGTGATTGAGCATCAGGAGCGGGCTGTCGGCCGAGCCGCGGAAGCGCTTGCAGGAGAGCTGCGAGGCTTTGGTGGCCTTCAGAGGTGTGTCCTGCACGAGCGAGAACCCGTCGATGTACCACGGCACCGTCCCGTCCGCGTCCTTCTCGGTCAGGACGATCACGCGCTCGTTGGACCGCACCAGCTGGCCCAGGGTGGGTAGCGGCTCGTCGCGGTCGAGAGTGGCCACGTACTTGTCGAGCCCCGACTCCTTGAAGCTCTTCTCTATGTCCTGCGGGGTCACGTAGGGCTCCATGAAGATGACCGCCACCTCGCCGCGGTTCTTGTCCAGGAACTCCCGGATGTCCGTGAGCGCGTTCACCATCCGGGTTGCCCCCAGCTCACACACGGTGTGGCACAAAAACAGCTCGCGCTCGCCGCCCTCGCCCCGCAGCCCCACGCGCCCCGCCAGGCGCTCCGCCGCCTTGAGGACCTTGGGCGGCAGCGCCGCCACGACCCGGTTGCGGTCGCGCTGCTCGGTGTGGAAGTCCGTCTTGACGCGGCCGTTGCCGCCCTCCACACCCCAGTGGGCGTCGAGCAGGAACAGGCGGATGCCGTCCCTGAGCTGGCGCGGGATGTTGCGGCGCTGGTTGGCGATGAACCAGCCGGGGCTGTCGGCGGCCGAGAAAGAGTTGTGCGTGCCGGCGAACACCACCTCGTTGAGGGGCACGGCGCAGAGGCCGCGGGAGCCGTTGCAGGTGCCGGCCTTGGTCACCGCGGCGCTCTCGGGGTCCTCGGCGCTGTTGGTGGCGATTGCCACCACCCCGGCAAGCGCTGCCACGCACGCCACCGCGGCCACCCCCGCAACCGCGAAGGCCCTCCGGCGACCGCCCTCCGCGGCCTCCGTGCTGGCGGCCGCACCGCCGCGCTGGAGCAGCACGAGCACCTCGCTCGTCCCGTAGAAGACGAGGAACGCGCCGAGCACCACGGCCAGCACCTGGAGCGCGAGCATGGGGTTGAGCACCACGAGGACGCCCACGGCCAGCGCGATCACACCGCGCAGGGCCCGTGCCGGGGTGCCGGCTGGGCGGTCGAACAGCCGCCGGCGCAGCTTGCTGACGGGCTCCTCGACGTCCTCCGGGTCGAGGGCCGCAGCCGCGGCGCCCACGACGAGGCCGGCCAGGGCGAGCAGCAGGGCCCAGCTGAAGAGGTCGCCCACATAGGCGTCCAGGATGCCCGCGACCGCGTCACGCACCTGCTCGTCGGTCGTCTCGTCCTCGCCGTACACGCCCGCCAGCGTGCGGGCGCGCAGGATGAAGAGCGCGATGGCCAGCGTGGCGCCGACCGCGCCGATCCCCACCCCGACCCGCAGGACCCCGATGCGCCGGTCGGGAGCGAGCGCGACGGCCGCGAGGAACACGACGATCGCCACCAGCGGCAGCACAATTCCGAGCACGCGGATGTCGTCGGCCACGGCCAGCGTCGTCCCCGCGAACTCGCGGCGGCGCAGCGTCAGCAGCGTCGGCTGGATGTCCCGAGGCAGCTCCTTGGCGATCTTGGGCGAGACCGACTTCAGGCCGAAGCGGATCACCTGGGCCGCGTCGGCCAGGTCGAAGAGCGCGTTGCCGCGTTCGCGCTCGAAGAAGACCTGGTTGGTCTCGAGGGCCGCGGCGCGGAACAGGCGGCGGAAGGGATCGGTCTGGATCACCGCTCCCACGACCGACTCGAGCAGCGGTCGCACCGCCACGAGATCGGTCGAGCCGCGGTCCACGAGATTCACGACGATCTGCTGGCCCACCAGATCGCGCACGCCGTCGTTCTCCAGGGCCGTGACGGCGCGGTCCGCGAATGCCTCGCGATCGATGATCTCGGTGCGGCCGTAGAAGGCGATCGTCCCGGCGAACAGGAGGACCGCGCCAACCACCACGAGGACAATCGAGGCGATTCCTCTGCTTCGTTCGGAGAGGCGACCCGGCCGGCCTGAGGGGTTGCCGGTCATGCGAGCGTGGCCCTAGGGTATGGCATGTGGCAAGCGACGCAATCGTTCTGGCGCAGCTGACTTTGGAGTTGAAGGGCGGCGAGGAGGAGTTCCTCAGCGCTGAGGGCACGCGGTCAGGGCTGATCGTTCTCGCCGGACTGATCCTCTCCTTCCTCCTGATCAGGGTGAGCACCCGGCTGATGCGCAGCCCCAAGGTGCCCTGGTGGCCCGGCAGCATCGAGAGCGGCGACCTGCACGTCCATCACCTGGTGTTCGGGAACGTGATGGTCCTCTTCTTCGGGTTCGTGCTCGCGCTGCAGCCCGCGAGCCCGTGGCTCGAGATCGCCGCCGCCGGCTTCGGCATCGGTGCGGGGCTCACGCTGGACGAGTTCGCGCTCTGGCTCCACCTGGACGATGTCTACTGGGCCGAGGAGGGCCGGCGCTCGGTCGACGCCGTGATCATCGCCACCGCGGTCGCCGGACTGCTGCTGATCGGCTTCTTGCCCTTCGGCACGGACGACTCCTGGGGGGTCATCGCCGGCTCGGTTGTGTTCGCCCTCTTCTTCGCGGCGATCACGGTCGTGAAGGGCAAGGTCATCTTCGGCGTGGCCGCGATGCTCTTCCCAATATTCGGCTGGTTCGGCGCCATCCGGCTGGCGAAGCCAGGCTCGATCTGGGCTCGCCGCTTCTACAAGCCGGGCAGCAAGAAGCTCGCCCGCGCGGAGAAGCGCTACGCAAGGAAAACGGCCCGCTACCGGCGCTTCCAGGACCGGGTCGCCGGCGCGCCCGACGCGCCAACGGCCGAGGCCGGGCGCGAGGCTGCGGGCGGACCGGGAGCCGGCTAGCTGCACAGCGCCGGCGAGCTGCGCAGCTCGGCGTTCCGAATCGAGGTCGCGGGCCGGCCGGGTCCGCTCGCCTCGCTTTTCGAGGGCTTCTCGGAGCAGGACCGGTTGGGCGTCGTCATGCGCCATCCGTTCGGGGCGGTCGGGGCCAGCACGCTCATCACCGCCACGATCACCGCCTTCTACGACTTCCAGCGCGCCCGCGGGCCGGACTTCTTCGTCTATCCCGACTACTTCCTCTTCCACGTCGGGCGGCGCCTGGGCGATCACGGCCGGCTCGACATCTGGCCCGCGCACAAGGAGGTGGTGGTCGCCGACGATCCTGACCGCGTCCTGGAGGCGATGAACGACCGCGCGATCACCCGGCTGGCCGTGGAGGACGAGCGCCGCCCGGCCGCCGTGCCGGACGCCGCGGCGGCCGCGAGCGCTCGCGGGCGGATCGCGACCTGCCTGGCCTACTCGGCCTCGGGCCGGGTGACCGACGGCGACGTGCGCATCACAGGCAACCGCGTCACCGAGGGCTACGTCGAGGGCGTGCTCGACCCCGAGCGCCGGCTGCGCGAGCTGCGAGAAGGCGCGGCGGACCCATCCGTCGTGGAGGCCGCCGCCGCCCGGGCGGAGGAGGTCGAGCCCGAGGTGCGCGCCCGGATCCGGGCCGGGCGGGCCGCGCTGCAGGAGAACGGCGTGCCGGTGGAGACCTACCGGCGAATCAGCCTCGAGGAGGCGCTGGCGCTCGCCTGCTAGCTCGGCCCCCCGGAGTGCCTGCGACAGCTGCAGCCGTGACTGCCGACCGCGCTCCGTACCGCTAGCTCCCGACCGCCTCGGCAAGCCCGAGGCGCTCGACCGACTCCTCGCGCAGCTTGTACTTCTGGACCTTGCCGGTCACGGTCATCGGGAACTCCTCGGTGAACACCACGTAACGCGGCACCTTGAAGTGGGCCAGCTCGCCCTGGCAGAAGTCCCGGATCTCGTCCTCGCTGGCGCTCGCGTCCTCGCGCGTCACCACCCAGGCGCACAGCTCCTCGCCGTACTTGGGATCGGGAACGCCCACCACCTGGACGTCCGCGACGGCGGGATGGCCGTAGAGGAACTCCTCGATCTCGCGCGGGTAGACGTTCTCGCCGCCCCTGATCACCATGTCCTTGATGCGCCCGACGATGCTGCAGTAGCCGTCCTCGTCCATCGTGGCCAGGTCGCCGGTGTGCATCCAGCCGGCCGCGTCGATCGCCTCGCCGGTCTTCCCGGGCTCGTCCCAGTAGCCCAGCATCACGCTGTAGCCGCGCGTGCAGAACTCGCCGCGCTCGCCGCGGGGGACCACGAGGCCGCTGTCAGGGTCGACCACCTTGATCTCGATGTGCGGCCCCGCCCGCCCCACCGAGCCCACGCGACGCTCGAGCGTGTCGTTCCGCCGGGTCTGGGTGGAGACGGGTGAGGTCTCGGTCATGCCGTAGCAGATGGCCACCTCCTCCATGTGCATCTCGCTCTGCACCCGCTTCATCACCTCCACCGGGCAGGGCGAGCCGGCCATGATCCCGGTCCGCAGCGAGCTGAGGTCGTGGGAGGCGAAATCCGGCTCGTCCAGCTCGGCGATGAACATCGTCGGCACGCCGTAGAGCGACGTGCAGCGCTCCTCCGCGACCGTCGTCAGCGTGGCCGCGGGCTCGAACGCCGGCGCGGGTATGACGATGCAGGCCCCATGGGCGGTCGCGCCCAGGTTGCCCATGACCATGCCGAAGCAGTGGTAGAAGGGCACGGGAACGCAGACGCGGTCTTCGGCGCCGTAGCCGAGCAGCTCGCCCACGAAGAAGCCGTTGTTGAGAATGTTGTGGTGCGAGAGGGTGGCGCCCTTGGGGTAGCCGGTCGTCCCGCTCGTGTACTGGATGTTGATCGGGTCGTCGAAGGCCAGCTCGCCCGCCCGCTCGGCCAGCGCGGCGGGGTCGTGGCGGTCGCCCGCGTCGACGAGCTGGCTCCAGTCCTCGTGCTCGGTGAAGACCACGCGCTCGAGCCGGTCGAGCCCGCTCCGCACGTCGTCGACCATGGCCGCGTAGTCGCTGGTCTTGAAGCTCTGTGCGCTGACCAGGAGACGCACGCCCGACTGCTTGAGGGCGTACTCGAGCTCCGCGCGTCCGGTACGCGGGGTTGATGTTGACCAGGATCGCGCCGACCTTTGCCGTCGCGTACTGGACGAACACCCACTCGGCGCAGTTGGGCGCCCAGATGCCCACGCGGTCGCCCTTGGCGATCCCGGCGGCCAGCAGGCCGAGCGCCACCCGGTCCACCTCCGCCTCCAGCTCCGCGTAGGTGAGGCGCAGCCCCTGCTGCGGGCTGACCAGCGCCTCGCGGTCCCCGAACCGCTCCGCGGTCCGGCGGAGGTTCTCGCCGATCGTCTCGCCCAGGAGCGCGGTCTCGCTCACGCCGTGGCTGTAGGCGGGCATCGGCTCCCCCATTGCCGGAAATCTACCCGGGGGGCGAATTCGTGCACGCTTGACCGGGCATGCGCTCGGGCGTACCGTGGATCGCGGAGCCGGGGGACTCGTCCGCCCGGCTCTTTCCGCGAACGGACTCCGATGACTCACACAAGGCGGAGAGGAAGCCGCGCATGAGACGCCGCAGCCCCGCCTCCCGGGCGCTCCGGTTGCGGCCGCGCTGGCCCTGGGTGCTCGTGTGGAGCGCCGGAGTCGTCGCCGGCCTGGTCGCGCTCGCCGCGCTCGCCTACCTCACGGGCCGGGCCCAGCCGCCGGCCTCGGACAACTTCTTCGACTCGGTGCTCGCCACCCTCTCTCGGCCCGCGGTGGCCCTCGTGCTCGCCCTGGGGGCGCTCACGCTGGCGTCGTTCTGCTTCCGCAACCTCTGGCTCGAGCTGCTGGCGTACGTGCCCGGGCGGATCGAGGTGCCGGACTTCGAGGCCGGCGCCGAGCTCGAGGACGCGGACCCCGCCCAGCTCACCATGCGCTTCCGGCGGCGGCTCGCGGTCTCCCACCTCCAGTCGCTCGCGCCGGTGCCCGCCACCGCTGCGCAGGGCGACTTCCTCGACGTGCTCGGGCAGGGAGGCATAGACGCCGGCAACGTCCTCGGGAGCCTGCTGAGGCTGCTGCGCGCGGCCAAGCCGCCGCACGCCTACGAGGTCAAGGGCGTCCTGATGCGCCGCTCGGGCAGCCAGTCGTACGGGGTGACCCTGCAGGTCACCCGTCTGCCCCGCGACGCGATCCGTGTGGAGACCCTGTGGGACACCTCCTGGGTAAGGGTCCTACGGCGGGCGGCGGACCACGCCACCGCCGCGATCCTCACGCGCACGCGCCGCTGCGAGGCGCCCTGGGCCGCCTGGCGGCGCTACCCGATGCCCGGCGAGCTGTTTCACGACTACGAGCGAGCGGCCGAGCTCGAGGACGAGCGCCGCTACGACGAGGCGCTCGACCGCTACTACCGGGCGCTGGAGCACGACCCGCTGAACATCGGCCTGCGGCTGCAGATCGGCTTCCTGCAGGAGAAGATCGGCCTGCCGCTCGACGCGCTGGCCACCTACGAGGGGATGGAGACCGTGGCTCGCCCGGGCGGGCGTCCGCTGCCCCGGCGGCTCTACCGCAGCCGCGGCCGGATCGAGCGGGACGCCACGATGGTGATCGGCCGTTATCGGCGCGCGGTGCTGCTGGCCCAGGCTGAGCTGGCCCGGCAATGGCGGCGAACCGGCCCGGCCGACGCGAGTGCCTGGACGCGGCGCGACCGCCAGCGCCGGCACCTCCGGCGCCGGCTCGAGCCTGCGCTGGCCACGCTGTTTGAGGGCATCCCCGACGCCGACCGGATTGGCGGCATCCCGACGAGCCAGCTGCTCGCGGAGCCGCCTGCCGGGACCGCGGTGCCGGACAGCGACCGTGGACTGCTCGAGCTGCAGGAGCTGCTGCAGATCACCGCCTGCCGGGAGGTCCGCCTGCTGGGCGAAGCCGTGGGAGGCCGGAGGCGTTCTGCGGGCACCACGCTCACCCCGACCGCCGCGGGGCTCTCGGAGTGCTGCATGCAGCAGCGGCTGGCCTGGACGCAGGCGGCGCTGGCAGCCGAGCCCGACGTGGTGGAGCACCCCACGGCCGAGGACGTCCGGAAGCGGCTCGAGCGGCATCGGCCGGGCGGCCGCTTCGGGAACTGGCAGGAGCTCTACAACGCGGCCTGTGCCTATGCCCTGCCGCTCATCCCAGAGCCGGAGGGGCAGGACGACGCAGAGCGGCGTACCGCGCTGGCCGAGGAGGCCGTCAGGCATCTGGAGCAGGCGATGGGGCGGGCCGACAGCGCCTATGTGGCCGGGCGGCGCAACTGGCTGATCAGCGAGGACCCCGACCTGGACGGGCTGCGCTCGCACGTCTCGTTCAAGCACTTCGAGGCGATGTACTTCCCCTCACCGCGGGCCACGCCCCAGCGGCCGCGCGACCTGCACCAGTGGGAGCTCTCCCGCTACACGCACGACCTTCTGAGCGCAACGGCCTGGCGTTGGGAGCAGTGCTGGCACCGGCGCGGCCGGCGGCTCGACACGCATCCCGACCTGCACGAGATGCTCGACTGGTGGGCCGACGAGGCGAGCGCCTGGGAGCGGGTGCAGCAGGTGGCGCGCCACCACCGGCATTGGCGGGCCAGGTATGAGCTCGTCGCGGACATGCAGGGATGGAGCGCGAAACACGGGCTGGAGCAGTTCGCGGTCGCCTACCCCCGCTATACGGACGACGGGGGCGGCCGCCCGGACGAGGGGATGGACGCCGAGGCCGCCGAGCGCACGGTCAGGGCCCGCGACCGCAGGCTGGAGCGGCTGGACCGGCTCATCGCCCACGTCGAGCGCGAGAAGCAGCAGGCGTGCCTCGCTTCTGGCCGACATCGGCCGCTGGCAGTCCGAGCTGCGGCAGTTCGACGTCGGGGGCCAGCGGGCGCGGCGCTGGCACGTGGCCCGGCTGTGCGACGCCCACGCTGCCCTCTGGGGCAGCCTGCACGAATGGCTCGAGGCGCCGCCCAGCGAGAACGGCCACCGCTCGTTCGAGCAGGCGGTAGCGCACACGGCGGCGCTGTGGCGGGCGGCCGACCTGCGCTACCGCACCGGGGACGTGCTGCGTGACGTGCCCTGGCGCCTGCGGGCCGGCGGCCTGCGGGGCGAGCAGCTCAGTCGTCGTTGACTGCACGTGAGCCGCTCGGCGGCTTTGCGCGAATGAGACAACAAGATGGTTTCGCGGCCGCCGATCCTCCTCGCCGTCCTCGCGGCCGCGCTTGCCCTGGGAGCGACGCCCGCCGCGGCGGACACCGAGCTCGGCTCGGCCAACCCGGGTGCCGCCCCCACCGGTTTTGCCTGCGCGGGCACGTGCCAGGGCGCGGCCGTGGGCTTTCGCCAGCTTGCCCTTGCCGGCGCCGTGGTCGAGGCCCCCGAGGACGGCGTGCTGGTCTCCGCGCGCGTGTATGCCAGGCGAAGCGCGGGGAGTGCGCCGCCCAGCGTGGTCGTGCTGCGGCCCGGCGCCGGCCTCGCTGCCACGATCGTCGGGCGGGCGCCGGTTCCCGGCGTCGGCGCTGCCCAGGGCCTGCGGGAGGTTCAGGGCCTGCACCTGCCCGTGCAGGCGGGTGACACGCTCGGCTTCCTGCTGCGCCCGGGGGAGGTCGACCTCGGCGTGCGAAGCAGGCCCAGCCCCGACGGCGCGGTTGTGCGCTTCGGCGACCCGTGCGCGCCCTGCGGCGCGGACGGCGGCACGGGCCGGGAGCTCCTGCTTGCCGGCACGGTGGAGCCCGACGACGACGGCGACCTCCTGGGCGACGAGACGCAGGACCCCGACCGCGGCGGCCTCGGCGACGAGGAGCCGTTCGAGGAAGACACGGGCCTGTTCGACGATGAGTTCGCCGACGAGGATCTCGAGGACGGGCTCGCGCGGCCCGAGCGCCGCCGGCGGCTGCGCCTTCTGCGCGTGCTGACCGGCCGCAACGGGGTGACGAGGCTGGTGCTCAGGCCCCCCGGCCCCGGGCGGCTGACGGCCGTGGCCGGCACGCTTCGGAACAAGCCCGTCGCGACCGCCGGCACCAGGGTGTTCGGCACCGCACGCGTTCGGCTGCGCCTGGTCCCGACCGCTGCCGGCCGCCGGCTGCTCGCGCGCCGTGGACCACTCCGCGTCCGGTTGCGGGTGACCCATCGTTCGCCGGCCGGTCGTCGTCAGGCGCTCACCCGGCGGCTCGCGCTCGGCGCCGCCCGTCCGCGGAGGAGGTCAGAGGGTGACGCCGGCGGACATCGCCGCCGGGTCGCCCACCGGCAGCCGCCGCGGGGGTGACCGGTCCAGCTCGGGGCGCCCGCCCGCGATCTGCCCCGGGCGCCAACGGGCTCCGGAGACCCCGTCGCCGGTCAGGTCGGTGACCAGGATCCCGGTGGAGGTGGTGTCGCTCGAGGCGGCGCCGAACACGAAGTTGCCCAGTGAGTAGGCCACGAGCGAGGCGCCCTCGCGGCGGAGCGGTTGCAGTACATGCGGGTGGGCGCCGATAACGAGCTGCGCGCCGGCGTCCACCGCCGCCTGGGCCAGCGCCTGCTGGGCCGCGCTCTCGAGGCCCGCCTTCTCGATGCCCCAGTGGAAGGTGGCCACCACCACGTCGGCCTGCCGCCGCGCTGCCCGGACCGCACGCGCGATGGAGTCGGGCTCCGCCCATGCCGTGCCCGGCCGGTCGGCGGCCGCCGCGAACTCGATGGGGTAGATCTCGGAGAAGCCCACGAACGCCACCCGCAGGCCGAGGCGCTCGACCACCTGCGGCTCGAGGGCGCGGTCCAGGTTGCGGCCGGCGCCGACCGCCCTCATGTCCATGCGCTCGACCGCGCGCACGGTATCCATCATCGCCTGGGGCCCGTAGTCGCCCACGTGGTTGTTGGCCAGGTTCAGCACGTCGAGGCCCGAGTGCCGGCGCAGGCCCCGGAGGGCCCTCGGCGTGCCGCGGAAGGTGAACTGCTTCGGGAACGGCTCGCCGCGCTTGGAGACTGCGCATTCCAGGTTCCCGAAGGCGATGTCGGCCTTCCTGAGCGCTGATCCGACGCTCTCCCAGGGATAGCGCGGACCGTTCGCCGCGATCGCTGCTCCGGGCGCGTCGCCCAGGTTGATGTCCCCGACCGAGGCCAGCCGCAGGGGGCGGACGTTGACCCTCACCGGAGGCGTGGTCGCGCTCTCGCCGGGGGCCCGTGCTCTCACCGCGAGCCGTCCCGGGCTCGCCAGCGCGCGGCCGGAGACGCGATAGTCGCCGTCGTCGCCGGAGGTCACCCGCCCGGCCTCGCGCCAGTCGCCTCCCTTGACGCGGGTCTCGAGGAGAACCTCTGCGTCCGGGGGAGCATCCGAGCCGCTCAGGGCGAGCCAGCCGCCGGGGGCGACGACCCTGCGGGATACCTCTGCGTCGAACCCGGCGATCGTCGCCGCCGGGGAGCCGGACGACATCAGCGACGTCGCCATGATCAGCACCGCCCCGGCGCCCAGGCCGAGCGCCAGCAGAGCGGCGCTGCGGTCACGTACCGAATGAGCCGGACCCGGGGGCGGCGGCCCCGGGCGATCGTCTCGCCGGACCGGCGAGGCGGGACGGGCCGGGGCGGCCGCGCGGCGGGGCGGGGCGGCGCCGCGTGGGGGCAGCGGGCGGCGCGTCGCGGGAGGCGGGGCGGCGGCTGCGGCAGGCCGGGCGACCGGGGACGCGGCGGGCTGCTCGTCCGGCACCGCGGGCTCCTCGTCCGGCACGGACGGACTCCTCGACGGGCACGGACGGCGCCGGGGCCTGGCCGTCGCCGGGCCGCAGGAGGGCCTCGCTCGGCGGCCGCCGATTCCTCCAGCGCGGACAGCTCGGGGCCCAAATCGGGGGACGGCGGTCGCCCATGGCGGCGCGCCGCCGGCGTCGAGGGGCCGACGCCCGCGCCGCTACCGCTAGCGTCTGGTTCGCTGGCCATGGCGCAACGGAGGAATTCGCCGCGCGCGGCCGGCGTCCTGCGCCCGGGTGCCGGCGGCCCGTTATGTCCGAGTCACGCCCCCGACCCGGGTGGCCGGGGCCGCTCCTCAGGCGCCGCGGGGCGCCGAGTCCTCGATCACGACCCGCATGAGGTCACGGATCGAGAGCATCCCCACCACCTCGTCGCCCTCCATCAGCGGCAGGTGGCGAAAGCCGCCGTGGATCATCAGCACGGCGGCGTGCTCGGTGGTCTCGTCGGGGGTCATCGTGTCGGGGTCGGCCGTCATCCAGTCGGCCACGGTGGTGTCCTCACCGATGCCCTTGGCCACCGCCCGCAGCACGTCGCGCTCGGTGAGGATCCCCACGAGGCGCTCGCCCTCGGTCACGAGTGCTGCACCGATGTCCCGCTCGACCATGCGCTGCGCCACCTCGGTCAGCGACAGGCCGGGCTCGACGGTCAACAGATCGCGCGACATGTGCTTACGCGCCACCGGCATGGCGCGGCAGCTTAGCCGTAAGCAGCCGGCCGAGCCGGCTGGCGGGCGGATCTGGAAACCTGGGCGGGTGGACACGCCGTCAGCACGGCTGCCATCGGTGAAGCTCCCAGAGGCGATCCGCTCGCCGCGGAACGTGCTCGCCATCCGGTTTGCCATCGCCACGGCGCTGGTGATGATCATCGCGCTGCTGGCCTGGCTCGACCGGGACGGCTACACCGACGCCGGCGACGGAGAGCTCAGCTTCCTCGACGCGCTCTACTACTCGACCGTCACGATCACGACCACCGGCTACGGCGACATCGCGCCGGTGTCGGACAGCGCGCGGCTCGTGACCACGTTCGTGACCACGCCGCTGCGCATACTCTTCCTGGTGCTGCTCGTCGGCACCACCGTCGAGCTTCTGACTTCGAGGTCGGTCACGGCGGTGCGGGAGCGGTTCTGGAGGCAGAAGGTGCACGACCACACGATCGTCTGCGGGTACGGGAACACCGGGCGGGCCAGCGCCGACCGACTGGTCGAGGGCGGGCATCCCAAGGACCAGGTGGTGGTGGTGGACCGCGACGCGGGCTTCGTCGGCGACGCCGCCCGCAACGGCTTCGCAGGCGTGCGCGGCGACGCCACGCTCACGCAGACCCTCCACGAGGCCGGGATCGAGCGGGCGCGCTCGGTGCTGATCGCCGTGAGCAGCGACGCCACAGCAGCGCTCATCGCCCTCACCGCGCGCGAGCTCAACACAGAGGCCACGATCGTGGCGGCGATCATGGAGGACGAGAACGCCCACCTGCTGGTCCAGAGCGGCGCCGACGGGGTGGTGCGCGGTCCTACCGCCACCGGCCGCCTGCTCGCCGCCGGCTCGGACTCGCCCCACCTGCTGACTCTGGTGGAGGACCTGCTTGACACGCCGGGCGGGCTGCACGTGATCGAGCGTGCGACCGGCGACGGGGAGAAGCGCCCCGCCGACTCGATTCTCGGCGTCATCCGCGGCGACGAGGTGCTGCGCTTCGACGACCCCCGGGCCGCGGAGCGGCAGGAGGGGGACAAGCTGATCTGCCTCGGCCCGCACGAGGCTCCCGAGCGAGCCGACGTGAAGTAAAGCGCTACTCGGCGCCTGAACCGGGGCCGGCGGCGCCGGGTCAGCCCGGGCGAGTTCCGCAAGGTGGTGGCGGCGAGCCTCGTCGGCACGTCGCTCGAGTGGTACGACTTCTTCCTCTACGGGACCGCCGCCTCCCTGATCTTCGGCAAGCTGTTCTTCCCCAGCTTCGACCCGCTCGTGGGGACCTTGCTGGCCTTCGCCACTTACTCGGTGGGCTTCGTGGCGCGGCCCCTCGGCGGGGTGTTCTTCGGCAACTACGGCGATCGCGCCGGTCGCCGCAAGGCGCTGATCGCGACCCTCGTGCTGATGGGCGGGGCGACGTTCCTGATCGGCTGCCTGCCCACCTACGACGACGTGGGCGTGCTGGCGCCGATCCTCCTGGTCGTCCTGCGCTTCGTGCAGGGGCTCGGCCTCGGCGGCGAGTGGGGCGGAGCCGTGCTGATGGTGGCCGAGCACGGCGACGAGCGCAAGCGCGGGCTTCACGCCAGCTGGCCGCAGCTCGGCGTCCCCGCGGGCAACCTGCTCTCCGCCGGCGTGCTCGCGCTGCTGGCGGCCGTGCTCTCCGAGAGCGCCTTCCAGTCCTGGGGCTGGCGTATCGCCTTCCTGTTGTCGGCGGTGCTGATCTTCGTCGGCCTGTGGGTGCGCCTCGCGATCTCCGAGTCGCCCCTGTTCAAGGAGGTCGAGGAGTCCAAGACCAAGGCGAGGGCCCCCGTGGTCGACGTATTCAAGGTCTACCCCAAGGAGCTGGCCATCGCGGTCTGCGCCCGGCTGGGCACGGACGTGGCCTTCTACACCTTCGCTCTCTTCATCCTCACCTACGTGACCGAGGAGCTGGGCCTCAGCGAGAGCGTGGGGCTCAACGCCGTGCTGATCGGCTCCGCGTTCCAGCTCGCCTTCATCCCGACGTTCGGGGCGGCCTCCGACCGCTTCGGCCGCCGGCCCGTGTACCTGCTGGGCGCCGTGGGCGCGTTGGTGTGGATGTTCGTCTTCTTCCCGCTGCTCGACACGGAGTCCAGCGCGCTGATCGTGCTGGCGGCCGCGGTGGGCCTCTTCTTCCACGCGATGATGTACGGACCGCAGGCGGCCTTCCTCACGGAGCTGTTCGGCACCCGGGTGCGCTACAGCGGAGCCTCGCTCGGCTATCAGCTCGCGGGGGTGCTGGGCGGCGCGCTCGCGCCGATCATCTCGGTCGCGCTGCTCGAGGCCACCGGCTCCAGCTTCTCCGTCACCCTCTACGTGGTGTTCGCGCTGGCGATCACGATCGCGGCCGTCGCGATCTCGCACGAGACGTCGGAGGAGCACCTCGAGCGCACCGAGAAAGCGGAGGAGCGGGAGATCGTCGAGCAGCCCGAGGCGCTGGGCGGCACGCCGGGCTGAAGGTAACCCCGGTCCGCCTCCCGCGACCCGGTAGCGTGCCCGCTATGAAGGCAGAGCACGCGCGTGAGCTCCTGTCCCGCGAGCGGCGCAGGGTCGAGGAGGCGCTCGTCCGGCTGCGGCCGGAGGCCGACGAGGAGCTCTCCCACCTCGATCAGCACCCCGGTGACCAGGCCACCGACGTGTTCGAGGCCGAGCGGGACGAAGGGCTGGCCGAGCGGCTGCAGGAGGAGCTCTCGGCGATCGAGCGCGCCGAGAAGCGCTTGGCGGACGGGACCTACGGCCTCTCCGTCGACAGTGGGGAGCCGATCCCGGACCCCCGGCTGGAGGCGATTCCCTGGGCCGAGCGGACCGCGTCCGAGCAGGAGCGCTACGACCGCCGGTAGGGGCGCGAGGCGACCCGCGTAGAGTCGTAGGCGATGGCCGAGGGTCGACACTGGGTCCTCGACACGGGGACCAAAGGCACAGGCGCCGAGATGGTGCCGCTCGAGAAGACGCTGGAGCACCCGGCGCGCCGGCCTCGCCCGCGCGCGCCCGGCCGGAGCCCGGGCGGCGCGTCCGGCGAGCGGCCGAGCCCAGAGGGCCGCTGCGCTTCCGGGTGGCGGACGCCGTGAGCCGCCACCTGCTCGCCGACCGCGTCGACACCCGTGGGGCCGTGGAATCGCTGCGCGACGTCCGCAGCGTGGTCGACGTGAGCATCTACGTCTGGGAGCCCCGCGCGGAGCGCTGGCGCCCGCTCACGCACGGGGAGAAGCAGCTGCTCTGGGGCTTCCGAGAATCACTGGCCCCGGCGCGCTCGTAGCGCCAGCTCGAGCTCGAAGCGCGCGTCGGGATCGTCAAGCGCTCCGTCCAGCAGGTCGCGCAGCCGGGCCAGCCGGTAGCGCGCGGTCTGAGGATGGATCCCGAGAGCCGCGGCCATCGCCGCCGCATTTCCCTGCTGGCGCACGTAGGCAAGCAGCGTCTCCTCCATGCGCTCACGCGCCTTGGGCGTGAGGTCGGCGAAGGAGGCGAGCCGGCGTTCCGCGATGCGCTCGGCGAGGCGCCGGCCGTCGTAGACGATCAGGTCCGCCAGGCGCTCCTCGACTCGGATCAGCCCGTCGCCGCGGAGCGCCCCGGCCTCGCTGGCCTGCAGGGCGCTCCGGGCCAAGGACCAGGACTCACCGAGCTCGGAGACCCCCCCTGCCGGGCCCAGCGCGGCCGGCCCGTCCGCGGTCGCCTGGGCGATCTGGCGGTCCTGTCCCGGACCCTCGGGGTCGGGCACGATCATGCAGCCCACGCCTCGCAGCACGGTTCCGACCGCGTCGGCGCGAAGCCGGCGCGCCACCCGGTCGAGGTCGTCCTCGGGACAGGCCAGCGCGGCGGCGCTTCGGGGAATGCTCCAGCCGGCGGCGTCGGCGGCGCTAGCCACGTCGACCGGGTCGGCCGGGGGGTCGCGCAGGAGCACGCCCACCAGCTGCCGGCGCCGGCGCTGTCGTTCGCCCTCCTGCTCCGAGCGCTCCTGGGCGTAGCCCTCCACGGAGTCGGCCGAGAGCTCTTCGATGTACGCGAAGATCGACTCGGCCAAGGCGCTGATCACCCCCGCGTCGAGCTCGGCCCGGCGGGCGGCCCCCGCCAGGCGGCGCCAGGCCACCCGTGCGCCCACCCGGTAGGCCGACTGCAGGGCGTCGAGGGTCCGCCCCTGGCGCAGCTCGCCCCGGCCGAGCTCCACGTACACGTCCCGGCCCGCCTCGCGCCCGCTGTCCGGATTCCGGATGAGGTGCACGAACTGGCGCAGGGCCTCGCTGACCCCGGTGCGAAGACCGCGCCCGAACGAGCCCTCCAGGGGACGGGCGTACTCCGGGACCTCGCGGCCGATGGTCTCGAGGATCTCGCCGGTCACCGCGGCCAGCTCCGGCTCGATCGCGTCGGCCACCTCGGGTGGCAGTGCCCTCCAGGGCTCAGCGTCGATAGTTTTTATCACTTAGGTGCGTATTTATAAAGGTGTATTCGCGGCTGGAACCCTAGTACATTTGCCTCCTGGGCACATATCGTGCCCCGTATGACTCGGATCGAGAAGCAAGTGAACCTGGCCGCCGTCGTCCTGCCGTTCGTGGCCACCATCGCGGCGATCGTCCTGCTGTGGAACAGCGTGGTCTCGTGGTCCGACCTCGCGATCCTCGCGGTCATGTACCTGGTCACGGGAGTTGGGGTCACCGTCGGCTTCCACCGCCTCCTCACCCACCGCTCCTTCATCGTTCCCAAGCCGCTCGAGTACACGTTCGCGGTGCTCGGGTCCATGGCCGTGCAGGGCCCGGTGATCGGCTGGGTGGGCGACCACAGAAAGCATCACGCGCACGCCGACGAGGAGGGCGATCCGCACAGCCCGCATGTCGGCCACGGCGACGGGGTCACGGGCGTGCTGCGCGGGCTATGGCACTCGCACGTCGGCTGGCTTCTCATGAACCAGGGGCGGGCCGGCAGCAAGTATGCGAAGGACCTCTACGAGGATCGCGGCATGCGCCGGATCAACCGTCACTTCCCCCTCTTGGCGCTGGCCGGTCTGGCGATTCCCGCAGTCGCCGGCTGGCTGCTCACCGGGACGCTTGCCGGGGCCGCCACGGGGCTGCTCTGGGGCGGCCTGGTGCGCGTGTTCATCGTCCATCACGTCACGTGGAGCGTGAACTCGGTCTGCCACTTCCTTGGCGCACGCCGCTTCGAGACCGACGACGAGTCGCGCAACGTCTTCTGGCTGGCGCTGCCCTCGTTCGGCGAGTCCTGGCATCACAACCACCACGCCTTCCCGCGCTCGGCCGAGCACGGCCTCAAGCGCTGGGAGCTCGACCCCTCCGCGCTGGTGATCCGCGGCCTCGAGCGGGTTGGTCTCGCAAGGAACGTCGTCCGGATCGCGCCCGAGCGCCAGCGGGAGCGCGAGGGCGGCGCCGCGGCGCCGCGTCGCGCAGCCGCTCCCGCCGAGACGAGCTAGCACCCAGCAGTAGGCCCTCAGTGGAGCGTCGCGGCGTCCAGGTGGTCGAGCAGCCCCAGCGGGCGCGGCTCACGCCCCTGCTCGAGCAGCACGGCGCCACCGGGCCAGTAGGGGTGCGGCGGAGAGGCGCGGTGCACCAGCAGCGGCTCGTACACCCATGACCCGGTGTTGAGCAGCCGCGGACGCCCGCCCGGGCCGCGCCACTCCTCCGGGTCGTCTCCGGGCAGCGGTCCGCAGCGGTGCACGTGGCCGAACACGACCCACTCGGCGTCGGCGCCCAGGCGGTGCACCACGCGCGCGAGAGCGGGAATGCTGGCTCGGCGCATCTGCGTCCCGAGCAGCCTCGCTGTCAGCGGCGCCATCCGCCGGGGGAGCAGGCGCTGCGGAATGCCCGGCATCGTGGCGGCGCGCAGGATCTCGGTCAGGTCGTCGAAGAGCAGCGCCAGCGGGCGGGGGAGCCAGCGGGCCAGCAGCGCCTCCAGCCGCGTCAGCGACGGGCCACCCGCGCGCTCGTAGTTCACCGGAGCGGCGCCGTCGGCCGGAAGACGACCCAAGAGCCCGCGCGCCACTCCGTAGGCCGACTCCGGCAACAGGTGGCGGTCGAGGTAATGGCCGTGCGTCGCCCACACCGCATCGCTCAGCCAGACACCGGGATAGCGGACACGCACGCGGGCGGGGGCGAGCCATGACGTCACGCGGGCCAGAGCGGGAGTCGCGTCGAGCGGCACGGGGGCGTCCAGGCCCGGGGGGACCCCGGCGGTCCGAAGCCACGATCGGATCAGCTCGGCGTCGTGGTTGCCCGGCACGACGATCACCTCCCGCCCCCTGCCGAGCCGCGAGCCGAGGCGGCGCAGCACCGGGTCGGCGGCTTCGAGCGCCTCGCGGGGCCGCCGCTCGAGCAGCTCGACCACGTCGCCGAGAAGCACCAGCCGCTCGACCTCGTCGATTGCGTCGAGCAGGGCGTCCAGCGCCTCGGGACGCCGCAGGACGTCGCGGCCAAGGCGCCCTCCAAGGTGGAGATCGGAGACGACGAGTGTTCGCGTCACCCGAGGGCGTCTGCCAGCGCGCCCAGGTCACCGACCACGACGTCCGGCTCCGGCCCCAGCGGGTCGAACGCCGACGCGCCGCGATCGACCCAGGCGGTGCGCAGGCCCGCGTTGGCCGCCCCGACGACGTCGAACGGGTTGGCGGACACCAGCCACGTGTCCGCCGGGTCCCGCCCGACGCGCGCGGCCGCGTGGTGGTAGACCCGCGGCGAGGGCTTGAAGGTGCCCACCTCGTCCACGCTGATCAGGTCGTCGAAGCAGTCGGCGATGCCCGCGCCGCCCACCACGCGCTCGATCATCGCCCGTGTGCCGTTCGAGAACACCGCCAGGGTGTGACCGGCCTCGCGCAGCCCTTCCAGCCCGGGGCGCGTGTCCGCGAACGCGTCGAGCTCGTCGTAGGCCGCCACGAGCTCCCGCCGTGCCACGGCGTCGAGGTCGTTCCCCGTCGTCGCCAGGGCGTGGTCCAGAGCCCGCTCGGTGACCCAGCCGAAGTCGTGGTAGTGCTCCATGGCCGCCAGTAGCGCGGCGTAGCGCAGCTGGGTCTCGCGCCAACGCCGGGCGACCGCACCCGGGTCGGCCACATGAGCCTGGAGCGCGCGGCCGATGCCGAGCGGGTCGACCAGCGTGCCGTACATGTCGAACGTGAGTGCGGCGGGCATGGGCCGGGAGCATGCTCGCAGACACCCGCCGGCCGGTACGTAGTCTTGGTCGAATGGCCGACCCGATCCGCTTCGACTCCGCGCGGGGCCGCTGGGTGCTCGCCGTCACCGTGCTCGGATCGGGGGTCGCCTTCCTCGAGGCCACCGTGGTCAACGTGGCTCTGCCCGAGATCGGCCGTGACCTCGGCGCGAGCACCGCGGGCCTGCAGTGGGTGCTGAACGGCTACCTGCTCACCCTCGCGTCGTTCATCCTGCTCGGAGGCTCCCTCGGCGACCGCCTCGGACGGCGCCGGATCTTCAACCTGGGCGTGATCTGGTTCACCGCCGCCTCGGTGCTGTGCGCGCTGGCGCCGAACGTCGAGACGCTCGTGGCGGCCCGGGTGCTGCAGGGCGTCGGCGGGGCGCTGCTGACTCCCGGCAGTCTGGCGATCATCGAGGCCACCTTCCACCGCGATGACCGGGCCCGGGCGATCGGCGCCTGGTCGGGCCTCGGCGGGGTGGCCGCCGCGATCGGGCCGCTGCTCGGCGGCTACCTCGTCGATTCGGTCTCCTGGCGCGCAATCTTCCTGCTGAACATCCCGCTCGGCGCGTTCGTGGTCGTGATGGCCAACCGCCACGTGCCGGAGACCAAGGACCCGAGCGCCAGCGGAAGGCTGGACTATCCCGGCGCCGCCCTCGCTGCGCTGGGGCTGGCCGGGACGACCTTCGCCCTCGTCGAGGCGGGGTCCTCCAGCGGCGCGCTGGTCGGCGTCGCGGCGGCTGTAGGCGTGGCCGCCCTGGGGGCCTTCATCTGGGTCGAGCGCCGCAGCCCCAACCCGATGGTGCCGCTCGACATCTTCCGCTCGAAGCAGTTCACCGCGGCGAACCTCGTGACGTTCGCGGTCTACGCCGCTCTCGGCGGGGTGTTCTTCCTGCTGGTGGCCTTCCTCCAGATCTCGCTTGGCTACTCGGCGATCGCCGCGGGCTCGGCGTCGCTGCCCGTGACCGTGCTGATGCTGCTCTTCTCGGCCCGCGCCGGTGCGCTCGCGCAGCGAATCGGGGCCCGCATTCCCCTCACCGCTGGACCGCTGATCATCGCCGCCGGGATGCTGATGATGACCACCATCGAGCCGGGCGACTCCTATCTCACCGGCGTGCTGCCGTCCATCCTCATCTACGGAGCCGGGCTCACGCTGGTGGTGGCCCCGGTCACCGCCACGGTGCTGGCGGCGGCCGACGCGAGTCATGCCGGGGTCGCCTCGGGGATCAACAACGCGGTGGCCCGCGTGGCCGGGCTGATCGCCGTCGCCGTGCTGCCGCTCATCGCGGGCCTCACCGGCGAGGACTTCTACGATCCCCAGGCGATGGCCGACGGCTTCCGCATTGCGATGGTCGCCACGGCCGCCTTGGCCGCGCTGGGCGGCGTGATCGCCTGGTTCACGATCAGCGCGGACGTCCTCGACGCGGAGCCCACCTCCGACGACGCGGGCACGCCCTCCCGGGCGGCGACCGATCGCAGCTGCGCGGTAGCCGGAACGTCGCTGCGTCCGGCCCGCGAGGCCGACTGCCAGCCCGCGACCGTCGCGGTGGCGCGGCCGGAGGCCAAGGCCGAGGCGTAGCTCCCGCGGTCGAGCCGCCAACCCGCTCGGGCCGGGCTCAGCCGAGCCAGCTGATCCCGTGCCGCTTTGAGACGCTGGCGTAAGCCTCGGGCCCGAGCGTGCCCGCCCGCTCGGCCGCGGCAAGCTCACGGAAGAATCCCTCCAGCCCGGCGGGCGAGGTGAGCACCAGCACGCGACCTGTCCGCGGCACTACCCGCCGCTGCGAGTGCGGTATCCCGCGAGGCGCGATGACCAGGCCGCCCGGCCCCATCCGGCGCTCCTCGTCGCCGACCTGGAACACATGCTCGCCCTCGAGCACATAGAACAGCTCGTCCTCGTTCTCGTGAACGTGAAGGGGAGTGTCGACCGGATCGTTCTCCTCGAAGAGCGCGAACGCCCCGGCGGTGGTCTCGGCGGAGGCCCTGACCAGGATCTCGACCTCGCCAAAGCGCAGGCGCTCGCCGCTCCCGGCCTCGAGTGCGTGTACGTGCGCCTGTGCCACTGCTAGTGCCTCCTCTATTCGATATATGACACTATAACCAACTGTGACGTCCGGGAGTAAGACCAGGCCTTATGAGATGTCGAACCGCGCGCGGCAGGCGCGCGAGACCCGCCGCCGGATCGTCGAGGCGGCGGCGCGGCTGTTCGTGCGCGACGGCTATGCTGCGACGTCCATCGCCGCGATCGCCGACGAGGCCGACGTCGCCGTCCCAACCGTCTACGCCAGCCTGCGCAGCAAGGCGAACATCCTCCGGGCCGTCGTCGACCTGACGGTGCGGGGCGACGACGAGGCGGCCACGCTCGCCTCCCGGCCGCCCTGGCGGGAGATGGAGATGGAGGAGGACGCACGCGAGCGGCTTGCGCTGTTTGCGAGGCTGCACCGGCGGATCTGCGACCGAGAGGCCGCCGTGTTCGCCCAGCTCGAGGCCGCGGCGGGCGCCGATCCCGAGGCCACGGAGGTCCTGGCCGAGCACGACCGGCGCCGCTACGAGACGCAAACCCGAGTCGCCCGAGGGCTCAAGCGACGCAAGCAGCTCAAGCCCGGCCTCACGACCCGCCGGGCCGCCGATGCGATCTGGACGCTGGCAAGCGAGCGCACCTATCTGGCGCTCGTTCGCGACCGGAGCTGGAGCCCCGCGGCCTACGAGCGCTGGCTGCGCGGGCAGCTCGCGGCCGCGCTCCTGCCGGATTGAGAGCCGCGCACCGGTTTCCGGCAGCGAGCTTCGGTGCGAGACTCGCCCTGTGTTCGTCGTCGTGCTGACCGGTCCGCCGGGAGCGGGAAAGACGGTGTGCCTGACGGCGCTTAGCGACGCCCTGGTGGACGCGCAGATCGCGCATGCGGCCGTCGACGTGGACGAGGTGGCCTGGGCCTACCCCTTTCCCGACGTTCGTCAGCGCTGCGATCATCTCCGCGTCTGGGGAGACCTGCACCGCCGCGAGGGCCACGACCTCCTGCTGGTGGCGGAGGTGATCGAGTCCACGGCGCACCTGAGCGACGTCCTGGCCTCGGTCGGCGCCGGCGATCATCTGCTCGTGCGGTTGGAGGCCGCTCCGGACACGCTTCGCCGCCGAATCGTCACCCGCGAGCCGCCGGGCTGGTCGTCGCTCGACTGGCTCTTGGACTACACGAACAAATCCGTGGTCGCCTTGGCGGGCCTCGACGGCGTGCACCTGGTGCTCGACACCGAGCGGGTCGGCCCGGCGGAGGTCGTCGAGCGCATTCGGGCCGCCCGGCCCGACAGACTGGCGGTCTCGGCCGGGCGGGGGTGGGCCCTTTCAATGCCGCATAGAGGCATCAGAAGGGCCCACCCCCCGGATCACTGCTCCTGCTCTGTCGGCCGGACGAGGATCTCGTTCACCGCGACGTGCCGCGGGCGGGTGACGATGTAGGCGATCGCATCGGCGATGTCGCGATCCTCGAGCCGCTGGACGCCGCCGAAGCGCTCGGCGATGCGCTCCCGGATCTCGGGCCGGTTGTGGCTGGAGAGCTCGGTGGCCACGGCGCCCGGCTCGACGAGCGATACCCGGACGTGGCGGCCGGTCACCTCCTGGCGTAGCGATTCGCTGAAGGCGCCGACCGCGTGCTTGGTCGCGTTGTACACGCCGCTCCCCGCCCGGACCACACGGCCGGCGACCGAGGAGATGTTGACCAGATCGGCGGTCCGGCGTGGCTCGCGCTCGGCCGCCTCGAGCAGGTGGGGCAGCGCCGCCCGGGCGCAGTAGAGGAGCCCGAGCAGGTTGACACCGACCATGCGCTCCCATTCCTCGAGCGGTGCGTCGGCAAACGGGCCGAGCAGCATCACGCCCGCGTTGTTGACGAGCACGTCCAGCCGCCCCAGCTCCCCGACGGCCCGCTGCACGGTGGCCTCCGCGGCCTCGCGCTCGGCCACGTCAGCTTCGATGACCACCGCCGTGCCGCCCTGCTCGTCTATGTCACGCGCGAGCTCTTCCAGACGGTCGACCCGGCGCGCCGCCAGGGCGACTGCGGCACCTTCGGCGGCAAGCAGACGTGCGCTCGCCCGGCCGATGCCGCTGGAGGCGCCGGTGACCAGGGCCGCGGTTCCTGCGAGCCTCATCAGGGGGCCCCGTGGAAGACAGCCTCCACGTTGTTGCCGTCCGGGTCCAGGACGAACGCTCCGTAGTAGTTGGGGTGGTAGATCTCACGCTTGCCCGGGCCGCCGTTGTCCCGAGCGCCCGCCGCGAGCGCCGCGGCATGAAAGGCGTCGACCACCTCGGTGCTCGGCGCCTCGAAGGCGATGTGCGCTCCGGAGACCGTCGGGCGACCGCGGGCGGAGATCCAGAAGAACGGTTTCTGGTTCGCCGTGAGGCCGAATCCGCCGGCGCCCGGTGCGGGCTCCATGAGCAGCTCCAGTCCGAGCGGCTCGAGGACCTGCGTGTAGAACGCCTTGCTCCGCTCGTAGTCCGACACCTCGACACCGACGTGATCCAGCATGGCTCTCCTCCGTGGACGCGGTTGCGTTCGGGACTCCAGGACTTTGGCACGCAGGGCGCCGGCGACGCGCGAGGTGGCGTCGGGCCGGGTGGCGATACTGCTCGGCGTGCGCTACTACCCGCAGGTTCCCGGCCCGCGCGGCCGGGCCATTCTCGGCGACCTCGCGGTCGTGGTCCTCATCGCTTTCTTCGCCTGGCTCGGGCTGACGGTCAACGACACCTTCGACGATCTCGCCAGCCTCGGCCGCGGTGTCCAGGACGCCGGCAACAGCGTCCGCGGCGGTTTCGAGGACGCCGGCGGTGTGGTCGCGGACGTCCCGATCGTGGGAGGCGCGCTCGACGATGCGTTCAGCGAGGTCGGGGCCCAGACCGGGGGCAATACGGCGGCTCTGGGCGAGCAGGGCGAGTCGGCAGTCGAGGACACCGCGCGGCCTGCTGGGCTGGGTGACCTTCGTGTTGCCCACCCTCGTCGTCCTGCTCTGGGCGGTCCCCCGGCGGGTCCTGCGCGTACGCCGGCTGACCGCCGCCGGGCGTGTGCTCGGTGACGCCCAGAGCGCCGAACGCCGGCGGTTGCTCGCGATGCGCGCCGCCTTCGGGCTTCCGTACGAGACGCTGCTCCCGTACACCCGTGATCCCATCGGCGCGCTCGCCGACGGTGACTACGAGCCGCTACTCAGCGCGCTGTTCGAGGACGCGGGGCTGCGTCCGCCCGGCCCGCTGCCTTCCTGAGCGCACGCGCTCGGAGCGAGCCAGCCGGCGCCCGCCAGTCTGCCCGGTCGCTGCCCAGTACCGTCCGCCTCCAGGGCGGGCTCGGGTCAAGCCGTGGCCTGGCGGTCCACGACGGGCCGGCCACAACAATGAACGCTCTCATCCTCCAGCGGTTAGCCTCCGCCGTAGACGACGACGAGGTCGGTGATTATGCCGGCGAGGAAGCCGGCGGAGAGCAGCCAGAGTCCTAGTTCGCGGTGTCCGTGGCGGCGCATGGCGCTCCAGACCTCGCCGATCACGTAAAAGATGGCCCCGCCGGCGAGGCCGTAGAAGGCGAGTTCGAGCGGCTCGGAGTTGAGCTCATAGCCGACCATCGCGCCGAGGAACACCGGCCCGCCGGCGATCAGGCCGGCGAGAGCGAGCCAGCTCCAGGATGGGCGTACAGAGCCGAGGGGGCCGACGATGGCGAATCCTTCGGTGGCGTTGTGCAGCGCGAACCCGATGATCAGGACGGTGGCGAGCGCGATTTCGCCGGTGCTCGCGGAGACGCCGATGGCCAGGCCCTCGGCGAAGTTGTGGAGCCCTATGGCCGCGGCGATTGTCAGCCCGACCTGGAGGGAACGGGTGCGGGCCATCTTGGTCTGGGAGTCCAGCAGCGCGGCGTCTTCGACGGTGAGCGTGTCAACGGAGCCCCCAGCTAGGGGCGGGTGCGTCGGCCCGCTGGGGCGCATCCAGCGTTCGAGCGTGCCGAGCCCAGCGGTGCCGGCGGCGAAGCCGGCGCCGAGCAGCGCAACGAACCCGATCGCCTCGCCGATACCCTGCTCGCCCTCCTCGAAGGCCTCCACTGGTTCCTCGACGATTCCTAGGGCGTGTTCGAAGATGTCCGCGAACAGGAAAGCGAGCACGCCGACCGCGAACATCGCCAGCGCCACTCGCCAGCGGTTGCTCATGATCTGGAGCCGGCCGACGGGCAGCCCGAGGAAGATCGTGGAGCCGGCAAAGGCGCCCAGCAGAACCGTTTCAGCGAACGACATTCCGACCCCCTTTGAAGATGTGTCCGGCCCGCCGGCAGGCTGGCGTTAGGGCACCCTAACAGTTGCCTCTAGGCTGCGCGGGCGACCTCCTGCGCGCCGTCTCAGGCTCGCGACCTATCCGGCCCGTAACGAGCGGGAAACTGATGACGCCCTGCCGGCACCAATCCGCATGAATCCCGCTTCCCAAGCGGCTTTGCGAGCAGGATCGTCAAGCGCGGGTCCCTGGTTGTGGTCCAAGCGGTCGCGGGTTCGAGTCCCGTCGCTCAACTTGAAGAGGGCCCCGCTATTTAGAATCACGCTGTGAAGCGCGGTCCAGACGCCGGGACGCTGGAAGCGCAGGTCGGTCGCCCGCGCGACCGGCAGATCGACGCCGCCGTTCTCGACGCAACACTTGTCGTGCTGGACCGGTTCGGCTATGGACGGCTCACGCTCGAGGAGGTCGCGCGCCGGGCGGGGACGACGAAGCCGGCGATCTACCGTCGCTGGCCCAACCGCCAGCGACTGGTGCTCGCCGCGCTCGGACAGCGCCTCGGCGCGGCGCGGGCGCCCGACACCGGTTGCACGCTCTGCGATCTCGACGAGTGCCTCAAGCTGTTCGTGGCCGCTTTCCGGCGGATGCCGCCCGGCGTGATCGGTCCCCTGTTCGCGGATTGCGCCGGCGACCGTGAGCTGCGGGCGGCGTTCATGACCACGCTGTTCGACCCGCCGCGCGCGGCCGTCAGGCAGACGCTCGAGCGGGCTCACGCGCGAAATGACCTCCGCGACGACGTAGATCTCGAGCTGATCCTCGATCTGATCGGCTCGCTGGTCCATTATCGCGCCCTGTTTGGTCACGCGCCCACGAGCGATGTCGAGATCGAGCGCGCGGTCGAGGCGCTGCTCCAGGGCATAGCCAGCGACTATCCGAGCCTCGTCGAGCACAGCCGCCGCATAAGCGGGGCTCCCAAGCTCCATCACCTACACGCCTGATGCCGCCGGCCTGTCGGGTTGGGAGCTCGGCAGGGTCAGGCGGCGTGGCCCGGCCGGGCGTTCATGGCGCCGGCACCGCCAGCTGACGCGGGCACGGGGTATGCGCGCGCGTGCGCGGGTCGGGGCGGAGGTTCAGAGCGACGACCGCGATCGCGGCGATCCCGGCCGCGACGACCAGCACGGCCGCGCCGAGGCCGTCCGCGGTGGCGATCCGCAGCGCCTCCCCCTGGAGTCCGTCCGTGCCGGAGTTGGCCACCAGTACGAGCAGGGCGAGGCCGACCGCGGCGCCGACGGAGGTGCTGGTGGAGGCGATCCCCGACGCGACGCCCTGCTCGCTGTCGGCCACCCCGGTCCCGGCGGCGATGAACGTCGTGGTAAAGACGACGCCGTCGCCGATGCTGACCATCACGAGGCCGGGGATTAGCGCGGCATAGGAGCCGTCCGGGGACATCGCCAGGCCGAGCGCGAGCGCGCCGACTGCGCCGATGGCAAGTGCGCCGACCAGGGTGGGCTTCAAACCACAGCGCGTCACGACACGACCGGCGAGCGCCGAGCCGGCGACAACCACCGCGGTCGGGAGGAGGAACCCGAGGCCCGTCTCGAGAGCGTCGTAGCCGTGCACGTCCTGGAAGTAGAGCGTTAGGAAGTAGAGCACCGACCCGAACGTCGCCCAGAAAAGGAATGCGATCGCAACGGCCGTGGCGAGGTTGCGGTTGGCGAGCAGCCGGGGCGGCACGAGCGGGTCGCGGCTGCGCTGCTCGACGATCGCGAAGGCACCGAGCGCAACGAGCGCTCGCGGCCGCGGCGGCCACGATCGCGGGGGAGCCCCAGCCGAGCTGCGGACCCTCCACGAGGGCGAACACGAGCAGGGTGATCCCTGCGGTGGCGGTGAGCGCGCCGGGTAGATCGAACCGCCGCCGACCCTCGCGGGGGCTGTCGGTGGGGATCAGCGCGAACGCGAGCAGGATCGCCAGGCCCGCCAGGGGCACGTTGACGAAGAAGACCGCCTGCCAGCCGAGCGCGTGTGTGAGGACGCCGCCCAGCAGCACGCCGATGACGAGGCCGGCCGCACCGGCGCCGCCCCAGACCGCGACCGCGCGGTTGCGCTCCCGCCCCTCGGCGAACCTGGTGTTGACGAGTGACAGAGTGGCCGGGAAACAGAAGCGCTCCGCCGAGTCCCTGCACCGCGCGCGCGACGAGCAGAAGGTCGGGCTCCGAAGCGAGGCCCCCACCCAGCGAGGCGGCGGCGTAGAGCGAGAGGCCAGCGACGAAGACCCGGCGGCGTCCGAGCAGGTCGGCGGCGCGACCCCCAAGCAGCAGGAAACCGGCGGACGCGACAGCGTAGGCGCTGATCACCGACTGCAGCGTCTGCGCCGAATAGCCCAGCTCTCGCCCGATCTCGGGCAGCGCCACCACCACGATGTACTGGTCGAGCGAGACGATCAGCATCGCGAACGCCAACAGCGCCAGCGTCGCCCCCTGGCGGTCCCGACTAGGCCGGTCGAGCGGGGAAGCGGCATCGCGGAGAGACATGGGCAGACACTCCTCTACAAGGGGAACTCGGCTATGAATTATGATCCGATGCGGAACATAATGTATTGTCTCAGAACCCAGCCGTCCGTTACACATGCGGCGGGACTAACTCGGGCCGCGGGATAGGCGGTACTGGGCGTGCTGACGAACAGGAATGGAGATACCCATGGCGGACGAGTCAGCTGCCGCGCTAGAGCGCCTCGACGGGTTGATCGGCAGATGGCAGACCGAGGGAAGCACCACCGACGCTTCGCCGGCCCGAATCGACGCGATCGATACCTACGAACGGCTGCCCGGCGGAGCGCTGCTCCACCTTGTGGACGCCAAGGTAGGAGACCAGACGGTCGAGGGCGCCGAGATCATCGGCTACGACCCCGCGCGCGGGATCTACCTCACCCAGTACTTCGGCACCGACGGGCCTAACGCTTACGAGGCGAGTCTCGTCGAGGACGACGGAGCACTGGTGTGGACCATGCGCAGCGAGAGGGACCGGTTCACCGGCACCTTCAACGACGAGCGCAACGTCATCACGGGCCACTGGGACGTGCTCGACGACAACTCCACTTGGCGGCCCTGGATGGACATCACCCTGACCAAACAAGCGAGCGGGTAGCGAGCTTGCGGGCCGCAGTGCAGGCGGCCCGCGCGGCGCTCGGCGGCACCGCGATCGATGATCGCGACTCGGGAGCGGTGTCGAGGACGCTCTGCGGAAGGGCCAGTCTTAGCTCCCGGGGTCGTTCTCTGCTTGCGAGATACTTCGCGGACGATGTCGGAGGAGGACGGTCAGTGCGCTCCTAGCCGCATCTTCGACGGGTTGGATGCGGCCGATCTCGTCGACGCTGAGGTTGCAGCCGCCGAGGAGTGAGCATGAGCTCGGGGTCAGAGCAAGCCGAGTCAGCCGAGCCCGAGGCGCATCGTATGGGCACCCTGCTGGCGGTCAACGTCGGCATGCCGAAGGACGTGTCTTGGCATGGGAAGACTGTCTTCACCGGCGTCTTCAAGGACCCTGTCACCGGCCCTCGCTGTGCACGCAAGCTCAACCTCGACGGCGACGGGCAAGGCGATCTTGCCGGGCACGGTGGCGAGGAGCGCGCGGTCTTCGTGTACCAGAGCGACTCCTATCGCTACTGGGAACGCGAGCTCGTCCGAGGCGACTTCGTCTCCGGACAGTTCGGCGAGAACTTTACGGTCGAGGGACTTGGCGACGACGAGGTCTGCATCGGCGACCGCTACCAGATCGGCGGCGCCGTCTTCGAGGTCACGCAACCCCGTGTGACCTGTTACCGCGTCGGGATCCGGATGAACGACCCCCGCATCCCCGCGCTGCTCGTGTCACACCGGCGTCCCGGCTTCTACTTCCGTGTGCTCGAGGAGGGCGAGGTGCAGGCGGGGGACGAGATCGTCAAGGTCGCCTCCGGCCCGGAGCAGATGACCGTCGGCGAGGTCAGTGCGCTCCTATATCTCCCCAGCCACCCGCGCCAGCAGCTGCTTCGCGCGCTGCGGATCCCGGCCCTCAGCCCCGGCTGGCAGACGTCGTTCCAGGCCCTGCTCGATGGAGAGCCTGGCGGCGGGAACGCCGGCCTGGTCGCGGCCAGCCCGCCCCCCGCCTGGCCGGGGTTCCGCCGACTGGCTGTCACCGCGCTCGAGCCGGAATGCGACTCCGTCATCTCGATCCGCCTCGAGGACCCTGACGGGGAGCCGCTTCCCGCCGCGCGCCCCGGCCAGTACCTCACGCTCCGCATCCAGCCGGACGAGAGGGAGAGGTCGGTGCTACGCAACTACTCCCTCTCGGGGCCGCCCGATGCCGGCTACTACCGAATCACCGTCAAACGCGAGCACGATGGCGTCGCTAGCAGCTATCTGCATACCCGGCTGTCGGTCGGCGACCACCTCGACATCGCAGCGCCGCGTGGCACGTTCATCCTCGACCGGACGAATGCGCCTGTGCTGCTGATCAGCGCCGGGATCGGCGCGACACCGGTGCTCGCGATGCTGCAGGCGCTCGTGAAGATGCATTCCGATCGGGACATCTGGTGGCTGCACGGCGCACGCAGCAGCCGCGATCACTCGTTCGCCGGCGAGGCCCGGGCCCTCCTCGCGTCGCTCCCGAAGGTGCGCGCGCACGTGTACTACAGCCGGCCCGGTCCGAGCGACCTCAAGGGCCGCGACTTCGACAGCGCGGGCCGGCTTACGGGCTCGTTGCTCGCCGACCTTCAGCCACCGCGTGACGCCGAGGCATACGTGTGCGGGCCGACGCCGTTCATGGAGGAGATCAGCGCCGGTCTGGCAGCGATGGGACTCGGCGCCTCGCTCATCCACACCGAGCCGTTCGGGCCGGCACCGGGTCTGACGCCGGGAATCGCGCGACACCTGCGCGGACGCCCCACCCACCCGACGGCCGGCCGGGAGACGGCCCCAGGATCGAGTTCGCCCGGAGCGACCTCGCCATCCGCTGGAGCGGCGACTACGCCAGCCTGCTCGAGCTCGCCGAAGCATGCGACGTCCCCGTCCGCTGGTCATGCCGCACCGGGGTGTGCCACAACTGCGAGACCACCCTCATCGCCGGCGACGTCGAGTACAGCCCCGACCCCGTCGAGCCCCCTGCCGACGGAAGCGCGCTCATCTGCTGCTCACTGCCACGCGACGACGTGGTGCTCGATCTGTGATCGGCTGGATGCGTTGGCTCCCGGCGGCGCGAGCGCGTGGAGGCAGTGCCGGAGCCGACCCGGTGCACCGCGACACCATCCGGGTCGTGGCGTTCAGCGATGGCGTCTTCGCCATCACCATCACCCTGCTCGTTCTTGAGATCACGCCACCAACTGACGACGAGACCTTGCTGCATGGCCTTCTCGAGCTCTGGCCGTCCTATCTCGCCTACGCCGTCACATTTCTGTTCATCGGGCAGGTGTGGGCCAACCACCACGTCATGTTCGACCACATCCGTGCAGCCGACCGGGTCGTGCTGCTGCTGAACACCCTGCTGCTGATGGTTGTGGCGTTCCTGCCGTTCGCGACCTCCGTCCTTGCCGAGTCGCTGCGCAGCGGAGACGACCAGCGGACCGCCGTTGTCTTCTACGCCATCGCGTTCGACGTGACCGCCCTGACGTTCAACGCCGTCTGGCAATACGCCGGCCGTCACCGGCTGCTCAGCGAAGCCTCGACCCTGCCGGCGCGACAGCAATCAGCAGGCGCTTTCAACTCGCCCTGGCCTGGCTCGCGACAGGCGCCCTGCTTGGCGCCGTGCTACCCGTCCTGGGCTTGGCCGTGATCGTTGCGTTCAACGCCTTTTACTGGCTCCCGATCCGAGGCGAGAGCCCCCGTCCCGATCCTGACAAGAAATAGGCGTGATCTCAGGCGGTGCCGGCTTTCCGCTTTGACCCTGCTCCGCCAACAGCGACGACTTCCTATCCCCGCCTCGCCGAGATCCCGCACTCTGGTGCCTCCTAGCCGGCGCTGTCGCAAAGCGCGAGGAACGGGCGTCTCGACGGGTGCTCCGAGACGCTAGCTGCGGACGACGACCAGGGCCGCAGGACGAGACTCCTGCTCCTTGGCAAAGGAGCAGTCCTGGCGCACCGCTTGGCGCGCCCGCTCGCTGCTGAGTCGGACGAGGAGGAGGGCGCCCGGCGGCGCGCGATCCGAGCCGGTCCCGCTGTTGCATTCGTGAAAGCAGCGGCGACGCGCTACTGCTCGTATCCATGTGGCCTGCTCGAGCTCGTCTGGAGTGGGCAGGCCGCAGGGTTTGAGAGCAGCGCTGTCAGCGGGTGGCGTCGCGGCCTACCGCAGCTGCAGTGTGGCGATCTTGTTTGCGGCCATCATCGTGTACCACGGGTCTCCGTTGGGCGCGACGGTGATCCCGAATGGGCCGCTGCCCTTGACCGCCTTGCCGTCGGTGATGACGCCGGCGTTGGTGATCCTGGCGGCGTTGCCGTTGGTCTCCTGGGTGAACCACACGCTGGCGTCGGGTGAGGCGGCGATGCCCGAGGGCCCGGTGTTTGTCACGAGGAACAGGGTCACGGAGTTGTCGGACGGGTTGAGGCGCCCGACAGCCTGGGGCGTGAAGCGGGCGGTGAACCAGAGCTGCCCATCGGAGGCGACGGTGATGCTGCGCGGGGCCACCGTCGTGGAACCGTCGGTGGTTGGGGTCGTCGTGACGACTCCCGTGGCCGCGTCGATGCGGCCGATGTTGCTGGTGCCGGGTGCGTTGACATCACCGGGCTCGGTGAACCAGGCGTTGCCGGCTGTGTCCACGGCGACGTCGGCCGGGTCGGTGACCGGGAACGATGTGAACTGTCCGTTCGAGAGCTGGTAGCGCCAAACCGCGTCGTTGTTGAAGTCGGTGATCCACGCGTCGGTGGCGCTGACGGCGATGTTGCCACCCAGGGCATTGGTGTTGGGCATCTGCACCGGTGTCTCGAAGCTCTCGGTCGCAATGTTGAAGCGCATCAGGGTGGGGTCATTGGAGGTGATGTAGAGAATGCCGTCTGGGCCCTGGGCGATGTCGGTGATGATGCACAAGTTGCACCCGTCGGCCACGCCGGGGCCGAACTCGGTGATGACGCCGGCCGGTGTGATGCGAGCGATCTTGGCAGGCGCGGACGTGAACTCGGTGCCTTCGGTGAACCAGAAGTTGCCGTCCGAACCGTTGGTGATGGCCCGCGGCTGGCTGTTGGCCGTTGGCACCTTGAATTGCTTCAGCGCGCCGACGGGGGCGGCCAGTGGCGCGCTTGCCAGTGACAAGACCAAGCCCACCGCAAGCATCGCGGCCAGCACACGCCAAGCTGCTCGTGACATCAGTCGCACCCCGAACCGGCCGCACCCGAGAAGAAAGCCCGAGAACCCCGGCGGCCCAAGCGAGGCCCGGACTGGTACATGTCCCGTCGCATGACCCGTCATACGCAGGGCCGCCAGGTACGGTTCTCGGTGCGTCGGGTTTGATGGAGCCAGTCGCGGGCCCCGAACGCCCGAGACGTCCCGGCGTGCCCGTCGAGCTACACGCTCGGTGACCCCGCTCCGATCGATTCAACGCAGCTGATTGCCGCCGCCGCCCATGGACCGAGATACGCCGGAAGCGAACCAACCAGCGACGCCGAGGTGGTGAACGCCGCATAAGGCAAATTCACTGACCGGGAACCTGAGCCGCACGCGAATTTACAGCAGCTCAGGGACGCGACCCGTCGCGCGCACACGCCTGCTTTCCCCGTGCGAAAGCAGGCGTGTCCGCGCGGGCTGCTGGCGCTCGTGCGGGTCGTCCAACTCGGGCGTCAAGGGTGCGACGACCGACACGCCTGCTCGTGGCTCAATGCGCTAGCAAGGTGCCGGTTCCCCTGCAGTCGCGGCCCTCGTGGCGGCTCAGAGCGGCTTACCGACACGTCAGTCGGCCGATGTCCTGCTGGACCTTGGGTGCGCTTGCGTCGATCCCAGGCACGCACCAAAAGTTCGATGCCAAAGGCTAGGAAGACGCCACCAAAGAGAAGCACTATGTCGCGGGCCTCTTGTCGCCAAGGGCGTCCCAGTACTGCCCATCTGGAGCAATCGCTGAGTTGAGAGAGCCGGCGAGGAAGCCGGTCAGATCCGCAGTGACGGTGGCGGGGTCATCGACGAAGGGCCAGTGGCCGCTGCGTTCGAGCACGCGGATCTGCGCGCGCGGGAAGGCGTCGCGCTGGCGGTCGGCGAGGGCGGCGGGCAGGTAGGGTCGTGGCGGCCCCAGAGCACGAGCGCGGGCCGGTCGAGCGGGCGCAGCGCGGCCGCGAGCTGCGCCCCGGTGGCGGCGACTCTGGCACCGAGCGGTAGAGGTCGAGTACCGCGTGCCGTGTGTGGCGGTCGAAGTCGTCGTACATGCGGTCTACGCACGCTCGCGGCAGCCCGCGTGGGTTGCCGCGCCGCAGCAGGAGCCGGAAGCCGGCGCGCGTGGTGGTGGCCATGAACAGCTCGCCGAGGAGTGGGGTGCGCCACACGCGCGCGAGCGCGTGCCAGCGATAGCCGGGCAGCACGCCGGTGCCGAGCAAGACGGCGGAACCGAAGCGGTCGGGATGCTCGGCCGCCCAGCGCAGCCCCCAGGGTCCGCCGAAGTCGTGCAGCATGAGGCAACCAGGCGAATGCGAAAGCGACGGGTTTCGACCTCCGCTCTGTCGGGATCTCACGCTCGCCCAGGCCGTGCCTACGCACTACGTTGACTCGGTCCAGCCGCGCGGGCTTGTGCTGGTCGTCCGGAACGACGGTTCGGTCGGCGTCGATTGAGACGCCTGGTTGCCTCGCGGAGCGAGCGTGCGCACCAGAGCGTCCAAGTCGACTGCGTCCGGATCGCTTCAGCCAACTCTGTCGATGTCACCCGGGGTCTTGGCGGAGGCCGATGGCGTAGACGACGGCCATGCCGGCGATCGCCCCGGGGATCGCCTCGAGCGCGTTGAGGAGGTCGGTGTCGATCTGGCCTGGCACCGTGAAGCCGTGCACGAGGAACCCGAACATGAAGGCGCCGACGACGGCGCCGACGAACGCGCCCACGATCCCCGACCAGAAGTGGTCCGGGACGAAGATCGCGAAGTGCCAGAGGGCGATGCCCATCATGACCCAGACGAGCGCGGCCATCAGCGCGGTCTCCCGTGCCGCCGGTTGCGCGGCTTCTTCGGCTTGTCGCCCGAGCCCGAGCCGCCGCCGGCGGCCGGGTGGCGCTCCTGCGCCTCCACCACGCCGAGCGCCTGCGCCATCTCGTCGAACTCCTGCCGCGACACGCCGCGGGAGAGGTCGGCCGGTGAGGTCAGCCGGTCGCGCCGGCGCTTGCGCTCCGACGGCGCCACGTCCACAGGGGCGCCGGCCGTCGCCACCGCGTAGGCGGGCACCTTGCCGAACTCGGCCCGGATGCGCGCCTCGCGCGCCTGGTAGACGGGCTCGCGCTCCTTCCAGTGCGTGAGCACGGGGCCGGCGATGAACACCGAGGAGTAGGTGCCGGAGATCGTCCCGATCAGCAGCGCGAACGCGAAGTCCTGGAGCGTCTCGCCGCCGAACAGCATCAGCGCGAGGATCGGCAGCCCGGCGCAGAAGCTCGTCGCCAGCGAGCGCACGATCACCTCGGACATCGAGCGGTTGTAGATCTGGGAGAAGGCCGCGTTCGGCATTCGCGGGATGTTCTCTCTCACGCGGTCGAACACGACGATCGTGTCGTACAAGGAGAAGCCCAAAATGGTGAGCAGGGCCGCCACCGTCGAGGCTGTCACCTCCCTGCCGGTGAGCGCGTACACGCCGCTCGTGATCAACAGGTCGTGCGCGAGCGCGATCAGCACCGGCACCGCGAACTTCCACTGGAAGCGCAGCGAGATGTAGATCGAGATGATGATCAGCGAGGCGATGATCGCCCGGATCGCGTTCTCGGCCACGGTCTGGCCGAAGCTCGCGCCGATCGACTGCGAGCTCGGGTCGTCCGCGAACCCGAACCGGTCGCGCAGCGCATCCTCGACCCGGTCGACCTGGTTCTGCTCCAGTTCCGCCGCGCTGATCTGGACGACGTTGCGCCCCAGCTCCGGGTTGTCGACCGTCTGGATCTCGGCCTCGGCGAGCCCGAGCGGCGCCAGCGTGTCGCGCACCTGGTCGACCGTCGCAGGACGCTCGAGCGGAGCGGTGATCCGGGTGCCGCCCTCGAAGTCGATCCCGAAGTTCAGCCCCTGGATCGCGATCGCGAGCTCGCAGATCAGCAGGATCACGCCCGACATCGAGAAGAACCACCGCGAGCCGCCGATGAAGTCGAACCGGATCGGCCTGGAGTCGCGCGCCCCGAGCGCCGCGCGCGAGCGCAGCAGACGCGTGCCGCGCAGCGCGTACAGGATCGCCTGCGTCGCCAGCACGGCGGTAAACAGCGACACGATCACGCCGACGCCCAGCGTGAGCGCGAACCCGCGCACCCCGGAGGTCGCGAGCACGAACAGGATGAACGCGACCAGGATCGTGACGATGTTCGCGTCCAGGATCGCGGTCAGGCCCTTCCTGTAGCCGGCCGCGATCGCCGCCCCGACGCTGCGGCCCGCGCGTATCTCCTCTTTCACGCGCTCGAAGATCACGATGTTGGCGTCGGCCGCGACCCCGAGCGTGAGGATCATGCCGGCGATGCCGGGGAGGGTGAGCACGATCGGGACCAGCTCGACGATCGCGTACAGGTAGAGCCCGTAGATGCCCATCGCAACGGTCGCGATGACGCCGAGCACGCGGTAGAAGGCGACCAGGAAGAGCGCGACGATGGCGAAGCCCGCGAGGCCGGCCAGGAGGCCCTGGTCGAGCGCCTGCTGGCCGAGCGAGGCCGACACCTGCGAGCGCGAGACGAGCTCGAGCCGCACCGGCAGCGCGCCGATCTCCAGGATCTTCGCCAGCTCCTGCGCCGAGTCGGTCGTGAACGAGCCGGTGATCTTGGCGCCCGTCGTGCCGTCGATCCCGTCCGGGTACTCGACATAGTCGATCGACGGCGCCGAGATCAGCTCGTCGTCGAGCACGATCGCGAAGTGCTGCGAGCTCTGGTTCGGGTCCGGGCCCCCGAACGCGTTGTCGCGCCCGCGCTGGGCGATCTCGCGCGTGATCTCCTGGAACGCCTCGCGCCCGCGGTCGTTGAACTCGAACCTGACGAACGGCTCGTTGCCGAGCTGCTGGTCGAAGTCCTGCTCCGGGTTGCGGATGTCGGTGCCCGACAGCGCCGGGTTGTCCTCGATCACCCAGAAGCGGTCGGGCTCCGGCGCATCGGCGCTCGGCTTCTGATCGCGCACCACGAGGATCCCCTCGGAGACCTCCACCACCTGCGCGCGCTCGCGCTCGGCGTCGTCTAGGTCCTCCAGCGCCGCGTCCCGGCTGTCGGACGGCTGACCGTTGTTCAGCGGCCGCTCGGAGACCTCGTCGAAGGCGTAGAAGCGCGGCTGGTCGGCGACGTTGCTGTTGCCGTCGCGCTGCGGGTCGCACCGCGAGGCCTGCCGGACCGCCTGGAAGAACCCCGTGATCGCCTGCTTCTCGTTGGCGTTCTCGTTCGGGTCCGTCCGGCAGTTCTCGTCGAGGATGTTGGCTTCCCAGTCGTAGAAGAACAGCTGCGCGGTCGACCCCACCTGCTGGGCCGCGCGCTCGGCGTTCTCCACGCCGGGCAGGTTCACCTCGATCTGATGCTCGCCCGACTGCAGCAACTCCGGCTCGGACACGCCGAGCGCGTCCACGCGCTCGCGGATGATGTCCAGCGACCGCTGCAGCGCCTCGGGCGTGACGGTCGGCTGCTGAGCGGTCCCCTCCGCCTCGTAGACCAGCTGCACGCCGCCCTGCAGGTCGAGCCCGAGCTTCGTGTCGCGCTGGTTGAGCACTACCAGCGAAGCCGCGATCAGCCCCAGCACGAGCAGCAGGACGAAAACGGAGCGACGGCGCTCGGTCATGCGGCCGCCCGGTGAGTGGCCGGCACGAGGGACGGCAACAGGCCGTTGTGGGTGCGGGCGGTGTCCATCGGACCGTTCCAGGCGGGGAGCTCGAGCAGCTCATCCCGGCTGAGGCGGGCTCCGGAGAGCACGCACATGCGGCCGGCCCGTAGCCAGGTGACGATCGTCTGCCTGCCGCGCCGAAGGTGGCGCAGCTCGGTCCCGTTGCGAAGCGTCCGCGGTGCGTGCGCGGGCCATGCGAGCGCGTAGCCGGCGACGATCGAGTAGGCGATCCGCGGGTCGCCGCGGGCGCAGAAGAAGACCGTCCGCGTTTCTCGGCCGTCGAGCTCGTCGACGCGGATGCCGATCGCGTACCAGCCGAGCCGCGCGGGGTAGTTTGGGAATGGCAGGCCGGCGATCGCCGCGTTGAGCCGCGATGGCTCGGCGCGGTCGCGCGGTGGGGCGGACGCGCACGGGCTCTGGTCCGCGAGTTGGGCGATCTCGAGCATCGTCGGCCCGTCCCTGCGGCCTTGGGGCGGCAGCACGACGACGAGCAGGACGGCGATCGCGGCGGCAACGGCGAGCACCACCGGTCGGAGACGCGCGTGCGATCGCGTGGGCAGGCGGCTCGGCTCGGCTCGGACTCGAGCGCAAAGACGGGCCGGGGCGGGCGCGTCGAGAGCCCGGACGGCCTCGAGCGCAGCCCGCTGCTCGCCGACCAGGACGCGCAGCTCGGACGAACGTGCGATGCGGGCAGCGACCTGCGCGCGCCGTCTCGGTGTCAGCGAGTCGTCGGCGAAGGCCGCAAGCTCGGCCTCGCTGATCTGTCCGTCCCCGTGGACCATGCTCGCCCCTGAAGACTCCGAACGGCCCGATTGCTTCCCGTCGTGCTGACGTCGGCGGCGAAGCGACGCGGGAAGAACTGCAGCGGGCGGCGTCCTTGAGGGGGATCGGACCCTTCCAGGAGACTTGGGCGGAATGGAAGGACGCGCGAGGCGGGAATGGAAGGACGCGGTTCCGACGGCTCTCGCACAGCGACTCGGAGGCCGCGCTCTGAGCCGAGGATCTCGAGCTGCTGGCCACAGCGGCCTGCATGACCGGCCGCGAGGAGGACTCTGCGAGCGGGCATATCACCATCACCTGGACGCCGGCGAAGCCCCCTGCGGTGCGCTGCACCTTCTGCACGGGCCGACGTTTCTAAGCAGTGTCGGGGCGAGCCAACGGCTGGTTTGCCCGCGCTCAGCGGCTGCTGGGCGCCTCCGCCGAGGTTCGGCGCGGAAGCCCGCGAATCGTCGGCCGCGGGCCGATCCTGATCGAGGGCCAGACGGGCGAGATCCTCTGGTCCGCCGGCCGGCACCGGCTCCGTGAACCGATGAACGGAAGCTAAATACCAGGCTCGTCGGCCGGGCTTCTGCGACATTCTGCGCTACGTGCGCCTCTACGTTCAACCGGGAAGACTCGTAGCTCAAGATCCAACCGGGAAGGATCCGCCCGCAGCGGGGTCGTGGTTGGGCGTGGCAGGCTGAACGACCCGGGGGCACGACGTGAAACGGCTCAACTCGAGATGACACGGCTCAGGTTCGCCCGCGCGGCTGCTGTCGCGGTGCTGTGCGGGGCCGCGTTGCTCGCGCCGCAGGCAGCGTCGGCGACCGTCGAGTCACCGATCGTGGACGGCAGGCTGCCTGCCGACATCGGGGGCGGCGGCAATGCCCAGCTGCCCCAGGGCGGCGACGACACGATCACCGTAAGCCAGGTCGCCGACGTCATCACCGCCGGCCTGCCCGTGGCGAGGGTCATCAGCGCGCGGCGGCTCGCCGCGTCGCAGAGTCTGCCAGCCGACGTGGACCGGCTCTACCGGGCGGCGTGGGCGCTGTGCGGATCGCGCCACGACGCCGAGGACCTGGTGCAGGAGACCTTCGCGAGGGTGCTGGCCCGCCCGCGCCGGCTGCGTCGCGACCACGAGTTGCCGTACCTGCTCACAGCGCTGCGCAACACGTACCTGACCGCCCTGCGCACCCAAGGGCGGCGGCCGGACACCGTCGGGTTGCCGGCCGACGAGAGCCAGACCATGCGCTCGGCGCTGGCCGACCCGGAGGTGGCGCTCGAGCAGCGGGAGCTGTTCGCGACGATCGCCGCGCTGCCCGACGACTTCCGCCAAGCGCTGGTCGCGGTCGACCTGGTGGGCCTCTCCTACCGCGAGGCGGGACGGCTTCTCGGCGTCCGCGAAGCGACGATCACCACCCGCGTCTACCGCGCTCGCCAGCGCATCGCACGCACCCTCTCGACCCCACCCGACCCCGCCTAGTGTCGTCCTCAATGCTCGGGCGTTCCCGCGTCGCGCTGCGCACGCCGACGGCCGCCGACGAGGAGGAGTTCATCGTACGGATGCGCGCTAGCCGCCGCCTGCACCACCCGTGGCTGTATCCGCCGCTGACACCCGACGCGTATCGCGCGTACCTCGAGCGGATCGACGACCGAGCGCAAGGTCGGGTACCTCGCCTGCCGGCGAGAGGACGGGGCGAGGTCGGCTGGTAAACGTCCCGGAGATCGTCCGCGGGGAGTTCCGATCCGCCTACCTCGGCTACGGTGGCGTGGCCGAGTTCGCCGGCCAGGGCTACATGACCGCGGCACTGGAGCTCGTTGTGCGCGACGCGTTCGCGCGCCTGCGCCTGCACCGCCTCGAGGCCAAACGCGCGGTCGAGGCAGTGCTGGTGTATCGCCATGCGGTGGGCGATCTGGGCGCGAGCTAACGACAGTCGCGCCGACCGGCGCGCGCACTCGCACGACCGGAGTCTGTTGAGTTGACTGCGGCAATGTTCTGGGAGCGATGAACGATCGACTCGAAATCCGCGCGGGGGTGGCCGTGCCACTGTCGGAGATCGTGCTGCGCGCGTCGCGCTCGTCCGGGCCCGGCGGCCAGCACGCCAACGTCACCGCCTCGCGCGTGCAGGCGGCGTTCGACGTGCGGGCATCGGCGGCGCTCAGCGAGGCCCAGAAGGCCCGCATCGCCGGCCGGCTCGGGCCGCGCGTGACGGCCTCGGCCCAGGACA